>CAVAVP010000001.1:0-35498 GCA_963592135.1 bacterium
TCAAATTATTTTCTTAAAGTCGAAATTTTCCTTCGCCTTTACGATTTAAGATTAAAAAAAAATCTAAAAAACTTTGTATAAGTCGCAAAGAATTTGGTTAATTTTTAATAAAAATACTATAATTTATTGTATGGGAAATAAAGAAGAAGTATTTATAAACTTAAAAAAATCAAAGTTTAGAGAAAAATTTAATTTAGACCAAAAAGATAAAGACTATATAAATTTAAAAGGTTTAGATACAATAAAATCTCATGCTTATGATTTTATAAACAAAAGATTGAAACCAGCTATAATATTAAATGATGGTAAACAAACTCCAATGAGAGGACACCCTGTATTTAAGGCACAGCATGCCTGTGCTTGCTGTTGTAGAGATTGTTTGTATAAATGGCATAAAATAGATAAAAACAGAGAATTAACAAATAAAGAAGTAGATTATATTGTGGATTTTCTAATGACTTGGATAGAGAGAAAATATGATAAAGAAAGTTAATGTTAAAGGTATAGACATAATTCTTGAGAAAAAGAAAATTAAAAACATGTATTTAAGATATTCTGAGAAATATAATGCGTTTTGTGTTACATATCCAAGTCTAGTATCAGAAAAGAAAGTAGTGAAATTTATTGATGCTAATATAGAAAAGATGGTTAAGAAAAAAGAAACCAAAAAAACTACAATAGATGAAATAAAAGATGGTGGCTTTGTATATATATTTGGAGCAAAGTTAATTTTAAGAGTAGTTAAAGATAAGAAAAATTATGTAGAAATAAGAGATCCAGAAGTCTTTGTTCACATAAAAGACGAGAGCAAACTTGAAATGGTATATGAAAAATTTCAAAAAGATTTATTAAAATCTTATTTAGACTATGCAGTTCCTATTTGGGTTGATCAAATGGGCTTATGTCCATCGGGCTATAGTATAAGAACAATGAAGTCAAAATGGGGTTGTTGTAATACAAAAACTAAGAAGATAACATTTTCGACAATGCTTATAAGAAAACCTAAAGAGTTTATAGATTATGTTATATGTCATGAACTTGCACATATTCAAGTTCCAAATCATGGTGAGGCATTTAAGAGAATACTAGATATATACTATCCAGAGTGGAAATCTATACGAAAATTAAGATAAATAAAAAGATTTGACAAAGTTTATATTTTCATATAAAGTATTTATGCAAACAAAAATCTACCTATTCAGAGGAAGGAGGCGAAAAAGGAAATGGCAACAGTTAAGGTTGGAGAAAATGAAAGCTTAGATTCAGCTATCAAGAGATTCAAGAGAAAAATTGGTCGTGATGGTATCATTAAGGAAATTCGTGCTCGTCAAGAATACAAAAAGCCAAGCGTAAAGCGTAAGGAAAAATCTGAAGAGGCTCGTAAGAGAATGTACAAATCTTAAGCAATTTAAATGTAGGCATCAATTTGACGCCTATTATTTTTTTTGGTATAATACAAAAAGATATGGAAATATTAAAAAAAGATATAGATATATTCAAATCACTAGAATGTGGGCAAATATTTAGATTTAAAAAGCTAAATGATGATTCATATTTATTTGTTTCAAAGAACGAAAAATGCCTGATAAAAGAGTGTCAAGATAAATATATCTTACAAACAACAAATGATTCTTACTTTTATAATTTTTTTAACTTAAATGTGGATTATAACCAAATTTTAGATAAACTTAGAGAAAACAAATATATACAAGATTGTTTGCCTATAAATCCAACTATTAGAATTTTTAAACAAGATCCATTTGAGACAATAATATCGTTTATTACATCTGCAAATAATAATATACCAAGAATAAAAGGAATTATAGAAAAATTATCAAGTACGCTGGGGGAAAATAAAGGTGATTATTTTGCTTTTCCTACAGCAGATATTTTAGCTAAACAAAATGAAGAATTTTATAAAAATATAGGTTTAGGTTATAGATCCTCTTATATAGTAGATACATCAAGAAAAATAGCAAACAATGAATTTGATTTAAACAAGATATATGATTTAAAAACAAATGACGCAAGAGAATATTTAATGACGCTAAAAGGAGTTGGACCAAAGGTTGCGGATTGTATACTTTTATTTGCATATAATAGATATGATGTTTTTCCTGTAGATACTTGGGTTAAGAAAATCTATGTTAATTTGTTTGAGAAAGATGTTTCTGTAAATAAAATGAGAGAGAATCTTATTAGTACATTTGGAGAATATTCAGGTATTGCTCAGCAATATTTATTTGATAATATAAGAAATAATTAAGAAAAATTTTTTATAAAAATTATTAAGATTGATTAATAAATATGGCCCAAAAATAATTTAATTAATATAGGCTTTTTATGATATACTTAAAAGGCTATGATGGATTTAAAAAAATTACTTAATGAAGAACAAATTTTACCTGTAGAAGCAACGGAAGGACCGGTGCTTGTTTTTGCAGGAGCTGGTAGTGGAAAAACAAGAGTTTTAACATATAGAATTGCTCATTTAATTGAACTTGGGGTATCACCATATAATATTTTAGCTATAACATTTACTAATAAAGCTGCTAAAGAAATGCAAGAGAGAATAGAAAAGGTAACTGGCGTTACAGGTATGCAAATATCTACATTCCATTCTTTTTGTACAAAAATTTTAAGACAAGATATTGAAGCCCTTGGAATATATACTAAAAACTTTACTATATATGATGATGACGATTCTCAAAAAGTCATGAATAGAATAGTTAAAGATTATAAACTTGAAGATGAAAAAGCAAGTCAATTAGTAAAGGAAATAATGGGTCATGTATCAATGGCTAAAAACTATGGATTTAATCCAAAAACTTATTATGTAAGGATAGCCAGTCATCCAAGAGCAAGACTGATTTGTAATGCATTTAATGATTATCAAGAAACATTAGTTAAAAACAACGCATTAGATTTTGATGATTTACTTTTACTTACAGCAACACTTTTTTCTAAGTGCCCAGATGTGCTAGAGAAATACCAAAGAAAATATCAATATATTCATGTTGATGAGTTCCAAGATACAAATGCAATTCAATATTTGCTTCTTAGAATGTTAGGTCAAAAATACCAAAATGTCTTTGTAGTAGGTGATGATGACCAAAGTATTTATGGCTGGCGTGGTGCTGATTATACGAATATTAAAAAGTTCCAAGAGCAATTTTTAGGTACCAAAATATTTAAATTGCAGCGCAATTATAGGTCAACAAAGAATATTTTGGATGTTGCTAATAAAATTATTCAAGTCAATAAAGAAAGGGCACCTAAGAGTTTATGGACGGATTCTAGTCAAGGAATGAGAGTAGAATGTAAAAAAGCAGATAATGAGGATGATGAAGCTGATTATATAATTGGACAAATTCAAATGCTTTTAAGACAAGGCGGCTACAAGTATAATGATTTTGCAATTTTAGTTAGAACGACGTCTATAACACGTTCGATAGAACAAAAATTAAATTTATATGGACTTCCTTTTCGGATGATAGGAGGTCATAAATTTTTCCAAAGAAAAGAAATTAAAGATTTCCTTGCATATTTGCAAATTATTTCAAATCCAAAGGCTGATGAGCCTTTACTTAGAGTTATAAATCTTCCAAGAAGGGGAATTGGAGATATAGCCATTGAAAGTTTACAAGAAATATGTAAAGCTCGTGGATTATCTTTAGGAGAGGGAATAAGAAAAATAAGAGAAATTGGAGCATCAGATAGAATAGTTAAAAAATTTGAGGAGTTTAGTAATATACTAAATTGTTTAGATGCTAAAAAACTATTACCTCTTAACGATATTGCTGATTATATTGCAGAGACAATCGACTTTAAGAGCGCATATACAAGTAAAGGTGATGACGGACAAAATAAAATGGAGAATATTGATTCACTTTTATCGGATATAAAAGAGTATTGTTCAAATAATCCAAACACATCAATTGATGAATATTTACAACAAGTGGCAATTGTATCTTATGATGATAAAGATGACCCATTAGATAACAATAAAATAACAGTAGCTACAGTTCATGGCGTAAAGGGTCTTGAGTATAAAGTAGTATTTATAATGGGATTAGAGGAAGGAATATTTCCAACAAAGCGTGTAGATTCTACAGAGAAAAACATTGAAGAAGAAAGAAGAATAATGTATGTTGCTGTAACTCGTGCTAAGGAGATCCTTTATTTAACATATGCTAATTCTAGATTTAGATATGGAAGGAGAGAGCAAACAATAGAGTCAGAATTTATAATGGATGCAGGATTATCTAAAAAAATGCATAAGCCTTTATGCGATGACGATCCTATATATAGACAAATGCAAAAATCAAGCATAGATTATTTGAAATTGTCTCAAAAAAGTACACCTGCGTTTGCAATGAAAAAGGATGCTTCAAATATAGGTAAGGATATCTCTAAATTTAAAGTAGGAATGAAAGTTTCTCATCCAAGATTTGGAGAGGGTATAATAAAAGAAATATCAGGCGAAAATGCTGATATAGAGTTTGGTGGATTGGGTGTAAAGAAGTTTAATATGAGACTTGCACCACTAACAATTATAGAATAAAAGTAAATACATGTTTAAAAAAAGAGGTTATATATGGAAGAAATGCAAGAGCTTGTAGATAAGTTAAATGAATATGCATATAGATACTATACATTGGATGACCCAAGCGTCTCTGATGTTGAGTATGATAGGCTATATGATAAGTTACTAGCTCTTGAAAAACAAACAGGAATAGTTCTTCCAGATTCACCAACAAAAAGAGTTGGAGATGTGGTTTTAAAGAAGTTTGAAACAGTAAAACATTTTGGTAGGTTATATTCCTTAGACAAATGTCAGACTAAAGAAGCTATGAATGAATGGCTAAATAAATTGATTATGGAAAATGGCAAAAAAATGCCAGAGGTTTCTCTTGAATATAAATTTGATGGACTAACTATTAATATGCTATATGAAAATGGGAAATTAGTTAGAGCAGCAACTCGTGGAAATGGTGTTGAAGGTGAAAATGTAACTGAACAAGTTAAGACTATAAGATGTGTACCACTATCTATAAACTATAAAGGAAGAGTTGAAGTTCAAGGTGAGGGTATAATGCTTTTATCTGAACTCAAAAAATATAATGAAAGAATTGATGTAACGCCGCTTAAAAATGCAAGAAACGGAGTTGCGGGTGCTATTAGAAACCTAGATCCAAAGGTAACTGCAGAGAGAAAACTAGAAGTTATTTGTTATAACGTAAATTATATTGAGGATATTACATTTAAAACAGGAAAAGAGATGATAGATTTCTTGAAGGAAAATAAGTTTAAAACTTCTAGTTTTTATAGATTAATTTCAAATAAAGAAGAACTTTTAAAAGGTTTAGACGACATTGAAGAAAATAGACCAAACTTAGATTTTTTAATTGATGGAGCTGTTATAAAAATTAACGATATGACTCTTCGTGAAGATTATGGTTATACGGAAAAATTTCCTAAATGGGCTATAGCTTATAAATTTGCTGCTGAGGAAGTTACAACAACTCTACTTGATGTTATATGGCAAGTCTCAAGAACCGGAAAAGTAAATCCTATAGCAGTATTGGATCCAGTGGATTTAGCGGGTGTTACAGTGTCTCGTGCTACTTTATCTAATATGAGCGAAATTAAGAGAAAAGATATAAAATTAAATTCAAGAGTATTTATCAGAAGATCAAATGATGTTATACCTGAAATAACCGGAATAGCGGAGCATACGAAAGATTCAAAGGAGATTGTGGCTCCAACCGTTTGTCCATCATGTGGAAGTGCACTTGAGTGGCAAGGAGTATTTTTAAAATGTCCAAATAAAAATTGTGCAACTGCAGTTATATCTTCAATGGCTCATTTTGCATCACGTGATGCTATGGATATAGAAGGATTGTCTGAAAAAACTCTAGAACTTTTATATAATGAAGGTAAAATATCTACAATTGCAGATATATACTTGCTTCAAGAAAAAGATTTAGTCGGCCTTGATTCTTTTAAGGATAAAAAGATTTCAAACACTTTAAAGGCAATAGAAGATTCTAAACATACAACGCTAGATAAATTTTTATACGCAATCGGAATTCCTAATATTGGTAAAAAAGCAGCAAAGGTACTTGCTGACGAATTTAAAACGTTAGACAATGTTATGAATGCAACGTATTTTGAACTTGTATCTTTAGAGGACGTAGGAGATATAGTGGCAAATGGTATATTAGACTACTTTGCCAATGAGAAAAATAGAGAGCACATTAAAGCCTTTTTAGATAGAGGTGTTGCAATTGCAATATATACAGTTGCACAGGGAGTGCTTACCGGTAAAATGGTAGTTTTAACGGGAAGTTTACCAACATTAAAGAGAAGCCAAGCAAAAGAGTTAATTGAGAAAAATGGTGGGGTTTGTGCAGATTCTATATCTAAGGCAGTAAACCTGGTTGTTGCAGGCGAAGATGCTGGCTCTAAACTTGAAAAAGCACAAAAACTTGGAATAGAAATTATAGATGAAGCAAAATTATTTGAAATAATTAATCAAAAATAATTCTTTTGTAAACACACAACGCGCTTGTTATATTTTAATTCTTGTGATATATTTTATATTAATTATTTACACGCGAGGTAATTTATGGCAGTTAATAGCATGACAGGTTATGGTAAAGGCATAGCAGAAAAAAACGGAATAAAAATTACTGTCGAATTAAAATCAGTTAATCATCGTTTTTTGGATCTTACAATTAAACTTCCAAAAATGTTATCTTTTTCAGAAGATGTTATAAGAAATACTTTAAAGTCCAATTTTAATCGTGGTCATATAGATATTTTTGTTAATATCGAAGACAATAGAAAAAATAAAACAGAAATAGCTTTTGATTATGACTTAATCAATGCATATATTGAAGCTGGAAAGAAAATATCTTCAGATTTATTTATTCAAGATGACTTAACAACAAGTAAAGTTTTGATGTTACAAGATGTTGCTGTTGAAAAGGTAAAAGAAGAGGACGAACAAATTTTATTAGATGTTTTAAAAGAGGCGTTAAATATTGCTTGTGAAAAAATGTCTATAATGAGAGCATCAGAAGGTGTGTTAATGCAAAATGATGTTTTATCTAAAATTTCAAATATAATATTACTTGTCTCAAAGATTGAAACAAAGGCTCCAGAAATGGTTCAAGAACATTTTGAAAAAGTTAGAGTTAGAGTTCAAGAAATGTTAAAAGATGTTGAAATTGATGAGGCAAGGCTTTTGTCTGAGATTGCCTTATATGCAGATAAAGTTTGCGTAGATGAGGAAATACAAAGATTAAAGTCTCATATTGAGCATTTTAATGAGATTATGAGTAAGGGTGGTATTGTTGGAAAACAATTAGATTTCATTGTTCAAGAAATGAACAGAGAGGCAAATACTTGCGGAAGCAAATGTAACAATATTGAAATCTCAAACAATGTTATTGCTTTGAAAAATGAAATAGAGAAAGTTAGAGAACAAATACAAAATATAGAATAAAAGGGTACTAGTATGAAAAAGAAAGGTTTATTGGTTATAGTTTCGGGACCAAGCGGAGCAGGTAAAGGAACAGTACTAAGTAAAGTAATGAATAGTTACGAAAATTTACAAGTCGCAGTATCTGCCACAACTAGAAAACCAAGAGAAGGCGAAATTGAGGGTGTTAACTATTATTTCAAATCTAAAGAAGAATTTAAAAAGTTGATTGACGAAGATGCTTTTTTAGAATATGAATGTAACTATGGCAATTATTATGGAACCTTAAAAAGTGAAGTAGTATTAAAGATAGAGCAAGGTAAAGATGTTGTTTTAGAGATAGATGTTAAAGGCGCTATGAATATAAAGAACAACAAATATCAAGATGCAGTAACAGTTTTTGTATGTCCAACTTCAATGGAAGTTTTACTTGAAAGGTTAAAAGGACGTGGAACAGAAACATCTGAGGCTTTAAAAATAAGAACAAATTCAGCTTTAGATGAAATAAAACAAGCAGATAAGTATGAATTTGTTGTCGTTAATGATGATTTATCTGAATGTGCAGATGACATAATAGCTATTATTAAATCTCAAAAATGCACATCAAAAATAAATAAAGATTTTATACAAAACATAATAAACGGAGGTAAATAAATTATGATGATTGATCCACCAATTGACAAATTAATTAAGAAGGCACCATGCAGATATGCTTTGGTATGTGGTGTAGCAAAGAGAGCTAAGGAATTAGAGACAAAGAACAAAGAAGAATTGGAAGCTTCTGGTATGAAGTCTATAAGCTTAGCAGCAAAAGAAATCTACAATGACGAATTAATTATTAAAGTAGACGGAAATAACTAATGCTAAAAGGTGAAAATATAATTTTAGGAGTAACAGGAGGTATCGCATGCTATAAATCATGCGAAATCGTTTCTCGTTTAAGAAAGCTAAATGCAAATGTCGATGTGGTTATGACTAAAAACGCAGCTGAATTTGTTCAGCCACTAACATTTGAAACGCTTTCTTCAAATCCTGTATCATATGATATGTTTGCACCTAAAAAAACTTATGAAGTTGAGCATGTATCGTTAGCAAAAAAAGCAAGTTTATGTATTGTTGCTCCAGCAACGGCAGATATTATAGCAAAGCTTGCAGAGGGGATTGCTGATGATATGTTAACAACTACAATGCTTGCTTTAAAATGTCCTGTACTTATCGCTCCTGCGATGAATACAAATATGTATGAAAATCCAATAACTCAAACAAATATTGAAACATTAAAAAAGCGTGGATTTATGTTTATATCACCAAGCGAGGGAAGACTTGCATGTGGAGATGTAGGTGTTGGTAAAATGGCAGAGCCTATTGATATTGTTTCAAAAATTGTAGAAATGCTTAGACCTAAGCAAGATTTTAGTGGAAAGAAAGTTTTAATTACTTGTGGAGCAACTAGAGAACCTATTGATGGGGTAAGATTTATTACAAATAAATCTTCAGGTAAGATGGGACTTGAAATTGCTAAAGCAGTTGCAAAAAGAGGCGGACAAGTATTTTTACTTAAAGGATTGGTGTCCGTAGATATTCCACAATACATAACAAATGTATATTCTGTTGAAACAACACAAGAAATGTATGATAAAGTTATGGAGCTTTATAAGGATTGTGACATTATTATAAAGGCAGCGGCGCCTAGCGATTATAAACTTAAGGAAAAGTTTGAAAACAAAATAAAAAGTGAAACATTGACTTTGTCACTTGTTAAAAATAAAGATATAGCAAAAGAGTTAGGTAAAGTTAAAGGGGATAAAAAATTAGTTATATTCTGTGCTGAAACACAAGATTTATTAGAAAATGCAAAGAAAAAACTAGAGTCAAAAAATGCTGATTTAATTGTTGCAAATGATGTAACACAAAAAGGAGCAGGTTTTGATGTAGATACAAATATTGTGACTTTAATAAACAAAAAAGGAGAATTAAAACCTTATCCTATAATGAAGAAAAGCGAAGTTGCAAATATTATTTTAGACGAAGTTAATTTATTATGATTGCAAGAGTAATAATAGATCAAAGTGCAAATCAGATAGATAGATTATTCGATTATGAAATCCCACAAAATTTAAACGTACAAAAAGGCGATAGAGTAATTGTTCCTTTTGGTACAAGAGAAGTTAATGGTTTTGTTGTGGATATTGCTGAAAAATCCGATTATGAAACAAAACCAATAAAGTCCTTAATAGGTGAATATAAATGTATTAGTGAAGAAATGTTACAACTAATGCATTATATGAGAAAAAGATTCTTTCTTAAGTATGTAGATATATTAAGATTGTTCTTACCGTCAAATTTACGTACCGGGAAAGTAGATGACTTGGAAAGATACTTTGTTTCTCTAAGTTCATCATTTAGCTTTGATGAAATAATGTCAAAAGTAAATGCAAGAGCTGAAAAACAAATTCAAATAATTGAAACTTTAAAAACCGGCGGAAAGTATTTAAGCGAACTTGATTTCCTATTTGGAAGCGGAGCTGTTAATGCTCTTGTAAAGAAAGGTTTAGTCATAAAGGAACTGAAAAAAATAGATAGAGTTCCTATGAAGGATATAAGAGTTAATAAAAAAGAAGTTAACCTATCACCTGACCAAAAAAATGCCTTAAACACAATATTTAATACGAAAAAAGATGTAGTTTTGCTTCATGGAGTTACAGGTTCAGGTAAGACTGTAGTGTATATGAATGCCATTCAAAGAGTATTAGACGAGGGAAAAACAGCAATTATGCTTGTGCCTGAAATTTCTCTAACGCCTCAAATGTTAATGAATTTTAGGGGCGAATTTGGAGACAAGGTTGCGGTTTTACATAGCGCATTATCAAGTGGAGAAAAATTTGATGAATGGAAAAAATTACTACAAGGTGATGCAAAGATAGTTGTAGGAGCAAGATCTGCAATTTTTGCTCCAGTTCAAAATGTTGGCTTAATTATTGTAGATGAGGAACATGATTCAAGTTATGTAAGTGAATCTAATCCAAGATATAGAGTGCTTGAAGTTGCAAGATTTAGAGCAAACTATAATAAAACCAAGGTTGTTTTAGGTTCAGCCACACCTTCGATAGAGTCATATAAACGGACTATCGATGGAGAATACGAACTAGCAAGCATGCCTAAAAGAATTTCAGAGTGTGGACTTCCTGAAATAAAAATTGTTGATATGAAACAAGAAATTCTTCATGGAAATAATACAATGTTTTCAGTAGAACTTAGAAATAAACTTCAAGAAACCGTAAGTAAAGGTGAGCAGGCAATGCTTCTTATAAATAGACTTGGCTATTCGTCTCTTTTAAGATGTAGAAAATGTGGTTATGTTCCAAAGTGCAAACATTGCGATGTAACACTTACTTATCATAAAGTAGATGGAAAACTAAAATGCCATTATTGTGGCGCTGTTTATACAATGCTTTCAGAATGTCCAGAGTGTCACTCACAAGCATTAGGTTTTGGAAAAATGGGCACGGAAACTGTTGTTGAGGGTGTTAAAAAATTAATACCTGATGTTAATGTTTTAAAATTAGATTCTGAAACTAAAAGTAAGAAAAATGGCATGGCAAATGTTTTAAGGGACTTTGCGGATAATAAAGCGCAGGTACTAGTTGGAACTCAAATGATAGCAAAAGGACATGATTTTGCAAATGTTACATTAGTTGGCTTAATAGACGCTGATTTGGGCTTATACCAACAAGATTATAGGTCTAATGAAAGGACATTTCAACTTGTAACACAAATGTCAGGCAGGGCCGGAAGAGCAGATAAAAAAGGTTATGTTGTACTTCAAACTTATTCACCATCAAATTATGTGTACAAGTTTGCAATAGAACATGATTATGAAAGATTCTACAGGAAGGAAATAAATATAAGAGAAGTTACTCATTTTCCACCATTTGTTTCCATAATTAGAATAATTGCTACTCATGAGAAAAACGAAAAAGTAAGAGAGGTAGCAAGAGAAATATATAAACTCATAAGAGAAGAACATGAAAAGAATTCTCATATTTATTCACTTGCAGGAATGGAAGCGCCAATAAGTATGATACAAGATAAATATAGATATCAAATAGTTGTTAGAATATCAAAAGAGGATGAACTTGATACTTTAACAAAGCTTTATGATATTGTAAGACAAGTAAAAATAGGCGATGTAAGTGTGTTTGTAGAGCAAGATCCACAAAGCATGATGTAGGAGATAATATGGCACTTAGAGATATTGTAATAGACGGAAGTCCAATACTTAGAAAAAAATGTAGAGAAGTTGATGTTTTTGATGAAAAACTTGCAATTCTTTTGGATGATATGAAAGAAACTTTAAAAAAGGCCGACGGAGTTGGGTTAGCGGCCCCTCAAGTAGGACTTCTAAAAAGAGTTGTAATTATTTGGTATGAGGACTTTTATTTAGAAATGGTAAATCCTGTAATTACAAAAACATCAGGCTCTCAAATTGGTCCTGAGGGGTGTTTATCTGTTCCTGGTAAATCTTGTGAGGTTTTAAGACCAAATTGTGTGGTTTGTGATTATCAAACAAGAAAAGGCGAAAAGAAAACAATTAAAGTTAGAGATTTCATTGCAAGAATTTTCTGTCATGAAATAGACCACTTAGATGGCATTCTATATTACGATAAGGAATATAAAGGATAATGAAAATAATTTTTTTAGGTACTCCAGATTTTGCTGTTCCGTCGCTTCAAGCCTTGATTAATTCAAGACATGAAATTTTAGCTGTTGTAACTCAACCTGATAAAGAAAGAGATAGAAAGCAAGTAACTCCAACACCTGTTAAAGTTGAAGCGTTAAAAAACAATATAACAGTTTTAGAATTTAATAAAATTAGAACTGAGGGTGTTGATGAGTTAAAAAAATTAAATCCAGATATAATGGTAACCTGTGCCTATGGTCAAATTATTTCACAGGAAATACTAGACATACCAAAATATGGAGTCATAAACGTACATGGTTCGCTTCTTCCTAAATATAGAGGCTCAGCTCCTATCCAATGGGCTGTAATTAAAGGAGAAAAAGAAACTGGTATAACAATAATGCAAACAACTCTTGGGGTTGATAGTGGTGATATAATACTTCAAGAAAAGGTTAATATAAACAAAGGTGAAACTGCAGGAGAACTTTTTGATAGATTGGCTAAAATTGCGCCAAATGTGCTTTTGAAGGCAATAGATCAAATAGAAAAAGGAACTGCTACATTTACAAAACAGGATGAATCAAAGGTTATTCATTTACCAATGTTAAAGAAAGAAGACGGCATTATTAATTGGAATGAAAACGCATTAGATATTGTAAATAAAATTTTAGGCATGAATCCATGGCCATCAGCTTATACAAAATTAAACGACAAAATGTTTAAAATTCATAAGGCGGAAGTTTTAGATATGGGTATATCTAACAAGAAGCCAGGCGAAGTTTTTTTAGTGGATAAGAAAAATGCTGCAGTAATGTGTGGTGATAAGGCTATAAAACTTATTGACATTCAACTTGAAGGTAAAAAGAAAATGCCTATAGAGAGTTTCTTGGTTGGCTTTAATATAGATGGAGTTGTCTTAGGTTAATATGAAAGATTTAGAGTTAAGCTTTGAAATTTTAAAGAAAATATATATAGAACAAGCTTATGCCTCATTAGAGCTTTCTAAGCGCTTAAAGGAAGCAGAAAATTCCAAGTTTGTTACATCGCTTGTTTATGGAGTTTTAGAAAAAGATACAGAACTTGAATATTATATATCTAAACTTGTTACAAAAAAACCTAGAAATGTTGTAATAATTATTCTAAAGATGGGGATGTATATTATTAAATATTTTGATTCTATTCCAACTTATGCTGCTGTTAATGAAACTGTTGAACTTTGTAATACTATTGGTAAAAAAGAAATAAAAGGTTTTGTAAATGCAGTTTTAAAGAAATTTTCTACAACAAAATTTAAAATGCCAAGTGATGATGTAACACTTATGTCTATAAAAACATCAACACCAATTTTTGTTACAAGAAAAATTATTAATCAGTATGGTATAGAAAATGCTGAAACAATTTTGACAAAATCAAAATTTGATTATGAGCATGTTAGAGTAAATAAAAAGAAAACAACATTAAAAGAAATAGAGGATAAAATCAAGGATTTTATTCCTAGTACCGAAAACTCAATTTATGCAAAGAATGATAAAACAGTAAAAGATTTATATTCGGAGGGCTTGATTACAATTCAGTCTCTATCTTCGATGAAATGTTGTGAAACTCTTGCGCCAGTTGATGGAGATATAATATTGGATTTATGTTCAGCTCCTGGTGGCAAATCTATGTATATAGCAGAACTTGCAAATGTTTCAATTGTTTCTTGTGATATTCATGAACATAGATTAAAACTAATTCAAAGTTATGCAAATAGAATGGGAATTGATTGTATTGAAATCAAAAAGAATGATGCAGAAAAAGAAAATATAGATTTTATAAACAAGTTTGATAAAGTTCTTTGCGACGTTCCATGTTCAGGTCTTGGCGTTGCTTTAAAAAAGCCAGATATTTATCTAAATACGTGTGAAAACAATATAATATCTTTAAGTAAAGTTCAAGCAAGAATTCTAGATGCTGCTTCAAAATACGTTAAAAAAGGTGGATTTATTGTTTACTCTACTTGCACAATTTTGAAAGAAGAAAACCAAGATATTGTAGAAAACTTCTTGAAAAAACATAAAAACTTTAAATCGATTGAAGAAATTCAATTACTTCCAGATGGTAAAGGCCAAGATGGTTTTTATATCCATAAATTAAAGAGGCTATAATGCAACTTTTAGACTATTCATTGCAAGAATTAATAGAAATAGTAAAAGGCTTAAACGAGCCTCAGTTTAGAGCTAAACAATTATATGAATGGTTACAAAAAGGTGCTCGTTTTGAGGAAATGAAAAATCTTTCAAAAACATTTATAGAAAAATTAAAAGATGCAGGATATATAGATCAATCTATAAAAATTGAAGAAGTTTTAGAATCAAAAATCGATGGTACTAAAAAATATATTTATTCTCTTTGTGATGGAAATGTAATTGAGGGCGTACTTATGAAATATAAGTACGGAAATACAATATGCGTATCAACTCAAGTTGGATGTAGAATGAATTGTCAATTTTGTGCATCTGGACTTGATGGACTTATAAGAAATTTAACGCCTGGTGAAATATTAGGTCAGGTGGTTGCTGTAAATAGAGATAATAAAATATATGGTGAAGATAGGGCTATAACAAACATTGTATTAATGGGCAGTGGTGAACCTCTAGATAATTATGACAACGTTACAAAATTTTTAACTCTTGTAAATAGTAAAGAAGGATTAAATATTTCTATGAGAAATATATCTTTATCTACATGTGGAATTTGCCCAAATATTTATAAGCTTGCAGACGAAGGTTATCATGTAACGTTAACTATTTCACTTCATGCTCCAGATAATGATACAAGAGCTCTGACTATGCCTATAACAAAAAAATATAAGATTGAAGATATAATGAAAGCTGTTAGATATTATTTTGATAAAACAGGCAGGAGAATAGTTTTTGAATATGCTATGATAAATGGTAAGAATGACTCTATTGTACATGCACAAACATTATCTAAACTTTTAAGAGGTCTTTCGTGTCATGTTAATTTAATTCCTTTAAATTACGTAAAAGAAAGAGGATTACATAGTGCAAGTCAGAATAATATAAAGTCGTTCATGGACACATTAGAGAAAAATAAGATAAGTTGTACAAAAAGAAGAACAATGGGTGCAGATATAGATGGTGCGTGTGGTCAACTTAGAAGAAAATATTTAAATAAAGGTGAATAAGTGCAAGTAAAAGGTCAAATCATAAAAGGAGTAGGTGGCTTATATACTATAAAACTTGACAATAAAGATATTGTTAAGTGTAAAGCACGTGGAAAATTAAGAGCACAAGGCGATTTATATATTGGAGATATTGTGGAGGCTAGTGTAGATAAAAAGGGAGAAGGTGTTATCGAGAATGTTTTTCCAAGAACTAGCAAAATGATCAGGCCATATGTTTCAAATATCGATGGAATTATTATTGTTTTATCTCCTATTCCTGAGCCAAACTTTTTACTTGTAGATAAATTAATAATAGGAGCAATATCTCAACTTATTATGCCTATTATTTGTGTTAATAAACCTGATTTGTCCGGTTTCACAAAACTCGTGGAACAGGTAGAACATGACTATTCGTCCATGGCTAAAATACTAGAAATTGACGCACTTTCAGGAAAAGGAAGTGAAGAATTAAAGTTACTCGTAAAAGGCAAGTTCTATGCGCTTTGTGGACAATCTGCTGTTGGTAAGTCAACCTTTGTAAATAAGATGATTGGAAAAGAGATTATGGAGGTTGGAGAATTGTCTAAAAACGATAAGGGCAGAAATACAACAAGACATATTGAAATCATAACGCTTGAAGATGGAACGAAGATAGCAGATACTTGTGGATTTGAAAAACTTGAAATGCCGGTTTCGGATCCAAATGATTTAGCTTCATATTTTGTAGATTTTGACGAGTTTTTGCCTAATTGTAAATATAAGATGTGTAGGCATGTTGATGAGGAGATATGTGGAGTGAAAACAGCGGTAAAGGCTGGATTATTGTCAAAAGATAGGTATGATAGATACCTGCAAATATATAAAGATTCTTTAAAAAGGTGGAACAAACGATATGATTAATTTTAAATTATCTCCATCAGTTTTATCTGTAGATATAGATAAAATTGGTGATGCAGTTAAAAACTTAGAAAAATTTGGTGCTGATTATGTTCATTGTGATTGTTTAGATGGGGTTTTTGCGCCAAATATTTCAGATGGAATTAAAATGGTAAAAATTTGTAAAGCTAATTCAAATTTGCCACTAGATGTACATCTTATGATTATGAACCCAGACAGATACATAAAAGACTATGTAGAGGCGGGAGCAGATATTATAACATTCCATGAATCAGCATGTACTAAAACTTCTGAAACATTAGATTTAATCCATTCTTTCGGAAAAAAAGCTGGACTTGTTTTAAATCCTGATGTTCCAACAAAAACTGTAATTCCATATTTAGATAAAGTAGATGTTATAATGCTTATGGGAGTTTTTCCTGGTTTTAGTGGACAAAAATTCATTGAATCGGTTTTAGATAAGGTAACAGAACTTAAGGAAATTACCAAGGGCAGAGATATATTAATTGAACTTGACGGAGGAGTTAAAGCTACCAATGTTAGAACAATTGTAGAAAGAGGCGTAGATATTTGTGTAGGTGGCTCTTCTGTATTTAATGCTAGTTCAATTGAAGAGGGAATAAAAGCCTTAAAAAACGCATAAATACTGAAAAATAAACAAAAAAAATAGGACATCAAATGATGTCCTTGATTTTTTTTGTAACAGTATCAATTACGCACGGCTATCTAATTTTTTTAGACACTTTGTGCAAACATAAGCTTTCTCAGTTGCTCCGTTCTCGTTAACTAATTTAACCTTTTGAACATTAGCACCCCAAGCTCTTCTTGTTTTTCTATTTGAGTGACTTACGCTATTTCCAGATAATTGTCCTTTGCCACAAATTGTACATACTCTAGACATAATCAATACCTCCATTCGCAATATTGCTTTGATATAATAACAAATAAAAAAAAAGAACGCAACTAAAAAACCTATTAAAAACTAACTTTTTTGAAAAAATTACAAAATGCAAAAGTAGTTGCCAAAATGTATTTATTAATATAATATATAAATGTATGGCTGTTAAGACTTCGAATTTTTATGGAAAATTAATTATTACAGATACTGCAATCTCAATGACTGCATCCCAAGCAGCACTTGATTGTTACGGAGTTATTGATTTAGTTTCTAGATCTATTACAGATAGCCTTAGCGAATTGTTTAATAAAAACGTCGTAGGTAAGGGCGTTAAGGTAGTAACAATTAGCAATAGAATAAACTTAGAATTATCCGTTATATTGAAGGAAGGAGTAAATATTTCTGCAGTTACAGAATCGCTTCAAAAATCCGTTAAATATAATGTAGAGACTTTTACAGGTATGCGTGTTAACAATGTAATTGTTAATGTCGTAGGTGTAAGAGTTTAGGAGATTAATATGAAAATAATAGATAACGCCAAACTCATTGAGATGTTTAAAGGCGGATATAAGAATCTTAAAGCTAATAAGGCTTATGTTGATTCATTAAATGTTTTTCCAGTCCCAGATGGTGATACTGGTTCTAATATGACACTCACAATGGCTTCTGCAATAAAAGAGGTAGAAGCTGTCACTTCTGAAGATAAATCAGATATATTAACTGCATTTGCTCGTGGGGCATTAAGAGGCGCAAGAGGAAACTCTGGCGTTATTTTATCTCAAATAGTAAAAGGCTTCACAACAGTATTAAATGATGAAAAAACAATTAATACAAAGGCATTTGCTAAAGCCTTTTTAAATGCAAGAGAAGTTGCTTACAATGCTGTAACTAAACCAAAGGAAGGTACAGTTTTAACAGTTATAAGATTTATGGCTGAAAATGCACCAACAATTGCAAGTAAAACAACATCTATTGAAACATTTTTCGATAACATAATAAAGAAAGGTGAAGAAATCCTTAAAAAGACTCCAGATATGCTTCCTGTATTAAAACAAGCAGGCGTTGTTGATGCAGGTGGTCGTGGTTTACTTTTTGTATTTGAAGGTTGGTTAAAAACTCTAAAAGGCGAAGAAATACCTGAGGAAGATACAAGTCAAACTTTTGAAGTTCCAGTTCCAACGCTTGATGCCTTTGGTACATCAAGAGATGATGCTAATGATTATGAAAATATTACTTTCCAATATTGTACAGAATATTTTGTAACACATTTAAAGAAACATGTAACTGAGGAAGATGTTGAAAAGTTAAGAGAAAAATTAATGACAATCGGTGATTGTGTTATAGCAATTGGCGATATAAACTTTATAAAGGTTCATGTACATACAAATCAACCAAATAAAGCTTTGTATTGGGCTTTACAATTAGGAGAGTTAGATAAGGTTAAGATTGAAAATATGATGGAGCAACATCGTCAAATAGTAGAAAAGAGAGAAGCAAACAAAAAAGCAGTTGGTATGATTTCTGTTTGTGCTGGTGATGGACTTGCTGCAATATTTAAAGATTTAAAGGTTGACGAAATAATTGAAGGTGGTCAAACAATGAATCCTTCAATTGAAGATATATCTAATGCTATTAATAAAGTTAATGCTGATTCTGTTATAATTCTTCCAAATAATGGAAATATTATTATGGCAGCTGAAAATGCAGCTCAATTAATTGAAAATAAAAAATGTTTTGTAATTCCAACAAAAGAGGCAGCTCAAGGAATTAAGGCAGCATTTGCTTTTGATCCAAATGTATCCGCAGAAGAAAATGCAGTGGCAATGAAAGAAAGTTATGAAAAAACTAAGTGCGGCGAAGTTACAACAGCTGTTAGAACAACATCACTTGATGGTTTTGATATTCAAGAAGGAGATATAATCGGTCTTGATGGAAAAGAAATTATTGCTAAGGCTGCAAATGTTGATGATGTTGTAAAAGATGTTGTTAAAAAATTAGTAGATAAGTTTAGTGAAGTTATAACACTATATTACGGCGAAGGAGTTTCTAAAGAACAGGCAGAAGCATTAGCTTCGGCTTTAGAAGATGAATACGAAGACTTTGATGTAATTACATATTATGGTGGTCAACCTCACTATCAATATTTAATTTCAGTAGAATAATACACAGGTAGAAAATGCAATTAAAAGATATTAAAGGGGTCGGTTTAAAGACCCTTTTAAAATTAGAAAAACTAGGAATCAAATCTATAGACGATTTGGTTCGTTTTCTTCCTAAAAAATATTGGGACATGACAAAAGAAGCCGATTTAGACCAGGCCGAGCATGGAGACTTTGTTTTAATTAAAGGAAAGGTTTCAAAAAAATATAAAGTAGCAAGAATAAGACGTGGTTTTACCCTTTTTAAGTGTAACATCTTGTCTAATGATAAAAAAGTAACAATTGTATGGTATAACTTGCCATATGTTGGAAGTCAAATTGAGGAAGATAAAGAATATATATTTTGGGGGAAACTTTCAAAAAAAGATGGGTTAAATTTAAGCAATCCTAATTTTGAAAGTGTCGACAGCAACAAGCGTTTACAAGGAATTGTTCCTATATATCCAACAAAAGGGGAAATAGGCCAGCAACAAATAAGAAATTATATTCAAGAAGCTTTTTATTGTGATTTTAATTCTCCTGTTGATGTATATGCAGATTTATCTTTAAAAGAAGCTTTATATAAAATTCATTTTCCTACAGACATGGAAGACATGCGAATTGGGAAAAATAGATACAATTTAGAAGATCTAATTATCCAATATATAGCTTATAGAATAAATAAAGATGTATCTAGTGACAATAAAGTTAGAAAATATGGACAAAATATGTTAGTTATTGCTGATGATGTCAAATCTCTTCCTTATGAACTTACTGATTCTCAAAAAAAAGCCGTAAGAGAAATTTTACTTGATTTAAAGGGTGAAAAAAGAACAAATAGAATGCTGCTTGGTGATGTAGGCTCAGGAAAAACTATTGTTGCACTTTTGGCTTCAATGTATGTTATAAAAAATGGATATCAAGTAGCAATTATGGTCCCAACTGAAATCCTTGCCAAACAACATTTTAAAACAGCCACAACACTTTTTGGACAAAAAATAAATATTGCACTTTTAACTAGTTCAACAATAGCTTCAGATAGAAAAAAGATACTTCAAGATTTAAAAGATGGGGAAATAAACTTAATTATTGGAACTCACTCTGTTTTAAATGATAAAGTTGAGTTTAAAAATCTATCTTTTATAATTATTGATGAATTACATAGATTCGGAGTAAAACAAAAAGGAACACTTGAGGAAAAGACAAAAGTTTGTGATGTTTTATCTATGTCCGCAACTCCAATTCCAAGAGCAATAGCACTTACGATTTATGGAGATTTATCTATATCTACATTAAAACAAAGGCAAGGTGCTTCTAATGTATCAACATTTATTATGGGAGATGAAAAATTAGATGGCTTATATGGCTTTATAAAAGAAAGAGTTCAATGTGGCGAGCAAGCGTATATAGTTTGTCCACTTGTTGTAGATAGTGAGGGAATAGAAGTATTTTCCGCAAAAGAATTATATAAGGAAGTTATTAAGAAAGAGTTGTCTGAAATAAATGTAGGACTTATATACGGCACGATGAAAGATAAAGATAAAAATGCCGTAATGCAAGCCTTCTATAATAGGGAAATTGATGTGTTAATCGCAACATCTGTTATAGAGGTAGGAATAGATTCTCAATATGCGTCAATTATGGCCGTTTTAAACGCGGATAGATTTGGACTTGCAACATTGCATCAATTAAGAGGAAGAGTAGGTAGAAAATCCGGTTTAAAGAGTTATTGCTTTTTACATACTTCTAAATCTCAAGAAAATGAAAGACTAAAAGCTTTAAAGGAAAATAAAGATGGAGATGCTATCGCAGAATTTGATGCATCAATTAGAGGCTATGGAGATTTCTTGGGCACAAGACAAAGTGGTGGTTCATTTAAAGGTGATGCTATTATAACTAAAAAGGTTATTGAGCAAAGTAAAGAAATAGCGGATAAACTACTTGCAAGTAAAGATTTTGACCTTTCTATGCTTGTAAATATTGATGAATATTTAGAGAAATTACAACAAATAAGTTTAAATTAGAGTTATACTAAAAATATGAATTTAATTGAACAGAGATTAAAAGATCTACCGCAAAATCCAGGTGTATATATAATGAAGTCTCAAACGGGGCAAATTTTATATATAGGCAAGGCACGAAATTTATTTAATAGAGTTCATCAATATTTTGGGAATAATTCAAATAGAAGTGAAAAGGTTTTAAAATTAGTTTCAAAAGTTTATGATTTTGAATACATAATTACAAACAATGAAATAGAAGCCTTAGTTTTAGAAAATAATCTAATAAAGAAGCATAAACCGCCTTATAACATTTTGCTTAAGGACGATAAAAATTATCCATTTATAAAGATAAATACAAAGAAAGATTTCCCAACAATAGAGGTGGTAAGAAAATTAAAAAATGATGGTTCAAAATATTTTGGCCCATACATGATAGGAGTTTCTTCAAAAGAAATTCTAGATTTAATTTATTCTGCGTTTCCAATTCGTACATGTTCTTTGGATATGAATCATGTGCCATCATCTCATAGACCATGCTTAAATTACCACATAAAGAGATGCTTGGCTCCTTGTGTTAACAAGGTGTCAAAAGAGGATTATCAAAATATAATAAATCAGGTTGTAGATTTTTTAAGTGGTAATGACAAATCTATCTCAAAAATATTAAAAGAAAAAATGAATAATTGCGCTGAAAATGAAGATTTTGAGATGGCCCTTTTTTATAAGAAAAAATTAGAAACCTTAGATAAATTAATAAGAAAACAAGTAACAGCATTAATAAAAGACTTAGATATGGATATTTTTGCAATTGCTTCAAATGGTTTAAATACTGTAGCAGCAGTTTTATTTGTAAGAGGTGGTAAACTTTTAGGATCAGATAAACAAATTGTGTCCGACATGAGTTTGAGTGATGATATAGCATTATCCAATTTTATTGTTAGTTTTTATGATAATGTAAACTATATTCCACAAGAGATAGTTACATCTATACAAATAGATTCTTTAAATACAGTTGAAGAATACTTAACAGAGAAAAAAGGAAAGAAAGTTTCAATTGTGGTTCCTCAACAGGGTGTTAGACACCAATTATCTGTAATTGCTCAAAATAATGCTTTAGATTATCTTGAAAAATCTTTAACTATTCAGGAAAGAAAAGACAATATGACAGTAGGTGGTGTAATTCAACTTCAGGAATTTTTACATTTAAAAAATATGCCAATTAGAATGGAATGTTATGATATATCCCACGTTCAAGGAACAGATAAAGTAGCTTCTATGGTTGTGACTATAAATGGAGATGCGTATAAATCTCACTATAGAAAATTTAAAATAAAAACAGTTGAAGGTAATAACGATTTTGCGTCCCTAGCGGAGACTTTAAAAAGACGTTTAACAAGGCTTAAAGATGAAAAAGAAACTGATGAAAGTTTTTCATCTAAGCCAGATCTGCTTGTAATTGATGGCGGTAAGGGGCAACTTAGTTCCGTTGTAGAAATAATGGAAGAAATGAATATAAATGATATAGAAGTTATATCCCTTGCTAAAAGAGAAGAAGAAGTATTTGTTCCATATAAAAGTGAACCATATGTGTTACCAAAACATAGCTATGCTTTAAAACTTTTACAAAGAATAAGAGATGAAGCACATAGATTTGCGATTACTTTCCATAGAGAACAAAGAGGGAGACGACAAACTCACTCTCAAATTAAAGACATTAAGGGCGTTGGTGAGAAGCGTTATAGGATTTTATTTGATAAGTTTAAAACTGTTGAAAATATGAAAAATGCAACATTAAGTGAACTTCAAAGCATAGAGGGAATAGATAATAAAACCGCTGAAAGTATCTATACATACTTTCATTGACAATAAATATTTTAATAATTATTATTATTGTGTTATGAAATACGAGGCAATTTTTTCAGACTATGATGGAACCTTAATTGGTGATGATTATATAGTATCTAAAGAAAATAAGGATGCTATTCAAAAGTATGTGAAAAATGGCGGCAAATTCTTTATGTCAACAGGTAGAATTTTAAAATCCATTTATCCTCATATTATGGAACTTGATGTGGATACTGACATTGCAATTGTGTCTCAAGGTGCTGAAATTTATGATTTAAAAAATAAGAAAATGTTGAAACAAACTTTAGTTCAATTAGCACAATTAAAAAAGATTAATGATTTTATAGTTTCACAATTAAATTTTGATGATAAACTTACACCTTTTATGTATATAGATGACGAAATTTATTTTATGGATAGAAATGAAGAATCTATAAAAATGTTTTGTGATATTTTAAAAGTTGATGTGCATATAATAAAAACCGATTTATACGATTTTGCTTTAAAAGTAAATGCCTTACCTTCTAAGGTCCTTGTAATTGTAGATCCAAAATATAGAGATGCATTTATAGAAAATGGGAACAAGCTATTAGGAGAAGAGGTTGTATTTTGTGCATCACGAGATTTTTTAATAGAAATAATGCCTAAAGGTATAAATAAAGGTGAAGCAGTTAAATATGTTTGTGAAAAATATGATATAATGCTTAGTGATGTTATTTGTATAGGTGATTCGGATAATGACTTATCTATGATAGAAATAGCAGGTTTAGGTGTGGCTACAGGCAATGCTTATGATTCAGTGAAAAAGAAAGCAAAGTATATATCTACATCTTGCGAAAATTCAGCACTTGCTGATGTAATAAATAAATTTTGTTTAGAGGAATAAAATGTTAAATTTTGAAGATTTAGACCCAGTTAAAGTAAAGGTAAAGGAGTTTTGCGAAAAGTGTAATGTCACACTTATTCAAGAAGGTTCTCAAGATGAGGTTTCTTTTAACTCAGTTTTAATTAATAGACCAGGTTTGTTTTTAGCCGGATTTAAAGATTATTTTGGTTATAATAGAATTCAATTAATTGGTAATGCTGAACATTATTATTTATTAACACTTGATGAAGAAAGAAGAAAAGAAGCAGTTTATTCTTTTTTCTCTCAACCAATTCCTTGTGTTGTATACTCAAGAGGAATATTACCAACAGAGTTAGAGTTAGAGGCTGCAAAACATTATGGTGTAGCCTTGTTTGGTGGCGATAGAACAACCACATATCTTTCAAATAATATAGCAAACTATTTAGAGGAAATTTTAGCTCCTATGACAACAATTCACGGAACGCTTATGGATGTTGCGGGTGTTGGAGTTTTAATTACTGGAGTTTCGGGTTTAGGTAAATCTGAAGCTGCGCTTGAACTTATACAAAGGGGCCATAGAATGATTTCCGATGATATTGTTATAGTTAAGAGAATATCTGATATGGTAGTTGGTTCTGCTCCAGAGAAAACTAAATTTTTAATGGAAGTTAGAGGATTAGGTATTATTGATGTAGCTGCTATGTACGGAACAGGTTCAGTTTTAAATGAAGAAGAAATAATGCTTATTGCAAACTTACAAAGTTGTGATAATATATTAGATTGTGATAGGTTAGGTAGCAAGATAGAATATCAAACAATATTAGATCTTAATATACCTAAATATGATATTCCAGTTTTAGCGGGTAGAAGTATTGCAAACTTAATTGAGGTCGCTGTTAAAAACTTCCGCCTAAAAAATATGGGACAAGATGCTTTTAAAACATTGATGGATAGGTCAGGATTGAAAAATGAATAATTGGGAATTAATGAAATTAGCAGAAAAATATGATGAAGATGTTGAAGCAATTTTAGAAGAAGAACAAGGCGTTGATGAAGCTATTCGTAAAACTGAAACTCCAGCAGAAAAATTTAAGAGAGAATATAAAGAATTTTATACAGATATAAAATTGTCTATAAAAGAGGATTGGTAATATGATTCAAACAGCAATGGATTTTCCATGGTATGCAATTCAATTAACATTAGGTTTATCTTTACTTACATGTTTAGTAGTATTTATATGTAAATTTCATAACAATAGAGCAGTAGCTGAAAAAGTTTGTTTCTATCTTTCGTGGATTGTTTTGATATACAAAGGATTCCATTATTACATTTATTGTGCTGTTTTAAATCATGATTGGTTACAACAAATACCAGCAGAAATTTCACAATTAACTTATTTTATATGTCCAATAGCTTATTTATCTCAAAATAAATATTTAAGAGATGGAGGAGCTTTTTTAGGTATATTTGCAGGCTTTGTTCAACTTGTAGCTTCGATGGCTGCGCCATATACATTTGTTAAGACGGGATTAAACTTTGTTAACTTCACTGAATCTACAATAATGCACTTTACAGTGCTTTCAATTGGTTTAATACAAATTACATGTATTTTTAAGATGAAATGGTCAAGACTTTGGTCAACATACGGAGTTTTGTTATTTGTTATTTTATGGGGTGTTTTAGCATCATTCACGTGGAGATATGGAACCGATGCCGGATATCCAGATGCTCCTGCTAATATAGGCTTTGTTCAAAGATGTGTTCTTCCAGAGCAATTAACTACACCATGGATGCTTGAAGGTCATAACTTTATTTTAGTATACTTGGCAATATTCTTTGTTTATACAGCATTAGTTTATGGTATAAGCTATCTTGCTTTTAAAAATAACAAACAGGAACAGGAAAAGTCATTATATGGTTTAGGTTGGAGAGAATATAGAAAATTTATTAAATCTAAATCTTTAGGTAGTGAAGTAAAAAAATAAAGAAGTTTTTCAACTTCTTAATCCATAATTAAACTATCATATATTCCTTCGTATATAATTGGTGCTTTAGTGGACCAATTTTTATAAATCCATTTTGCTTTATTTCTATCAGGAATGATTAATTTTAAATCCATTAGAGTGAACTCTGCACTTTCTATTTTTAAAATAACAGAATATGTGCCATCCGCATTTTTAAAATAATCTGACAAATATTCTTGTTTTCTACCAAGCTTTGTTCTGTTTTCTTTAATATAAGCGGCAGCTTTTTCTCTGGCACTTGTAGGTATTCTAGTATAAAAAGCAGCTAACCCCTCTTTGCTATTTGAGGAAATAGTGTATCTAGCTGTGTTGTTCTTTGTTGCCATATTTACTATTTGCCCAGATGAAATTAAGTCTGTTAGTGCCGCACGACATTCAAAAGGATTGATAAGGTCAGTGGCGCTCATCATTTCTTCTATAACATCAGATTTAACAGGGAAACCCATTTGATCTAATGAGTAAAGTATTAGTAATTTATTTGTATTACTATCAAAGTTCATTATTTAATAATATAAGGTTTGATTTCTTCGATTAATTGATCACAATCTGTTGAATATATTTCTAAAATGACTGGCTTATTTAAATCTAAAGAAAATATTCCAAGTAATGACTTAGCATCAACAACATATTTTCCAGATCTTAAATCCATTTCATAATCATATTTAGATACAGTACTTACAAAATTTTTTACACTATCTGTGGTATTTAATAAAATAACTATTGATTTCATTTTAAAAATCTCCTTAAAAATGTAAATTAATTATATACTAGATGTATATAAAACGCAATTATATATTTTTTGTTGAATTTGTGATATTTTCACTTCATTTAATAAAATACTTTGTGTTTTATGTTGGTTAGTAAAAATTAATATTTTATATAAAATTTTTTAAACAACAAAAATATTACAGCCATTTGGCTCGAAAAAATAGAGCTTAACCTTGTTTTTTTATAATATTTATATTAAAATACTGAATGAGGATTTTATGGCAAGTAAGAATGTAACGCAATCATATGCATTAATAAGTGAAAGAGGCAAAATAATGTTGGACTCTAAGTTTATTATGGCAGCTAATTGTATATCTAGTATTTTAAAAACAATAGCGTCTGTTCCTTGTCTTACTCAATATTTAATTAAATGTTCACAAAATTTAGATTTTGATTTAATGATGTCTCAATGTACTCAATCATCTAAATTTATTTTACCATCAAATCAAAAGGAAATTGTGGCCTTCGTTTCGCAGCTTCTTTTTAAGTTTGATAGAAAGGAAATAGATTTAACTAAATTTATAAAAAATTATTATCCTGCAAAGGATTTTGAGTCTTCATATAAAACATTTACTCAAGAAATTATTGCACCATATATTTTAGCTTTTAGCGGAATAACTAGAGAGGAAAGTGAAGCTCAAGCTGAAGTTAATTTAGATAATATGTCACTTTTACAAGCAGTTAGAAGTCAAATTATACAATATATTCAAACTATGGTTGATGTAATTGTTAATGATAATAGTTTAAAAGAAGAGATTAGAGACGATTATTTAACTATGTTAAATGGTTTCTATTATTCTTTTGAAATTTCTAACACAAAAATGATAAAAGTTTGTTGGATAGGATTAAAGAGCGTTTTATCTTCATATAAATCAAGTGCTTCTTATATGATGGCTATAGATAAGATTCTACAAGATTACGCTATTATATAGTTTACAAAAATATTACAATTTCAATTATTCGATAAATACTACAATTTAAAAAAATTATTTTTATCTTGTATATTTTTATAGATGGATGCTATAAAGAATTTGATTGGAATAAGTAAAAAAATAAGTGCACCCTTTAATGTTTTGTCTAACAATTTGGGTGCACTTTAATAATTTATTATAGATAATCTTTTTTAATATTTCTTATGCATGTGTCCAATATTTTGGCACATATATGTTTTCAAATGTTTTTATACAATATTGATCAGTAAATGAAGCTAAATAGTCAGCTACAACTCTATTTATTGAATAATCTTTTAATATATCTTGATAGAATTGAGGCATTTCCTCAGGATGAGCTACAAAATAATCAAAAAGTACAGATAAAATATCTTGGGCTTTTTCTTCCTCGGGTTTAGCTTTTTTGCTAGTGTAGACATTTTTAAACATAAAGTTATGAAGTTTTGTAGTTGCATCTAAAAATTCTTTAGACTGAACAACATAAGGTTTGTCATAACTTTCTTGTATCATATCCCAAATTAGATTATTAATTCTTTCTGATTTGGAGTGGCCTAAAATATTACAAACATCTTGTGGTAAATCTTGCTCGGTTAGAACATTTCCGGAAATTGCATCTTCAATATCATGATTAATATATGCAAATCTATCAGCATACTTTACAATTTCACTCTCAAGAGTGTATGGAGTCATTGTATATTGAGTATTGTGCACCTCAATTGCTTCACGAACTTCATATGTAAGATTTAATCCTTTTCCATTGTTTTCTAGAAAATCTACTACACGAATAGAGTGTTTTGCATGATTAAATCCGCCTTCATCTTTTAATTTGATGTTAAGTACAGCTTCGCCAGCATGTCCAAATGGAGTGTGTCCTAAATCATGACCAAGAGTAGCAGCTTCAACTAAATCTTCGTTTAGTCTTAAAGCTCTTGCTATTGTTCTTCCAATTTGAGATACCTCAAGAGTGTGGGTAAGTCTTGTTCTATAATGATCACCCTCTGGAGATAGGAAAACTTGAGTTTTATGCTTTAATCTTCTAAAAGCTTTAGAATGGATGATTCTATCTCTGTCTCTTTGATATTCTCCTCTGATATCATCTTTATTGATAGGTTTTAATCTACCTTTGCTTTCACAAGACTTTTTTGCATACTTACTCAAAGTTAGTGATTCAATTTCATTAATGTGATTTTTAAATTCTTTCATTTCCATACCTTTATTCTATAGATAAGCTAAAATTCTGTCAATAGTTAACAATATTATTTATAGGTCAAAAAAAGGACATAAAATAGGAAAATATGTTGTTATACTATAGCGCAAACAAAAGGGAGTAAAATTTTTAAAAAATTAAAAAAAGTTTAGGATTTTAAAAAAATATTTCGTATAAAGAGGTATAGAGGAAAAGATGGACGAATATTCAGAGTTTTTAGAGCAACTAAAAAGAAGGGCAAACATTTTAGATGTTGCTTCAAAATATGCACATTTTAGCAGGAAAGGCACAAAATATTGGGCTTGCTGTCCTTTGCATGTTGAAAAAACGCCATCTTTTTGTTTGGATGAAGATCATCAAAGTTTTTATTGTTTTGGTTGTCATAAGCATGGTGATGTTTTAACTCTTGTTGAAGAAATGGAAAAGGTTGACTTTAATGGAGCTGTGGATTTACTTGCAGATAAATATGGTATGGAAAAGCCAAGTTTTACTGGTTCTAAAAACAAGGGTGAATATGCAAAAATTAAAGGTAAGAAAGAAAGACTATATAATTTAATGAAAGATTCTGCTAATCATTATTTTTTAAATTTAATGTCTCAAAAAGGTAATGAAGCTAGAGAATATTTGCACAACAGAGGAATAAGCGACGAAACTATAAAAAAATTTGGTCTTGGATATTGTATAGATAGTAGGGATTTAATTAAATATTTATTATCTAAAGGATATACATATGGAGAGATGGAGGAAGCAAAGGTAGCTTTTAAAGGCGGAAAAAATGCAGAGTATTACGATCCACAACATGAAAGATTTATAGTTCCTATTGTAGATTCACAAGGAAGAGTTATAGCTTTTGGTGGAAGAGTAGTATTAAATGTTGATCATACACAAAAGAAATACTACAACTCTATGGAATCTTTGATTTACCATAAATCAAATGAATTATTCGCAGCAAATATAGTAAAAAGTCTAAGAAATATTAATACAGTTATTCTTGTTGAAGGATATATGGATGTAATTTCTTTATATCAAGCAGGTATACAAAATGCAGTAGCGTCTTGTGGAACAGCATTAACACCAGAACAAGCTTTACTTGTAAAAAGATTTGCAAATAAAGTTTACTTTATGTACGATGGCGATAGCGCAGGACAGGCAGGAATATTAAGAGGAATTGAACTTTTAAAACAGGCAGGATTAGACGTTTATGTTGTTGTTTTGCCAGAGGATCAAGATCCAGATTCATACGTTAGAAAATTTGGCGGTGAAAAGATGAAAGAATTAATCAAAAAAGCTATACCAATGTATGAATATAAGATTAATAATGTTGCAAAGAAATATGATTTAAAGTCGGTAGAAGAAAGGGGAAAGTTTGCAACTGAAGCAATAGAGGCAATTGCGGATACATCTAAAGTTCAAGCTGATCCCTTTATTAGAAAAATAGAAAAACTAACGGCAATAGATAGTCAAGTTTTATATGAGCAATTGGATAAATTAAAGCAAGGCAAAAAGATAAATATTGTCCCAAAACAGCAAGAAAAATTTTCCGATGCTTATACAAAATGTTTAAGGTATATATTATATGCAGCTTTTGGTGGTGTGGAGGGACTACAAGTAAATGATGAATATTTAGATTGCTGTAGAAGTGAAGAGACAAAGAATTTGTATTCAATATTTAGAGCAAGTCAAGGAGAGTTGACAATAGATGATTTAAAATCATTAAAAGATGAAAATTCTGAAGTTGAACAAATTCTAGCAATTGGAAGTTCTGTTAAAGAAGATGCTGCAAAGAAGATGTTTATTGATTGTAGGAAAAAAGTTTTAACTGAATGGTTGGCAATTAAGCAAAAAGAATTAGCAAATGCAATAGATAATGAGACTGATGATAGTATTAAACTTAACTTACAACAACAATTAAATCAATTATTACTATTTAAAAGAAAAATTTAAAGGAGAGGAAAAAAATAATGGATGAGAAAGACATTTTAAGAAACACTCAAATTAAAACAATGGTAGAAGATATTGCGAAAAAAGCATTAGAATCACACGAAATAGCTGTAAGTGAAATTACTAATAACCTTGAAAAATATGGTCTTGGTATGGAAGATTACGATATCATTTATGAAGGTGTAAAAGCTAAAGATATTAAAATTACCGAAGATAAAGAAGAAGAGATAGATATTCAAAAGTCTATTATAAATATTGCTGATAGCCAAGTTGATGATTCTGTAAAAGCTTATTTAAAGGAAATTGGTAAGGTAAAACTATTAACTCCAGAGGAAGAGCTTAATCTTGCTGTAAAATTAGACAGAGGCGTAAAAGCTAAAGAAAAATTAGAAAGTGGTGAAGAATTAAGTCCTGAGGATAAGGCTATTTACGAAAAAGAAGTAGAAATTGGTAAAAGAGCAAAAGATAGATTAATAGAAGCAAATTTAAGATTAGTAGTTTCAATTGCTAAAAAATATGTTGGTAGAGGAATGCAATTTTTGGATTTAATTCAAGAAGGAAGTATAGGTCTTATGAAAGCTGTTGAGAAATTTGATTATACTAAAGGGTTTAAATTCTCTACATATGCAACATGGTGGATTAAGCAATCAATTGCCCGTTCAATTGCCGACCAAGCTAGAACTATTCGTATTCCAGTTCACATGGTAGAAACTATTAATAAAACTGGAAAAGTAGCACGTCAATTAGTTCAAGAGTTAGGTAGAGATCCAACTCCACAAGAAATTGCTGACAGAATGAAATTGCCAGTTGAGAAGATTATTGAAATTCAACAAATAAATCAAGAGCCAGTTTCTCTTGAAAAGCCAATTGGTGAGGAAGAGGATTCTAAACTTGGAGATTTCATTGAAGATAAAGATACTCCAGCTCCAACGGCTATGGCAGAAAGTAATTTACTAAAGAATGCTATTGACGAAGTTTTAAATACTTTAGCTCCAAGAGAGCAAAAAGTTATAAGACAAAGATATGGTCTTGATGATGGTAAGCCAAAAACATTGGAAGAAGTTGGTAAAGAATTTAATGTTACACGTGAGAGAATTAGACAAATAGAAGCAAAAGCTTTAAGAAAATTAAGACATCCAACTAGATCTAAAAAACTTAAAGAGTTTATGGATGGCGACAATGGTAATCGTTAAAAATGTCAAATAATTTAAATTTAAAAGAAACCGAAGCCTTAAAAAGATATCTCAATGAGATCTCTTGCTTCGGTATTTTAACACAAGATGCAGAGGATGAATTAATTGCTCAAAAAGAAGTAGGGAAGTTGTCTGCTAGAAAAAAATTAATTGAATCAAATCTTTCTTTTGTAGTAACAATAGCAAAAGAATATCTAAATAAAGGATTAGAGATTTTAGATGTTATTCAAGAAGGAAATTTAGGATTAATAGAAGGTGTAGATAAATATACATCTTCTTTAGATAAATCTTTTCAAGAAATTATTGAAGAAAGCATAAGATTATCCATTGAAAATGCACTTAAAGAATTAGAATTAAATGATGAACTTCCTATTCAATTTTTGGAGCAAAATAAGCAAATTGATGAAGAAATTAAAAGGCTTACTCAAGAACTTCAAAGGAAGCCAGAGATTGAAGAAGTTGCAAAATCTCTAAATTTAGATATTGATACAATTAGAAAAATACAAGAAATTTCTAAAGAAATCATAAACTTAGGTGGAAATGCAAATAGAGAAGACAAAAAGGAAGAAAGTTTAAGTGATCAAGATAAAGTTGTAGAATTATTGTCTTGCTTAAACGAACAAGAAAGAAGTGTAATTGAATCTATATTTGGACTTAATGGGAAAGAAGTAAAAGCACTAGAAAATATAGCAAAAGAAATGTCAATTTCGGAACCACAAGTGCAACAAATAAAAGAAAAAGCATTGATTAAAATGAAAAACGAGGCAGATGGTAATGGTTCTGTTGGATTGAGTGATTTATAAATGTTAGTTAATAAACCTAGATTAAAAGCTGTATATAATGAAATAGACGGGAAAACTCTTGTCGATGTAGGTTGTGATCATGGGAAAATTTCTGTACAAGCATTAATTGATAAAAAGGTTAATAGGGTTATAGCTACAGATATTTCTCAAAAATCTTTAAATAAGGCGATAGAACTATCTAAAAAATATAACATTGAAAACATAGAGTTTAGATGCGGAAATGGACTAGATGTTATAAAAGATAATGAAGTAGATACTGTTTTAATTGCTGGAATGGGTGGAATGGAAATTATAGATATTCTAAAGAGAAAACCAAAAGGTTTAAAAAAGATAATCTTATGTCCACATTCAAATACTATAGAATTAAGAGAATTTTTAGTACTTAATAATTTTAAAATAAGCAAGGATTATATAGTAAAAGAAGAAAAAATTTTTTATAGTATATTAGTAGCAAAAGTCGATGAAAAAAGTGTTTATTCATCAAAAGAATTTTTATTAGGACAGGATGATAAAAAAAGTACAGATTACACTGAATACTTGAATTATTTATCTTGTAAATATAAAAAAATATTGATGGAAAAATTAGATGAGAAATCCTATAAAAAATATACAGAATATTTAGGTATAATACGAAAAGAAATAGATGAAAGTAAGTAGTATAACAAAAAAAATAGAAAAATTTGCACCATTATATTTAGCTGCTGATTATGATACTCCGGGATTAAATGTTGGAGATAAAAATCAGGAGATAAGCTCAGTGCTACTTTGTGAAAATGTAACAATGGATACACTTAATGAGGCAATAGAAAATAATTGTGAAATGATAATTTCCCATCATCCAGCAATCTTTGGAGAGATTAAAGATGAGTTTACTAAAGATATAGTAAATAGGGCACATAAAAATAAAATATGTTTATATAGTGCCCATACTAACTTAGATTCATGTAAAGGTGGAATTAATGATAGACTAGCAAATCTTTTAGATATTAATGTGACTTATCCTGTAGAAAATGGAGATTGCTATAGAATAGGAACATTTAACAAGGAAGCCTCTTTAATTGAAAAAGAAAAAGAAATATCTGTCATATTAAAAGATAATAATATTAGAACCTTAGGAGATAAAAATAGGGTTTTAAAAAAGGTTTGTGTGTCTTGTGGCGCAGGCGCTAGGGACGACGATTTAGTAGAATTATTAAAGACAAATGAGGTCGATGTATTAATCGGCGGAGAAAATAAGTTGTCAATTGCCCTAAAAATGCAATATTATAATATATGTCTAATTGAGGTAGGTCATTATAATAGTGAAATAATCGCAATAGATATATTTTATGATTTACTGAAAGATCAAAAAATAGAAATAATAAAAAGTAAAAAAGATATAAATCCTTATAATAATTAAAATAGGAGGGAATTATGAGTGTTGACATTAATAAATTAGTAAATTATCAAAAAGCTCTTATAGAAAAGAGAAGAAAGATGAGTGAATATAATAAAAATTCAGTTGTAGTAAATTACATGAATGTGACGAACCAAAGAGAAAATATAAAGAACGAGATGAATAAAAAAATTAATAAGATAACAGAGTTAACATCTCTTCTAAAAAATAAAGACGAAGAATATGAAGACTTTTCTAAGGAGTTAGATTTTGCATTACAGATGGAGGTACAAGGTCAACCTGTAGAAAATTTAAAATATAACTTAGATAAATTGCAAAAGGAAGCTAATACTATTGATACCTATAGTAAAGAAATTTCGGATTTAGTAGTGCAATTTCAAGATGTCTATAATAAATTGATTTATTTATTTCAAAATGATTATAAAACAATTACACAAAAAAGAAATGACTTAATACCAGGTGCAAAGAAAGTAAATGAGGATTATACAGTTCAACTTAATGAAATTCAGAATAGAATTAATCAAATAAAAGATACATTAACAGAAGAAGAATTCTCTTTATTTAAAAAGGTAAGTGATATTGTAGGTAATTTGCCTTGTATTTCTAAATTAAATGAAAGGTCTTGTTCGATATGCGGACAAGAGGTAGGCCCAGCTGCTTATCAAAAGGTAGCCGCAGATGGATATGCTGTATGTCCACATTGTGGTCGTATAATTTATTAATATAAATGAAACTAGAAAATACAAAAAAAGCTATATTAAGACCATTTCTTGCAGGAGTTATAGGACTTTTAGTAGGAGGTGGCCTATTTTTATTGTATTATTTTAAAGTTTTAGAATCTTCAACGGCAGCATATGTAATAAATGGGGCAATTGCGTTTGTTGGAGTTTTAGCAATGATTACAACAATATTTGTTGCTATAAGTCAAGCGCAAAAACTAAAAGTGAAAAAAGAAGGGGAAGTTAAGATTGCTACTTATATTTCTCACGAAACACATACATCTGCAGGTAAAGAAAACTACTATAACATCACCTTTTCATATGAATCAAATGGCGAAAAAATTATAAAGAAATCTAAAGCTGAGTTTGTGTGGAAGGAAGTTTTAACATTAAAGGCAATTAAGAATTTTAATATAAAAGTTTTAAATGGTAGAGTTGTTATGGATGATGATATTGAGGAATTGTTTGAGAAAAATAAGGAATTAGTAAAATTAGAACAACAAAAATATGACGATGCTTATTCAAAAGT
>CAVAVP010000002.1:0-7880 GCA_963592135.1 bacterium
ATATAATATTTATATAATAAGCAAGAGTTGAAATTATTTTTCTTTATAATAAAGCATACAATGACAGTATCCTTCAAAATTAGGGTCGGCTATCTGCTCACGAAATTCTTTACACATACACTTTGTATCTTCGTTTTTCTCTACCCTACATGGACAATACCCGCCCCTTGCTTTTAAGCCTTCTTGTATTTCCTTTACTATAACTTTATTTTCGTTAAATCTAACTTTCATATTTACCTCTTCTTATATTATTTATTTTAATCGATAATTTTTCAATAAATTGTTAATTTTGTCAAAATCAGTAAGAAAATAGACAAATGTCGCATATTGACATTTTTTGTATATAAGAACATAATATTATTATAAGTGCTTAGACACTAAATACTAACAAGATTAATGGGGAATTTTATGAATTCGTTTGGTTTAAATACCAAAAGAATAACAACTTTGGGCATACTTACAGCTTTAAGTTTAATTACTTTTATGTTAGAAAACTTATTGCCTCCTTTGTTTTTACCAGGAGCGAAAATAGGTCTTTCTAATGTATTTTCTTTAATTACCTTATTTATGTATACACCAATTGATGCAACAATTTTAGTTGTTATAAGAACTACTCTTTCATGTTTTATAGTAGGAAATATATCTTCCCTTATCTATTCACTAACTGCTGGAATTGTAAGTATTATAATCTCTAGCATATTTGTAAAATTCTTACACCCAAGAATCTCTGTACTTTCTATCAGTATAGTAAGTGCAGTCATACATAACATTGTTCAAGTACTTATATTTTGCTTAGTAGTAAGCAGCAATCTAATGATTTCATACCTTCCTTACTTTGCGTTAATAGGAGTACTAAGTGGTGCTATTGTAGGAGCTTTAGTATATCTTGTTATCCATAAAGTTCCAATTACATATTATGAAAAATTATTAATAAACTATAAAGTAAAAAATAAAGAGGAGACTATATGTTAAAGAAAGCTAAGTTGTTTTTTAAAGGTGCTCATGTACCAGACAATAAAGCATTATCTAAAGACATTCCTATAGAAGAAATGCCGGCCCCTCCTATTGTTGCTATATCACTTGGGCAACATATTGGAAAACCCGCAGAATCTATAGTAAATATCGGCGATGATGTTTTACAAGGACAATTAATAGGAAAAGCTACGGGCTTTGTCAGTGCAAACATTTATTCTAGTGTTAGTGGTAAGGTTATTGGAATCGAAAAAAGACCAAATGTAAATGGCGTTTTCATGGATCATATTATAATTGAAAATGATAATTTATATAACAACATGGTTTTAGAGCCACTTGCAGATAGAGAACCTGAAACTATTAAAAACAGAATTGCAGAAGCCGGTATTGTTGGAATGGGCGGCGCAGGATTCCCTACTGTTGTTAAGTTATCTCCACAAACTAAAGTTGATACACTAATTATAAATGGAGCAGAATGCGAACCTTATCTTACATGTGACTACAGAGTCATGATTGAAAGATACAATGATGTACTTGCTGGAATTAGACTTCTTGCAAAAGCACTTTCTGTTACAACTATAATTATTGGTATTGAAAAAAACAAACCAGATATAATTGAAAAATGCGCAAAAGAACAAGATATTACTGTAGTTCCACTTAGAAAAGCATATCCTATGGGTTCTGAGAAACATTTAATTTATTGTTGCACAGGAAGAAAAGTACCTTGTGGTAAATTGCCGGCTGACGCAGGATGTGTTGTTCAAAATATAGCAACAGCTCTTGCAACATTTGAGGCTGTAGAGAAAAACAAACCTCTTTATGAGAGATATATGACTTGTTCCGGCAAATCACTATATCAACCAAGAAATCTTTTAGTAAAAATTGGTACTAGATATGATGATATTCTGAATTTCTGCAAAGGATTTAAAAGAAATACAACCATGCTTGTTGCAGGTGGACCAATGATGGGACCTGCTATGTTGTCTACAGATATTTATACAACAAAGACTTCATCAGGATTTTTAGCTCTTAACGAAACAGAAATTCGCTACAACAATCCAACTCCTTGTATAAACTGCGGAAGATGTGCATCGGTTTGTCCTATGAATTTGCTTCCAATGCAAATAGATTTCTTTACTCTTGCAAAAGATTATGAGAGCGCTGAAAAAATTGGCGGCGTAATGAATTGTATTTCTTGTGGTTCATGCGCATATGTATGCCCTGCAAAAAGAGAACTTGTTCAAAGCATAGCACTTGCTAAATCTAAAATCATGGAAAATAGAAAGAAAGAGCAAAACGGAGGTAATAAATAATGGAAAGAGTTATAATTAATAGTACCCCACATTTAAGATCTCCAAGAACCACTAAAAACATAATGATCGATGTTGTTATTGCATTACTTCCAGCTTGTATTATGGGATGTATTTTCTTTGGTTGGAATGCTCTTATAACTATAATTTCATCATGTATTGCAGCTGTTGCTACTGAAATTGTTTGGAAGCTTTGCCAAAAGAAAAAAATCAAGCAAATTCTATCTGAGTTTGATTTTACCTCATTAATCACCGGACTTCTTATAGCAATGTGTATGCCTGGCAATTTAGCAATGAAATATGCTTATATTCCAGCGCTTTCTGCAATATTTGCTATTGCAGTTGTAAAAATGCTGTTTGGCGGAACAGGAAAAAATATAGTAAATCCTGCGATAGTAGGTAGAATATTTGCCTTTATGAGTTTTACAACCATTATGGCAGACTACTCTACAACTCTTACAAATGGGACAATTATTACTGGAGCCACGACATTAACTAAAATGTTAGAGTCAAGCTCTACCACAACTGGTCTTTCACTTCTTGATATGTTTCTTGGCATAAACATGGGAGGGTGCTTAGGTGAAACTTGCAAACTTGCCCTTTTAGTCGGCGGTATATACTTAGTTGTAAGAAAAGTTATAGATATACGTTGGCCACTTATATATATTGTGACAACTGGTTTGTTCAGCTGCGTTTTATATGGGTCAATGAAAATGTTTATGCCTAGTATTCTTACAGGAGGTTTATTCTTAGGTGCAATATTTATGGCAACCGACTATGTATCTTCGCCTAATAATAAATGGGCATGCTATGCTTACTATTTCTGCTTAGGATTACTTACAGCAGGATTAAGAAAAGCAACTCAAATGGAAGTAGTTAGTTTTGCAATATTAATCATGAACCTACTCGTTCCTATGTTTAATAAGGTTCTTCATCCAAGACCTTTTGGTTCTACACCTATTCATGTAGAAATAAAAAACTGGTTCAGTAAAACCTTTTCAAAAAAGCAAAAGGAGGAAAAATAAATGACCACGAAACAATTTTTCCAAAGTAAAGCTTTTAGATGTATTGCAGTACTTTTATGTATAGCTCTTATCTCAGGTGGACTTCTTGCTATTTTAAATGATGTATGGAAAGTTAGTGATGAAGAAATTATAAATAGAGCCATAAAAGAATTATGTGGTGATGAAGTTAAATTAAGCGAAACAATAATAGTTGACGAAACTTACACCGCTCCAAACGGCAAAATCGATGCTGCATACAAATTATCCAATAATTCTTATTTAATTCAATCAACCGGCAACAATGGATTCCATTCAGGAACCGTTTCTGTATATGTTCTTGCAAACAGCGAAGGTGTTATACAAAAAGTTTCAATTGCCGAATATGCATCATCTCAAACTCTTATGAGTAAATTTACAGATGCTGTTCTTGCAAAATTTAAAGGGTTATCTGAATCTTATACTGGCGGAACTATAGCCTCTGGCGCGACTTACTCTTCAAAGGCTGTTCAAAATGGAGTAAATAATGCCATTGATTATCTTAATAAGATTCTATTAAAGGAGGTGGCTTAATATGACAGGTCAAAAGTTTAAAGAAATTGCTAAAAATGGCGTACTTGTTAATAATCCAACATTTAGGTTAGTACTTGGTACTTGTCCTACACTAGCCATTTCATCATCGGCATTTAACTCTCTTGGTATGGGACTTGCTGTAACATTTATTTTAATATGTTCAAATGCTATTATTTCTGCATTAAGAAAAGTCATTCCTAACGAAGTTAGAATTCCTGCATTTATCCTAATAATTGCAACATTCGTTACAATTGTCAGAATGTTCTTGTATAAGTATATTCCTAATTTATATAGTGCACTTGGTGTTTTCTTACCTTTAATTGTTGTTAACTGTATAATTTTAGGAAGAGCAGAAAGTTTTGCTAGTAAAAACCCTGTATTAGACTCTGCAGCAGACGGATTATTCACAGGATTAGGTTTTACACTAGCTATAACTTTAATGGGTATTATTCGTGAAGTTTTAGGCGCTGGACAATTATTTGGTGTTACTCTTTGGAACTTCTCTATTGGATTTTTCTCAAATACAGCTGGAGCATTTTTAGTATACGGTATGCTTATAGCTGGATTTAACGCACTCTATGAAAATTTTGAAAATAACAGAAAAAAGAAAAATTATGTTGAAATAATGCAGCAATATAACAAAGAAGAAGATACTTCAGCAAAAGCTGAAACAAAGGAGGCGTAATTATGGGAAATGTAATGATTATTATAATAGCAGCAGCATTTATTAATAACGCCATATTAGTTCAAAGTTATGGTATTTGCCCATTCTTGGGATTATCAAAGAGTATGAAAAGCGCTTTTGGCATGGGAATAGCGGTAACAGTAGTAATGGCTATTACTTGTTTAGTTACTTTCCCTATATACAACTATGTATTAATCCCACTTGAGATTGAGTATCTTGAAATTATAGTATTTATATTTGTAATCGCAGCACTTGTTCAAATGATAGAAAAAGTAATCAAGAAGTTTATGCCACCACTTTATAATTCTATGGGAATATATCTTCCATTAATTACAACTAACTGTGCTGTTTTAGGTGTTGCAGAAACTGTTATGGACATTCCTACTATAATGGCAGATTTAGGAGTATCTAGTTTTAATGTTGGATCTGCCGTTTTATATGGTGTCTTTTTAGGTATAGGATTCACAATTGCAATATGTATAATGAGTGGACTTAGAGAAAAAGTAGATAAACTTGAAATGTCTAAACATCTAAAAGGCTTCCCTATTACTATGGCAACTGCTTCATTTATGGCAATGGCATTTTATGTATTTGCCTTAGTTATATAGGAGGAATTTTATGATAATGTTATTAAATGCCAGCGTTCAATGGAATAAAGTAGGATTAGTATTGGGCTTGATTGCAGGCCTAGCAGTAGTTTTAACTATAGCAATTCTTATTGTTACAAAAGTATGTAAGATTAAAGAAGATGAAACTCTTCTTAAAGTCATAGAGAACCTAGCCGGTGCAAATTGTGGTGGTTGTGGGTATTCTGGGTGTGAAGGCTTTGCAAAAGGTTTATGCTCTGGCAAGGCATGCTTAAATGACTGTAAATCCACATCTATAGAAAACAAAAAGATTATAGCTGAACTTACTGGAGTAGAATTCGTTGCAGAATCTCCAACTGTTGCAGTTGTTAGATGTAATGGAGGTGATGCCGCTGTAAACAAGTTCTGCTACTCAGGAAATGACGATTGTCATATGGAGATGTTATATCATAAGGGGTCTAAAGTTTGCACTACAGCTTGTTTAGGACATGGATCGTGCGAGAAAGTTTGTCAACAAAACGCAATAAGCGTAGTAAACAATGTAGCACATGTAAATCCAGCCCTTTGTACATCTTGTGGCTCTTGTATTAATACTTGTCCAAAACTTTGTATTGAAAGAATTCCAAATACAGCACCTGTTTATGTTGCATGCAATACAAAATGTAGAGGAAAAGAGACTATTTCCCAATGTGCTAATGGATGTATAGCCTGTGGCCTTTGCGCTAAGTTCTGTCCTCAAAAGGCTATAACCATGATAGACAACCTTCCAGTTATAGATTATACAAAATGTACAGGTTGTAAAACTTGTGTCTTAAAATGCCCTAAAAAGGTTATTAAAGAACATACAATGTAGCAAATGATTTCGAATAAAAAAAATAAAAATAGCTTCAATTAAACTTGAAGCTATTTTTTTTGTAAAATTATTATCCAACTATTATGTTATCATCCACACTTTTAGTTCCTAAAGGCTGTATTATTAACTTATGTGGAGCACAAATTATAGTATCTGAAGAGTTTTTTATAGACATTGCAGTACAATCTTTTGAACTACTGCATGAAGCATCTAAAACAACTATTGTTCTATCTTTTATATTTACTTGTATTTTGTTAAAAACTGATCTTTTTTCATCTAAATAAAATAATATTATATATCCTCTTTCATATTCACCAATTTCTATATAATTGTTGTCATAATCAAAAGATTTTTTTTGGAAATCATAAGTTAGTATCTTGTTATTTTTATATAATATTTCAAAACCTTCTATTTTGGAATTATCTTTTGTTATAAAAACTACTAAAAATAAACCTACTATCAAAACAAACAGTGTAGCATAAATTAAAATATCCCACTTTTTAAAAATTTTATTCTCTTTTTCCTGTTTTATATTATTTATACTCATTAAAAATTTTTATATACACAAGTTTCATTATTACTATTTAAATAAACAAAACTTGCTTTTAATCCTTGTCTTTTTATAAAATCTTTAGCTTTATCTACTCCCATAACAATTATTGCTGTTGCATAGGCATCTGTTTTGGCACCAAGATTTTCATCGTTATCATAATCATAAATAACAGTTGCTGACATTATATTAGTATCTACTGGCATTCCTTTTTCTGTATCTATTATATGACAATATCTTTTTCCATCAATTTCATAATATAATTCATAATCTCCTGATGTTGAAACAATTGCATTTGAAAGCGTTGTCTTTAAATAAGTATTTTCAGTATTTCTTGGATCTTTTATTTGTATATTCCATTTTCCGCCCTTTTCATCTTTTTTTAAAATACCGATTGAAGATGTGCTTAATGCAATATAACCACAGTCTATGCTATACTCATAACTCTTTTTTGACAAAAGCCCCGCAAGATAGCCCTTTAAAAAACCTCCAAAATCTATTTGCATATAATATATTTCACCTTTTATTTCTATGCTGATGTTTGGCTTATAAACATAATATTTACCATTTTCATCTTTTGTTTCTACATTATAAAAGTTACTAATAGTTTTAAATCCATCAATATATTCTTGCTCTGGGAGTTCTTCTTTGGGATTAGTTCTATCATATGGTTTAATCTTTGTATAATTACTTGAAAATCTATCAGTAAAGCCCCATAAATCAGACATTAAAAAAACTGCTGGATTATAAGCCCCATTTGTTTCTTCATATAACGATATTGCTAAATTAAATACTTCATACTCTTCTTTTGTAAGTTCAAGCCATATATCGCCCTTAGATTGATTAAATTTATAAACTATACTATTTTCCCTATATACAGAATAATTCTCATCAAAATGCTCTAAAATACTTTCAGCTTCATTTTGAAAGAATTCTACATCATCTTTGTTTTCAGATAAAGAAACAACGTTTACGACTGTACCTAAATAATCAATATATGTTTTATTATAGGATTTTAAATTTGAGCATCCTGTTAACGACAATAACATTATTAAAACTATGGAAAATATTAATAGTTTATTTTTATTCATAAGAGAATAATACCACAAAAATGAGCAAAAAAAAAGCACGACATAAGTCGTACCCACAAATAAGTTATACCCTAAAATAGAAAGCAATAAAAATGAGGAAAAATTCAAAGGATATTTATACTCTTGGATTTACATCCTTGAGTGACAAACCTAAGTTTAAACTTAGTTCGCCTCGACTAGTAAGTAGCTTTTCGCTACTCCTTAAAAGGAGGTGATCCAGCCGCACCTTCCGATACGGCTACCTTGTTACGACTTCAC
>CAVAVP010000003.1:0-8358 GCA_963592135.1 bacterium
ATATATAATTATATTATTATAATATATAAATATTTATGTAAATAGGAGGCACATAAAAGATGAAAAAGTACAAATCAATAGTGATTTTGTCTATCTTATGTGTATTAATAGTTTTAGGAACCGTATTTGCTTGCGTATCATTAGATGATGGCCAATTTGGCACATATGATTATGTAGCTTATCCAAAAGCTATTAGTTTAGGACTTGATTTAAGTGGTGGTGTATACGCAGTATATGATATTGATAATACAACAGATTCTTATCAAGAGATGAAAAAAGCAGGCACTTTAGATTCTGCTATTGAAGGAACAAGAGCCGCTATGGAATCTATGTTGTTTAACAAAGGTTATACAGAAGCTGTTGTTACGGTTAGTAATGAAACCATTCGTGTAGAAATTCCAGATGTTGATGATCCAGAAAAGATTTTCGAATTAATCGGTGATCCTGCAGATCTTGAATTTAGAGAATACAAAGATGGCACAGCAGAAAATGATTTATCTTTAGATGATGAAACAGGTTCTGTTAAATTGTCTGGTTATAAAGATGCTTATGGTAATTCGGATAATAAAATTACTGGAACAGATGTATCTTCAGCCGGAGTTCAATATGATCAAAGTTCAGGTTATTATGTAGTTGCTATTCAATTTACATCAACTGGTGCAAAAAAGTTTTCAGCAGCAACGCAAGCATTAAATGGAAAGCAATTAGCAATTTATATTAATGGTTCATGTTTAATTGCACCAACTGTTAATGAAACAATTTCAACAGGTTCATGTTCTATATCAGGAAATTATTCATATGATGATGCTTATGATTTAGCAGTTAAGATTACTGCTGGTTCATTCCCATTAACATTAAAAATGTCACAATGTAGTACAATTTCAGCAACACTTGGTGTTGATACAGTCAAGGCAGGTGTTATCTCTGGTATTGTAGGTATTATCTTAATTATGATTTACTTAATTGTTCTATATAGATTATTAGGAGTTGCAGCTTCAATTACACTTTGGTGGTATTCATTAACATTGTTATTCTTCTTAGCTGTATTCCCATGGGTACAATTAACATTATCAGGTATTGCCGGTGTTTTATTGTCTATAGGTATGGCAGTAGATGCTAACGTAATTATATTTGAACGTATAAAAGAAGAATATGCTTCAGGAAAGAAAGTAATTACTGCAGTTTCAACAGGATTTAAGAGATCTTATGGAGCTATCATAGATGGTAACATCACAACTATAATAGGTGCTGTAGTGTTAATTATATTTGGTACTTCAACATTGAAATCATTTGGTATTACATTGTTGATTGGTATCCTATTATCTTTAGTTTCTTCATTATTTGTAACAAGACTTGTGCTTCATTGTATTATGGCATTTACTAAAGAAGAGAATGCTAACTTATACAATTTAAAGAGAGACGAGAGTATCGTAGACGATAAAGAAGAGAATAAAAATGAAGAAGGCCCAGTTGTTGAGGGTGAAATAGTAAAGGAGGTTAAATAATATGTTTAGTATTGAAAAGAATTTTAATTTAAAAATAGCTAAAAATATTAAATATTGGATTATTGCTCCTTTAGTTATTATCTTATTAGCAGGGATTATGTTTGGTATTTTTGCTGGAGTTTACAAAGATGTAAACAAAGGGATGAATATAGGTATCGACTTTGCAGGTGGTTCTTTAGTTACTGTAACTTTAGGTGATAGTGTATTGAAAGATGATGCTGCTTATAATAATTACGAAAGTATAATAAAAGAAGCTATTCAAAAAGCTGAAATTGGTGAAAAAGTGTCAGCTTATGCAGCTTCAGAAGAATACAAGAATTCATATGGTGCTAATCTAGATTTGCCTGCTACAATTTGCCAAGCACATGTAACATATTCGCAATCTTCTAGTTCGGCTGAAGAATATGCAATTGTGTTTAAGTATGATAACGTTTCTAAATCATATGATAAAGATAATACTTTATCTACATATAGAAATGAACAAATTAAGTCATATATAGCAAACGCATTAAGTGCTCAAGCAGATTTCGATAATGTAGATTTTGATGAAATTGAAGATATGGTAACATATGAAAATATTGGTGCAACAGCATCTGCTGACTTAATTAAAACAGTTTTAATTTGTTTAGCAATATCTCTTGCTTTAATTCTTATATATATTATTATAAGATTCGAGATTTGGTCAGGTATTTCTGCAGTAATTGCTTTAATGCATGATATACTTATCTTGGTTGCGTTAACAATTATATTCCATATTCAAGTTAATAGTGCATTTATTGCTGCTATTATTACTATCGTATCTTACTCAATTAATAACACAATCGTTATTTTCGATAGATTAAGAGAGAATACAAAGAATGCAAAGAAAGTTTCTCAAAAGTTAGATAGAGCAGCCCTTATCAATGTATCAATTAAAGAGACATTATTAAGATCTATCAATACAACAATTACAACAATGATTGCTATCGTATTGTTTGCAATTTTAGGTTCATCATCCGTTAGAGAATTTGCATTACCAGTTATCTTTGGTTTAATTGCCGGTTTCTATTCATCAATGTTCTTAGCACCTTCTTTATACTATGTTTTAACAAATGCATGGGATAAACATAAGGAAATCAAAAAGCAAAAAGAAAAAGATGCAGCAAACAAGCCAAAATATATTGGAGCTAAACAATAATAAAAATTTATAGGGCTGCAATATAGCAGCCCTTGTTTATTTAAATATGCCAGATTTTAGTGAAGAATTATTAGAAAAATTTACAAAAGAATTAGACATTGAAAAAATTACAGCAAAAAGTTTAATAAATTGTGGTTTAAAAACAGTTGAAGAATGTAAAGAGTTTTTACATCCTTCATTCGATTCTTTAACTAAAGTCAATGATTATCCTGGTTTTAATGAAGTTAAAGAAAGATTAAATAGGGCTATAGAAAGCAATGAATCTATTATGATTTATGGCGACTATGATGTCGATGGTATTTGTTCAACAGCACTTATGTATTTGTTCTTAAAATCTAAAGGAGTAGAAAATGTTAACTATTTTATTCCAGATAGAAGAGAAAATGGTTATGGAATGAATAGTGAATCACTTGAGGAGCTTCAAGAAGAGTTTAATCCTGATTTATATATAACAGTAGATTGCGGAATAAGCAGCGTTGAGGAAATTGACTATATTATTGAAGGATTTGGCAGTGATGTGATTGTTACCGATCATCATCAAATTCCATCTACAATTCCAAATTGTCCAATATTTAATCCTCATTTATGCAAAGATGAAACTTTTGCTGATTTATGCGGTGCAGGTGTTGTTTTAAGATTAATTGAGGGGATGACATCGTTCGAGGAGAGTAAACAATATTATGATATTGCAGCACTTGCTACTATTGCCGATATGATGCCGCTTGTTAAAGATAATAGAATAATAGTCAAGTATGGTATCGAACTTTTAAATAAACACAAAAGAAAGGGTTTATATAAGCTTATAAGTACATTTACTAAAGAAGATATTAATTCAACAGATATCGCATTTAAATTGGCGCCAAAGCTTAATGCTGTTGGTAGATTAAAAAACACGAATCAATTAATAGATTTGTTTACAGAAGATGATGATTTTCTTTTAGATACCTTGGTAGAGGATATAAATGAAACAAACCAAAAAAGGCAAATTATGTCTAGAAAATTGCTTGAAGAAGTTGAAGAAGCAATCTCTGGATATGATTTTGAAAAATATCCAATTATTGTGCTTAAGGGTGATAAATGGGATGAGGGTATATTAGGGATTTGTGCGTCTTCAATTCAAAATGAGTTTAATCATCCTGTGCTATTATTTACAAAAACCAATGAAGGACTAAAAGGGTCAGGAAGGTCAATTCCAAATATAAATATATATGAGTGTGTTTCAAGTCAAAGTGAACTTTTATCTAGATTTGGTGGACATCCACAAGCATGTGGGTTAAGTTTAGATGAAAATAATTTTGAAGCTTTTAAAGAGGGAATTAATCTTTATTGTAAGAGTCATTTTGACGATTCTATTTATTTAGAAAATAGAAATGATTATTTTGAGTTTCATGAAATTAGAGATTTAAAGAAAGTAGCAAAAGAACTTATGATGCTTGAGCCTTATGGTGAAAAAAATAAAAAGCCATTATTTGGTTGTGAAATTCAAAATCTAAAGTTTAAGCGCATAAAGATGGGTTCTAATCATATAGTATATAAAAATAGAGGATTCCAAATGGTTGGATTTAATATGGCAGATAAATTGCCAGTATTAAATAATCAACTAAGAAAAGTTATTACATTTAATATTCAATTAAATATTTATAATAATGTTGAAAATGTGCAGGCAATTTTAAAATCTACGCATTGCGTTGAGTTTGAAGATGGATTTATAGATAATTATATAAAAACAGCATTATACGAAGATAAAAGTATTTTCCATCCAATTGAAATAAAGTCACAAGAGGCCTTAAAACTTATTGAAGGGAATAAATATTCGACTGCTTTTATTTGCTACTCAAAATTAACGTTTGATGAGTTTAAAGAAAAATGTGCTGAAGATATTCTTGTAAATGCTTTTTATATGGATTTTGCAGCTCCAAACAATGCCTTGTTTTTTAATTTGGATAAAGGCGAGAGTTTAGATAAATATAAAAACGTTGTATTTTTAGATAAGCCTATAAGTTTAGGTTATATAGATGAATTAAAGTTAAATAAAGATTGTAAGGTTTTCTATGTTGAAAATAATGAACCAATGAAGAATTTAAAAAATTATTTAAGTAGTTATGAAGATTTAGGGAAAATGTTTAAAGAAATAGATAAACTTACAAGATTTAATTCTTATATGGACATTTGGTCTTTGTATATGGATATTGAAAAAAGTTTAAATGTAAACTATAATAATTTAGTAGTTGCTATGCATATTTTTGCTGATCTAGGAATTATAATTCAAGAGGCAGGAGTATACAAGATAGATAGAAAGGTTAAAAATCCAATATCTAATAGTAAACTATATAAGAAGATAATAGGAGCATAGAAAACTTGGATATTGATATCGAAAGTTCTTTTTTATCAAAGATTAATAATAATTACACAGAAAGTAATGCTGCGAAAATAGATAAAGCATATTACTTTGCTAAAGCCGCACATCGTGGACAAAAAAGACAATCAGGTGAAGATTATATAATTCACCCGCTTTCTGTTGCAGATATACTTGTTGACCTTGGAATGGACTCAGACACAATATCTGCGGCACTTTTACATGATGTAATAGAAGATACTCAAGTAACAGAGACTGAAATTGCCGATAACTTTGGCGAAACAGTTTTAATGCTAGTTCAAGGTGTTACTAAACTTTCTAAATTAAATTTCAAAACAAGAGAAGAAGAGCAAGCAGAAAATTTAAGAAGAATGTTTCTTGCAATGTCTAATGATATAAGAGTTATTATTATTAAACTTGCAGATAGATTAAATAATATGAGAACTCTAGCTTTTAAGGATGAAGAAGGTCAAAAAAGAATTGCAAAAGAAACTTTAGAAATATATGCACCAATTGCATCAAGACTTGGAATTGCTCCAATTAAAGGTGAACTTGAGGATTTGTGTTTAAGATATCTTTATCCTGAGGATTATTTCTATATAGCAGAAAAAGTTGCACAAACAAAAGCAGAAAGACAAAAGTTTGTCGAAGATATAGAAAAAGACTTGCAGGAACTTTTAAAAGAATTAGACGTTAAAGGTGAAATAAATGGTAGACCTAAACATTTTTATAGTATTTATAGAAAATTAAAGAAGGGTAAAAGCTTTGAAGAAATATACGATTTAATAGCAGTAAGAATAATTGTAGATACTGTTAAGGATTGTTATTCCGTACTTGGAGCCGTTCATGCTAAATGGAAACCGCTTCCTGGCCGTTTTAAAGACTATATTTCTGTTCCTAAAGGAAATTTATATCAATCATTGCATACAACGGTTATAGCGCCTTATGGAACGCCATTTGAAATTCAAATAAGAACTCATGAAATGCATGAGATAGCAGAATATGGTATTGCAGCTCATTGGAAATATAAGATGGGTAATACAACATCCAAGCAAACTCTTGATGATCAAAAACTTGCTTGGATTAGAAACGTTATGGAACTTCAAAATGATTCTCATGATTCATCTGAATATTTAAATAACGTAAAGATGGACTTATATTCAGATCAAGTTTTTGTGTTTACTCCAAAGGGTGACGTATTTAACTTGCCAAATGGTGCTACGGGTATTGATTTTGCCTATACAGTTCACACTCAAGTTGGACACCACTGCGTTGGAATAAAGATTAATGGTAAAATGGTTCCAATTTCTACAAAACTTGGAAATGGTGATGTCGTTGAAGTTATTACTTCAAATTCATCAAAAGGACCATCAAGAGATTGGTTAAATATAGCAATTAATCCAAATGTTAAATCGAAGATAAAAGCATTTTTTAAAAAGCAAAATCGTGAAGAAAATCTAAAAATCGGTCATGATACGCTTGAGCGTGTTGCAAGACAAAAAGGTTTTGATATGAATGAGCTTTTGAATCTTCCATCATGGAAAAGTTGTATAAAAACTGCGTATAATGCAAATGATAATGACGATATTTTTGTAAATATTGGATGTGGAGAATTATCTGCATATCAGGTAATGACAAGACTTCTTGATTGTAAAAATAAAGATGTAGATAATGGAGATATTTCGGCTGAACAAATAATCGCAAAATTGCCACCAATTAGAAAGAAATCGTCTGATAGCGGTATTTTGATTAATGGTATGGCAGGAATGAAAGTTAAATTCTCTCAATGCTGTACAGCGCTTCCAGGAGACGATATTGTTGGTTATATATCTAGAACTCGTGGTGTTATTATTCATAGAAATGATTGTCCAAATGTGGCTCAGCTTGAACAGGAAAGATTGGTATCTGCTGAATGGACTGATGTGATTACAGGAACATATGAAGTCTTTGTTGATATTTATGCGGATGAAAGAGCCGGACTAGTTGCAGATATTTCTATGCTTATAGCTCAATTAAAAGTCCCTATGGTTACATTAGATGCAAGAAAAGTAGATGAAAATGTAGCGACAGTAAAACTATCTGTTGAAGTTTCATCAACTGGTGAAATTAAAGAATTAATGACAAAACTTGCAGGAATAAAAGGTGTTCGCGAAGTAAAACGTGCAAATGGTAAAGGTTAAAAATGAAAGCTGTAATACAAAGAATAAACTATGCAAAATTAACAGTTGAAGATAAGCTTATATCTGAGTGCGGCCCAGGATACTTAGTTTTACTTGGATTTACGCATAACGATGATAAGAAAATCGTAGATTATGTTGTAGATAGAGTTTGTTTTATGAGGCTGTTTAGAGATGAAAATGGAAAAACGAATAAAACTCTTCAAGATATAAAAGGCGAAGTTATGGTTGTTTCTAATTTTACCTTATACGCTAATACAGCAACGAATAGACGTCCGGATTTTTCAAAAGCAGCAAAAAAAGACGTTGCACTCCCTTTATATGAATACGCACTTGATGTGTTTAAACAAAAATTGAATATAGATAATCTAGCAACTGGTGTATTTGGTGAACATATGCATATTGAAATGTCAGCTGATGGTCCTGTTATGATTATTGTTGAAAAGAACAATGAAAGTTGAAAGATTAACTGGTGGTAAACTAGCCAATAATGCATATTTTTTAGTAAATGAGATAACAAGGAATTGTATTCTAATTGACACATTTGAACAAACTGAGCCAATTTTAAACTATTTAGAAAATAATTGTCTTAATTTGGAGGCAATTTTATTAACTCATGGTCATTTTGATCATATATCTGGAGTAAAAAAGATAAAAGATAGAACGGGGTGTCATGTTTATTTGCACAAAGATGATATTTGGAAAGTAGCTGCATTTGATCAAATGGCAAGAATGTGTAACATACAGGTTGAGCCGTTTGATGTTGATTATGAAATTAAAGGTGAAGAAGAAAATCTTGAAATTATAGGATATAAAATTAAAGCTATACATACGCCAGGTCACACGAAGGGTGGGGTGTGCTATAAAATTGATGAAATGATTTTTGTTGGAGATACAATTTTTAAAGACTCTTATGGTAGAACAGATTTTGAAGATAGTGATTTTCAGACTCTTAAATTGTCCATATTAAAAATTTTTAATTTGGAAGGAGATTATCTTTATCTTCCAGGGCACGGAGATGTGACAACTTCGAAGTATGAAAAATTATATAATCCAATAAGTAGGGACTAAAAAATGGAAAATTTTGAATTAAAATTTTTAACAAATGAAATTGCTTTTGATAACGAGTTTAAGGATATGGTT
>CAVAVP010000004.1:0-28757 GCA_963592135.1 bacterium
ATATATTTATATGCTTGAATAGTAGTGGAAAAGGTTAAATTTTAAGTTTTCTTTTAATATTAAAAAAACTTAATACTATGACATATTAATTGTGCCAATAGGAAAGAAATTCAGAAATAATTGAATCTAGATTATCAACAGATATAAATCCGATCTTTTTTATTTTTGAAGTATCTAATCCAAATTTAATCGTAGGTAAATATTTGTTATCTTTTTGCTCTTTAATTTCGACAGATAAATCAGTTCCCTTAGTGAATTTTTTAGCCATTTCATAAATTGAATAATAGGTGTCATCACTTGCAATATTATAAACCTGTCCATTCTCTCCATTAAATAATGCAATTAAAATTCCATTAACACAGTCAGTTAAAGAACAATATAATCTTTTAGTTTCGCCTTTAGTGGATAGAATAATATTTTCATTGTTAGTAACACATTTGGCAAATTGAGCAAAAACTCTATTATCATTTTTGGATACACCAGGACCAAATGTCTGACATAAACGAACTATTGAAATTGGCACATTATATTCTAAACAATATGACATACACAAACATTCAAGAATTTTTTTGCCTTCAGCATAACTATTTCTAATATTGGTACAATCAATTGAATAATACTCATTTTCTTTTAAAAATTTATCTTCTAAACATAACCCATAAACTTCCATTGATGAAGTATATATTAATTTTTTAATATTTTTGTTTTTTGCAAATTCTAAAACATTATTCAACCCTTTAATTGTTGAATTTATAGTTTCGACAGGATTAGTAATAAAATATTTGGAATCAGTTGGGCTAGCCGTGTGGATAATATAATCAATATCTTCATCATAGCTAAGTTGTTCTTCCATACCTTGCCAAATCCATTCAACTCTATCATAGAATTTATATTCTTTAGCTTTTTCTCGATTTCTGGCTAATCCAATAACAATTCCACCACAATCAAGTAAAAAATCAATTATATTTGAGCCTATTAAACCTGTTGCACCTGTTACAAAGAAACGATGATTTTTAATCTTATTTGATAGAAAATCATAATTTAATGATTTTTTTAATTTATTTACAATAGCATCCATATTATTCGATTACCTTTATTTGTTCGTTTTCTTTTGCATCAAGCATTGCTTTAAACATATAGAAATCATTAGGTGTTGTAATTTTTATATTATAAGCCGGTCCCATCAACAATGTGCATTTTATAGCCGTAATATTGCATTAGCATTGCTGAATCAATAAAATCATGTTTATTGATTTCATTAGCTTTTAAATGGCAATTATAAATATCTTTAAAATAGAATGATTGAGGGGCTCTTCCTACAAAGCATTTATTTCTATCAACAACTTGATCAACATTTTTCTTATCATCAACCATAAGAACAGTTTCAATAGCCTTAGCCACTGTAACTGCTGTACCATGTTTCTTTACACAAGATATATTTTTTCTATTGTAGCTTTATCAATTAATGGACGAACACCATCATGAATAAGAACTATATCATTATCACTATGTGAAAATTCTTTAATTGCAGACAAGCCATTAAAAATTGAAGATTGGCCACAATCACCACCTGGCACAATTTTTAAAATCTTATTTAATTTATATTTTTCTTTAAGCTCTTTCATAAAATCAATAAAAGAAGATATGCATACTACAACAATACCATCTATATCTTCACAGTATTGAAAATGTTCAATTGTATGAACAATAATTTCTTTGCCATGTACCTTCAAGAATTGTTTAGGTAGAGATTCTGTGTTCATTCTTTGACCAGTACCACCTGCAAATATAACCGCAAAATTCATCTTAATGTACCTCCAGTATAAAAATTCTTTACTACTATTTTTTAATGTTTATTTACTTTTGATCTAACAAAATTTAAACATCCATTAATAGAATCATCTCCTAATATAATTAAAAATATTAAATAGACAAACAATCCAGATAATATTTGAATTGCTAAAGATAAATATGCATTTAATCCACCTAATAGATATGTATTTAATAAAAATACCACACCAAGCATAATACAACCAGAAAGAAGTTTTTTCAATATTATTGATATAAATTCTTTTAATGAGAAAACATATTTTTTTGCAAATACAAAATATAATATTGTTATAACAGTTTCCGCTACAACTGATGCAATAGCAGCCCCAATTGAATTAAAAAGTAAAATAAATGGAATATTCAAAATTAAATTAATGATAGCTCCTGCAATTAAATAATAAGCACTTTGTTTTCTTTTGCCAAATGGTGTATAGTAAACATTTCCTAAGACATTACTAACACAAATAATAAAAATTATAGGTGCTAAAATATAAATCAAAGTAATTGTTTTATCGTATCCTTCACCAAAAAACAACGGGACAAAAGTCTTTGCGATTGCTATCAATCCAAACATAGCACCAATTGATAAAAATGAAGTTATGTTCATAGTTAATTTTTGAATTTTCTTAATACCATTATCATAATATGGATTATGGCTTGCAGTTATCATAACACCAGTATATTTTTTGATATATGAATAATAAATCAATGCTGGTGTAGGTAAAACACCAACAAAATGTACTGTTAATCCTTTAGACATACAAGCTGATGCTATAGCATAAGCTAGCATATCTTTAGATACTCTAGTATCAGTACCTATGACAACATCTTTATTTCCGAGCAAATATAAAGATTCACCTAATCTAGTTAGAAGTTGCATATTCAATTTTTCATTTGGAATTCCACGAATTCCATCTGTACCAAAGTATTTCATATATCAATCACCTTTTAAATTTTACTCTATATTTTAAAAATTTACCATAACCCTTTAGGATATTCACCGTTTTTCATTAAAGAATTAATGGAATTAACAACATCTTTTTTATCTTCCTTGTAAGTAATACCATACCAAATAGATTTAGTAGGCAAGATAGTTACACTAGCTTCATTGCTAGTAATTAAATCAGATACAACAGTTGGAATAAAATATTCACATGTATTTAATGAATCTTTATTTTCATCTAAGAATTGAGCAAATCCTCTTTCAATGTAGTACATAATATCTTTTGTAAAACAAAACATATTCATAGATACTAATGTATCAGAAGCTACTATAGAAGATTTCCCTTTTTCTAAAGGTGTAGCAACAATATTTCCATCAATCTTTTCAATCTTAGATTCAACAATATGTTCTAAATGATTATCTTTATCAAAATATAGAACACCACGCTTTACTGATCCATTTTCAGTCATCGTATTAGAAACATGATATGCAACATTTGCATATTTGCCTTTAGAATCACTTGATAAAGAATTTAAATAGTTAGCAGCAACTTTAAATGCATCGCTGCCATAATAATCATCTGCATTAATGATAATAAATTTATCGCTTACTACATCTTTCGCCGCTAAAATAGCTTGAGCGGTTCCTAGAGGTTTTATTCTATCGCTTGGTAAAGAATATCCTTCTGGAATTAAAGATAATTTTTGAAATACATAATGTGTTTCAATCTTATCTTCTACTCTTTTACCAATTGTATCTTTAAAAATTTCATAATTTTCTTCTTTAATAATAAAGATAACTTTATCAAATCCTGCTTTCTTTGCATCGTAGAGTGAATAATCAATAATAAAATTGCCGTATTTGTCAATTGGTTCGATTTGTTTAAGTCCGCCGAATCTTGAACCCATACCTGCTGCTAAAATAACTAAATCCATAATTTATTTATCCTTTAATTTATTCTACTGTAACTGATTTAGCAAGATTCTTTGGTTTATCAGGATCAATACCTTTATTGATACTGACATAATATGCTAAAACTTGAAGAGGAACAACCGCTAAACTTGCTGAGAAATGTTTATCCATATGAGGAATTGTTATTTGATAATCAGCAATCTTAGCATCTACTTTGAAATCATCGTTAGTAATAGCGATTATCTTTCCATTTCTAGCTTTAACTTCTACAGTGTTTGAATATGTCTTCTCTATTAAATCATCTTGAGTTCTTCATCACTATATACAATGTCATATATAGACAAGACTCGTAGCCTTGATTTTGCCTTAGCTAGGGCATTTTTGCCTTTCAGTTTAAGACTTCAAAGGACTCGGCAAGAATAAGCAGATGTGGTAATTTCTTCCAAAAAGCGTGGCGCGCGTAGTGGATAATCATTTTCCACTACTGAGTGGAGATTTGGTCCACTACTCATAGAGGTTTATCAAGCCATTTTCTAATGAAGCCGACCTCTCTGCTTCCACTACCAATATAGCATTAATTATATTCCGTTACTAGTAGTGGAATATAATTAATAAATACTCTCAATGTAATGCTTGATGCGATTGGAGAGGTTGAAATCTAAGATTTAAATTCGATTAAACTTTTATTTTTGTAGAATTCTAACATCATTTAATTTGACTATTGAACCATTAAATAAAGCACTATTCAAAATTTAACCAAGAGTCTAATAAATATAGTAATAATTTAATCATTTCTTAAATACTGTATGTAATATTGTAATTAAAATTAACAGTTTTATCATTCAAAGTCCAAAAATCATCTCGAACCATTTGAATAGTTCTTTATCTATCATTTGCTTGCTCCTGACATTTATTCACGTCATTCGTTCGAGAATTATCGGCTGATTTAGCATTTTCAACATTACCCGCTTTGCTTGCCTGTTTTTTTCAACTACTTTTTGTGCTTTATCATCTCAATGACATGTGAAAAAGCAAATATTGGGTGCGAAAAAATCATTCTAGGACCAGAGTACTTCATTACTTCTTTCATTTCAGCACGATATTCGGGCTTATAACAATGAATTCTGCAGTATGAACAAAATCCTTTATTCTTTTTGAATGGGCACTTTTCAAGTCTAAACGCCGCGTACTCGGCAAGTTCTTTACATCTAGCACAAAGTTCCTTGCTTTTTACATCCTCGGCTTTTCGCTCCTCTTTATGATTTCCGCGACAATACATTCGTATCATCACAGGAATTAACTTCTTTTCGATATTCCAGTGTTTACATTCTTTACTCATGATGTACACCTTTCATTCCTAACTTTATATATACTTACTTTTTGACACTCTCTTTGCTATGTCGGTTTGCTTTACGACTTTCATTTGCTCTACAAGCCCGTTTACTACAATTAAATACCTTAATTACGATAAATTCATATAACTCATTTACTCAACAATATAGATAGCATAGGCTAACCAATAAACAAAAAAAATTGAGTTCCTTTACTAGAACCACAAATTGTTTTACTTCTAAAAATCAAAATGCCAATTGAAAGTTAGCAACCGATTAAAAAGCGTGTCTTTATTTATGATTTTCTAACTGAAATTCTAACCATTAAAACACGCATTGTTGTTAAGAAAAAAGTCGTTCATAAATTAGATAAACGACTCAGTATTCTTTATTAGACAATGCTAATCAACATTTTATTGTGCGTTTTATTCTGCTTGCCAGATTTCGGTGTTATTATGCACACCAAAGGTTTTTGCTTCCCCAGTCTGACCTTCATAGGTATGAACGCTTGAAGTCCCTTTTTCTATGACAGGATTTCCGTCTGAATCTTTTATTAAGAAATATCCCGTGGTAGTCGTTTCGTCTGAATTAACCACATCTGCGTATTTGTAACCTACACGAAATACCGTTATAGATTGACCGAAACTAGCATCATTCAAGTATTCCGAACTTGCCATATACAAATAGATAATGTTTTCGCCATTAACCTCAACCACATAACGCATAACAGCCGCAATGCTTGTATCTGCATGGAAAAATTCTCCATAGGTACTATCCATGCTTCCAACATAGCCATAACTAGCTCTTGAGTAACTTGTTTGAGCGTAAACATACATAACTCCGTCAGTTATTTCAGTTGCGCTTGAATCGTAATATGGAGCATAATATGCGGTAATATTTAATCCATAATCATTTGTTCCGTCAGCATAATTCATCATATCAGTCATGCCTTGCGTAAAGGTGTAAGCAGTAGAATAATCAAATTCGCCAATCTCTTTCTTTAAAGCTTCCGTCTTTGGTTCTACTGGAGCTTGCGCATAATTAAATACAGCAAACACTCCCCCAATACTCAAGGAACAAACAAGCAATAAAACACAAAGCGTTAAAAGCGATTTATTCATTTCCGCTACCTCTGCTCAACTTCTTTCTTTCGTTACGGCGTAGTTTTGCCTGCTCTTTTTTATACATCTTTTCATCATCAATGTTCTTTTTGACAATATCTATACTGTCTTTTGCCGCCTGCAAAGTGCTTTTGTCTGTTAGTTTCAACAATATTGGTGCAGTCTTTACTTTTACTTTATTTCCCGAAACATAGCGTTTATAACTATCGTTCGGTATGAGATATTCACAAACGACGATACCTCTTTTTATATTAACTCGCACCAAACGACCTCCTCCATACTTATACTCTTCATATCGGTCGTTTTTAATTTGTTTACTATCTTTAATAGACGATGCATACGCTACGATTTCGTTAAAGAAAAACTTTTGTTCTTCTGACAACTCCACATATTTTTCACTCAAAGTTTTTACGATAGGTGACATAAAGGAAACATCTTTCCCCGTGTCTATGGTAACAGAATTTTCTTCCAGAAAACTTGCCGATTCGGAAGACTTATCTGTCAAAAGCTCTTGTTTTTCTTTGTTTTGCGACCAGCCTTGTATCAATGCATAACGTGAAAAATTTTCTTTTCTCAATTTTTTGTCTATAAATGGATATATAAGGCAAACTACAATAACAAGAATAAAACAAAGCCACCCTGCTGGCGAATTCATAAAGACAACGAAACTACCAACATATGATATTTTGTTTCCGGTGTAAATACCTTTCATTTGGGAATACAATACTGGAAAAGTATCCGAATACTTATTAGCATCACCTTGCAAAACAAATCTTCTTTCAGAGTGCGTCTCATCCGGTTCTTTTATGTCGACAATACGATGAATTATCATCTGCCCATCAACTTCGTATACAACAATATCGTAAAGTTTAAGCTCGCTCTCCTTTGGAAGAGGTTTAACCACTACGACATCAAACATTTGTATTTGATTGTTTAAATTATTTTCTACAAGATAAAGATTGCTCTCAGCCTTCGTTGACATTGATGAGCTTTTTACAACCTTTACAGTATTTCTTTCTATTGGCTTGTTTTCATTGATTTTTAAACTCACCGAGAAGAAAAACATGATTATTACCACAGTTAAAAACACGAAGGTTATGATTTTTTCAAGCACATTAATCGCAGCGGATTTTTTCGCTTCTTTTTCTCTTTGTTTTCTAACTTCACCATCGACAAATCCGCCCCTTACGAGCTTTATACGCATCTTCACTATAAAAGTTATCAGCGTAGCAAAAAATACAGTTAGTGCCACAAAGACAACCAAGCATAATATGAATACATAAACATTAAATCCTTCCATGATGTATCTCCGTTTTTATTTCTCAACCATCATTTTTATTTATTCTCGCTTACAGTAATAGTAATTTTTGCATTATCGGCATTTGTGAAAAATGTAGAAAAAGCATCGTATTCAGATTTAGTAAGCAAGAAAATCTCATTAACAGCAAGATAATCACCAAGATTAACAGTATAATCAAAAGCTCCCGTGCTATTTTTAGTGCCTTTGCCTAGAGAAATTCCTGTGCCATAGGCTGTAGTTGTTTTGAAGATATCTGTGCCGTTATAAGTATTGTTTGAAAAAGCTATTTCCAATTTAAGATCAACACCATTTTCTTTCACGTCTGTATCTGCACCAGCAGCCGGAGTAAATGTTACTTTTACATTTCCTTGTGTCGTAAGTCCGATTTTTAGGGATTTGGATGTATCATCTATTTTAAGCATAAAGCTCTCAGTGTTAATGGCAATTGTTCCTTTTGCCGTTTCAGTGTCGGCTCCAGCAAGTGTTTTATCCATTGTTTGAGTCGCTGACAAAACATCATTTTGTGCATAATTAAAGGTTGCATAAACACCCCCAATAGTAAGCACAAGTGCCATAACGATAATAAGTCCTAATCTTTTCATTCTTAAATCCTCCAAATTATATTTATTTCTTTTGTAATTATATTAAGTTTATAGCGTTGAACTTTCCTTATACTAAAGCAACATAATTTTTACCCGTATGTCATCCACGATTAGTCGCAGTAATACAATATAAAAATTGAAATATGATTCTCCCGTCACCAACGATGCATTAATTGATATTGAATATATATTTATTCAAATCACTCCACCATCATCAGCCGTATTACATTTTTCTTAATAAAGCGGTCGAATCATCCCATTACAATTTTCATAAAGATGCTCACATGGTCATACTTTTTATAATATATTTATATATAAGTCAAATAAAAAAAAATACCGTTTTGGCCTAAAAAAACCCATTTTTAGCCTAAAACACCAAAATTGCATAAACAAAAAAAGGATTGATAAATTATATCAATCCTTTCGTTAAGTTATGGAGCTGGTAGGCAGGATCGAACTGCCGACCTACGCGTTACGAGTGCGTCGCTCTACCGACTGAGCTACACCAGCAACATTTCTATGTTAGAATTCCGCTGAACCAGTTGTTCTTGGAAATGGTATTACATCTCTTATATTTTGCATAGATGTTAGATACATTATTAATCTTTCAAATCCAAGTCCAAAACCTGAATGCTTTACACCACCATATTTTCTTAAATCCAAATACCACCAGTAATCTTCTTCTTTCAAGTTTAATTCTTTCATTCTAGCTAAAAGTAAATCTAATCTTTCCTCTCTTTGTGAACCACCACAAATTTCTCCAACACCTGGAACTAATAAATCTACTGCAGCAACAGTCTTGCCGTCATCATTTAATCTCATATAGAATGCCTTTATATCTTTTGGATAATTGTATACAAAGGTTGGTTTTTTAAATACTTGTTCTGTTAAGTATCTTTCATGTTCTGTTTGTAAATCTGCGCCCCATTCAACCGGATATTGGAATTTAACATTAGACTTCTTTAACAATTCAATTGCTTCTGTATAAGAAACCTTAGCAAACTCAGAATCTACAATATGATTTAATCTTTCTATTAAAGTTTTGTCTGGATCAACAAAATCATTAAAGAATTTAATTTCTTCAGGACATTTTGCAAGTACATCTTTTATAACATACTTAATCATATCTCTCTCTAAATCCATATCATCTTGTAAATCAGCAAAAGCAATCTCTGGTTCTATCATCCAAAATTCAGCTGCATGTCTATTTGTATAACTTCTTTCTGCTCTAAAAGTGGGTCCAAATGTATAAACATTTCTAAAAGCAAGTGCATAGCATTCAGCGGATAATTGTCCTGATACTGTTAAGTTTGCGCTCTTTTGGAAAAAATCTTGAGAAAAATCTATAGAGCCATCTTCCTTTCTTGGTAAATCATTTAAATCAAGAGTTGTTACTCTAAACATATCACCTGCACCCTCACAGTCGGATCCTGTAATAAGTGGTGTATTTACATATATAAAGTTTCTTGAAGCGAAGAAAGCATGCAATGCTTGTGCTGCAACGGATCTTACTCTAAATACAGCTTGGAATGTATTTGTTCTTGGACGAAGGTGAGCAATCTCTCTTAAAAATTCTAGAGAATGTCTCTTTTTTTGCAATGGATAATCTGGAGTAGATGTTGCTTCAACCTCGATTTTAATTCCGTGTAATTCATAAGGCTGTTTCATCTCTGGAGTAACTACTACTTCACCAATTACTTTTAATCCTGCACCAACATTTTGTGCAACGATAGTTTTATAATTTTCATAAGTTGCATCAATTACTACTTGAGTTGTCTTAAAATAAGTTCCATCATGAAGTTCAATAAATGCAAAATTTTTAGAATCTCTAATAGTTCTTACCCAACCATAAACTTCTACTTGTTGTCCAGATAATTCGTTATATCTTTCATGTAATTCTTTAAGTGATAATTTCTCCATTGATTTTTCCTCTAATATTAAAATCTTTTTTAATTATAAACTAAATTATATGCAATGCAAAATCTTTTTATTTGTTTACTTGCTTAAAATGAAGTTCCTTCATTCCTTCAACTTCATCACATACTGTCTTTAATTTACAAGAATGACAATCCATAAGCATATTCTTATAAATATGATCCATTGTATCTAATATTTTAATTGAAAGTTTTGAATAATCAGATAAAGTATCATAATCAAAATCTTGTGTATTTATGTAAATAAGTTTTACAGCTCTTACATACTTTTGTTTATGATAATTCTTTATTAATGTATTACCAAGTTTTTCTAAAGTTAAACCTTTTTCTAATGCTTTTTTCCCAATTCTCATCTCTTCTTTTTCTAACAGAGGAGATACTCTAATCATTACATCTTTAGGGAAAAACTTATATTTAACCCTATCAATTTTAGTCAAAGCATCATATGATTTATCATCATCCTCAAGGTCTTTTTCAAGCGCTACAATTGTAATTCTTGCAAAGTCAGTTGATCGGTTTATCTCGTTTAATTCTTTTCCTATAACAATAATTTCATCTTTTTCAACAAGTTCACTTGATGTTGTAGCAGCAAAAAAGCCAACGGAATGTCTATCTCCTCCACCTAAATCAAAAACAACATCAGAATTTAATAAAAAAGAAAAATTAGCATCTTCTTCTACAGCTTTACTATCGTTATATGTATATGTGGTTTTATCTTGATTAATTAGTGAATAAACTTTTTTTATTAAATCATCAAATATTTGCATATAATCCTCGTAAACTATAAATAGTTTATCACTTTTACATTTATATAACAACAAAAAGAAATTTTACAATTCTCATATAGCCCTAAGTTTTCGAGCAACTTAAACGCCAATATGTTTTTTTATTTTTTTACTATTGAACTTCCTTTGTATATTTTATATAATAAAATTACCTTATGGGTGCACAAGTACTCCCAATTAATTAATAGGGACATGTATTAAGGTGCAGCTGGCGTGCCGTCTTAGTTACGGATTACAAAAACATCTTAAAGTGGACCCACCGTGCAACATACTGGAGTTTTACTCCACTCATAAGGCTCAGTAAAAAACATGATATTTTTACATACTTCTTATAGCATCTATCGGTTTTTTTCGAGCTATCATAAATACCGGAATTGCTGAAGCAACAAATGCTACTCCTATACATAATGCAAACATTACAGCAAATTGTCTTGCACCAAAAGACAAAAGCGTAACACCTAAATTATACTCTGTGTTTAAAGATGAGTTAATTTGTGATGTAATAGCAATAGTTGCAATAACGGAAAGAACATAATCTATAAATGCAATAATAAATGACTCACTAAAGAATATTCCAAATACATCACTAGCTCTAGCTCCTACTGCACGCAAAATACCTATTTCTTTCTTCTTGTAAGATATTGACGTAGATATATAATTCATAAGTAAAAGTCCTGCAAATACAGCAAATACAATACCTATCCACATAAACACTTTCTTCATTGTTTCAAATGTTGAAGTAATCAAATCGATAGTATCAGTAAACCCATTATTAATTCTAAAATAATTTATTAAATTGCCCTCTTTATATCCTGTGTTATCATATGAAAAATCTACGAGATTTTTTATGCTATTTTTATTTGTTGGCATTTTTCCTATTACAGTATTAGAATAATCTATTTCAGTCATTGTATTAATTTCAAAATCTTCTATAAACTTATTAGAACCAAAAAACATTCCTGTATAGCTTGTTGTAAACTCAGAATAAATAGATTGGAATATTAAAATTTCCATAAGTGCACTTTCAGTGTTTGAAGATTTTTTATATTTACTTGTATTAAACTTAGTATCAACTACACCTACTACCTTATAATCATATCCTGAAATATTTATCGTTGGATTTAATGCCAAAAAACTTTCTATGCTGCTTATTTCGCTGTTGGTATGAGTATCATATCCATATTTATCAAAAAACTCATATGCATATTTTGTTATTACTATTTCGTCTCCTTTTACAGGTTCATTTCCATATAATTTGTAATTCATATTTTTTATTGAATCATATAAAACAAATCTATTAAAATTATTCATTAATGTACTTTCATTTGAATCATCTAAAGTAACTGCATTTAGTTTTGAAAAAATACCCAAAGAACCAGCATTGTATACTATATAAAAGTCAATACCAGTTTTCTCTTTTAAATAATTTATATCCTTCTCTTCTATAGAATTTGTATTGTAATATCCGTAATCAGAATCTAAATCAGAAGTTGTTTTCTTTACAAACAAAACCGAATCTAACTTATTATCTTCAATTGTAGATGTAGTACAAGAGTATTTATTGTATGATGAAATAGTATCTGCAAGACCAAATAAAGTAAATGCTACAACTGCAAGGAAAATAGCTACAATTAACCTAAAGGGTTTTGCTTTTAAAGAAGATGCTCCCATTCTAATACTATCTTTAACTGGAAGTTTTGATTTAATAAGTTTAAACTTGTCTTGATTGTTATAAACAATTTCATTTTCATCAGTTTCTTTAAAGCAATCTTGATCTCCATTATCATCAATACGCGCGAACTTTTTTAAATCTCTATTAGAATCTTCATCTAAAGATATAAATGCTTCATTATCCTTTAGATATGCATTAATCATATCAACATCTTCTTGAGTTAATTTATATCCTTTTTCAATTTGTATAATATTGTTATTAACAATAGAAATTGAATCATTTTTCTTTTCGGATTTTTCCTTATATTTTTCAAAATCTGAAATAACTTTACCATCTTTAAGTTCTATAACTCTATCACCATAAAATTCAGCAAAATCTCTATCATGAGAAACAACTATAACTAATTTATCTTGAGAAAGTTTTTTTAATGTATCAAAAACTCCTATACCAGATCTACTATCTAAAGCTCCTGTTGGCTCATCAGCAAGAATTACTTGCGGATTTTTAACTAATGCTCTAGCAATAGCAACTCTTTGTTTTTGGCCACCTGATAATTGCATAGGTTTACGATGTGCATAACCTTCTAGATCTACCATCTTTAATATTTCATTTATTTCCTCATTTGTAGCTTTCTTGCCCTGTAATTCAAGTGCTAGTGCAATATTTGCACCAACAGTAAATTCATTTAATATATTATATTCTTGGAAAATGAAACCTAAATATGTGTTTCTATAACTATCTAATTCAGCTTGTGTAAAATCCTTCGTAGATTTTCCCTTTATTATAATATCTCCAGAGTCTACTTTGTCCATACCTCCAATCATATTAAGAAGCGTAGACTTTCCACATCCTGATTTACCTAATATAAAAACTAATCCCTTCTCTGGAAACTTTAAAGATACGCCATTTAAAGCCATTACTGGCGCTCCATGCTTTGGAGTATATTTCTTCTTAAGATCAACTACTTCTATCATAAAAACCTCCCTTAGAGTTTTTTTAATCTTCCATTAATGCATCTTTATATTTTTTGTTAGGATTTATTACAGTTTGTTCATCAATATAATACTTTAATCCGCAAATATGATAATACTCAACCATATCCAGTATTTGCATAAAGTACCAACATACAGCAAACATTATAATAAAGCAAACCCCCATGGTTACAAGCGTACTTAATATGACAAAAATGAAACTAATTATATAAATGAATATATAAGCCCCAAAAATTCTTAAGAAATTACCTTTTAAATATTCAAAATTCTTAACAAAAGCATCTTTTGCAGAAACTTCATTTACTACCATTTCTGGAATCCAATATATAAATAATGTTCTTCTTAAAGCCAAAAGTACTATTAAGAAACAGAAAGCTAAAGTGAATCCCAACAACAAATTAAAATTCGTAAATGCTAATAAAATTACAAAGAATCCTATTATGGCAATTAAAATCATAACTAATGACATTGGTCCATACAATATTGCAAAAGAAAACGATTTTTTCATATTTACAATATAATTTGAAACAAAACCAAACTTTGAACATGCAGACATCTTATTTTTTAGTATATCTGTAATTGTATAATACGACATAAAATAAAGCATGGCATATAGAAATATAAATATAAGTAAAAATACACCTGCAAAAATCAAATTAACATTCCACTCTATAGCAATAGAACCAAGTCCTTGAATAGTTGTAATCAAAGTACTATATGCTTCATGAACATCTCCACCCTTACTTATTGCTGTGAAATAATCCAAAAATGCGTCATCTATACCTAAATCACCAACTTGTTTTCTAAAGCCATTTAAAAGCGGCAAAATACAAGCTGTTCCTAAAATAGAAAATACGATAGTCAAAACGATTAAAAATAAAATAAGTTTATATATAATCGAAAAATTACTAAAGAAAATACTGAATGAATTTTTAACCTTCATACTTATATCCTCCATTTTGAATGCTCGTTTAAATCTTCTCTTTCTATTTCATTTAGATCGAAGAACAAACAATACATATAAGTAATGTAGTATGTAAAACTGAACATATAAAATGCGAAATTTACAATATATCTTGTAATTGTTAAAATTACATGATTATAAACAATATCAAAACCACTAATAATTAAAATTGGTATATAAAATAATAAAAGAGGAAGTCCCAAATCCAAGAAAATTCTATTTACTTTATCTTTTACCATATTTACACTAGATTTTATACTTGATAATAATCCTGTGTTTCTCATTGTCATATTTGGAAGAACACAAGAAAACCAAGCAAGTCCATACATATAACCTGTAACTATAAGAATTGAAAACAATAAAACTACTACGATTTTTGCAATAGTATTATGAATAACACTTACTGCAAAATATAGAACTAAACTCATTAAAATTGCAAAAACTTCCATAGCAAAAGCAACTGTAATTAATGCGCGTAGCGTTGCAAATAAAAATTCATTTGTTCTTTTTAAAATACCCTTTATTCCGTGGTAAAGAGGTTGTCCATATCTCATCTTATTTTGAACTTGTCCAATGAAAGAACTAAATACTATTAAAGAAACAACTGCTATTGCGAAAAACATTATTACATATTGCCAATTATTCCATTTTGAACCATCGTTAATTATTACGAAAATTTCTAGCACATTTTCAAACTTTAAAGTAGCTATTTCTGTAACAATATAATCAAATGAACTTGTAGGATTAACAAATATAGTAAATATAATTGACACTATCAATGCATGAACATAAACTGACAACCAATTATGTTTTATATACGAAAATGTTCTTTTTACATTTTTTGTCATATCTATTCCTCAATAAACTTTTCAACATCATATGGGTCCTTAGCTCTAAATACAACGTTTTTATTATTTATTTTATCATATTCGCCAAAACCCCATAGACACAAAATACAATCCATATCAAAAGCCTCAGCTCCTTCTACATCATATTTTGTATCACCAATCATTACACAATCTTTCACATCTGCCTTTAATTCATCAAGTGCATGTTGAATAATTGATGCTTTAGATTCTCTTACATTATAAACCAAGCCGGAGATAAAATCCATATACTCAAAACATCCGAATCTCTTTAGCAACATCTCTGCTTCTTCTTGCTTTTTACAAGTAGCAGCACAAACCTTATACCCTTTTTCATGTAAAGATTTAAATGTTTCCTTTATTCCTTCATAGGCATATGTCTTTAAAACAAGCCCTTGGTCGTTATAATATTTTCTATACAAGTAAGCAGCCTCATACCCTTTCTCTTTTGATCCCAAGTAGGAAGCAAACGTATCATTTACAGGAGGTCCTATATACTTTGTATATAGAGATTTATCAACATCTATTTTATAATGTTCAAAAACTTGTTTCATACCCTCGTAAACCCCCTCATAAGAGTTTGCTATGGTACCATCAAAATCATAAAATAAATATTTATATTTCCCCATAAAATTACATACTTTCTATTTGAGCTTTTAATTTCTCATACTTATCAGTATTAGCAGCTAATTTTTCTTGTTCTTTTTCAATTAGGTTCTTTGGTGCCTTATTTACAAATCCAGGATTATTTAACATGCCTTGAGATCTTGCAATTTCTTTCTTCATTAAATCAAGTTCTGCTTGTAATCTTGCTTTTTCAGCGGCTAAGTCAACAAGTTCACCAAGAGCTACTACAACTTCGCCATATGTGCCAAAAATAGAAATTACATTCTTATCTAGACCATCTTTATTCTCAATAAAAATAACATTATCTACACCTGCAAGTTTTTGCACATAAGGAATATCCTTTTCCTTAATTTGAGAGTTGACTAAGTTTATTGAAACCTTCTTTGAAGGAGCAACATTTCTCTCTTGCTTCATATTTCTTATTGCCTTAATTAAATCCATTACAGCTTCAAATTCTTTTCTTTCTTTAGAATACGTATATTTCTTATTTACTTCAGGCCATTTTTGTAACATTATTGTTCCCTTTGTTGTTGGAAGGTTTTGATAAATTTCCTCTGTTACAAATGGAGTAAATGGATGCATCAATTTTAATATGTTTTCTAGAACATAAACTAAAACAGATAAAGTATTAGCTTTCTTTTCTTTATCTTCTCCATATAGAGTTGTCTTAGATAGCTCTATGTACCAATCACAAAAATCTGTCCATACAAAGTCATAAATCTTTGCTGCAGCCATACCAAGCTCATATTTTGTTAAGTTCTTTGTTACGTCTCTAATTGTTAAATTTAACTTAGATAATATCCACTTATCTGAATGGTTAAGTTGGAATGTACCCATCTTTTTAATTTTTACACCCTCAGTATTCATTAATACAAAACGTGAAGCATTCCAAATTTTATTAATATAATTTCTAGCAGCTTCTGTTTTTTCATCGATATATCTTGTATCATTACCTGGCGAAATACCTTGAATTAATGAATATCTTAAAGAGTCAGCTCCATATTGATCAATAATCTTAATTGGATCAATACCATTTCCTAAAGATTTACTCATTTTTCTTCCTTGAGCATCTCTTACAATACCATGAATTAAAACTTCTGGGAATGGAACATGTCCCATATGCTCAATACCTGAAAATAGCATTCTGCAAACCCAGAACCAAATAATATCGTATGCTGTAACTAAAAGAGAGTTTGGATAAAAGTATTTTAAATCTTCCGTATCATCTGGATATCCAAGTGTTGCAAATGGCCATAAAGCTGATGAAAACCATGTATCTAATACATCTTCATCTTGCTTTATATTTGTAGATGAACATTTACTGCACTTACAAGGTGTATCCATTAAAACCATCATTTCGCCACAATCTTGACAGTAATAAACTGGAATTCTGTGTCCATACCAAAGTTGACGTGAAATATTCCAATCTTTAACATTACACATCCAATGGAAGAAAATCTTTGAGAATCTATTTGGAATAAATTCTGTCTTTTTCTCTCTAACTGCTTTAATTGTTGGTTTTGCAAGTGGTTCCATTTTAACAAACCATTGATCAGAAACTCTTGGTTCAACTGTTGTATGACATCTATAACATGTTCCAACATTGTGAGTATAATCTTCAATTGAAAACATATAGCCTTGATCTTGTAAATCCTTACAAACGAGTTCTCTTGCTTCTAAACCTTTTAAACCATTGTACTTGCTTCCCGTGTATTCATTTAAAGTTCCATCATCATTCATTACATTTATAACTTCAAGATTATGTCTTAAACCTACTTCAAAGTCGTTAGGATCATGTGCTGGAGTAATTTTAACTGCACCAGAACCAAAATCCATTTCAACATAGTTATCTGCAACAACTGGAATTTCTCTATTAGTTAATGGAAGTTTTAACATCTTGCCTACCATTGATGAATATCTTTCATCCTTTGGATTTACGGCAACTGCTGTATCACCAAATAAAGTTTCAGGTCTTGTTGTTGCAACTATTATCTCACCTGTTCCGTCAACTAATGGATATCTTATATTCCATAAATGGCTTGCTTGCTCTGAATATTCTACCTCTGCATCTGAAATTGCAGTTTTACAACATGGACACCAGTTAATAATTCTATGTCCTCTATAAATAAGTCCTTTATTATATAAATTAACAAAAACTTGTTTTACAGCTTTAGAACGTTGTTCATCCATAGTGAAGGCTTCTCTTGTCCAATCACAGGAAACACCCATCTTCTTTAATTGCTCAACAATTCTTCCACCATATTGATTTTTCCATTCTGCTGCTCTTTGTAAAAAGGCTTCTCTGCCTATTTGCTCTTTTGTTAAACCTTCTTGTCTTAATTTTTCAACAATTTTAACCTCGGTAGCAATAGCAGCATGGTCTGTTCCTGGAAGGAACAATGTTGAATAACCTTGCATTCTTTTAAATCTAGCAATAACATCTTGTATTGTTGAATTTAATGAATGTCCTAAGTGTAACTGGCCAGTTATATTAGGAGGTGGTAAAACCATTGTAAATGGTTCTTTTCTCTTATCTACTTTAGCTGTAAAATATCCGTTTTTACACCAATCTTCATAAATTCTACCTTCGAAATCTTGAGGATTATATGTTTTTTCCATTTTCATATATTTATACTCTCCGTACTATTTTCTATTTATATACACGCAACGATACAGCCAACAACAGCAAATATCATGCCTACTATCTTTGCAAGGATATTCACATCTCTATGTTGATGATCTTTTTCTGACCACTTTTTAAATATGGAAATCTTTGCTATATAAGGTGAAGTCCATAACACTATTAAACCTAAAACCATCAATATTATTCCTATTATAGTTTGTGGCTTAGATAATCTTTCTGGGTGAAATTCTATCCAAGATAATAAATCACCTGAAAGTAGCATTATTTATTTTCCTCTTTTTCATCTTGTGCTATAGGATTTCCCTTAGCATCTAATCTTTCTAACTCTCCACTTTCTCTTAATGCTTTTAATCGACTACCATATATTCTTGTGTAATTATAACCAGCGTAAATTTGCCAAACACAACAAAACATTGCCCAAACCATAACTATATAGCTTAGCACTAGAGAGATAACCTGTAGCCACTTAACTGGCCAAGCCCAATCTTGTGTTAACCTATCTACAATGTTAAACAAGAATATTAGGCATAGTTCAACAAAGTTAAATACAGCACCATTCTTGCCCACTCGATTTGCCATTTGTTCAATTTGGTATTTTGATTTAACCATAAAGTATCTAGAAGATACTCCCATAAAAACTTCCTTTGCTATTAATACACCCGCAAACACCCAAGTTGCCCATTTAAATTGAGTTGATGTTTTCATTGTAACAATAGCTAAAGTTAATATTGCAAAGCATTGAATTAATTTATCTGCAATTGGATCTATAACCTTACCTATGTCAGTTATCATGTTATATTTTCTTGCAATATGACCATCTACTATATCTGTAATTTCTGCGAAAACAAATATAACTAAACCAACTACTATGTAAATAAATTGAGTAGCATTTTCTTTTGTTAAAGAACCAAACATTAACCACAAATAGAATGGCAAACATATAAATCTTATGTAAGTCAAAATATTTGGTATTGAAAAAATATCTTGTTTCTTAAATTGCATAAATCCTCCAATTTACACATACGTATGAAAATTATAACACCCAAAAAGGAGTATTACAACTATTATTATATTAATAATAAATTATAAGACATGAGTAAAAATCACTCTTTTTTACCTCTGTTTTTCATTATAATTAATGCAAAAATTAAATTAACTACTAAATAAGTCTAACTAAATATAAACTACTTTTCCCTTTTTTAATGCTTCAACATCAACAAGTTTATTAAGTTCTTTTCTATATTTTTCAAATATTTTTTCATTATAATTCATAGTAAATTCTGGAGATATTTCCTCACCATCTAACGCAGTCTTTACAAATAGCGCAGCTATTGATGAACCGCTCTTCCATTGAAGCCCTTTATCATCAAAAATTTGCTTTATATTCTTTAAAAATACTAGCATTTTTTTGTAGTTTTTCTCTCCATGACATATTGCAACCCCCATGGCCTGAACAAAGGCATAATGAGTTGTAAAATTTAGGTCCATACTATATATTTCAGACACATCTGCAACATAGAAAATGCCATCTATTGCAACAGGAATTTTATCTTCCACTTGATTAAGCATACTCTCAATTAGAATATGACATTGAGTAAGGTCATCAATATATTGAATAACTGCTAAATGCAAAATATTTTCTTTTAATTTTTGAAGTTGCTTTGCTTCCTTCTTTTTACCCTCTGGTGCTTTTGTAATCATGATTCTTGATACTAGTTCAAAAACATCTCTGGTTCTTTTATCTGTAGATAACCACTTTATTTTATACACAATGCCATCAATATCTTTTAGTATCTCACTTAAAAACGGCATATCATCAAGCGCCATACTCTTATGAAAATATTCAGTATAGATGTACCATAATTCTTTCCAATCACCAAATGGTGCATTTGAAGGAATAGGTTTAAGTTCTTTTGTCTTTTTTATGTAATCAATAAAATGTTTTGCGTAAGATAATTCACCATATCTTCCATTTAGTTCAGAAAAAATACTTAAAGCTTTTTCTTTAAGCCCTTGATTATAGTATAAAATTCCCAAATATGAATTATATGTATAAGAATCAGGCTCTTCCCTTAGTCTAGTTTTTAAATAAATGTAGCACTCCTCATTTATCCCGGCATCTAGTAGCGTTTGAATTATTCTATAATACATAAATGTTTGGTCATATTCTTTTTCAAGAAGTGGTTCTATTGCTTTTTTTAATGCCTCTTTATCCTTTAGTTCCGTACATGCTTGACAAAGCAGCATTCTTGTAGCAAAATCATCGACATTTTCTTTTAATACCTTCTCTGCAAGTTCTCTTGCTTCTGTGTAATAATTCAAAAGAATAAGACACATTATTTTTGAATAATACGCAACTCTTTTTCTATCATTAGAAACATTTAATTTTAGTGCTTCATTTGCCTTATCTATCGCTGCTCCAAAATTTTCTTCATTAACCTCACGACAAACTTGATCTACTATTTGATTAAATCTAACTTCGTCATTAATAACACTAAATTGTATTGGCTCTTTTTCTTGGCTTAAAAACTTTTCTATATCAAAATCGTCAGATTGAACATTGGTGGCTTCATTATTCTCTATGTTTTCTAATTCTTCAACTAGTTCATTTTCTAATTCAGCCATATCATCAACATTTCTAAAAGAAATTAAACCACGTGATTTTATGTATATTTTTGCCTTGTCATAATAATAAGAGGCAACTTCTTTTCTATTTAAAGATAAGTAGTTTATAAAAAGCACAACCATTGCCTCTTTATTGTTAGGATCTTTTGATAGAACATTAAACATTAATTCGTTTGAATATCCATACTTTAATCGAGCTGCATACATCTTTGCTAATTCTATATTTATCTTTATTTTTTCCTTTTCAGATTTAGTAAAATTAAGTGCGGATTTATAATAAATTGCAGCTTGAGCGAAGTCACTTTTATCTATACAATCTTCGGCTAATTCTTTATAATCTTTTACGCTACATGGCATCTTTATAATCTTACTCATCAAAAATGCTCCTTAAATCGCAAGATCTATATACATATTTTTTATTACAAAATTGGCAACCTACTTCTATTTTTCCAACCTCATTAACTATATCTTCAGCCTCTTTTTTACCTAAAGATCTTATTAATTCTTTTGTCCTTTCATCTGAGCAATTGCATTTATATATTGGATTAATATCTTCAAGTTGATTTATATCGAAGTGACCAAAATAAAAATCTAAGGTTTCTTGCACTCCACCTTTTTCTTCTACAATTTTTGAAAAATCTTTAAATTGAGAAACTATGTCTTGAAGAATAAAAATATCCCCTTCGTCGCAATTTGGCATTGGTTGAACTATAATTCCATTTGCGGCTATACACTTACCATTTTCAACTTTAACACTTAAAGAAATAGCTGTCGGAAGTTGTTCTGAATATGTAAAATAATAAGCAAAATCAAAATCAATATTTCCCGCAACTATTTGAGAAATTCCATTGTATGGCTCTTTCATTCCAAAATCTTTAATTACATTTAAATAGCCTTTCTTTCCAACTATATTGACAACGCTTCCATTTGCTTGAGTATTTTCAATATAACCTCTAACTTGAGCTATAGAATTTCCACAAACTACTATTTTTTTACCTGTTCCTTCGCCTTGAACTATAATAGTTAATTTTTCACCTTTATCTTTAAACCCAGATGAAATAAAAGCTCCTATCATTAAAACCTTTCCGAGCGCTACTGCCGCCTCATCAGATAGTTTATGATAGTCAATAGCTTGTTGAATTAATTCTTTTGTATCTAAGATATCTACTATTGCTGTATTTTTAAATAATATTGCTCTTTTTATTACATCCATTTTTACTTTTTCCTACAAATAAATAATAATCGTCTTGTTGAGTTTTTAACTTTGTTAAAATTTACTCCATCAAAAACTTTTACATCAAATTCACATAATAATTCTAACAAATCCTGTAATTTATGAAAATATTGAGTATGTTCTTCATCTATTCTTTTATATAAGTTATCTTTTTCCTTTTCAAAAAAAGCTAAAGACATATTTACATGATCTTTTTTTAGTTCATTTGACCAAATATATGTGGCATTTTCTGAATCTTCACAAAATATATTATTCCCTATTATCTTTTTTAACTTATACTCAGACGAAATATCAAAAATAAAATAACCATCTTTCTTTATGTTGTTAGATATATTTTCAAATATTTTTTTTAATTTTTTCTTTTCTATGTAGTTTATTCCATCGCAAACACATGTCATAAAATCTACTTGATGAGAAAACTCAACATCAAATATATCGCTATTTATAAAGGTTATATTTTGAAAATTTAAGCGTGCTTTATCTCTTGCGGTATTTAACATTTCTTGAGATAAATCTACGCCTATCATCTTATTACCAAGTTTTGAAAGCATTATGGTCATACTTCCTGTTCCACAACATAAATCTACGCCTTCACCTTTTGTGTAGGATTTAATAAAATCCAAATAACTTTGGTAATCAAAATCTTGCATTAAAACGTCATAATATTTTGCAAGAATTGTATAAGCTTCCATTATTTTCTCTTTTTCTTATTGCTAGATTTTTGCTTCTTTTCTTTATATTCTTTGTTAGCCTTTGTCTTTGCTTTTTGCTCATCAGCAACTTGTTTGTTATATAAATACGCAATAAAGTTATCTGTTAAAAATTGTGAATAAGCAATATTCATAACAGCATAGAAAGCAAATCCATAAACTATTAATACAACTACTATAAACCAAGTGATTGTATTAATTAAGAATAACAAAAATGGAGCGACAAATACTATTGCCATTATAATAACTTGTATAGCATTTATTAATGTTAAAAGTGCACCATTTTTTAAACATATACCAAAGTTTTGCATTGGTTTATCTGAGAACTTATATGTAACGAACAAAGGAACTGTAACTATGCAATACATAACAGCAAGTAAACCTAACAAACAAGCAAATACAGCAAGTACCCACCATATTGCAGGACAAGAACCTTGTATAGTTGTATATTTAACAATTTCAAGAATTGAGCAAACTGCTCCCGTTGCTATTATTCCTAAAATAGTAAATGTAATTAGAAATTTATACCAATGTCTTGCAATTCCCTTAAAGAAATCTCTAAATACATGAGTATCTACATCCCATAGATAGTTTCTCATAACATTATAAACACCAGCAAGCCCAATAGATCCAATCATAAGTCCTGGAATTATGCATAAAGAATATAAAATTCTAGCATCATAGATTTTTGTTAAAGCTTCATTCGCATACGCGGCACTTGTGGCGCCATATCCAATTCCCAAATCACCAATAAACTTATAATTTACTAAAATTGATGGTTCTATTACATATGGAAGAATAACAACCAAAACGGCAAGTAAAGGCAAAAAGAATATTGCACCTAACGCACTAGCACCCATTGTTTTAAATGGATGTGCACTAAATACACCAAACATTTGTTTGATTCTACCTTTGTAATTTCTATCTCTACTATCTGGACTTAAATCATGTGCTACTGTTAATTTACTAGCAAGTGTCGTTGTCATGCTCATATTAAGTTTCTCCAATTTATTGATTAATTCTATAACATAATACACTAAACAAGTTAAAAACTCAAAATAATTATATTATTAAACAATATTAGCATTTGCATTATAAATATTACTTACCCCCTCTATTAAGTTGAACTAGTAATCCAAAAGTATACGCCTCATGGCAAATAAACACTTAAAAGTTAACAAATCAAAACAGACATAATTTTACTTAAACATTGATTTATGCTTAATAAATAATAATAAAATATCTATATTAAATCGCTTTACACTAAAAAACCCTTGTGGTAATATCTTTATAGTTTATAGAGGCGCAGTGCCTAAGAGTAAATAGAGTTATGCTACAAGAAGCACTATTGAAAGGAGTCATTGCCGAAGCAAAATTAAATCTTGTTTTTAATTTGAGCTGGTTATAAGAATAATATTTTTATAACTGTCATCCCCAGATGGATGGAGTGCTGTAACTACTTGAAATTGTGGTGTATCTATAAATTGAGGTGCACTATTTTTTTTTGATAAATAAACATTTAGTCATAAGGAGACAAAAAATGAAAAAATACAACATTGCCGTAGTAGGCGCAACAGGTATGGTAGGAACAAAGTTCCTTGAAGTATTAACAGAAAAGCAACTTCCAGTTGAAAATTATTATTTATTTGCTTCAGCAAAATCAGCTGGTAAGGTTATTGATTTTATGGGTAAAGGTCATACAGTAATTGAACTTACTGATGATAATATTAAAGCATTAAAAGGAAAGGTAGATATAGCCCTATTCTCTGCTGGAGGAAAAACATCTGAAAGATATGCTCCAGTATTTGCAGAAAATGGCGCCGTAGTTATAGATAACTCAGCTCAATGGAGAATGCATGATGATGTACCTCTTGTAGTTCCAGAAGTAAATCCACAAGATATTGATTGGAACCATGGTATTATCGCTAATCCAAACTGCTCTACAATTCAAGCTATGGTTTTATTAAAACCTTTATATGATGCATTTGGTATTAAGAGAATTGTTTATTCAACATACCAAGCAGTATCAGGTGCCGGCGTTGCTGGATATAACGATTTGCTTGAAGGATTAAAAGCATTCGTTAATGGTGAAAAGTATGAAACAAAGAAATTCCCATATCAAATTGCTAATAACTGTCTTCCTCATATCGATGTATTTATGGATAATGGATACACAAAAGAAGAAATGAAGATGATTTGGGAAACAAAGAAAATATTAGGTGACCAATCTATTAAGGTTACAGCTACTGCTGTAAGAGTTCCAGTATTAAACTCTCACTCTGAATCTATTAATGTTGAATTCAAAAAACCAGTAACAAAAGAAGCTATTATAAAAGTATTAGAAAGTGCTCCTGGCTTAAAAATAGTTGATGACCCAGCTAATAATGTTTACCCAATGCCAATTAATTCAACAGGTTCTGATATAACACTAGTTGGTCGTATTAGACTTGATGATACTGTAGAATCTGGTGCTAACTTCTGGGTATGCGCTGATAATATTAGAAAAGGAGCAGCTTCAAATGCTGTTCAAATTGCAGAATATATGATCAAAAACAATAAGATTTAATCTAGAGAGGTATTTATATGTTTAAAGGTACAGCAACAGCTTTAATTACCCCATTTACCGAAGACGGTATTGATTGGGAAGGCTTAAACAAATTAGTTGATTTTCAATTAGAAAATGGTATTAATGCTCTATTATTCTTAGGAACTACTGGTGAACCACCAACAATGACTAATGAAGAAAAGGAAGAATTAATGAAGTGGGCTGTAAAGAAAGTAAACCATCGTGTTCCAGTTATTTTTGGCACAGGTTCAAATTGCACAAAAACAGCAATTGAAAACACAATTCACGCTGCACAACTTGGAGCAGATGCTGCTCTTGTTGTTACACCTTTCTACAACAAATGTACTCAAGGCGGATTATATGAGCACTACAAAGCTATTTGTGAAAGTTCTCCTATTCCAGTTATTGCCTACAATGTTCCTGGAAGAACAGGAGTAAACATTTTACCTGAAACATTAAAAAAATTAACTACCATTGATAATTTAATGGGAATAAAAGATGCATGCGGTAAAGTTGAACAAATAGTAAAAATGTGCGAAGCAGTAAAAGGCACTCATGTAAATTATTATTCAGGTGATGATGAATTAGTTTTAGAAGCAATGCAAAACGGCGGAGTAGGTTTAATTTCAGTTGCATCAAACATTGTCCCTAAAGAAACAAAAAGCATAGTTGATGCATGTTTGAATAATGATTATACAAAAGCTCAAGAAATATTTAACAAGTATAAGAATTTCTTTGCTGGTTTATTCTATGAAGTAAACCCTATCCCTGCTAAATATGCAGCATCAAAGATAGGCATTTGCAAAAACATATTAAGATTACCATTAACCCCAATGACAAAGGAAAACTCTGATAAGCTTGATAAATTAATGAAAGAATTAAACATTATATAGGTGATTAAATGAATATATTAGTTAACGGAATCGGCGGTAAAATGGGAAAATTTCTAGTAGACTTATTGTCTTTAGACGAAGAAGCAACATTAGTTGCTGGCGTAGACAAGTTTGCTGATCCTAAAAATTTTTCTGTTCCAGTTTTTTCATCATTTAAAGATATTAAAGATGTTAAGGTAGATGCTCTAATAGATTTTTCTAGACCTGATGCTTTGCAAGATATTTTAGATTATTCAATAAAAAATAATGTTGCTGCTGTAATTTGCACAACAGGACTTTCAGATGAACAAATAAATAGCATTAAAGAAGCTTCTAAAAAAGTCCCTATGTTTAGATCTAGCAACATGAGCGTTGGCATAAATGTAGTAATTGAACTTTGCAAAAAGGCTTCTAAAATACTAAATGAGGATGTAGAAATAGAAATTATAGAACAACATCATAATCAAAAAGTTGATGCTCCATCAGGAACAGCAATTGCTATTGCTGATGCAATAAATGAAGAATACAATAATGAGAAAAATTTTGTATACGGAAGATCAAGTAAAAACCAAAAACGTGATAGAAATGAAATAGGCATTCATGCTATACGTGGTGGTACTATTGTTGGAAAGCATGATGTAATGTTCATTGGACACGATGAAATAGTTACAATAGGTCATGAAGCTCAATCTAGGGCCGTATTTGCAAAAGGAGCAATAAAGGCAGCTAAATTCTTGTGCTCTGTTAAAACGCCTGGTTTATACAACATGAGCGACATTGTAAATCAAATCATATAAACCAAATTAAAAAAAATTCGTCCAACACTTTAAATAACTTATAAAGTGTTGGACTTTTTTATTAAAGATTTTCTCTATTTACAAAATCTGCTTCTATTTCTTTTTTCCAATCCTTCGTTATTTTCTTATTTTTTCTTACTTTTGATATTGTACAACAAAGAGCTTCTCTATTTACTTTAAGTCCTTTTGCGTCATTAATATAATTTACAGAATAATCTTTATCTATTCCCAATTTTTCAGCTTCTTCTTCACTATCTATATTTGCGCCTAAGAATAAAAATTCAAAATCTTCTTTTTCTTTTACAAAAGCTATTAATTTTTTAATTACACTATACGTATATTCTCTAGAAGAATTTTCATATCCATCAGTTGTAATTATAAATAAAGTTCTACTTGGTTTATCTTCTTCTTTTAAGTTTGCTTGAACACTCTTAATATGATTTATGCTCATGCCAACAGCATCGAGTAAAGCTGTACAACCGGATGGCGTATATTCTTTATTAGTTAATAATTTGACTTCATTTAAATTTACTCTATCACTAACAATATTAATTTTACTATCAAATAGTACTAAAGATACTATAGCTTCTCCAGATTCTAATTTCTGCTTTTTAATTAAAGAATTAAAACCACCTATGGTATCTTTTTCTAATCCTGACATGGAACCACTTTTGTCTAAAATAAATACTAATTCTACTAAATTCTCTTTCATTTTTTTCTCCTATAATTTTGTCATTAAGAGTTTTATCTCTCTATAATAATCTTATAAAATAACAAAAAAAATTATGTCACTTTGAAAGTGACATTTATAAAATATCTTATCTAAAAAGCATTCGTGTAGTTATAAAATATTCTAAACTTAAAGTTATATTGTATTTACGTTTTCACATTATCACTTTATATATTCATTATACACATCGGATATATTTGTGTTTGATATGATTAATAACTGCCTAATAATTCTTGCTTTTTATCTATTAAATATTCATCAATTGTTGAAATAGAGTAAACTTTTTTTCCACAAAGTACCTAATAATTAAGTCCCTTTCTATAGAATTAGATAAAGTATAACCAGCCTTTTCTAATAGCTCCAAAGATTCATCTAAATTTAATTCTAATGCTATACAAAAGCAAATAGCTGTATCCTTTTCTGGATGATAATTTTTATTTGATCTAATCTTTGAAAAAGTTTGCCTTGAAACTTGTGCTTTTGTATAAACATCTGAATCTTTTTTTATTATTCCTGCGTTTGTTTTTTATCTATTAGTATAAAAAGTTCTTCTTGCCATGTTGTTGTACTTATACTAGGTGAAAAACTTATTGTACTTATATACTCATATTCAAAATTATTTGAAACAAACATTTTATTTTTTCCCAAATAATTAAATGCTTCTCTTTTATTTATTTTGCATTTTTTGATTTAACAGGAG
>CAVAVP010000005.1:0-22961 GCA_963592135.1 bacterium
GAAAAGTACGAACTCCAATTTGTCATTAGTGTTCGTACAATTCTCTTCTGGCGGAGATGTAGGGATTTGAACCCCAGATAGCTATTCACTATAACGGTTTTCAAGACCGCCGCCTTCAGCCACTCAGCCACATCTCCAAGCGTAAAAAGATTATAACAACTAAATTATATAAATGTCAATAAAATTAAATCAGAAAATTTTGAATAGTAGAACTAATAAAATAGTATGTAAAGAAGAATATTATTAGATATTTTAAAGTGATAGTTGTTAAAAATTAAACTTTAAATGTATAGAAATAATCGACTAAAAAGTCAACTTTATAAAAATTTTTATAAAAATATAAAAAAAATATTTACAAAAGATAACTCTATGCATATAATACAAGCACAAAGAAACTATATATTTTTTTGGAGGAAATATGTCAAATTATAAATTATGTCCTAGATGTGAATTAAATTGGATTAAAAATGATGAAGACCTATGTCCTGTTTGCAAAGCTCAAACAACAAGTCAAGAGGACTTTTTCCAAGAGGAAGAAGAGGTAATTTGTCCTATTTGTAAAATAAACACAGTTGAACCAGGTGAAAAATTCTGTCCGGAATGCTTAGAAAAAATTGCAGATGGAAAGATTAAACCGCCTAAGGGATTTGATGAAGATTCTATGATAGATATGTCAATAGATGATGATATAGAAATTGTTAATCCAGAAGATGTAGAAGAAGATGATTCAGAAGAAGATGATAATTTTGATGATCAAAATGATACAATGGATGGCGGATTTGGCGATGATTACGATGATGAAGAAGATTCTATTGAAGATGAAATGTTTAGTGAAGAATTAGCTGAAATAAAAGCTGAAGAACAAGAAGAAGATAAAAAATTAGATAAAGAAGAGGTCGTAACCCCAGAAGAAGATGAATTAGACAAAGAATTTAAAAATGCTGGCAAAGGCATTGATATGAAAGATTTTGATGAGAGCGATGAAGAAGATGAAATGGAAGCTCGAAGAAGAAAATTAAAAGAAAAAGACAATGATGAATAAAACGAAGGCATGTTAATAGCATGCCTTTTTTATATCAATATAAAGTTTCCAGGTGTTAAGAATATAGCGCTTATTATTGCAAGTAAACCGGCTATTACAACTTGATGTGCTACATAAACCCACATTGCAATTCTACCCCAAAGATTTACAGGTTCATACCAATCATACTTTCCAAGGATAGGAAGTAATGTTTTTTTGTTTTTATAGATAAATGGGCCTATAGCAGCGCCAAGAAGCATATATCCAACAAGAGGGAATATGGGTTGATAATCTGCTGATGGAACATTATTTGGTTCACCTAGCATGAACTCTCCAACAAAGAACCAATCTGAGTTTTGAGAGAATGCGTTAACATCGTTTTTATAGATATCAATGAATACATAATTTAAAACAACAATAATTAATCCTATAATTCCGCATGCTATTGCCGTTGCTGTCTTGTTTTTTTTACAACAAAAATTAATTAAACACCAAAATAAAATAGCAAACGCAAACATTTGAAATACACCAAAGCGAATCGTTGATTCTTCTCCCATAAAAGAAGTAACGAGATATATTCCAAATGCTAGTGCAGTTATTATAAGTCCCCTTTTTAAGTTGCTGCGAGAAAATGAACAAGAAATTCCGCAAACAATGCAAAATATAATAACAACCGCAGGCTCAACGGTATCACGTAAAGGATTATGCCAATAATATTGAATGGATAATTGCCATAAAGTGTATAAAAAGTCAGATCTAGATAAATTGTTTTCTAAAGCATAGTAATACCATTCTTCTCCAAATATTCCAGCTATATCATACATAAAGTGATCAAAAATCATAAGAAGAACACAAAATCCTCTTATAAAATCTAATTCCCATATTCTTTCTTTCTTAGATAAAACTGGAGTTTTTTTCATATAAATAATTATAACAAATAGGTTAATTTCATTCAACAAAGCAAGAGAGAGTAAAACACAAAATAAAAAAAGGTGATTCAATATTAAATATTAAACCACCTTGCAATTTTGTTTGAATAATTGAATAAGTATTTAGTTATTTAGTAATTTTTGTTTTTCCACCCATATACATTTGTAAAGGTTTAGGAATTAATACAGAGCCATCTTCTTGTAAATTGTTCTCTAAGAAAGCAATAAGCATTCTAGGAGGTGCTACAACTGTATTATTTAAAGTGTGAGCAAAATAATTGCCGTCCTTGCCTTTTATGCGGATTCCAAGTCTTCTTGCTTGGGCATCGCCTAGTGTAGAGCATGAACCAACTTCAAAATATTTCTTTTGTCTTGGTGACCAAGCCTCTACATCACAGCTTTTTACTTTTAGGTCAGCTAAGTCGCCAGAACAACATTCAAGTGTTCTGACTGGAATGTCTAGAGATCTAAAGAAATCTACTGTATTTGTCCACAATTGCTTATACCAAGCCATACTATCTTCAGGTTTACAAACTACAACCATTTCTTGTTTTTCAAATTGGTGAATTCTATATACTCCACGTTCTTCTATTCCATGGGCTCCAACTTCTTTTCTAAAGCATGGAGAATAACTTGTTAAGCATTGAGGCAATTTTTCCTCAGGAATAATTGTATCCATGAATTTTCCAATCATAGAGTGCTCTGAAGTACCGATTAGATATAAGTCTTCACCCTCAATCTTGTACATCATATTTTCCATTTCAGTAAAACTCATAACACCATTAACTACGCTAGAGTGAATCATATAAGGAGGAATATAATAAGTAAAACCTCTATCTATCATAAAATCTCTTGCATAAGATAAAATTGCACTATGAAGTCTTGCAATATTTCCACGTAAATAGTAGAAACCATTACCTGAGGTTTTTCTAGCACTATCTAAATCGATACCATCAAAACTTTCCATTATATCAACGTGATATGGAATTTCATATGGTGGAACTTTAGGTTCGCCAAATTTTTCATTTTCAACATTTTCGCTATCATCCTTGCCGATAGGAACAGAAGGATCAATAATATTTGGAATAACCATCATTCTTTTCTTTATTTCTTCTTCAAGTGATGCTTCTTTTACTTCAAGATCTCCTAATTCTTTTGCAATTTCTGCAACTTGCTTCTTTGCGTTTTCGGCTTCTTCCTTTTGTCCTTTAGCTAGAAAAGCGCCAATTTGTTTGGAAACAGTATTTCTTTGAGAACGTAAAAAGTCTCCTCTGTTTTTTGCTTCCCTAAATTGAGAATCTAAATCAAGAACCTCATCTACTAGTGGAAGTTTTTGGTCTTGGAATTTCTTTTTTATATTTTCTCTAACCGCTTCTGGGTTGCTTCTTAAAAATTTAATATCTATCATAAAGCATCTCCTTATTTTGCAACAATATTTACTAATCTTCTAGGTATAACTATAACTTTAACAACGTTTTGTGTGCCTAGTGCATTTTTTACTTGGGCATCATTTAGCGCAACCTTTTGAATTTCTTCTGAACTTGCATTAGATGGCACAACTATTTTAGCTCTAATTTTAGAATTAATTTGAACGGCAAGTTCATATTCATCCTTAACTAGCGCTTTTGTATCACAAACTGGATATTTTTCCTTAAATACAGAATAATCATACCCCATCGTTTCATGGAATTCTTCTGCTGTATGAGGAATAATAGGAGCAAGAAGTAATACTAAATCAAATATACACTCTTTTGCAAACTTACCATTAACTGAATCAGAATCAATATATTTACTTATTCCGTTAACATATTCCATGATTCTTGCGATAGCTGTATTGAAAGAGAATATTTTCATATCAGCAGTTACTTTTTGTATTGTATAATTTCTAATATAGTTTAATTCTTTTTCTTTAGAATCAAATTGTGTACTTGATTCATCAAAAGTCTTATATTTGTTTACTATTCTTTCAACTCGTTCGATGAACTTAACAATAGAATCAATACCACTTTCATTCCATGGGCCACCTTCGATATAAGAGAAGCCAAACATTAAATACATTCTAAAAGCGTCCGATCCGTATTTTTTAATGCAATCATCAGGCGATACTACATTTCCTCTAGATTTACTCATTTTAAAGCCATCTGGCCCTAAAATCGTTCCCTGATGAACAAGACTTTTAAATGGTTCATCAAAATTTAGGTATCCTAAGTCTCTTAAAGCTTTTGTAAAGAATCTAGCATATAGAAGATGCATACATGCATGTTCTGCACCACCTATATATTTATCTACTGGAAGCATTTTATTTATTATTTCAGGATTCCATGCTTGTTTGTCATTTTTAGCATCAGGATATCTTAAGAAATACCAACTTGAGCAAACGAAAGTATCCATTGTGTCTGGATCACGTGTTGCCTTACTACCGCAGCAAGGACATGTTGTGTTCATATATTCGCTGCATTTTAGAAGTGGAGAAGCACCATCTGGAGTAAAATCTACATTATATGGTAATTTTACAGGAAGTTGATCTTCAGGCACTGGAACTTCGCCACATTTTTCACAATATACAATAGGAATAGGACAGCCCCAATATCTTTGACGTGAAATTAACCAATCTCTAAGTCTGTAATTTGTTTTAAGAGCACCTTTTCCATCATTTTCTAATTTTTTAATAATAGCTGTTTTTGCGTCTTCTGATGTCATTCCATCAAATTCGCCACTATTACATAAAGTACCATATTCACAATATGGAAGGTCGTCATTTGAGCCATCTTTAGATTTAATAACACGAATAATAGGGATGTTGTGTTTTTGAGCAAAAGCATAGTCTCTTTCATCATGCGCAGGAACGCCCATAACGGCGCCTGTTCCATATGAGGCTAAAACATAGTCTCCAATCCAAATTTGAACTTTATTTCCATTTACTGGGTTAATACAATAACTGCCAGTGAATGCGCCTGTTTTTTCTCTTGTTGTAGATAATCTATCTATTTCTTTTATCTTAGCACATTCTTTCTTATAGTTTTCAACCTCTTCTTTGTGTTCAGGTGTTGTTAATTTATCTACAAGAGGATGCTCTGGGGCTAATATAACATAAGTTATACCAAAAGATGTATCTGCACGAGTAGTAAATACTTTAAATTTATCTCCATTTTCGCAAGTAAATTCAATCTCTCCACCAGTAGATTTTCCTATCCAGTGTCTTTGCATGGCTTTAGTCTTTTCTGGCCAGTCTAGAATATCTAATCCTTGAAGAAGTTCTTCTGCATAGTTTGTAATTTTAAAGAACCATTGTGTTAAATCTTTTTGAATAACTTGGCTTCCACATCTTTCGCATTTACCATCAACAACTTGTTCATTTGCAAGAACTGTTTTACAAGATGTACACCAGTTAACTGGAGCTTTTTTTCTATAAGCAAGACCCGCTTTATATAGTTGAAGAAAAATCCATTGAGTCCATTTATAGTAATCTGGCATACAAGTTTTGATTTCATAGTCCCAATCAAAAGAAGCGCCCATTGCACGAAGTTGTGTTTCCATAGTTTCTATATTCTTTAGTGTACTATCTTGAGGGTGTACACCTGTTTTAATTGCATAGTTTTCTGCAGGAAGGCCAAAAGCATCAAACCCCATAGGTTGAAATACTTCTTTCCCTTGCATTCTCATGAATCTTGCAAATGAATCGCTAGGACCATAGTTATACCAGTGTCCTGCATGTAGTTTTGCACCTGATGGATAAGAGAACATCTCTAAGACATAATATTTATTATCTCTTTTTGTTGTATCAAAAGAGTATAACTTTTCGTCTTCCCATCTTTTTTGCCATTTCTTTTCAATAGTTTTGAAATCCATATATATTTATCTATCCTTTAAAAGTATTTAAATTAACACATTAATTTTATAACTTATATGCATATAAAGTAAAGAAAATTAAAGTTTAATAAAAAAAAGGGGACTTCCAAAAAGGAAACCCCCTAAAGCTTATAGCTTAAACTAATTAAGCAGCTGTAGTTGATTGAATTTCACCATTAACAGCATAGTTAGGTGTGAAGTCAAACAATGAAGCATGAACATTACCAATAGATACAGTTAATGATGCAGGCATACCCTTAATGAAATCTAATCCATCAATTGTAGCTGTAATTAAACCTGAAGTGCTTGTAATAGCTGTGCTTAAGTTGGCTGTATTCAATGTAGCATTTAATCCAATACCATATTCTGGTCCAACATAATATTGTGTACCAGCAGCAAATGCTGTAATATTACCGGCACCTACATACGCATGTGTATAGTATGTTGTAGCGGCATCAAATTTTGCATTTTCAACAGAATCTGCTTTTGTATATGTATCATCTGAATTTTTAATATAGTATGTGTTGAAAGCATCTTCCTTTGCAGCAGAAGTAGCAACCACTGTATATTGATCTACATAATATGTGTAAGCATCATTATATTCACCATTGAATGCTGTGTATCCAGAGAATGGAATCTTTTTAGTTGTAGTCTTAGATGAATCGAATGAAGCATAGATTAAACCATGGCCTGTTTCTCCATCGTTAATTCCTAAATAAGAACCTAATAAATATCCACCAATAGTTGTAAGTGTATTTTTAGTAGCATCGTCTAATCCATCATCTGCTGAAGATAATCCTTCAATTAAGCCTGGAACTTGCTCTAATAAATCTGTTAAGCTCATACCATTAGATAGATTTAGGCTAAGGCCACTTAATAGGTTCATCTTTAAGTATACATATGAGCCCAATTCCGCTTCTTTTGCTTCATTTGAATAGTTTTTAACAATTTCAGCATCAAGATATGTTGCAGTGCCTGCATCAATGCTTACAACATTGCCATTTACATCTTTTGTTTGTGTTAACTTAAGTTGTAAATCTGCAATGATAGGAACAATCTTAGAAACGGCATCAATAATATTTGTTAATTGAGCTGTCTTTGTGTAGTAAGTTGTAGATGCATTAAATGTTGTTGCTTCAACATATACTTCTTTAGTAGCATCTGGTTTTGTGAAGTATTTATTTAAATCAGTATCAACTGGATCTGTAACTACTGTATATGTGTCTACAAATGCAATATCCCACTTGCCATCTTTCTTTAATTTGCTTAAAACAAGGAATGGATTAGCAGCAGCCTTTAATTCAACTGTGTAGTATCCTGCATTTAAAGATAATCCTAAAGATTCATTGAACATAATATTAATAGGATTTGATACGTAGAAATCTAATGATGCTTGAGCATTGATTAAGTTTTCAGTATATTCAGCACTTTCAAGGTCTCCAGTGTTGAATGTATGTGTAATAAAGTCTCCTACTTTGAAATCTGCACTAATAGAAACTGTTGTATTTTTGTCTAATTTAACAACAAGTAAATTTTCTGTTGAATTTAATTTCTTTGCTGTTAAGTCAAATGCATCTAGCCCTAAAGATAAATCAACACCTGTTAATACACCATTATCTACTGTTGTATTAATTGTAATAGTCAAAGATTTAATAGCTTCAATAACTTGATCTAATGTTATATCAACATTTAATGGGTTAGTATAGTCGCTTATATTGATACCAGAGATAAGATCTTTTAAACCATCAACGATATCTCCTAACTTAATAGAAACAGATGAACCAGTTTCTGAATAAGTAGCATTTCCTAGATAATCCTTTAGGATACCTACAACAGAATCAGCTGAACTCATAGCATCAGAGATGTCTGCGTTGTCTGTGAATTGAACGTCTGCAGCAAGAGCTGTCATAGTATCAGCAATAAATGGAGCATCAAAATACATAAGTTTGTCTTCTGTTCTTAGATATACTGAATTTCCTGTGTATACATCGTTTGTACCAGCTTCACCATCGTAATAGTAAACACCAAGAACTACCTTGTTGGTAGCCATATCTGTGATCTCGGCTTCTAATTGAGTGTTGTGTGAAGGTGATGTTTCGCCCCTTTGAACTAAATCTAAGTCAAGATTGAAAGCAAGATTATATTTCTTAGTTTCGGTGCCATATTTAACCTCAAAGTCAATATTAGCGCCAGCTTTTAAATCTTGAAGATTTTGTTCGTTAATGGCATTTTCGATACCGCTAAGTAATTGCTCTACTGCCTTTTCTCCATCAGTCTTTGTTGTCTTGTTTGGAGTAGTGGTTGTAGTTTTTTGTTCGTCATTGTTTTTACATCCAACGAATGAACAAAGCATGCAAACAATTAACATTACGGCTAAAATTGTTAACCAAATTTTTTTGTTTGTCATAATAACCTCCTAAGTTATTTTTATTTTATTGTATTAACATTATATTAAAGAGCCCAAAAAAATGTCAACATAGTTTTAAAAAAGTTTAAGGGTTGAGGGAGTAAGGCTTAAGAAATTTTTAAAGGAAAATGATAAGAAAATGCCATAAAATAAGTTAAAAATGTCAAATTTATGTAAAATTTTTAGAAATGTAAAATTTTTATTTTTTATATTGATTTAATAAATATTTAGTTTATAAGGTATCTATAAACCATATAAATTAAAATAATTTTTAAAAAGAGTAATTAGAGTTAACTTAAATTAGAAATAAGTATATTTGCTAAATATAAAGGTTTTAATTCTAAAATTTCTTGATTCCCTATATCGTCTTGTGAGAATAATATTCTTCGCGAAATTTTTGAAGAATATCTGATTGAAAACTCATTAATAGATTTATGATTTTTCGCACTAGATGATTTAACTTCAAGTGGGATTAATTTATTCTTATCCGTTGTCAGAAAATCTATTTCATAATCATGGGTGCTATTTTGAGTTTTAAATGTAGAATAATATAACTCTCTGTTCGTTGAAGCAATTGTTTGAGCAATAACGTTTTCGTACAAATAACCTAAGTTTGCATCAAGTTTGTCAGACAATAATTTGTTATAGATATTTTCGTTTATTAAAAGCTTATCGCTAAAAAGCATTGTGGTAAATAAGCCTATGTCTGAAAGATATAATTTAAAGTTTGAGATATCTTTTGTTCCATTTAAAGAAATAGAAGGGTCTGATACTTTAAAACATGGCAAAACTGTTTTAGAACTTATTAAATCAAAAATATAGTCATAATCGCTGTTGGAAACTCGTTTATTTGTGATTTTGCTTATATAAAACTTGTTGTTGTGAGCAAGTTGAGATGGTATAGAATTAAATAGAGCGGACAATTTCCCGCTAGGGTCGATTTTGTAAAAATCGTTAGAATACAAATTCAAAATTTCTTTTTTTACATTATCTACGATAGTAAAATTTTTGTTGTTTATAAATGCCTCTATAGCCTGAGGCATGCCGCCAACTGCCATATAAAGTCTAAAATTTCTCATTAAAGTTCTGTTTACAGCTTGTCCTATTGGTATATTATTATTATAAATTTGTTCTATAATTTTATACTCATAACCACAAGCCCAACAAAATTCTTCATAATCCATAGGATATACATTAATTTTATGTTCTTCTGATGGAATTAATATATTCTTAACGTTCTTTTTTATAGAAATAAGCGAACCAGTTTCTATGTAGTCATAACGGCCATCGTTGACAAGAGTTTTTATTGCTTGCCTAACATATGGTGCAAATTGAATTTCATCAAAAATTATTACAGAGTTTCTTTTTTCTAAAACAACACCTTTTATAGATTGAAGGCGCATAAAGAAGAATTCTAAATTATTTATATCTTCAAAAACCTCTTTTTCTTCCTTGGTTAGATTTGAAAAATCAATAAGAATATAAGATTTATAATTGTTTTTTGCGAATTCCTCAGCAATTGTGGATTTTCCTACTCGTCTTGCCCCTTCTAATAAAGCCGCATATTTGCCGCACATAGTATTTTTCCATTCTAATAATTGATTATAAACTTTTCTTTTAAACATATAAAAACCTCTGTATATATTTTAGCATATAATTACATTTTTTCAACATACAAATTATTAAATATCGACATTTTTTCAACATAAAATTTGTCAAATATCGACATTTTTTCAATATGAGAATAAAGGTTGAAAATATATTTTAATAAAATGGTTAGACTTGCTTTTTTTTGTAACTAATAGTAAATAAAAAGTGGAAATATGCAACATTTACAGAGGCTTTTGTAACAAATAAATCTTCGTTATAGACTTCTTTACCTGTTGTTAAACTTTCCTTTTTTTTGAATATTTACTGCCTCTCATTTTGTATTCCTTCGGTGTACAAGCATAGCATGTTGTGTCTACTTATTTATACCTGGGTATATATTTTTAGATTGCCAGTTTAGCATTACAAAGGTTTTGCGCAATAAATGTTGATATCTGTCGGGGGGGGGTACAATAAAGGAAACTTAAATAAAAAAAGAGTGGGGAGTGTTGTGAGATTTCATATTAGAGGTCGTAATAACATATTAACATTAGAAGATACTATTGATTTTCTTGAAGCCATAAACAAGGATATCAAAGACTATTTATTTTTAAATAATTATGAATTAAATGATTTTAAGCCAGTTATTGAAAATGTTGAAAAAGGTTCAATAATTCTTGATATTTTTATAGGTACAGTAACCTCTGTTATAAGTACTAGTTTAATTGATCTTATTAAATTAGCGTATTGCAAAAAACACAAAACAAAAGTTACAAAAATCAAAATAACACAAAAAAATTCGGAAATTATTATGGAGGTTCAAGAAGAATATGGAAAATAATAAAATTAAAGGAAAAAGAAAAAGACAAATTATAGCTTGCATTATTTGGTCTTTGCTGCTTATTGTTAGTATAATTTTTTTTATGGCTTTAGATTCAGATTCAAATATGACTTTAGCAGGAGTAGCAGTAGTGGCAGCAATAATTTCAGGTATTGGTTTATTCGTGAGTTATAAAAAGATGATAAATTTTCGTAGAAAAACATGCGATAGCTGTCATGAATCTTTGGATGGGTGTGCATGGGAGTATCAGGAAACGAGTAGTAAGTTTGAAAACGGAAGAGAAAAAGTTAGTTTTTAAATAAGAGTAAAATGCCCTCATTGTGGACGTACGAAAACTTTTACTGAAACGTTTTCGGTTGCACCTGGAGATAATGTGCAATACCTTATAGATAATTATATGCGAAACCAATATGGCGATAGAATGTAATTGTGTATTGTTCGCGTGAATGGGTTGTTTAATGTAGTATTTTGGAGTATGCTGTTATTGTAAAATTTGTTAAGTGTTGAAACAAAAAGAGTCTGACATCACGTTGGGCTCTTGATTTTTTTAGTTACAATATTGCCTTTATTTTTAATTTTTGCTTTTTCTTATAAGCATTAAAAGAGTGATAATGCCTGCGATAAGTGTAAAGGTCAAGTAAAAAAGTTTTGTGTTTATGGTGTAGCAAATTACAAAACCTATATTAAAGATATAGGGCAAAGCCAAGTATTTTTACTATGAGAAATTAATTTATCACTCATACATAGGATTGTCTCGGGCTCTATGTTTTTTTTAAAATTTTTAGAACTTCAATATTTTTATCCGCATGAGTATGATCTCTTGCTTTTTTTTTAATTTCTATAGGATAAATTTTGTCACATTTATCGATAAGTAAATCGATTTCTTTTTTTGTCAATATCTCGATAATAATATAAATCAGATATTTTTCCTGTATTATAATAGCTTTTTATAATTTCGGAAACAACGTATGTTTCTAAAAATGCACCATCCATTGCTTCATTTTCTAGAGTTTCAGCATTAGACCAACGACATAAGAAAGCACAAAGGCCAGTGTTTATAAAATATAGTTTTGGAGTTTTAATAATTCTATTAGTTAAAGTAGATGCAAAAGAACATAATAAAACAATAATTCCTGTGCGCTCTAAAATACTAATTCAAGATTTGATAGTTGGTGAAGATACTTCAATTGCCTTGGAAATTTCATTATATTTTAATTCTTGTGCAGTTCTTGCGGTGATTAAAACATTGGAACAAAAGAAAAAATATTAACAATACTTGCTTATATGGGGGCTTGCTTAATAAATTTTAATATTTAAATCGATGATAGTTGTAGATAATGCTACAATTGTTTCAGTTCGTATAATAAGCGGGTTAAGTGCTAGTTTATTTATCTTTTAATAAAATAAACATAGAAGCGAATAAAAAATAAGTAGCGATATAGACAAAGCAAATTTTATATGGACAAAATCTGTAAAATAGGTAAAATTTAGGTTTTGTATATAAACAGATACAAGGGAAAAGTGTAAATAAACCTAAATTTTACAAACTTAATTTTAAAAAAAATTATCAAATTTTAAAAACCCGATATTTTTATATATGTAATGAGTTTTTTTGCTAAAAGTTGTTTTTTAAACCATAAAAATAACTTAAAATTTTGTAAAAATGGCACAAAATTAAGGTGTGTTGGCATTTTGATTATGAAAAGATTATTGACACATTTTTTTTTAAAAGATAAACTTAAAATGTGAAATAGCATAAAAAGGAGGTAAGTGTAGTGGCTAAAAAAAGTTCTAAAAAGAGTGGACCAAAGAAAGCTGTTACCTATTACTACAATCCTTTTTACAAAAATGATGAGGAATTACATTTTTTAGAAGTATGGCAGGTGCTTGAAGATGATGTGCTTGGATCGTTATATCCTTGGCAGTACGTGAACTCTGCTGAAACTTCAAATAGAATTGTTACATTGAATTTCTTAGCATTAAAGCACTTTGAAAACGACTATAAGGTATATTATGACCAAATGTTTATGTACAAGGTTTCAGCAAAGTTATTGTCTGAAGGTAATGTGCATAGATTAGGGTCGATACTGCAACCAAACTTAATTCTTTGTTTTGATATCTATCAACTAGAAAAGTTTGGAGATAGAGCAGCAATAGCAGGATTAAATTTCTTAGCTAATATTGGTGCTACTATTATGATAAGTGGTGTAGATAGAGCACCGGTAGATATCTTACTTAAATATCCAACAACTTATTTTTTGTTAGATTATAGATACTATACTAATCAAAATAAGGGTGTTATAGCAATGCTTAAAAATATCGCAGATCAAGGGAATATAACATTGGTTGTAGGAAATGTTAATAGTAAAGACAATTTGTCTGTATTCAAAGATAATGGTGTTGAAATTTATGCAGGATCTGCACTTGTTAGACCAAAGAGAAAGATAGATTCTCTTATAATTGATTCAAATGTAGATATAGTTGAAGACAAAAAGAGTTTTGTTGTTGCTGCTAAAGATGCACCACAAATTAAAGATCGAGAAAGAAAAGAAGAAACAATCATTATAGATATAACCTCACAAGCAGAGGAGTTAAAGTTAAGATTAGCTGATTCAGCGCGAGCTAAAAAGAAAGCCCAAGAAGAGGAAGCTAAGAGAAAAGCTTTAGAGGAAGAAATATTAAGAAAAGAGCAAGAGGAAAAAGAAAGAGAATTACAAAGGCTTAAAAATGAAGAGGCAAAACGTTTAGCGCAAAAATTAGGAGCTGGACAACTTGCAACGTCGATGGAAGAATTTGCTTCTTTATCTAAAGATACAACAAAAAAAGAAACAAAGGAAAAAAAGCGTGGAGCAAATGTAATAAAACTAAATGTTTCAACTCCACCAAAGAAAAAGAAAAAATAAGGTAAAACTTATAAAAAACAAGACAAATTGGAGATTAAAGTTTATAAAGGACAAATTTAAGACGGTTATTTGTTTAATTAAAGGCATCTATTTATATTTTTTAAATCTCAAAACAAAAAAAACTAAAAGTTTTAATTTTCAAAATTTAAAAGGAGACAAAAAATTATGAAAAAAAGCACATTAATAACAACAATAGCAATGATAGTTGTAGTAGTTGTAGCATTATCTACAGCGACATATGCATGGTTTGCATCATCAAGTACATCTACGGCTACAATGACAATTACATCAAATGCAACAAGTGGTTGGTCATTATCTAAAGGAACAATTACTGGCACAAATGTAACATGGTCTTCACAATCTACAACATTAGATTTAGGAGATGCATTAGCAGGACTATATTCACCAAATGGTGTACTTACACTTGCACCAAATGCAAACACAGCTACAGCCGTAACAGTAAATAAATCAACAGAGAATTTCTATGCATGTAATACATACAACGGAAATGCATATGTTACATCAGCATCTACTGCTAAAGATCCCACTGTTGTAAGAATAGTAAATGGTAACACTGGTGAGGCTAAATGTACAGTGACAATACTTGTAGTATTAGAAACAGATAATGCAAATAGTAGATATGCAGCAGCAGGACTAACATTCTATTTTGCAGATGGTGCAGGTGCAACTTATACGCTTGGTTACAACTATGAAGATGCAAGTGCATATAAAGCCGAAAATCCTGTAGGTTCAAAGAAAGCCTACACAGACGTAGATCAACTAAAGGATGCACAAGAAGGAGATATCTTAGCACATACATCAACTAATAATGTAGCTGTAAAAGGTATAGTAGGAAATATTCCAGAATATGACAAGGCTACTTTAGCAGGAAATACAAATAGTCAGATAACATTTAGAAAAAATGGTGATACTGCAATCACAGCTGCTGATCAAACAACACTAGTACCTGCCAATGCAACATTCTTGGCATACACATTTACGACAGAAACAATTCAAAGCGGTTCTGGAGTAAATTTTGCTACATATGCATGGATAGATGGATGGAAAGCAGAAGATTCAGCAAGGGGATCTAAAATTTCAATTCTATATTCTTTTGGTGGAGCATTAACATTACCTGATACTACTGCAGAAGCGGTATAACCGGAATTAATTTAACCGTCTAAAATGGCTAAGTCCTGAAAAGGGCTTAGTCCATATCTCATAACAAAGCGCATGAGGTTTGTTATGAGTTGAAAATTTAAAAAGTACATAAAAACTAGTAAAAAGTGAGATAACGATGAAAGACTTTATTTTTGACTTCTTAGGTGTTCTATGGGGTGGAATATCTGAGATATTTTTAGGGATATTTAGAGGCATATATAATATGTTTAATTTTCCGCAATATTATGCTACATTTAGCAAATATAGTGGAAATTGGTCAGCAGGTAATTGGATAGTTGCTATCCTTATAGTGCTTGTTGTAGTTGTTATCTTAGTTGGAATTATATGGTTAGTTGTTTGGGGAATTGTTAGGATTGCCGGAAAGTTAAGAACAAGAGTTGTAAATCAAGATTTAGTTGATGAAATACATAATTTAAAGAGACAAATTATTAAGTTAAATCAAGAAAAAGATAGAATACTTGGTATGAAAGTGACGGGTTATGGAAATGAAGGATTACTTGAGGATGAAGCTCAAGAAGGTGGCGAGAAGAAAGAAGAAGAGCCACAACAAAAAGAGAGTCGTTTCTATAAACTTACTGAAGTTGATCAATTGTATGCAACAGGTCAAGCAACAGTTCATGAATATGACGATAACTTTACACTAGAGCAACTTTGTGATCGTATAAGAAATTATGCAGCGAACAATCCAGAGCGTCCTTGGCGTAAGCTTTATTATGAGATTAAGATTATAAGATTATTTATTGCCTCAATGGCAACATCTCGTTTAATCATATTACAAGGTATTTCAGGTACTGGTAAAACATCACTTCCAGAATGTTTAGGACACTTCTTTGCAAATGAAACAACAATTGCATCAGTTCAACCATCATGGAGAGATAGAACAGAAATTTTCGGATACTTCAACGAATTTACTAAACGTTTTAATGAAACTGAAGTTTTAAAGAAAATGTATGAAGCTACATATAATAACGATATTTATATAACAGTACTGGACGAAATGAATATTGCGCGTGTAGAGTACTACTTTGCTGAAATGTTATCTATTCTTGAAATGCCATCACGTGCACAATGGGTTATTGACTTAGTACCATCAGGTTGGCCATCAGATCCAATACATATTGAAAAAGGACGTTTTAGATTGCCTGAGAATATGTGGTATGTAGGAACAGCTAATAACGATGACTCAACATTTGCTATATCAGATAAGGTTTACGATAGAGGTATGCCTATAAATATTAACTCAAAAGCGGCAGCATTTGATGCGCCACTTACTGAGAATTTCCCAGTAAATTATCATACACTTGAAGCGCTTTTTGCTAAAGCGCAAGAGGAGCATAAAGTATCAGATGAGAACTTAAAGAAGTTTGAAGACATGGATGATTACGTTATAGCACACTTCAGGCTTGCCTTTGGTAACCGTATTGTTAAGCAATTAAGGGAATTCGTTCCTGTATATGTTGCTTGTGGTGGAACAGAGATTGATGGGCTAGATTATGTACTTTGTAATAAGATTTTACGTAAGTTTGAATCTTTGAACTTAGGTTTCATTCGTGATGAAATTGATGCATATATTCAATATTTAAGTGATAACTTTGGTGAAGAGAACATGACAGAATGTAAGGAATACTTAATGAGATTAAAGAAGTTATTCTAATCTTTAATTTGAGGCTATATTGATGAATGAGGACAGAGCAAAGTATAACCAATATGTGGAAAACATTAATAAAATGCTTCAATCAGAGTCATTTTATACAGATTTTCAAAAAAAATTAAAGGTTGCTCGTCCAACTATAAAGTTAAGTAAAAAGCAACGTACAAAGTCTTTTGATCTAGAGTGGGTTGAGATGATAGAAGACTCAATTGTATCGCTAGATAATATAGTTAGAAACCCAAGAAAGTTTATTGTTCAAGAAGAGGATATTGTAGACATATCGCTTGCACGTGCTATCTCAACAGAATCTGTTAAACACTTAGCACAACATACGAACTTCATTTCAAGTGTAGATGAAGATGGTATGGTAACTCCAAATAAAATCTTAAATGTAACAAAGGAAGAAAGTTTTGAGGTATATGAAAATAGATTTATATACACGCTTTTAAAGAACCTTAATAACTTTATATCACGTCGTATGGATGCAATTAAGCAAGCTTATATTAACGATAACGTCATGGAACTTAATGTAGACACTTCCATCTTTACTGGAAAAACAAGAGTATTCTATAAGCTTGACTTAATAGGAGCACTTCCAATCGATGAGGTAAAAAATCTAGAGAATGATGATTTATCTGTAGTTGAAAGAATAGCAAAGGTTCAAAGAATTGTACTAGATTTCTTATCATCTCCTTTTGCAAAACAAATGGTATCATCCGCTCCCGTTAGACCTCCAATTACTAGAACAAATGTAATACTTAAGAATCCAGACTTTAAAAAAGCGCTTGTTTTGTGGCAGTTTGTAGAGTCATATACAAAGATGGGCTTTAGTGTAGAAAATGATGTAAAACCAGTTAATATTGACGCTGAATTAAATACAGGTATACAAGATATGATTTGTTTAGGTGCTATGTTAATGCAAGGTTTAATTGAAGGAAAAACTGAAGATAATGCATTCTTTAATGAATCTAATATGGATTCTAAGGATAAAGAAGAGAAGGAAAAAGAAAAACCAGAGATTACGGAACAAACACCAGAAAGCGAAGAAGAGCCTAAGGAGGATGAAGAGAAAAAAGAAACTCCAAAAGAGGCAATAGATCAAGATGTTGTTCCTGATGAGGTAGATAAAGTAGAAGAAAAAACCGAGGAGACTAAAGAGGAGGAAGAAAATCCGCCAATAGAGGAGCCCGAAGTTGACGATGAGGACGAGGAAGAGGAAGAAGATGAGGAAGAAGATGAAATTCAAGATGTAGGCCTTATTGAAGAGACTCGTGATATGTTCCAAAGAACCGCCGATGAAGTTGCTTTAACTAAAGCTGAAATGACCAGAATAAATAAGGCCATAGATAGAGTACTTGAGAAGGTTAAAATGGAAAATGCGGCCGCTTCAACCTCAGCCGTTTTAGATAAGATAGATGGCAGTGAAGTTTTAGCTGAAAGATTAATTGCACAAATAGAAAAGGAAAGGGCCATGATCATGCGTGCAAAGAAAAAGAGAGAAGAAGCATTTAAACGTGAACAGGCTGCACTTTTAAAGATAGAAGAAAGAGAAACGCAAAGACTTGCGCAACTTGATGAGCAAATAGCAAAACATGAAGCTGGAGAGACAATGGATGAAAGCATTGTTTATGCTGGCCTTGGTGAGACAAATAATGGGGCAAGCTAAAAAAATAAAAGTCCCAAAGTGGTTAAGTATAACTTTAAAAGTTATAGAATGGACCTTAATACTTTTAATAGTCGGTTGTATGCTAAAGCTTATAGCCCAAAGAATAGTTGGTGAAACACCATCGCTTTTTGGCTATACAACATATACTGTTGTTTCAGATTCTATGGATCCAACTTATAAAATTGGGGATGTAGTAATTTGCAAGAATATAAAAAATCCTAAGCCTGAAGACTTTATAGTAAAAGATGGCGAGGAAAAACCGGTAATTGCCTTTATTGCTCCAGAGGGGTTTGACTATAAAGGGCTGCTTACTGGACAAACAGTCACTCATAGAATATATGGAGAACCATATGAAGAAAATGGAGTTTGGTATGTTCATACTAAAGGCGATAATGAAATAGCTGTATTGGACAGCGTGCCAATACCTTTAGATAATATAAAGGGTATAATAGTAGGAAAGAGCAGTGTTATTGCAGGCCTTATTAAAATCTTGCAAAAATGGTATGGATTTGCTTGTATTATAGTAATACCGCTACTTGCAATATTAATTTGGCAAGTTATAATACTAGCAAAGGCTGGAACGGATAAAAAAGCACAAAAACTTGAGGAAGAAAAACAAGCAGAGATAAAAAAACTTCAAGAAAAGGCTGTAAAAGACGTGCTTGACAATGAAGAAGAAATAAAGAAAAAAGCAATAGAAGAATATATAAAGAAAAACGGAGATATAGATGGCTCTAAATAGTAAAGAACAAAATAATATTATAAAAAATAAGACAATAAGAGCGGCTTCAAAGAGAAGGACCGTAACAAAGATTATTGTTATTGTTCTTATTGTGGCTCTTTTAATAACAGGAGGCGCATATGGTGTTATGACATATATTGATGCAAATACTATGCTTATATCTATATCTGACGCAAAAGATGGTTTAGCACTTTGTGAAACTCCAGACTTTTTGGAATACACAAATAACTTAGATATGAATGCGCCAAACGCAATTGACGCCTATACATATCCTTGGTTTAATATTCAAAGCAACATATTAGGCCAAGATGGTGCTCATCATGGCGCTGCGTATGTTGCATATAGTTTTTATGTTAAAAATATTAGCAAAACATCAACCTGCAAGTACAATATGGGTATAAGAATAATTCGTGATACAAAAAATATCTCATCAGCGTTAAGAGTACTAGTAATAGAGAGCGATGAGAATAATTTAAACGAAGTAAGCTCAGTCCATGTTTATGGAAAAGCAAAGACTGATGGAACTAGTGAGTATGTATCTTATGATAAATGTGAAAAAGATCAACTTGGTATATCGCTTGAGGAACTTAACGCATCGTATGCGCTTTTAAATACAAATATGGCAACACCATTTTATGGTGAACTTTATGATGATGATACAAAAGAAGATCTTGGTTATTATATAATGTTTGAAAAGAACAAGCGCTTATCCTATAGTGCTTATAAAAAATATACAATTGTAGTTTGGCTAGAAGGAACTGATTTACAATGTGTAAATGACATAGTAGGTGGAAAGTGTTCTATATCTACAATATTTACAGTAACGGAATATGAAGAGCCAGAATACTATGGAGCGTAGGGCTAATGAAAAAAAATAAGGAAGAATCTAAAGCAAAAAGAGTAGTAAATATAGTTGTAATGGTAATTGAAATAATTGTCATTATCCTTGCAATAGTACTTGCCATTTCTGTAATATTTGGTTCTAAAAAGACAGAAGAAGATTTAAGTAAAGGATATAACTTAACGGTAGTATTATCTGATTCTATGAATGGTAATATGACAAAAGATCAAATAAAGACTATTTATAGTGAAGCAACACATCCAATAGGTTCGTTTGATATAAAAGACTTACTTATAGTAAAGGCTGTATCAAGTGAAGAAGATTATAAATCGCTTAGAATTGGAGATGTTATAACCTATATTGGAAACGTTAATGGTCAACAAGCCTTAATTACCCACAGAATTATACAAATAGATAAAGTAATCGATGGAAATCTTTATACACTTACATATTCTGATGAGAACAATGTTATTCATAAACATGATAACTATGAAGAACTTCAAAATAAAGATGGTTATTACAACTATCTAACACTTGGTGATTTACAAAGAAACGAGAACGGAACATTTGAACCATCTCAAGGAATTTTATATGAAGAATCTCAGGTTCAAGGTGTAGTAGTATCTGTTATTCCAAAGATAGGTGCTGTAATTTATTGGTTCTTAGATTCAAAGCATTTCTTATGGTCAGTTGTAATTCCACTTGCTGCGCTTTTAGCGTATAATTTGTACTTACTTGTAAAACTTATTATTAGTGCAAGATTTAAAAAGCTTGAACAACAAAAACAAGAAGAAATTGAAGCTTTAAAGAATTCTATTATGGCTCAGCAAAATCCAGTAAATACTGAGGCAAACTCTCTTGAAGAGGAAATAAAGAAAAAAGCAATTGAAGAATACTTGGCAAAAATAGCACAAGAGGCTGTAGAAAAAGAAAGGGCTAAAGCGCTTTCGGGCGTAGATAATAGTGTAATTTTAAATAATAAAACGGTTGATGATAATGCACAGGATATAAACGCTCAAGATGTAAATGTCGAGGATAAAAAACAAGAGTAAGGAACATGTATGAAGGCGGAAAAAATAATAACACCGATACTACTTATAGTTGTGTCATTTGTGGCTCTAATGGCCACTTTTGCATGGTTTGCGGCTAAAACTACACAAACTGTTCAAGGTGTTATTAAATCTGGCGATGTTACTTCCTTTTCAATAGCCGATGGCAATGAGGATATGGATGGGGATTGTATAAAATATTCAATTCCATATGAAGGGCAAAAAGGGTACGATCAACAAGGTAATATTTATACTACATCAGATAAGCCTTATGAAATGAAATATAATTTAAGTTTCGTTATGAAGTCTAGTAGTGATTGTACAATGAAACTTTCAATATCTAAAGTTATTGTTAATTTAACGGATAAATATCCTTATAATTTAAGTCAAACTATTGAAAAGGTATTGGGTGTAAGTGGAGTAAGTGAGAGTGATTACAATAAGTATTACTCAACATCCGTAGGTTCTTTGCCAACCGGCGAGGGCGCTTCGCCATATTATTGCGTATATAATGAAACAACAAAAAAGGTTACAAATATAGTTATAACTGGTGTTTATGTAAATAGATATTTTTGCTTTGATTATTGGAAAAGCAAGGAAACTATGGTAGATAGAGGCGATGTAGCTGCAGGTTACGAGTCGGCGCTATCTAGTGGTATGAACTATACATATGGCATAGATGTATCGGCTTCTGGTATAACAAACTACGTAGGCTTATATATAGGATTTTATGGTTATAACCAAGAAAGAAGCTCGTATTCTGAAGAATTTAGATTTTCAGACCAAACTACATTTTTAAACTCATCATTTAAGTTTATATTTTCAGTGGGGTAATAAATGGGTAAAACAAAATTAGCAATTTTAATAAGTTCAATAGCTATAATTGTTTTAGTAGTAGCATCGGTTACCGCTTATGCCTTTTGGGGCGGAAATCCATCTCTTACTATTCCTGATGAGAACGGGGCAAATATAGATAATAAAACCAATGCTACATATAAATATATGGTCTTTGCTCCAAATGGAGAATATACAAAAGACTATAGATTATTTTTTGATGAAGATACACAAAAATTTAAATTATATGAAATGAGCAGTGATGGGTCAACAAAGAGCTTAAGTAGTGATACAATAACTTATACAAATGTAGCTCTTATTGGCTATATAGGCACGCTTGGTGAATATGAAAAAGCTGTAATACCAGAGAGTATACAGATTGGACAAAATTCAATTAGCGTTACTAAAATAAGTTTGCTTATGACGGATTATGATGATTTAAAGAATATAACAAAAGTAAGCGTTCCTAATAGTGTAACAAGCATTGAAGGGGCATCATTTTCAGGATGTGGTAACTTAAGTGAAGTCTATTTTGAAAATGAAACAACACTTCCTACGATTTATAAATGGTGTTTTATAGGCATTAGTGGAAATATTAAATATTACCAAAAAAGCGGGGATACATATACCCTATTAGGAGGCATAAATAAAGTTGAAGAATAAGGCACTTATAGCAAGTATTATAGTACTTATTGTAGTTACTGCAATTATTGCAGTATCTGTAAGTTACGCCTTTTTCTCAGTTGGAAATACAGAGTTTTTTCTTGAAATTTCTTCTGCAACAAGTGCAGAAATTGCTTTAACTCTTGAACTTTCGGACACAACATTAACACCAAACTCGACTCATTCTGGAGTTGGAAATTATACAAAATCTAGTGTAGTTAATGATGAAAAATATGCAGTTTATATTATTAAATATAATTGTTTATCTACAGTTAATGTAGGGTGGTCTACAACAAATACTATATATAAAGATTCTAATGATAATCTATTAAATGAGGGTAAATCTACATATTTAGATAAGCATTTAAATTATAGTTTTATAAGGGTAGATTCTTATGATGTAGATAATTTACCTGAGGCAACTACATGGGTTGCAAAAGGCACCACATACACAATAAATGATACTCCACAAGGCGAAGGATATATGCTTGTTTATGTTAAATTTGATGTATCTCAAGAGTTAGTTCCAGAGATTTTTGATGAGGTAAAAATCTCATTTACCATATCAACAGAAATTGAAAATACACAAAGTTAAGAAAAGAGTAAAAGTATACTTTGCCAAAAAATATACAAAACATGCCAAACATTCGATAATTGCTAATATTTAAAGAAAATTTTACATTAGAAAAGTTTTAAGAAAAGTTTAAGGTTTTATGTAAAATAATAATTAAAATTTTAATAATTTTACTATTTTAAGCTTTATTCTATTGAGTCTTTAATTGCGCCTATATATATT
>CAVAVP010000006.1:0-37225 GCA_963592135.1 bacterium
TAATTATATATAGCGATATTTTTAATGTCAACAAGATAATATTTTATAATCTATTATCAAGTAAAATTCGGTTATATGAGAAATTTAACCTTTTCATATAAAAAAAAATAAGAGAGTTTATTAAAAACCCTCTTAAAAATCTATTCACCTGCATCTTCTATCGCTTTTATAGCCAAGGATAAATCCATTCTCTTTTTTTCTAATTCACAAGTTATTTCGTATGGATTATTCATAGCACCGGCAAAGTTAATATTATTTGCTGTACAACCACCTGAACAATAATATTTTGCAGGACACTTATCACACTTTGGTTTTTGTGTAACAATATTTTGAGCAAACTTCTTTGAGATTGACATATCTATCTCTTTATCAAAGACATTACCAATATAATATTCTTTGTTTTCCGCAAATTGGTGACATGGGAATACATCTCCAGTTGGCGTTACAGCTAAATACTCACATCCAGCACCACACCCTGTCAATCTTTTAACAACACATGGACCAGATTCAATATCTATCATAAAGTGGAAGAAATTAAACCATTTCTTAGGATCTTTTCTTCTATCAATATACTCTTCAGCTAATTTTTCATATTCATTTAAAATAGTTGGTAGCATTTCTTTTGTAATTTTTAAATCCTCAATATCTGTTACAACTGGTTCCATAGATATTTGGTCAAAACCTGCATCGTTTAAGAACATAACATCCTTTGAAAAATCAAGATTTTTAGAGGTATATGTTCCACGTACATAATACTGTTTATCTCCCCTAGCTTTTTTCATATTAAGTGCGTTATTCAAAATGGCATTAAATGCACTTTTACCAGATACTGTTCTTCTTACATCGTCATTTATTTCTTGTCTTCCATCAAGCGATAAGACAACGTTGTGCATTTCTTTGTTTAACCAATCGATTTTATCTTGTGAAAGTAAAACACAATTTGTTGTCATTGTGAATGAAAATTTCTTTCCAACTTTATCTTCAATAGATCTTGCATACTCAACAATTTGTTTTACAACATCAAAATTCATTAAAGGCTCTCCGCCAAAGAAATCAACCTCTAAGTTATGTCTATGTCCAGAATGTTGTACTAAAAAATCAATTGCATTTTTACCAACTTCAAATGACATATGCGCACGAGACCTTGTATGATAAGTTCCCTCGTCTGCAAAACAATATCTACATTTTAAATTGCAATCATGGCAAATATGAAGGCAAAGCGCCTTTATCTCTCCAATTCTTTTTTCTTTTTGAAAAACTGTACATGGAGAATCTAAAACACCCTCTTTTACAAGCGTGTCTAATTCGCTATTAATTTCATTAAGCTCATTTTTTTCAATGGAATTTAACTCTTTTAATTGCTCTTCATTTAAATCCTTTTCAAATCTATTTTTCGCAATTAAAAAAGTGGCTTTATCTACATTATGTAAACTGCCACTTTCAGAATCCCACATGAAATAATAAGCTCTATTGTGGTAGTTAAAACTAAAACAATGAGTCATATTATTCTCTTTAAACTATATTATAATAGAGGCTTCTTAACTTGGTTGTTAATCTTTTCATCTTGATGTTGGCAAGATTGATTTCCTACTGTACAAGATGTCTTACAAGCTGATTGACATGATGATTGGCATTCACCACAGCCAATATTTCCACTTTTCTTCATTCCATTTTTTACAATTGTATTAATATGTGTCATTTTGACGCCTCCGATTTTTTTTCTATTTAATATATTATTATAATTTTAGATTATATTCAAGCAATTATTTACAAAATAAAAAACTGACCCTAAAAAGCCAGTTTTTATTTTGTTAAAATTAGTCTTTATTTTCAGCTGTTTCCACTGCTTCTTTAGCTTCTTCTTTGTTTTCTTCAACTTTAGTTTCTTCAATCTTTTCGGTAGCAGCTGGCTTAACGTCATCTAAAGCTGTTTCCTTTTGAGGTTCAACTGTTTGACCTTGAGCATTAACAGACATAACTGTATAAACTGCACTTCTATCAATAGTTGCACATAAAGATTTATCACCTTTACCACTTAAATCAATAACTAATGTATTTGTTGTAGAATCCATAGCAACGATTTCTCCAATAAATCCACCAATTGTCTTAATCTTTGTACCAACTTTTAAAGATTCCATCATTTTTTGAGTTTCTTTTTGTCTCTTTCTTTGTGGAACAATGGACATAACTAACATCACAACCATTAATACAGCTAAAACAATAAGCATTGTTACATTGCTGCTTATGGCGCTTAACATTACTAAACTATTCATATTATGTTCTCCTTATTTATCTTACTTTTTCTATATTATAGTAAAAATATACATTTTTCAAGCAAAATGTTGAATTAACATTTTTACCATTATATTATTTCTTTCTAAATTTTACTTAAATTTTTATTTTATTTTGTTTGGTTGGTTATATTCTTGTTTATTTCCACCATGACCCCAAGTATATTTTTTTGTAAAATCATCATAAAAATCTTGGAATCTATCCTCCCAAATTGCTTGTCTTATATCCTCCATAAGTTTAGTTAAGAATCTTATATTATGGATAGATAAAAGTTCTCCGCCTAAAATTTCATCTGCGTTTATTAAATGTCTTATGTAAGCCCTTGTAAAGTTTTTACAACAATAACAATCACAACCGCTATCTACTGGGCTAAAGTCTTCCTTATATGCACCATTTCTAACTGTTAAATTCCCCTCTCTAGTTAGAGCCGTACCATTTCTTGCTATACGAGTAGATAAAACACAATCAAACATATCTATACCACGCATTACACCCTCAACTAAACAATCTGGAGATCCTACACCCATTAAATATCTTGGCTGATCGCTAGGATATAAAGGTTTTAGGCAATCTAACATTTTATACATTACTTCTTTTGGTTCACCCACAGATAAGCCACCAATAGAGAAACCACACTTTGCATACTTTAAAACATGCTCAAGACTTTCTTTTCTTAAATCTTCATACATATTTCCTTGAACTATAGGAAACAACATTTGATCTTCTCTTGTTTTATATTTTACACATCTCTCAAGCCAAAGCTTTGTTCTTCTTAAAGCATCTTTTGATGTATTATAATCGGCATGACCTTCTGTACATTGATCAAAGGCCATTATTATATCTGCTCCTAGTTTTTGTTGAACATCAATTGCAACTTCTGGAGTCATAAATAATTTTTTACCATCTATATATGATGAAAATTGAACACCCTCATCAGATATTTTATTCATTTTGTCTAAAGAGAAAACTTGAAATCCACCTGAGTCAGTTAAAATTGGTTTATGCCAATTCATAAAGTTATGAAGGCCACCTGCTTTTTCTATTAATTCCTCACCCGGTCTTAAATATAAATGATAAGTATTTGCAAGTAATATCGAAGCTTTGCAGTCTTCTTCTATAACTTTTGGTGTTAAAGATTTTATAGTGGCATTTGTACCAACAGGCATAAATACTGGAGTATCTATAACTCCATGAGGAGTATAAAGTCTTCCAACTCTAGCACCTGATTGTTTACATGTATGTAATACTTCGTATTTAAAATTTTCCATATTATTCCTTTATATTAAAAGTGTTGCATCTCCAAATGAGAAGAATCTATATTTTTCTTCTACCGCAATATTGTACATTCTTAAAGTTTCCTCTCTTGTCAAAAAGGCTGAAACTAACATAATTAATGTAGATTCCGGCAAGTGGAAGTTTGTTATTAACCCATCAACTATTTTAAACTTATATCCAGGATATATAAATATATTTGTATCTCCACTAAATGCATCAACTTTGTCTTCTTCTATTGCGGCCGATTCTACGACTCTAACTGATGTTGTTCCAACGCATATAACTCGTCTATTTTCTTTTTTAGCTTTATTTATAATCTCTGCTGTTTCTTTAGTTATTTCAAAATACTCAGTATGCATTTTATGATCTTTAATATCTTTTTCCATAACTGGTCTAAAAGTACCAAGCCCGACATTTAACATTACCTTTGCAATTATTACACCTTTTTGTTCGATTTTTTTCAAAAGTTCTTTTGTAAAATGAAGACCAGCTGTTGGAGCTGCAGCAGAACCTGGAATATTTGCATAAACAGTATTATATCTTGATTTATTTTCAAGTTTTTTTGTTATATAAGGTGGAAGTGGCATTTGTCCAATTCTATCTAAAATATCTTCAAACACCCCGTCAAACGCAAATTCTATATGTCTTATACCTTCGTCAAAAACACCTACAACCTTGCCCTTTAATTCTTCAGAAAAAACAATTTCTGTTCCTATCTTTAATCTCTTTGCAGGTTTAGTTAAACATTCCCATGTTGTGTAATTAATTCTCTTTAATAAAAGTACTTCTGTATTAAACTCTTTAGTAACGTTTTCGCCAACTCGTGTTCCAAATATTCTAGCTGGAATAACTTTAGTATCATTTATAACTAAAACATCACCTTTTTTAAGGTAATCTATTACATCGTAAAAAAGTTTGTGTTCTATTTGTTTTGTATCTTTATGGTAAACTAAAAGTCTAGAGTGATCTCTAGGCTCCATTGGTGTTTGCGCAATTAATTCTTGTGGCAAATTATAATAAAATTCTTTAGTTTCCATTTTCGTCTTCCTTATTATCGTCAAACATTGACATTTGATAATAACCTTGAGGCAATTTTCTTCCTATATGTTTATAAGCATCAGGTAAACATATACGACCACGTGGAGTTCTTGCTATAAACGCTATTTGCATTAAATAAGGTTCATACATATCTTCAATAGTATTTGCATCTTCTCCAACGGATGCTGCAAGCGTCTCTAATCCTACAGGGCCCCCATTAAACTTGTCAATCATTATCTCTAATAATCTTCTATCTATATTGTCTAAGCCTAATGGATCGATTTCCATTCTATTTAAGGCCATATCTGTAATTTCTTTATCTATTTTGCCACTTCCCTTAATTTCAGCAAAATCTCTAACTCTCTTTAAAAGTCTATTCGCAATCCTAGGAGTTCCACGAGAACGTCTAGCAATCTCTAAAGCACCCTCTTCGTTTATCTCAATATTTAAAAGTTTAGCAGACCTTTTTACAATCAAAGACAATTCCTCCGGTGTATAAATTTCTAATCTAAAATTAACACCAAATCTATCCCTTAATGGATTAGATAAAGCTCCTGCTTTTGTTGTAGCTCCAATTAATGTAAATTTTGGAAGTGCCATAGGCATTGAATACGCAGATGGTCCTTTTCCGATAATTATATCTAATTTAAAATCCTCCATTGCAGAATATAGAATTTCTTCAACTTTTTTATTTAATCTATGAATTTCATCAATGAATAAAATATCATTTTCTTGTAAATTGGTAATAATTGAAGCTAAATCTACAGCTTTTTCTACAACTGGTGCTGACACAATTTTTATTTGAGAACCCATTTCATTTGCAATAATATGTGCAAGTGTAGTTTTACCAAGTCCAGGAGGGCCATATAGCAAAATATGATCTAAACTTTCACCTCTTTTTTTAGCAGCTTGAATATATACCTCTAAATTCTCTTTTACTTTTTCTTGACCTATGTAATCTTCCATAACTTTTGGACGTAGCTTATTATCATTTTCTACATCCATTGTTGTTTCTATGGTAGACATAAATCTTTGCTCATTATCAAAATCCATTATTTAATTCCTTTTAAAACAAGTGTAATTAATTCTTCAACAGTATTTCCTTGATTTCTTATATCTGATACCGCCTTTGTAGCCTCACCTTTAGTCATACCAAGTGAACATAAAGCAAGCGCTGCATCTTGGGCAACTTGATCCAGTTTTGTCGCTTTGTGAATTGGAGATATATCATCATTTAACATGTCAATATCTTCCTCTTCTAGTTTTTCTTTTAACTCCATGATAATTCTCATGGCAGTTTTCTTGCCAATTCCCTTAACTTTAGATAAAGCCTTGTAATCAGAATTTACAATATTTAAAGCAAGTTCCTTTGGATCTAGTGTAGACAAAATTACAAGTGCAGTTTTTGGACCAACCGAAGATACGGAAACTAATTTTATAAACATACCCTTTTCTTCTTTTGAATGGAAACCATAAATTTTGATAGTATCGTCGGTTACTCTAACAGTCGTATAAACAGTTACTATCTTATCTAAAACCCCGAATTTTTCTAAGGTAATATTAGAAACTAAAACATCATAACCAATGCCATTAGTTTCTATAACTAATCTACCTTCCTCAAAAAATACAACTTTTCCTGTGATTGAATAATACATACTAAAATAAATAATAATTTATTATATAATAAAAGTCAATCTAAAAAAAATGAACAAATATTTTGTTTCTACACTAAAATTGTTTAGTTTCTATTTTAAATTTTTGTAATTTAATTTTTTAACTTAATAACACATGCAGGTCTTACACCCATACCTGAAAGCCACGAACCAACAATTATATAAGGTTCAAATTGTCCTTCGTTACCTATTGTAAAAGACCATGAATCTTTAGATGGAGAACGAAGCCAATAAGAGAATTTGTATCCCTCTTTATATCTATTCATACTCCATGCATATGCGCTACATCTTGCCGTTCTCTCATATAAAACTATTTCAGAGTTTTTATTTGTAAAATATGATAAAGTTTCATTGTAAGATAAAAGAAATATTTTATCCTCAGTATTATCGCATAATAAGTTAGGTAAAACCTCAGTTTTTTCTTCAAAAGAAAGTGTATATTTACTTTTATTATCTATCAAACTCGTCTTTATTAATTTTTGCTCATTTAAATCAAATGCACATTTATAAAAATCTGTATTTAACCAACTTCTTATAAAAGAATATTTATAATTACTAGAATAAATTTTTCTTTTTGTTAAATTACCTTGATAATCCATAATATTTTTTTCTATGCCAAAAATTTCATATGGTTTATTATCTATTATTGAATCACTTATAATCAAAACCTCTTTTTCATCTTTATGCAATATTTTCCATTTGATTGGTTCAAATTTAAACCATGTAACTGTAGCTTTTTCAGATTCAGGCGGATCTTTTCTTAATCCTACTATTCCTCTATATTTTGTCTTAACACCTTCACCTAATTCAACATCAAGAACTGGACCTTTATGATTACAATTTATAGACCAATCTATCGTCTTTTGATACATTAATTCCGCTTCACTTTTTTTATTTAAAATTTCAATTAAAGATTCATCTGCAACTTGACTTTGAGGATATAATCCAAAATAAATACTAGTTTTTGTATCATCTGTATATCTATAATTTTCCATATGCACTTCTCCTTTTTTCTATCTTTTATCATATGAAATTAAAACTTGTCAAATCTTCGAGATTTTTACGCACCATTTTAGGTACATTAGTGTTTTTTGGCTTTTTCTATAAACAACTAAATGTTTAAAATTTTACAATTTTTAAGTTAAAGAATATTTGACACTAAAAATACCATAAATTATAATTTATGGCGTTATTATAAAGACAGGAGATATATAACATGAAAAAGTTTTTTAACGAATTCAAGACATTCATTTCACGTGGTAACGTGATGGATATGGCTGTTGGTACTATTATCGGTGCTGCATTTACTGCTATTGTAACAGCTTTATCAAATGGTATTTTAAAACCAATTATCAATGCCATTATTTATCTATGTGCAGGCGGAAAGGCTGATGCACTATCAAAAGTATACACAGTTTTAGTTCCTGTATATACATCTATAACAGATGACGCTGGAGTTGTAACACAAACACTAGATACAGCAAACTCTATCCTTATAGACTGGGGTGCATTTGTATCCGCTGTAATCAACTTCCTTTTAGTTGCGCTTGTATTATTCCTAATAATCAAAGCATTTAACTCAGTAAAGAGTGCTTCATTATCTGCAATGGATAAAAAGAAGATTATTGAAAATAAAGAAGCAAAAGGTATTAAGTTAACAAAGAAAGAAAAAATAATGAAAGCTGAAATCGAAGCCGCTGCCGCAGAAGCAGCAAAAAAAGCAGAAGAAGCCGCTGCTGCCGCCGCTGCAGAAGCTAATAAACCTACAACTGAAAGTTTGTTAACAGAAATTCTAAATGAAATGAAGAAAAACAAATAACGCAAATTTTAGATTATAAGTTTTAATGGTGTTGATTATTTCAGCACCATTTTTTTAATTTAAATGTTATATTTTTAATATAACAATTTCCTTGATAATTTAAATTTTGAGTTCTATAATTTCCATCGTATGAAGAATATAGACTTAGGAACTCCCAATACTTTAAAAAGCATAATGCACTTAGCACTACCTTCAATGCTAGCTCAACTAGTTACGGTTTTATATAGCATTGTAGATAGAATTTTCATTGGAAACATGGCTGAAGTTGGAGAAATTGCTTTAGTTGGTGTTGGAGTTGTTGCACCTATTGCTACATTTATAACCTCCTTTGCATACTGGGTTGGTTTTGGAGGCGCCCCTATTTTTGCAATGTATTTAGGTGAAAAAGATGAAGAATATGCAAAGAAAATTTTTTCAAATGCCTTTATACTTCTAATTATTCTATCTTTAATACTTATGACATTCTTCTATGCTTTAGGAAAACCTATTCTTTATCTATTTGGTGCTTCTAATGAATCATTTCCTTATGCATATAAATACTTTCTTATCTATTTAGGAGGAACATTCTTCTCTATTTTAACATATGGACTTAACCAATTTGTTATAGCACAAGGAAAATCAGTTTTAACAATGTTTGTTACATTAATTGGTGCCATTTTAAATATCATTCTAGACCCTATATTTATCTATAAATTAAATTTAGGGGTTGCAGGTGCTGCTTGGGCTACTGTTATTGCTCAATTTGTCTCTTTCCTATTTGTTTTATTTTTAGTTTTAAAAGTTACAAATATAAAATTATCTTTCCATAAATTAGATAAAAAAATAGTAAAAAGAATAGTAAAACTAGGTTTTTCACCATTTATTATATTAGTCACGGATTCAGTTATTTATATTGCTTTAAATACTTGTATTAAAGCATTTGGCGGCGATAGCGCAGATTTTTATATAGAAGTAGCAACTATAACACAAGCTTTCTTCTCTTTATTTACAGGCCCACTTCTTGGTATATCTACAGGCACTCAATCGCTACTTTCTTTCAATTATGGTGCTAAGAATCTTGATTTAATAAAAAAGGCCGAAAAACAGCTTATTGTTTTTGCTTTCTTATTTACAACTTTTAGTTTTGTAATTTCATTCTTCATAGGAACGCCATTTGCAAAATTATTTATTTCTCTATCCTCATCAAACGCAAACAGCGAAGTTATTTCGACAACAGGAAAAGTTATTTCTATTTATATGAGCGGTATTATTCCACTAACATTTCAATATGTTTGTGTTGATGGAATTACAGCACTTGGTCAAGCAAGATACTCTATTTGGCTATCTTTATTTAGAAAAATGATTTTACTATTACCTTTGACTATATTGTTGCCTTTGTTTACGAAAATTTGTTTCAATGTTTTCTACGCAGAGCCTATTGCAGATATAATATCTTCATTTGCATCGCTTGTTGTATATTTGATACTACTGCCAAAAATTCTTAAAGAAAGAGAAAATCAACCAATCGATCAAATACTAGAATAATTTATTTAAATAGATACGGATATTTTCTCATTTGCTCAAATATAATATTTGCCACGTTATCCATTTATCTTCTATTTTATATAAAACAATCATTTTAATAGTTATTTTTTATATATTGCCATTAAAATAATGGTTTGTAACTAATAAAATATGAACTCATATTAATGATAAATAAAATCTAAGTATTAAGTTTGGAATTTTATTTTCTAGGATTTCCTTCTTTTCTATATTGATTTCCAATTTTAAATTGTGAAGTAAATCTTGCGGTTTGAGCATGAGTAAGGGCGGCAGCTAAGGCATCTGCGGCATCATCAGGTTTGGGCACTTTTACAAGGTTTAATCTTTTTGTAACCATATACTCTATTTGTTTTTTATCTGCTTTACCATAACCTGTCATCGCTTGCTTTATTTGAAGTGGCGTATACTCAAAAAGTTCCTTGCACCTTTTCAAGCAAGTAAGTACAATAACACCTCTAGCTTGTGCTACATTTATACCTGTTGTTGTATTTGTATTAAAGAATAATTCCTCAAGTGCTATTTGATCTGGTTGATATTTATCTAAAATAGCATTTATTCCCTCTTCTATTTTAAAAAGTCTTACAGGAACGGTATCTTCTTTAGGTGTTGTTACAACACCATAATCAATAATTGTAGAAACCCCTCTTTCTACATTAATTACACCATATCCTACAATAGCTAATCCTGGATCAATTCCTAAAACTATCATTGTCTTATTTGTCCATTTCCCACAATGACATATTTTTCACTTGTTAGTTGTTTTAAAGCAAGTGGACCTCTTGCATGTAATTTTTGCGTAGAAATGCCTATTTCGGCCCCAAAACCAAATTCAAAACCATCTGTAAATCTTGTTGAAGTGTTTACATACAAGCATCCTGTGTCTACTTTCTTTTTGAAAATATCTATAACTTTTTCATCGGTTGCTATAATTGCATCTGAATGTTTTGTATTATTATTGTTAATTCTATCTATTGCCTCAACATAATCCTCAACTATGTAACAAGTTAAAATATAATTTGCATGTTCTTTTTTATATTCACTCTCATCACATAATTTAGCACTAGGAATTAAATCAACAATTTCTTGATTTCCATTAATTAAACATCCATCTTTTTGCATTCTATTTACAATCTTTGGTAACTTATCTTTTATTTTTCTATCTATAAGCAATTGCTCTGTAGCGTTGCATGTTGATGGTCTACTCATTTTTGCGTTATATACAATTTTTTCAGCCATATCTATATCTGCAGATTCATGAATATATGTATGACAATTTCCGCCGGCTGATGCAATTACTGGCATTGTCGCATTTTCTAAAACAAAATGCTTAAGTCCATCTCCTCCCCTTGGAATAACTACATCAACACAATCTCCTTGCTTTAGAAGTTCTAAAGACGAATCTCTTGATGTATCATCAATAAATGAAACAATATTTTCGTCGTAATTATTATCTTTTAAAGCATTTTTAATTACGCTATATAAAACTCTATTTGTATTTATTGCTTCCTTGCCGCCACGCAAAACAACGCAGTTTCCACTCTTTAAGCAAAGCACTGCCACATCCACAGTAACATTTGGACGAGACTCATAAATTACACCAACAACACCAAGAGGAACTCTAACCTTTTTAAAATCTAGACCCTTTTTATTTACCCATGAATCAGTAATCTCACCAATTGGATCTGGCAAAAATTCAACTTGTCTTACGCCATCAACCATAGTATTAAATCTAGAATCATTTAATGTTAGTCTATCTACCATAGCATCGGTTAAAATACCCTTTGCATTATTTATATCTTCTTTATTTGCTAGAAAAATTTTGTCTTTATTTAATAAAAGTGCAGAAGAAATGCTCTCAAGCATTGCATTCTTTTCGACACTATTTACTGCAGCTAATGAAAAAGCGGCTTTTTTTGCTTTTAAACAAATTTCTCTAACATTTACCATTTATTAGTCTTCTTCCTCTGACTCGAATAATGTTGCATTATGATATACATTTTGTACGTCATCATCATCTTCAAGCATATCTATTAATCTTTGAACTTTTGCTGTATCTTCTTCGTTTAATTCTGTTGTTGATGTTGGAACTTCTGCAACTTCAGCAGATAAGATCTTAATTGATGAATTCTTTTCTAATGCTTCACGAACAGCTGAAAAACTATTAACTGGAGTTCTAATTTCAAAACATCCTTCATCAGCTATTACATCATCTGCCCCTAAATCAATTGCAAGCATCATAATATCATCTTCGTTTTGTCCTTCAGAATCAATTACAATAACACCCATTCTGTTAAACATATATGATACGCAACCTGAAACTCCTAGAGAACCGCCACATTTATCAAAATAGCATCTAACATTACCAACAGTTCTATTAACTTTATCTGTTAATGTTTCAACCATCATTGCAATTCCGCATGGGCCATAACCTTCATAAACATTTTCTACATAGTTTACTTGTTCACCATCACCGGCAGCCTTTTTAATTCCTCTATTAATATTATCATTTGGCATATTTGCAGCCTTAGCTTTTGCTATTACATCACGTAATTTTGCGTTGTTTGCTGGATCTGGACCACCTGCTTTAACAGCAACTGCAATCTCTCTACCAATTTTTGTAAAAACATTTGCTCTTGCAGCGTCGTTTTTACCTTTCTTCATTTGTATATTGTGCCATTTTGAATGTCCTGACATATTTGTTTCTCCTTAATTTCTAATTATCTTTAATATTATAAACTAATATTAGCCTTTATTTCAATGTTTTGAAAAAGATAAGTGATATAAAGCAACAGACAATGAAACTGCTGCATTTAGACTTTCTATATCTCCCTTCATTGGAAGTGATATAAGTGTTGAACACTTGTCTTTTAATTCTTTTGAAACACCGTGTGCTTCAGACCCTATAACCAAAGCAAATGGCTTTTTAATTTCTTTCATATCGTAGATGTTCTCACCTTTCATATCAAGAGTGATTACATTGTAATTTTTCAACATTTTTAATGCTTCAATACATGAAACATTTAAAACATTTACTCTAAACAAACCACCCATCGTTGACCTTACAACCTTTGGAGACAAAATATCTACTGTATTTATAGCTAAAATATTTTTAACACCGCAAGCAACACATGTTCTTATAATTGTTCCTACATTCCCTGGATCTGTATTTCCATCAAGAACAACAGTGTTTGAGTTTTCATCAAACTCTTGTTTTTGAATCTTTATCGTACAAAGTATTCCGCAAGGAGTTTTAGTATCAGATAAAACATTCATAACTTTTTGGTCAACTAAATAAATTTTTTCTTCATTAAATTTATTCAAAATACCTTGAAATTGATTAACTTTGCTTTTTTCTACAAATATAGAATCAACATCAACATTTTTTGGCAAATCTTTAATAATATTTGCACCCTCAACTACAAAAAGACCTTGAGATAAACGTTCTTGTTTATCTTTTAGCGCTCTAACATTTTTTATTAAAGGATTAGATATTGATGTTATTTCTTTCATTTTAGCTAATAAAAAAGGCAACCTGTTTATTGGTTGCCTTTATGTGATTTTTTGATTAACCCTTAACCTTTTCACATAAAGCTGTGAAAGCTGCTGGATCTGAAACTGCTAAATCAGCAAGTACTTTTCTGTTTAAGTCAATTCCGTTAACTTTTAATCCATGCATTAATGTGCTATAAGTTAAACCATTCATTCTAGCTGCAGCGTTGATACGTGCAATCCATAATTGTCTGAAATCTCTCTTCTTTCTTCTTCTGCCAGCAAATGCATATTGGCCAGATTTCATAACTGCTTGACGAGCAATTCTATATAACTTTGATTTAGCACCAAAGTAACCTTTAGCTTGTTTTAAAATTTTTCTTCTCTTTTTAACGCCGTTTACGCCTCTTTTAATTCTCATAGTACGCCTCCAATTAAATCAAATTCTTGATTGTCTTCTCTTGTGTAGAGTCAACATATGCAACTTTTCTTAGAGAACGCATTCTCTTTGAATTCTTCTTTGTTAAGATGTGTCTTCTGTTCATCTTAGCTCTCTTAATTTTGCCACTTCCAGTTAATCTAAAACGCTTCTTAGCGCCAGTCTTTGTCTTTTGTTTAGGCATGATATTACCTCCAATATTTATATGTTTTATTTTTTATCTACTTTCTTTGGTACTAACAACATAGATATTTCTCTACCTTGAAGTACTGGTTTTTGGTCAACATCAGCAACATTTGCTAACATTTCTGCAAACTTATCCATATTTCTAATTCCAAGTTCAGGCCTTGCATTTTGTCTTCCCTTTAACCTAATACAAACTTTAACTTTGTTTCCTTCTTCTATAAACTTTGTTGTTTGCTTAGCTCTTGTGTTCATGTCTCCTACATCAATAACGGCAGAAAGCATAACCTCTTTTATTTTTACAACTTTTTGGTTCTTCTTATTTTCCTTTTCCTTCTTTGCTTGTTCATATTTCCATTTAGAATAATCTAATATCTTACAAACATAAGGTTCTGTAGCCGAGCTCATTAAAACCAAATCCTTACCAGCTTCATATGCTCTGTTTTGAGCTTCTTTAATTGGTAAAATACCTAGTTGTGTACCATCTTCGCCAATTAGCTTTACTTCTTTAGTTCTAATTTGTTCATTAATAAGTAGTTCTTTAATAGTTGTATCCTCCTTCCGTTTTGGTCTAAAAAATATGGGCAACAAAATAGTCTTGTTGTCCATAGAAAAATTCATTTAATTCTATATACCATATCAACGCAATTATCGATAGGTGAGACCAAGTCTACTTCATTTGCATAAGTATAATATCAAAGCTTCAATTATACTGTCAAATGAAAAACACCTATTTCTCGCTTAAAATTCATGAACTTCAGGTGCTTTTTTAAATGATGAAAAAGTTGCAGTTATATCCTTTAGATAAAATACAACAGTATTTCCATCTCCAGCCTTATACATGTTTTGAAGTTCAGGATAAGCATCTAGCATAGATTTTTCAGCTTCAATTGAAGGATCTTCAACTGCTTTTGCATCAATTCTTAACCACTCACCATTAAAAAATGCACAAATAGATATATTTTCATTTTCTTTCATTTGCTTATAACAATTCTTTACTCTTCCTGTTTGAATATAAAGTCTATTGTTATACATATTTATTGTTCCAAATGGTCTAATATCTGGCTTACCATTGTTAATAGTAGCTAGATAATAAACATTTGCATCCTTTAAAAATTTTAATACTTTTTCCATATTAGTCTAATTTAAATGATTTAACATCTTGTTTTATTCTTGAAACGATTTCGGATATTGTCATTTTTCCTAAATCACCTTCGTTTCTACGAGTAACAGATACTGAGTTTTCTTCCATTTCTTTATCACCAACTACAAGTAAATATGGAATCTTTTCAAGTCTTGCTTCTCTAATCTTTTTACCTAATGTTTCATTTCTTAAGTCAGCTTCTGCTCTAATACCTTCATCATAAAGTTTACTTACAACTTCTTTTGCAAAATCAGCTTGTCTATCTGTCAAAGCTAAAACTTTAGCTTGAACCGGAGCACACCAGACAGGGAATGCACCAGCAAATTTTTCTATCATTAATGCAATTGTTCTTTCAAAACAACCAATAGAAGTTCTATGAATAATATAAGGTCTTACTTTCTCACCATTTTCGTCAACATATGACATATCAAATCTTTCAGCCAAGAACATATCAACTTGAATGGTAATTAAGGTATCTTCCTTACCAAATACATTCTTTACTTGAATATCTAGTTTTGGACCATAGAATGCTGCTTCGCCAATTCCTTCTTCATATTCAAGACCAATGTCATCCAAAAGATTCTTCATTGTCTTTTCAGCTTTATCCCAAATTTCTGGCTGTTGAATATACTTAACTTTATCATTTGGATCCCATCTACTAAATCTATATGAAACATCATCTAAAAGTCCTGTTATCTTTAACATAAATCTTGCTAAGTCTAAGCAACCTTTAAATTCTTCCTCTAGTTGATCAGGTCTTATGATTAAATGACCTTCTGAAATTGTGAATTGTCTTACACGAATTAATCCATGCATTTCACCTGAAGCTTCATTTCTAAATAGTGTTGAAGTTTCACCATATCTTAATGGTAAATCTTTATAAGATTTTTGATCAGCTTTGTAAACCATATATTGGAATGGACATGTCATTGGACGAAGAGCAAATACTTCACTATCTTTTTCTTCATCTCCAAGAACGAACATACCATCTTTATAGTGATCCCAGTGACCAGACAATTTATATAAATCTGACTTTGCCATAAATGGAGTTTTTGTTCTAACATATCCTCTTCTTTCCTCCTCATCTTCGACGAATCTTGAAAGAATTCTAAATATTTTTTCTCCCTTTGGCATTAATAATGGTAAACCTTGACCAATATATTCATTCGTTGTAAAGATTTTTAATTCTCTACCAAGCTTGTTATGATCTCTCTTTTTAGCTTCTTCAAGCATAGCAATATAATCTGCAAGTTCTTGCTTACTATCAAAACATGTACCATAAATACGTGTTAACATCTTGTTTTTCTCAGAACCTCTCCAGTATGCACCAGTAATGCTCATCAACTTAAATGCTTTAATATATCCAGTTGATGGAATATGAGGTCCAGCACATAAATCTGTAAAATTGCCTTGCTTATAAAAAGAGATTGTCGCATCCTTTGGTAAATCATTAATTAATTCTACTTTATAATCCTCACCGTAATTTTTCATTAAAGCAATTGCTTCTTCTCTTGGAAGTTCAAATCTTTCAAGCGGATAATTTGCTTTGATAATATTTTTCATTTCTTGCTCGATTTTAGCTAAATTTTCGGTAGTTATTGGAGTCTTAAAATCAAAATCATAATAGAAGCCATCATCAATAGCTGGTCCAATTGCAAGTTTGCATGTTGGATAGATATTCTTTATAGCTTGAGCTAATATATGAGAACAAGTATGACGATATAATTTTTTACCTTCTGCATCTTTAAATGTTAAAAATTCAATCTTGCAATCTTTACCTTCTAATTTTGCACGCATTTCTGTCAACTTACCATCAACTTTCGCTGCAAGAGCTCCCTTTACTTCATTGTCTTTTGCAATTTCAAATAAAGAAGCTTCATTTGAGTATTCTTTTTGAACACCATTAATTGTTACTAACATTTTTTACCTCCAATAATATAAAAAAATCCTTATGCTTAACTGCATAAGGACGATAATTTCGCGGTTCCACCTTATTTATAGATTTCTCTATCTCTTAATTTGCATGTACAGCATGCCCTGGCTTTTTAAGTAGGTAGTACTTGCTTTGACTATTTCACATCTTCTCAACTTCGCGATGCTCTCTTTAGAAACGTTTTAAAGTAGCTTGTCCTTCTTTGTGATTTCACTCACTTGCTATTTGTATTTTAGATTTTAATATCTTATATTTTTTTTGTCAACAAATTTATTTTGAGGCTAAAGTTCTTAAATCTGCATCTAAACTTACAATCTCATCATAAGTTGCTGAATTCATTTCAACTATAACATCGTCTACTAAATAAAATCTTGTATATAAGCTTACTTCGTTTTCTTCATTATATGTTATAACATCAACATAAATATACAAAGATTCATTTACGCCATATGCACTTATCTTGTTTGTTGAAACTATTGTTTCAAATATATTCTTGGCCATTGCACTATTTTCCATTTTTGTTATATTAAATGATGAATTTTCATTTTTAATATATTTCATTTGAGATAAAGCATATTCAACAATGCTTTTATCTAAATACTTAATATCTTTAAATCCTTGAAATACTGTAAATTCTTTATAAGTATTAAGTGTTGCATCTCCAACCTTTATTGAAGTGTACGTACTATTTTCACTTTCTTGAGCACCTTCTTTTGCTTTATAGGCCGCATTTATAGCATCAAAATCAAGCATTTTTGCATCTAATGAATAAACTTTTGAATATACAAAAGATTTGTAATCTAAAGTCTCTATTTTGCTTTTATTTATAGTAGGTATGGTATTTGAAGAATCAACACTATGAGCTATTGAATAAATCTCGCAATTAGATATATCTACACCATAGCATGTATAAAAAGCTAAGTTTAAATAAGTTTCGCCATACGCATTTAATTTCTCAATTAAATACTTTAAAACTATCTTTGACCAGTAACCCAAGTCTTCAGATGTAAATGTGTCATAGTTATATTCCTCAAAACATGTATTTTTTACTGTACATATTTTTTTGTTTTCTACAATTGAAATTGAATAATATACTTTTTTTGTAGCAGGATTTTGTGTAGAAAAATAACTATCTCCTAAACCGTCTTTTGTCAAATAAAGAATATTATATGTAACATTATCGGCAGCAAGTGTGTATAAAGATAAAGATTCAATTGCTGTTTTATAGTTTTCCTCAGTTGGATCTTCACTAAACTTTGCTACAAAGCAGGTGTTTGATTGACCAAATTGTGGAATTAAGCCTGAAACAAAATTTAGATAGTAAATAGTAGTATCTAATTCACTTACCTCACCTTTTGTTAAAACTTCTTTCACAAAATTATTATAAACTTCCTCTTTAGTCAAATTAGTTTGAATCTCCTGTGCTGGAGTAATAGTATCTGCCGATTTTGGCCTTAAGAAAAATGAAACTATAAATACTACAACTATAACGACAGCTACGCATCCTGCCACTATTAAAGACTTTTTTAATGCGCTTTTGTTAACTTTTTTGTATTCATCTTTCATATTAAATTCTTTATGACAAGCAGGACAAGTTATATTATCCTTGTCACTTTTAACATCATAAATAATTTTTCCACACTTAGGACACTTAATATTCATACGCTATTATAATAGCATAAAATCTTATAAAAACATTAAAAAAAAGAAATATATTCACTTTTTAACATAAGTTTTCATACTGTTTTTCATTAAAAATTCTAGTTTTTTCATTTACTATGACCGAAAATTAGGTAAAAATTTTCATTACTATATCTCTATATAGTAAATACTTGATATTTTTTTTAACTAAAACTAAATTTTAATTTCACTATAAAAATATCTCCAAAGTTTTATTTGTTTTGGAGATATTTATTACTTTTTCTATTCCTGTTTTTCTTGATTCTTTACTTCCTCTTTTTCTTGAATTAAGGATTTTACCTCCACTTTATCTTTCTTTTTAATTCTCTCAAAGAACTTCAATCCTTTTTTCTTTTTAACAAAGTAAATAACCACACATACAATTGCTATAACTAATGCAAATGGGAACACATATATAATTGCTAAAAGCAAATATTTAAAAAATGAACCAAGTGCTACCCAAGAATTTGTTAAAGCATTTTTAGTCATTGTTCCAAATGATTCTTCTTGTTCATAATAATTTTGATTAACATATATTGTTATTGTTGAATAATCTATTTTTGAATCATAAGTGTTCTTTCTTGTCTCTAATTTTGCAATCTCCGCATTTAATTCATAAATTTTATCATTTAAAGAAATAACATCAGCAGTTGTTGTAGCCGTAGACATTAGAACTTGAAGGGCATCTCTTTCGGCTTTCTTTTGTGTTAAATCTTGCTCTAAATCAGAATATTCTAAAGTTATATCTTCACTAGATATTGTGTAGTTTCCTATATCTCCTGCTTGTTTTATTGAATTTAAAAATTCATTTAACCTTGTAGATTTTACTCTAACTATAATTTTTGCATATGCGGAACTTATTTCCTCACTTTCAACCCATTCATCACTATTTAACATAGTTTTCACTTTCTCTACAGAATCTTTTGCATTATCTGAATATAGTGAGACATAAGCTGTATAAATAATTTTTCTAGAAGTTAATGCAGATCCAGAATATGTTGAACCTGTAGATAAAGGTGAGTCTACTTCATTTTTTACTGATGAACCACCCTCATATGAATCTTTACTATTACAACTAAAGCAACAAAACATAGTAGATAATAGTATTAAAACAATTACGAGAGTCAATAAAAATTTTCTTTTCATAAATCTCTCCTTTTTGTTTTATATTACCAATTTAAATAATCTTAGTCAATAAAGGTTTTTTTTGTAAAAAAAATGAGTCCCAAAGTATCCTTTAGAACTCAATTTTCAGATTTTTAATTATTTTATTCTAGTTCAAAAGCACCAGTATATAATTGATAATATTTACCCTTTTGAGCAATTAATTCACTATGTGAACCTTGTTCGATTATTCTACCATGATCCAAAACTATAATTAAATCAGAGTTTTGTACAGTAGATAATCTATGAGCAATTACAAATACTGTTCTTCCCTGCATTAACTGATCAGTTCCCTTTTGAACCAATGCTTCAGTTCTTGTATCAATTGATGATGTAGCTTCATCCATTATCATAACAGGAGCTTTAGATATAGCTGCTCTCGCAATAGATAATAATTGTCTTTGACCTTGGGATAGATTTGCACCATCTGCAGTAAGCATTGTGTCATAACCTTGAGGCAAACGTGTAATAAAATCATGAGCATTTGCAATCTTTGCTGCCTCTATTACTTCCTCATCAGTTGCATCAAGTTTACCATACTTAATATTTTCCTTAACAGTCCCTGTAAATAAATTTGTATCTTGAAGAACAATTCCTAAAGACCTTCTCAAATCAGCCTTTTTAATCTTATTAATATTTATATTGTCGTAACGAATTTTACCATCAGCAATATCATAGAATCTATTAATTAAGTTTGTAATTGTGGTTTTACCCGCACCAGTTGCACCTACAAAGGCTATCTTTTTACCTGGAGCTGCATCAATTGTTACATCATGTAATACTATTTTATTTTCTTCATATCCAAAATCCACATCAAACAATTGAATATGGCCTTCAAGTTTTGTATATGTAATAGTACCTTCAGCTTTATGAGGATGTTTCCAAGCCCAAAGCCCTGTTCTTTCTTCACTTTCTGTAATATTACCTTTCTCATCTATCTTTGCATTAACAAGAGTTACGTAGCCATCATCTGTTTCTTGTTTTTCATCTAGAAGTTCAAAAATTCTTGATGCGCCAGCCATACCCATAACTATTGAGTTAATTTGGTTTGCTGCATTGGAAACATTTGAATTAAATCCTCTTGCAATTGTTAAGAATGCAACAACAGTACCAACTGATAGAGTTCCTAACCCCGTAACTGTTAGATTTGTTCCACCTAAAATTACTATAATAGAACCAACCAAAGCCGTTAGAACATAAATTAAGTTACCTAAATTACCCATTGCTGGCATTAATATATTTGCATAAGTATGAGCATTTTTCATATCTTCAAAAAGTTCATCGTTAACTTTATTAAATGATTCTATTGTTTCATTTTCATGGTTAAATACTTTAACAACCTTTTGACCTTTCATCATCTCTTCAATAATACCTTCAGTCCTTGCAACGCTTGCTTGCTGTTTTACGAAGAATTTTGCAGATTTTAGACCAACAACTTTTGTAATCAATGCCATGCAAATAACACCAAATACAATAACTAATGTTAACCAAATGCTATAAGCAATCATCATTACAACTAAAGCTATAACCGAAGCTGAAGCTGATATTAATTGCGGTATTGATTGACTTAATAATTGTCTTATTGCATCTACATCGTTTGTATAATACGACATTATATCGCCGTGAGTATGAGTATCAAAGTACTTAATTGGAAGATATTGCATATGGTTAAACATATCCTCTCTTATATGCTTCAAATAACCTTGAGTTATTATTGCCATCATTTGTGTATAAACAGCTGTTGCAATAGCACCACACCCAAATACAACAATCATCATGATTATGTATTTAACAAGATTTGGCATCATATTAGATAGCGCATCAGTAGCACTCATACCTGCAACCATATTATCCATTCCTGGTTGAATACAATCATCAATAATAAGCTTGATAAATATTGAATTTCCAAGTCCACCCACAGCACTTATAAGTATTGAAATAGCAACAACTATTAATTCCCATTTATAGTACTTACCTACGGATTTCATAAGTCTAGATAAGGTAGCACCAACATTAACCTTTCTTCCTGGTTGAGACATCTTTGGTTTTGGCATTATAGTGTACCTCCTTCAACGCTTTTTTCATCAATTTTATTTTGTGAATAATATACTTCTTGGTAAATTTCATTACTCTTTAATAATTCATCATGATTACCAATAGCATTAATTTCACCATTATCCATAACTATAATTTTGTCAGCATCTTGAACGGACGCAATACGTTGAGCAATAACAATTTTTGTAGTATTTGGAAGTTCTTCTCTAAATGCTTTTCTAATTAAGGCATCTGTTTTTGTATCAACTGCTGAAGTTGAATCATCAAGTATAATAATTTTAGGCTTTTTAAGAAGGGCTCTTGCAATACATAATCTTTGTTTTTGTCCACCTGAAACATTACTACCACCTTGCTCTATATAATGATTGTATCCCTCAGGGAAAGACATAATAAAGTCGTCAGCTTGTGCTAGTTTTGCAGCCTTAATTACTTCCTCATCTGTAGCATTTTTGTCGCCCCAACGCAAGTTTTCAGCAATAGTTCCACTAAATAAGACATTCTTTTGAAGTACAACAGAAACTTGATTACGAAGTGTTACTAAGTCATAATTTTTAACATTAACACCACCAACATATACCTCACCTTCTGTTGCATCATATAGTCTTGATATTAATTGAATTAATGACGATTTTGATGAACCTGTTCCCCCAATAATACCAACTGTTTCTCCAGACTTTATCGATAAGTTAATATTATTTAAAGCATTTTTCTCAGCATTTTCATTATATTTAAATGAAACATTTTTAAATTCTACTGAACCATCTTTAACTTCACTTACTGGCTTTTCTGGATTTTGTATTGTTGGATTTTCAACTAAAACTTCCGCAACTCTCTTTGATGAAGCTTGCGCCATAACAATCATAACCAAAATCATAGCAAGCATCATCATAGACATTAACATTTGGAATCCGTAAGCTATAAAACTTTGTAATTGGCCAACCGAAAATTCACCTACAACAAATGAAACTACTGGAACCCCATCTACAATTGTAGTTTGTGTTGAACCTGTTTTAACAACAATAATTGAAGCAAATAAAGATATTAATATAATTGCAATATAAATACATATTTGCATTGCAGGAGAAGACATAGCTACTATTCTTTCAGCTTTTGTAAAGTCTCTTCTAACATCTTCAGAAACATTATGGAATTTTTCTTTTTCATAATCCTCTTTTACATATGCTTTAACAACACGAGCTGCTTTTATATTTTCTTCAACAGATTCATTCAACGCGTCATATTTTTTAAATACTTTTTCAAATATAGGATGTGTTTTTAAAACTCCTAGTGCTAATAAAGCCCCAAGTATTGGCATTAATACGATAAATATTAAAGATAGTTTAATATTCATTACTGCAGCCATTACAAATGAGAATATAAGCATAAATGGCGCACGAATAGCTATTCTTATAATCATCATATAAGCCATTTGTATATTGGTTATATCTGTTGTTAAACGAGTAACAAGTGATGATGTTGAAAACTTATCTATATTTGCAAATGAGAATTTTTGTACTTTTGTAAATACATCATATCTCAAATTTTTAGCAAAACCTGCAGAACCCCTGGCACAGAAAACACCAGAGCCTACACCTGCGATAAATGAGCAAATTGCAACAAGTATCAAACATACACCATAAATTATTACTTGTTTCAAATCACTTGCATAAATTGAATTGATTAAATACGACATTACATAAGGCAATATACACTCTAGTATAACCTCTACCATTACAAATGCAGGAGCAAGTATACTATCTTTCTTGTATTCCCTTATAGAGCCTGATAATGTCTTTAATATATCTTTTAGTTTCATAAAGTTTTTATATACTCCTATTCACTTAAATTCTTTTTTATTTTATCTAAAACTCTTAAAAATATTTCTATTTCTTCATCAGTAATACCTTCAGCCATTTTATCTTCCATTATATGAATGCCTTTCATTGCATTTTCATGTTCTTCAAGTCCCTTTTGAGTTAATTTAATCTTTTTAAGTCTTGCATCATAATCTACACTTTCCTTTTCAATGTAACCATTTTTTTCCATTAACTTCAAAACTTCTGTTGCTGTTGATCTTCTAATATTAAAGGCTTTTTCTAAATCCTTTTGAAAAATATCTCCATCTTTAGATTTTTCAGCTATATAACCTATAAACATGCCATGAAGCATTGTAGGTCTTCCATCTTTATCTTCGTATGGTTTTAAACCACGCGCTTCTATATCCTTTTGTGAATATCTCTTTAAGACATTCATTACAGACTTTAATTCTTTTCCTATATACACTCTTTCCATATAAACCTCTAAGCCTTTAATTGTTAGGCTGCTAACATTGTATTAAATATAAAAATAATTTGTCAACTAACTATTTATATTTTTTTTGACAAATTTTAGTAAAAAAATTCAACTTATTTACTTGGGCAAATAAAAACCTTCAAAATTTGTGCAACTTACACTTATTTTGAAGGTTTAATCTTATTTTTTTATACTATTAATCAAACATAACTGATTTTACTTTTCTGCCATTAATTATTTATTTTTGTAAGAAAGATTTTAATTCATCTGGATCTTTAATATTTTATAAATATATATCATCTTTTCCTATTAAGTTTATATGTAAATCACCATATCCACAAATACTTCCCCATAAAGATTGAGTTTTTGTTACAGAAACAATTCCTGTTCTTGATTGTTCTTTTTCAATAATATTGAAAACGCCTTCTTTGATTACAATTCTTTTCTTATAAATTTCAACGCTAAAATTATGATATTCAATAATCGCAGCTATCATCTTTATTGTAGGAATAAATAATAACCAAAAAAATAAAATTCCAAATATAATTTTACCAGTTAAAGCTGCAGTACTTTTTTCAGCAACATATTCTGGAGCAAAATCATAATCTTCTTCTACATCTTCAGAATAACAACTATTTGCTTTTTCATAATCACCATTAGGACACTTTATTTTCTTATCTCTACTAGTAAAACTAATTTTTGCACCACAATTTGGGCATTTTGCTTCGTATCTTTTCATAATTTCTCTCCTTTTGTAAATTTTTATTCTCTATATTATTCTTCAGTCAATACTATTACATTGTATGTAGACAAATACATAGAACATAGTTTTGCTGTACTTGATGGCTCTGGTATAGTATCTTTCACTTGCCATACATCTAAGAAATATACATTACTTCCATAAACTACTGCACTACACATATAATAACCATCAAGTTTAGTTATTTTTTCAGCCGTTAAAGTTGACGATTTTGTATTAATTCTATATAAACCTTTTGATGATGAACCAGCTGATGTATTTCTATAATAATAAACATAATTACCATATACGAAGAAACTTCTAGCTCCATCTACCGCATTTAACTTAGCAATTTCTGTTACTTCACCTATTGCTACATTGTATTTGACAATATAGTTATTTGCATATCCATCATACATCATATATACACAACCATCTTTTATTACATATTGGTTAGGATACAATTTATTATAACTATTACTTTTTGCTTTTAAAGTTACAGCAGCAGTTCCTGTTGAAATTGTATACTCATACAACTCACTATTTGCAACAAAGTAAACTTTGCCATTATAAATACATGTATCGTAATCATCAACTTTTTCAGCATCGAAAACTACAGTATCTTCTGTACCATCATATTTCATTCTATTTAAGGAATTAGAACTAGAGAAATTTGCATAGTAGATATAATCATCAGCAAAAGATAGATGATAACACTTTTCCGTTAAAATCCTTGTTAATTCACTTGTTTTTAAATTCATCTTATACAAATCAAAATTAACAAGGAAACGAACAGTCGCAAAATAGATATAATCTCCATGAATAGCAAGATCTGCAACCTGCATACTACTAACTCTATATGAATTTTTATTACTTATGTTATATTTCCACATTGTTCCACCATCTTTCATGTTTATGTAATATAACTCTCCATTATAAATATCCATATCCTCATAATATGTAGAAATCACCTCTACCTTTTCTGGAGCAACAAATGTTGACATTAAATCTAAATCTTCCTCGGAATTAATATTGTAACAATGTAAATGTTTGTCATTTGCCCTATAGTAATATAAATAACCATTGATTGAAGTTAATGCGTACACTTCATCAGTTTCGCCATCAATAACCTTAGCAGAACCTTCAAGCAGTGTATAAGAATCACTTACCCAACCACTTCCATCAATTGGAGCTTTATATATTCCATCGCCAAAAATTTTTGATGTAACCATATCCGTATTTACAAAATAAATATAATCATCAATAATTGTTAAATACTTACCTTTTGACATAGTAATTTTGGTTACCTTTGAACTATCATCTGCTAAAGGCAATGTCATAGAACCACTTACATTTATACTATAAATAGCAGCACCTGCTGTTGCGTTAGATAATGTAAAATGTCTTGTAAAATATAAAACATTGTTTTTAACAACTATATCTGAAACTTTATAATCATAAACTTTTGTTGCTGTTGCATTACTTGCATTTGTAGCTACTCTATACAATTTTCCGCCATCTGAAGAATTTGAAAAATAAATATAATTTTCCACATATGTCAAATATGTTGCTTTAGAAGCTGTTAATCTTGTAGCAACTGGATCCATACTACTTTCTTCCAAATCAGAAATTTTTATTTTGTAAATACCATTTGAATCAGTATTAAATAAAGTATTGTTGCATGCATAATATAAACAAGTACCATCTGTTGTTAAATATTCAGCATTAACATCAAGAAGATAACTTATATTTGTTCCATCATAACTTGAAATACTTGATGTAATACCTGAACTTATACAATATAATTTATTATTTGCTGTTGCAAAATATTGAGTTTTATAATCATCAATTAAATTAATATTTGAACCATCATAACAATATAAATAATTGTTATCTAGAGGATTTTGGAAATATAAATTATTATTATAAACAGCAACACTTAATGGCTCTACTTGACTAGTAATCTTAATTTTAGCAGTTAAAGTTAAACTATTATAACCTACACCACTAATAACAGCTCTTATACTATAAGTACCAACACTCTTAGCGCTATTTTTACCATCCTCGCCACCTGTATATGTTACAGTAGCGACAGATGGAATATTTCCTGTAACTAATATTGTTTTTTCAGTTCCATCATAATCATATGTGGCATTCGAGAAAACTAACCCTTCAAAATCCTTTTTTGTCGAATCTTGTGGTGGTAAATATTCAATGTCACTACTTCCAGTCGTATCTCCCGAATCATTTGGATTGTTACTAGTATCATCTCCTGGTTTGTTAGTCGTAGTTGTAGGTGTTGAATTTCCATTTAAATTTTCTTCTTTTGCACAAGCAACTAATGAAGAAAATGTAAGAATTACCACGATAAGTAAAACAATAGCTAATGTTGTTTTTTTTATAAAAAAATAAACCCCTTTTAAAACTTTTATTCCTTGAGGTTTATTATATATATATATATATGAAAATCAAGACTTAATTTTAAATTTAAAACCCATTATACGTCAAACATTTGATAAAACCTAGCATTTTCAAGCATGTAAAATCTTTATAAAATCTTTATTATTTGATATTTTAATGCGTTTTTGTCTTTATTGTTAAAAACAATAGATGTTGCATAATTTTCAAGTTCTTTATCACTTGGCTGGTTATTTATAACTTTTTTTGCGTATTCTTTATCACAATTATTTCTCGCAATAATTCTTTGTATTCTTAATTTAGTATCAGCACAAACAAGTATTACCTTATCAAAATAATTTTCAAGTCCACTACCTATAAATACCGGCACTTCAATAAATATATCTTTTGTTTGATCTAAAATTAACTTATCTAATTTTTCTCTAACTTTTGGATGAGCTATGGAATTTAAAAGTTCTAGTTTTGCCTTATTATTAAAAACTATACTTCCAAGTTTTTTCTTATCTATTTTATTATTCTCTACCAAGCCTTCAAAGTTTTTATTTATCTCATCTATATAACTTTGCTCGTTTAACATAGAATTATAAATCTCATCACAACTATAAACACCATATCCTAGTTCCTTTATAATTTGTGCTGCCGTAGATTTTCCAGATCCAATTCCACCAATAATAGCTATTTTCATTATTTAGCCTCTAACCAATTAAACCCTACGCCTACCTCTGCTTCAAGCTTAACTTTTAACTTAACGACATTTTCCATTGAATCATGTAAGATTTTCTTAACTTGCTCAATTTCGTTTATATCTGTATCTACTATTAATTCATCATGAACTTGCATTATTAGTTTAGATTTTAAATTTTGTTCATTTAGTGCATTATAAACTTTTATCATAGCAAGTTTTATGATATCTGCGGCACTTCCTTGAAGTGGCATATTCATTGCTATTCTTTTGCCAAAGTTTTGTATATTTTTATTTGACTGAGTAAGTTCTGGAATATATCTACGTCTACCAAACAAGGTTAAAGCATAACCCGTTTTAACGGCATCATCAACAAGCTTATTCATATAAACATGAACCTTTGGGAATTCTTTAAAATAGTTTTCAATAAATTCTTTAGCTTTTTTTACAGGTATTCCCATATCTTGAGATAAACCATAGTCGGTAATTCCATAAATAATTCCAAAGTTTACAGCCTTTGCTTGTCTTCTTATATCACCTGTTATTAAGTCTTTAGGTAAATTAAATATTTTGCTTGCAGTTGTAGTATGAATATCTATTCCCTCATTAAAGGCTTCTATCATAGTTTCATCTCCACTAAACGCAGCCATTAATCTTAATTCTACTTGTGAATAATCTGCGCAAACTAAGGTATTTCCCTTACTTGCTGTAAATAATCCTCTTATTTGTTTTCCTTCTTCCTTTCTTATAGGAATATTCTGCAAGTTAGGCTCAGTTGAAGACAATCTTCCTGTTGATGTTATAGTTTGGGTAAATATTGTATGAATTTTGTTGCTACCATCTATAAGTGGTGCCATACCATCAAGATATGTCGAACGTAATTTTTCTACTTCCCTATATCTTAAAATTAAAGAAATTATTGGATGAAAATCTACAAGTTCATTTAGCGTATCTACAGATGTAGAGTAACCTGTCTTTGTTTTTCCTATAGTTGGAAGTCCTAACCTTTCAAATAAAATAACACCTAATTGCTTTGGTGAATTTAAATTAAACACTTCCCCTGCTATTTCATAAATTTCTTTTTGCAAATACGAAATTTCAGTCTTAAACTTCTTAGTTAATTCCTGTAATTTTTCTTTATCCACTGAAAAGCCTTGTTTTTCCATATCAAATAAAACTTCAATTAAAGGTTTTTCCATATCATAATATAAAGATTCACACTTTCTTTCTTTTAATTCTTTTAGAATTAACTCCTCAATCATAAACATACTTGCGGATTTTGAATTTGATTCAATATTATAAGTATTTAGCAAATCGCCTAAGGATTTGTAATTTCTATTAACATCAGTTAAATATGCCATTAAAGATAAATCATCATAAGGCATGTTTAAAGATATATCATAAGGCATTAAATCGTGTTTTAATCCCTTTACATCAAATATAAGTTTTCTTATATCTTTAGATTCAAACAAAGGCTTCATTTCTTGAATAAAATCATCATAGAAAAGTCCACCAAATAAATTATCAGATATTTCTATCTTGTAGGCTTTGCTGCTTGATGTTGCTATTTCTATTTCACTGCCAATTATAATACCTACATTTTTAGTTTTATTTGCTTCATTTAGAATTATCTTTAAATCATCTATATTATCTATATTTTCAATTTCAACTACATTTTTTTGAACAGCAGCTTCTTCATCAAAATTCATTCTCTCTATAACTTTAAATAATTCTAATTCCTTTAGAATATCTTTACATTCTTGAGAAAATGGTATTTTCAATCTTGCAGATTGTAAATCAAAGTTTATAGCTACGTTTGTATTAATTGTAGCTAATTTATAAGACAAATATGCCATATCTTTATTTAATTCAAGTTTTTCCTTTAGCTTTCCTTTTATTTCATCAATATGTGCATAAACACCATCAATTGTGTCATACTTATTTAATAATTCTAATGCAGTTTTTTCACCAATGCCAGCAACACCTGGAATATTATCTGAATGATCCCCCATTAAAGATTTTAAATCTATAATTTGTGAAGGTCTAAGATTCATACTTTCTTTTAAATGATTTACAGTAAATTCTTCTATTTCAGATACCCCCTTTCTAGTAAGCAATACTGTGTTTTTATCATCAATAAGTTGAAGTGAGTCTTTATCTCCTGTTACTATGTATGTTTTTTCATTATATTTTTTTGCAATTGTTCCAATGATATCATCAGCCTCATCTCCTGGAACTTCAAGGATAGGAATACCCATTGAACGTAAAACTTGTTTCATTGGCTCTACTTGAGACCTAAGCTCTTCTGGCATAGGTTTTCTTCCTGCTTTATAATCTTCAAATAAATCTTTCCTATGCAATCTTGCATGAACATCAAAAGCCGCAATTATATAGTCTGGCTTATATTTTTCTATAAGCTTTAAAAGCATATTCATATAACCAAAAATTGCACCTGTAAATTGACCTTTTCTATTTGAAAAGTTAGGAAGTGCATAAAACGCTCTATTTATTAATGAGTTTGAATCTAAAACAAGTATCTTTTCCATATCAATATTATATCTTAGCGAATAAAATTATTCTATCTTTAATATTAATTATTTTTAAATATTCTCTTTTTAAAATCTATCTATACAATTTTTTAATTTGTAACCCATTTTCTGCTTTTACGCAAAGGCTTATCTAATGTTATATATTTATCTAACAAAGCAATAAAATACCTCAACAACGTGTTGAGGTATTAAAGATTTTTTTAACTTTTTAAAATTATATATTACTTGCTATTTTCTTTAAGAAATCCTCTGTCATTAATTTATGAACTTCTTTATCACCCTTGTAAAGCGCAGCTAAATCTCCTGTCATATAACCATCTTCAATAGTCTTTATTGTTGCCTTTTCAAGTTTGTCAGCAAATTCTACAAGTTCATTTATTCCATCAAGTTGACCTCTTTTTCTTAAAGCTCCACTCCAAGCATAAATTGTAGCTACTGGGTTTGTTGATGTATTTTCACCATTTCTATATTTATAGTAATGTCTTGTAACAGTGCCATGTGCTGCTTCATATTCATAATTACCCTCTGGAGATACCAAAACTGAGCTCATCATTGCAAGAGAACCAAAAGCTGTAGCAACCATATCTGACATTACGTCGCCATCATAGTTTTTACAAGCCCAAATCATACCACCATTAGATCTTACAATTCTAGCAACCGCATCATCTATTAATGTATAGAAATATGTAATTCCTGCCTTTTCAAATTTTTCTTTGTATTCACTTTCAAAAATATCGTTAAATATATCTTTAAATCTATGATCATAAGTTTTTGAAATTGTATCTTTTGCTGCAAACCATAAATCTTTTTTAGTATCTAACGCATAATTAAAACAAGATCTAGCAAATGAAGAAATTGAAGAATCTAAATTATGCATACCCATAACTACACCGGCAGATTTTTTATAATCAAACACTTCTATTTCACGAGTTCCATCTTCATCTTCAAGAACTAGTTTTGCTTTTCCGCCTTTTTTAACATATCCTTCAACATCCTTGTATATATCGCCATATGCATGACGAGCAATAACAATTGGTTGAATCCATGTTGGAATATATGGAACAATCCCCTTTACCATAATTGGCTCTCTAAATACAGTACCATCAAGTATTGCACGAATTGTACCATTTGGAGATTTCCACATTTGAGTTAAATTGTATTCTTTTACTCTTTGAGCATTTGGGGTAATTGTTGCACACTTTACAGCAACTCCATATTCTTTGGCAGCATTTGCTGAATCAATAGTTACTTGATCTTTTGTTGCCTCTCTATTTGGAAGACCTAAATCAAAATAAACAGTCTTTAAATCTACAAATGGATAAATTACATAATCTTTTATCCATTTCCATATAATTCTTGTCATCTCATCGCCATCCATTTCAACGATAGGTGTTTTCATTTGAATTTTTGACATATTTTTATCTCCTAATTTGTTTCTAAAATATTATATATAAATCAAGTTTATTTCTCAATATTTCTAAGCCACATAATTATGGCATCAGAACTATTATTGTAATATTTTTTTCTTAACCCTTCTTCTTTAAAGTTAAACTTTTTATAAAGTCCTATAGCTTTTATATTTTCTTTCTCAACCTCAAGCGTTATTGCATTAATATTTCTAATTTTGCAGGTATCTATTAAATCTTGAAATAAAAGTGTTCCTAATCCTTTAGATTGCATATTCTTTATAACGGCAATATTATTAATATAAACTTCACCACATATTATGTTAAAAGAATAATACCCTAAAACAGTGTTATTATCTCCAAGCAAAACTCTAAAAACGCAATCATGATTTTCAACTAAATTTTCAATTTGATTTTTACTCCAAGGAACTATTATTTCCTCATTTTCAATTTTAAAAACTTCGTCTATATGAGATAAATCACCATTTACAATTTGCATTATTCACCATCTAAATCTCTTTCTGCTTGAGATTTTCTTAAATAAACTGGCTCAAGTGTTTGATATAGACCTTCATTTGCTTTAATAGTTGTAATCTCAATAAGTTTATATGGATCACACTCTTTATCTTTATATACAATCTCTAAATTTTTATTTTTAATTTCACTAATATCCTTACATCCCATTTCTTTTACATTTAAAAAAGAACCTTCAAATTCTGCATAATAATAGTTTCCATGAAGTGCATCAATTGCTGTTATAAAGTGGCCATTTTTCTTATAGGATAATTCTTCAAGTGCATTTATGGCTATTGTCTTTTTATTTGTGGCAAATGATAATGCTTTCATTGTTGCGATACCTATTCTAATTCCAGTAAAAGAACCTGGGCCTACAACACATGAAAAAACATCAATTTCATTTATATCTAAGTTTTGATCCATTAAAACTTCTTCAACATATGGCATAATTAGCGCATTATGCTTTTTGCCTGATTCCTGTGAAATTTTAAACTTTATTTCTCCATTTTTTGAGCAAGCCACAACAAGTTTTGGTGATGTTACATCAATTGTAAGTATATTCATTTAATTTCAAACTTCCTTGATAAATCCTCATTTAACGTAATGTTTATAACTATAGGATTTTCTATATTTTCAAATTTATTCCATTCAATTACACAAACGCCATTTAAATACAAATACTCACTAAGTCCAAGTTCGTATAATTCATATTCTTCCTCTACTCTATACATGTCAAAATGATAAAGTGGAATCCTACCAGATAAGTATTGTTTCATAAAAGTAAAAGTTGGACTTGTAACAACATCATTTATACCTAAAGCCTTTGCAAGTCCTTTGGTAAAGGTTGTCTTTCCTGCACCTAAATCACCATTTAAAAGTATGATTTCTCCACCTTTTAAATTATCTGCGATCTTCTTTGCAAGAGCATACGTCTCTTCTACTGATTTTACAACATATTCCATACGTAAATAAGTATATAATACTTGACTTTCATTATCAAACAAATAATAATTAATTCAATTAAAACAAACCTTGAGGCGAGGTGAAATTCCTCACCGGTGGTATAGTCCACAAACATTGTAAATTTTTATGCAATGCCGAATCTGTGAAATTCAGATACCGACAGTAAAGTCTGGATGATAAAGGAGATTTTATGAATATTTCACGTACGCGTTATATCGCAACAATTGCTATTTTTTCTGCAATCTCATTTGGGTTAATGTATTTGGAATTCTCAATTCCATCGATAATGCCAACATTTGTAAAATTAGATTTTTCAGAACTTCCTGCTCTTATAGGTTCATTTGCACTTGGACCTATATCTGGAGTTATAATTTGCTTAATTAAAAATCTAATTCATGTTTGTGTTACATCAACGCTTGGTGTTGGAGAGCTTTGTAACTTTTTGCTTGGTGCTATATTTGTTTTCAGTGCAGGTCTTATTTATAAATACAAAAAGACTAGAAAATGGGCTTTAATATCTATGATTATTGGCTCTTTAATTATGGCTATTTTATCATTCCCCATTAACTTATTTATAACCTATCCTTTCTACTATACAGTTATGAAAAAGGAAGTAATACTTGCAATGTATCAAGCTATAATTCCATCAATAACATCAATCGAATTAAGTTTACTTGTATTTAATGTACCATTTAACTTCGTTAAATGTTTGCTTGTATCAATAATAACTTTTATTGTTTATAAACCTTTGTCTTATCTAATAAAACAATATCACTTCACAAAGAAAAACAAAGAAGAACTTTTAGACAAGAATAATAATAAAGAAAACATTGATTAAAACAAATAAGGGTTGCAAAATTGCAACCCTTAATACTTTTCTTTAAACACTTAAACTATTTATTCTTTGCCTTTATAATCTACAACGTTTTGACCATTATCCCAAAGTTCGTCAATTGAGTATGTTTGTCTTGTTTCTTCATAGAATATATGAACAATTATGTCTCCATAGTCTAAAACGCACCACTTGCCTTCTTGTTTGCCTTCTAATCTTAATACATTAACACCATATTTTTTAGACATTTCATTCTCCAAATTTTCCATTAATGCTTTAACATTAGTTGTAGATCTACCTGTACAAATTACAAAATAATCAGCAATTACTGATATGCCTTCTAAATTTACAATTTTTATATTTTTTGCTTGTTTTGAATCTAAAATCTTGCAAATTGTTTCTAATAATTCATTTGTTTCCATACTCATCCTTTTATGTAAAAATTATAACATTCTTTGGTTAGATAATAAATGTCTTTTTCTTCATTAACCGATTTTAAATAATTATATTGATTTTTAACTATAGTTTTAAATCCTTCTTCAAAGCTTTCATCCATTGCTTTTCTTAAAGCTGGTATAAAATCATCCTCTCTGCCTTCTTCTAGTAAATCCGTAGAATATATTAATTTTTCAAATGTCGACATATCACCTTTACCTGTACAGTGATATTTAATCGCATTTAAGATATTTTCATCTTGAACCTTAAAAACATCTTTTGCAAAAACTGCACCTAAAAATTGGTGTTCAACCTTTGTTCCTATTGCATCTTTTGGAAGCATAGACTTATCTATATTATTATCCGTCTCTCTTCCCTTGCCGCAATCATGTAAAAGTCCGGCAAGTAAAACTTTATCTAAGTCTATTCCTAGTTTATGTCTATCGTTTAAATATAGCGCGTATTTTGCCGTTCTTATAGAATGCTCAAGTCTTTCTCTTTTTATCATAGTAGAAAGTTTTTGAACATACAAAAAGTAGTCATTATATAAGCCATTTTCATCAATATAATGTTCAACCTTTTCATCTATTAAATCTCTATAACCCAAATATAAATAATGTCTAATTAATGAGGACGACACATCGCTTGGAACATAATCAAGAACTTCTATCTTTGCGCCCTTATTTTCCCAATATTTCTTTGCCGCATTAAACTTTATATCATCATTTCCTCTATGAAAGACCAAAAGTGGACAAATTCTTATGATTTCTTCTGGATTTTTCCACTTATGAAAATCTATTAAAGAATCCCCGCCAATAATAAAAACTATATCTTTATATTTTTCCTTTAATTTAGGCAATATTTGATATGTATAATGAATAGAATCATCCCTATTTTCAATATCATCAATGTAAACGTTTTTTACACCAAGCAAAGCTATATTTAACATATTAACTCTATGCGAAAAATCTATAGTGCAAGTGTTTTTGTGTGGTGGATTTTTTGACGGAACAAGAACAATCTCATCTAAGCCACTTAAAAGTGCCTTTTTTATCATATTTATATGTTCTTTATGTGGCGGATTAAAAGCTCCACCAAATATTCCTATTTTCATATATTCTGTATTTTATAAAATTTCAAAATTAATCTCAATTATTTTTTATTCTTTAACATCTCATTTATTAAATCACCAATACTGACACCTAGCATAGAATCAAAAGCTCCGTCTCTTTGTATTTTTGTTTTTTCCTTTTTGCCGTTCCATGATTTATTAGAATATGAGCCTATTGGCTTTTTCTTTTCCTTATTTTCCCTATTATTTTTAGCTTCTTTATGTTTTATGTAATCTCCTCTTTCTTTCGTAAAAAATAGATAACACCTTTGTTTTCTTGTTTAAAATATTCTTCATTTTTAACTATATTTTTATAGTAAGTATAATCAATATAAAATTGATCACTACTTTTTAAGTTTGCATTTATAATATCTCCTGGAAAATATGCCTTAACAAGTCCACCTTTAAACTTTTTTAAACATCTTAAAACTTCCTTTTTAGATTCACATATTCCACTATTTGAACCACAATCCGTTACAATACAAATAGCATCATAATTTGAGCAATATTTCAAATCATTTAAAAGTTCTTGCTCAATACTATTTACCAATGTGTTTCCATGATATTTATCTTTAATTGTATAAACACTACTCAACTACTATCTCTCCTCTAGTGATATATAAAGAATCGTGTTTATATTTATTGTTAATTTATCTACATCTACAGCTATTTCTTTTAATACAATTCCATTATAGTTTTTAACTAAAGTTGTTGCACTATTTGCTTGATCGCTTTCAATATTTGTAAATACAGTTATATATTTAAATTGAGATGCGTCAGATTTAAGTGAATCTACACTTTCAAAAATTCCACTACCTCCGCCAAGCTCATAGGAAATGCTTTTATAGTCTAAAAGTTCTATTAGAGATTTGTTTTCAATCTCTATGCTAGATAATTCAAAAGTTTTACTATTATCTCCATTTTCAATATGTAAAACCATTTTTGCAGAATTTAAATTTTCATTTTGAGAAATTTCCTTTTGACAACAACTGCACAAAATTAATGCTAAAATAACAAGCATAATGCTACTAATATAAATAACCTTTTTCAACCTTGCTCTCCCTTATACAAGTGTTTTTTTGTTTTTTTATAAATTTTTCTTTAAATGTAAACTATATTTCTCCTCGTCTAATTCTAATTTTTTAACTTCTACTCCTTTTTTATTTGCTATCTCTAAAACTCTTTTTTCGTCTTCCTTAGATATTCTTGCGCCCAAATATACTTTGGAAATTATAGGATCAACTATATTGTTATTTGGATATTCATCATCTTTATTCGATAAAATAATTAATCTCCACTCCTGTTCATATTTCCATAAATCTGATTTTGTAAGCAAAGATAAATACATCTTATATAACATATTTTCATCAACAATTAATTTTCCATCTTCACTAAAACACTTAATAATCTCATCACTTAACGATGGCCTTTTGTTTGAATAAATAACTGGAGATAATAAAGAATAAGTATTTTTTTGTGAAGATCTTGAAAAATCGTATTCTATGCAAAATCCTGTATGTTTTTTAGCATAATGCGACCACATTAAAATGTTATCG
>CAVAVP010000006.1:37235-90650 GCA_963592135.1 bacterium
GTTATCGTATGACTGAGAAAAGCATACCATATAAAAGTTCTTATCTATAGATTCCTTTAAGTTCTCTAATAAAATCTCACTTTTTTCTTTAAAGTTTTTAATAGATTCTTGCATTTTTATCATGTCTTCATAGCCATATTTTGCACAAATATCTATTATCTCATATAAACTCTTTGAATCATATAAAGCCTTCATAAAATTTATACCATCATTAAAACTATCTATATGATTATTGATTAAGTCTTTTAATTCGTAATTTACTTTATTATTTATTGCTTCATTTGCTACATTTTGAATTGCAAGTTCTTGTTTATCTCCCATTAAAGAAACGACATCCTCAAAATTTTGTACTAATTCTTTATCTGACGCTATAGCTTTTGTAAATGGAATTAAATCCTGTTCTTGTAAAACATTATCTTTTGAAATTTTTTTCTTTAATAAAATTAAATAATCAAACAACTTTGATGAATAATTTGATTTATCTTTATTAATTCTTGATGAAATAAACTTTTTTATCCAACTTTTTTGATAAGGGTTTAAAAGACCATTTTGTAATTGATTTACAATCTCTTGTTCAACTAGTTTTTCTACAACTTTCTCAATAGAAAATCCTATTGTACAATCAAATGGATCATTAAAAGCCGATGGCCTTGATAAATGAATTACATTATTAACCAAATTGTTATACGAATTTTCTGTTGGACCATAATATTTGTATAACTTTAAACTTATAGCACCATCTTTCTCTAGAGATTGAAATATAGCTTTTTGATTATTAAGATTTTCTTTAACAAATGATACTATATTCTTCATGTCTTAATTCTAATAAACCCCTCAATTTTTATGAAATAACCTTCGACTTTAATTATACAATAAAATATATCGTGCGTCTTTAATTTTTTTTATTATAAAGTCGTTGCTTTAAGCCCAATTATCGCCAAAAACAGCGTATTTGTGACAACAAAATGGACTAATTTATCCTTCTCAAACCAAATTCTCAAACTTTAACATGCCAATTCTGTTCAAGAACTACCTAATTTAACATCTCTCTCAAACCCATTAATGTCTGTAACATTCATTTCTTTAGTTTCTATTGTTTCGTTATTTTCTTCTGTAAATGAATTGTTTTGTGTTGTTATAGTTTCTGTTTCATTATTTGTGCAACTTATCATTGACGCTAAACATATTAATATAAAAATTATATTTATGAACACTTTATTTAATTTTTTTATATCTTTTATCTCCTATGCTTTTAATATACAATAATTAGTATTATATAACATATACTCTGTTTTTATTTCACATTCACTTTTATTTATAGTAAAATCTACTAAAGTTGCAGAAGTATTTTTATCAAATGATATTACCCTTATCGTAACAATATTATCTATATCGATTGATTTAATATTGTTTGATAATCTTAATATATGATATGCATTATCTGAACATATATAATAATCTATATTAACAAATTCGTTTATATAAGTTGTTTTGTTTGTAACTTTTATTGAAATGCCATTTTCAGTTTTATGATATTTAACTTTTTCTGTTTGTTCAATACTAAAATTATACATAGTGTTAAAGTTTTTTAGTTCCACATATAATGTTTTTGTATTTTCTGAATAATCATAAACTTCATAATACCCAAACGAAATATATAAAGTACTATTTGAAGAGTTTTTAAACTCTTGAGTATCTACATATAAAATTTCATCATCTTTAAGTGTTTTATAAAATATATTACTACTAAATGTTAAGCCTAATTCTAATACTACTAATAATATAAAAACTATTCCTATTGTTATATAATTTATTATTTCTTTCTTTCATATTTACTCACCTTTTTATTTATTATTTTTTTCACATAATATTGTCTCATTTTAGATCTATTATATTGATAAATTTCTTCAACTGTTGGTCTATTTAATTCATTAAATTTATCTTGATTTTTTCTAAATTATTTATACTCCTCACAAGTTGAGTGACAACGCATTGTTCGTTTTGTACAATCTTTGCAAGGTACATTTGGCATATTCATATTTTCTCTCTCCTTTTATTAATTAACCTCGTATACAATAATTTATTACATTATTATAAATTTCTACAAAAGTTACTTTTTTACTAGTTAAATTTACCAATTTTACACCTATAGTATTTCCTTGTACTCTATATTGAATTTTATAAACTCCATTATTATAATAAACATCCACATCAACATTAGGTTCATTATTTTCATTATATTCTAAATATTTAATATTTAACAATTTTCTATTTGGTAAATCATACCAGCCGTAATAAGTATCATAGACACAAATAATAGAACATAAACAAATTAAAAGTATCAAAATACAACATATTACATAGAAAGCCTTACATTTATTTGTTAAATCTAAATCGTTAAAAGTTTTTTCGTAATTAAACATTTTATCTCTCCCTTATTGAAAATATAAATTTTTGCCGTAATATTACCCACATTAATATTCTGGCACTGAAACATTTTTATCTACTTCTAAATTTAATTTATCTATATAATTCTTCAAATTTATTAAATCTTCATTTTTATACCAATTAAACTTCCATTTTGCAGAACTTAATGTTTCTCTTATAGTCTTAAAATACGGAAAATCAATTTCATTATAAGAATGTCCAATTACTTCAATTTCTTCTATTGTTTTTTTCTTTAAATATTCAAACCACTCTTGATTTCTATTTATAATTTCTTCTACATTTTTGTATGTTTTTTCTAAAAGCTCATTTCCTTTAAAATCGTTATTGTTATGACCTATAATCAAATCCGTTCCATATAATGCATCTGCCATAAACTTATGAACAAATAAAATTTGATTCTCTTTTATTCCATAAATTTCACTTAAAGTATTTGTGTAGTTAAATGAAAAATATATATCATCTTCCCTACAATCAAACTTCTTTTCGTGTGAGTTGTATTTATTGAGCATATCCATTTCCCAATTTTTTCTTTTATTTCATTTGCAAAGGCTTCCCAACTATAGTTGTTACCAAAACTATTATTTATTTTATCTACTACATCTACTTTGGGCTCCCCTAAAGTTCTTTCAAAATCAGACCATAGCCTACTATCATCATAAATATCAATAAGTTCTTTATAAAATTCATTATATTTTTGCTCTATATATTTTTTAAAATCCATATAACTTGTTTTTAAATTATGAGCTAATTCAAACCCATTACCGATAATATATAATCTCATTATTTTTAGACTTCCTATTTTTTTCTTAGTTATTCACAATTTATTAACCAATAAACTATCAATCCAATTATGAATGATGATGATTGTCAAATCTCAATTTGTTTTAGATTTTTATAAACTACTTATTTTTTTATATTCCTACTTATTTTATAAATAAAAGTTATTAACAATATCAATAATAATTAATTGCTTTTTTTATTTTCATTTGTTAAAATAAACTCATCTTAAGAGAGTAGATTGCCTAACTATTGGTTATAGTTTCGTCATCCCGGAAAGAAAAAAAATCCCGGAACTATATTAAAAATCCAGACTTAAGTATGCATGCCATACTTTAGCCTAAGTGGAACAAGTATGGAAAAAATACTTGTTTTTTTATTTGGAGGATCAATATGAAACAAGAAGAACAAAACTTTGAGACCTTATCCATTGAAAAAACTAGAGAGTTTTTCAATAGTGATTTAACAAGAGGTTTATCAAGTGAAGACGTAGCAAAAAGACAACAAATCTACGGAAAGAATGAACTCAAAGAAAAAGAAAAAGATTCTTGGTTTAAGATTTTTATTTCTCAATTAAAAGATCCTATGATTTATGTCTTATTTGCAGCTATTTTAGTTACTATTATTGTCTCTATTTATGACACAGTTGTAGCTATTAGAAGCGGCAAGGGATTTGACTTCCTTTCAGTTGGAGATTGGCCAGATGTTATAATAATTTTAGCGGTTATTATAGTAAATGCAATTATAGGTACTGTACAGGAAATTAAGGCTAACACTTCCCTAGAGGCTTTAAAGAAAATGTCTAGTCCAGAATCTTTAGTTATAAGAGATGGAAAAAGAATTAAAATCAAAGCTTCCGAACTTGTACCAGGCGATTTAGTTGTAATAGAAGAAGGAGACACAATAGGTGCAGACCTTCGTTTAATTGAAGCTGTTAATTTAAAGTGTACTGAATCAAGTTTAACAGGAGAATCAGTTCCAGTTGAAAAAGATGCAAGTATTGTATTTTCAGATAGAGTTGGCATAGGAGATAGAACTAACCTTGTCTTTATGTCAACAACGGTTGCCTATGGTAGAGGTATTGGTATTGTTGTAGGCACAGGGATGAACACTGAAATTGGGAAAATTGCTGATGCTCTTGAAGAGGCTGAAGATGAAGAAACTCCTCTACAAAAGGTTCTTGCAAAACTTTCAAAATTCTTAGGTTATTTAACATTAGGAATTGTTGGAGCCGTTTTACTTGCAGAAATAGTTTGGATATTTATAGATAACAATCAAGGAAATGTAGATTCTTGGATTGATTCAGTATTGTCAGCAATATCACTTGCAGTTGCTGCCGTTCCTGAAGGCTTATCTGCAGTAGTTACGATTGTTTTATCATTAGGTGTTCAAAAGATGGTTCATGCAAATACTATCGTAAGAAAGTTACCATCCGTTGAAACACTAGGTGCAGTATCTGTTGTTTGCTCAGATAAAACAGGAACATTAACTCAAAACAAAATGACTGTTGTTGAGGCGTATGTAGATAACACTTTCTTTGAAGAACAAGACTTTAATGAAAGCAATAAAAACAAATCATTAAGATTCCTAGCTGCAGGTATGTCACTATGCTCTAATGCTACTGTTGATGAAGGAGTTTATGGAGACCCAACAGAAATTGCCCTTGTTAATCTTGCAAATAATTTTGGTTTACATAAGAAAGACTTAGAATCTAAAACACCACGTATTTCTGAATATCCTTTTGATTCAGTAAGAAAAATGATGTCAACAAAGCACTCAAATGGTGATAATTCAATAATTTACACAAAAGGTGCTTTGGATTCAATTTTATCTCATACAACAAAAATTTTAGATAATGGTGTTGTAAGAGATATTACAAGTGAAGATCTAGAAAATATAGGTAATGCAAATACTCATTTTGCTAATAATGCACTGCGTGCACTTGCTCTTGCTTATACTGAAAAAGATAAAATTGATGAGGAAAATTTGATATTCGTTGGACTTGTTGCTATGATAGATCCTGCTCGTGAAGAAGCTAAGCCTGCCGTTGAAAAATTTAAACAAGCTGGTATTACTACAGTTATGATTACAGGCGATCATAAGGACACTGCATTTGCTATTGCTAAAAACTTAGGTATTGTTGAAACAAAAGAACAATGCTTCACTGGCGCAGATGTAGATGCAATGACTGAAGAACAATTACAAGAATGCGTAAAAACAGCTCGTGTATTTGCTCGAGTATCCCCTACTAATAAAGTTCAAATAGTAAAAGCTTTCCAGGCAAATGGTAATATTTGTGCCATGACTGGTGATGGCGTAAATGATGCTCCATCTCTAAAGCAAGCTAATATTGGTATAGCAATGGGAATTACAGGAACCGATGTTGCAAAAGGTGCAGCCGATATGGTTCTTGTAGATGATAACTTTGCTTCAATTGAAAAAGCCGTTGAAGAAGGCAGAGGAATATATGCGAACATAAAGAAAACAGTTTTATTCTTGTTATCTTCAAATATAGCTGAAGTTTTAATGATGTTTATATTAATTATAATAGGACTTCCTGCTCCGCTTATTGCAATACACTTATTATGGGTAAATCTTGTTACAGATTCACTTCCAGCAATTGCTCTTGGTATGCAACCTAAAGAAAAAGGTGTTATGGATGAAAAGCCAAGAGATCCAAATGAAGGCATTTTCGCAAATGGTGGTTTATTAATAACACTAGGCTATGGTGCAATACTTACAATTGGAGTCATTATTGCGTACTTTATTCCTGCTTGGCAAGAAAACTTATTCACACTTTCTCAAATAAAGAACCTTTATGAAACAAATGATTTAATATTACATCAAGCACAAACAATGGCATTCACTGCACTTGCTCTTGGAGAATTATTCCATATGCTAGGCATGTCTGATGTAAATCACTCCTTTGTACATGTATTTAAAGATAAAAACTATATGATGGCAATTGCATTCTTCTTAGGTATAGTTCTTCAATTATTTGTAATTGAAGTTCCAGGAGTTAGTGATGTATTTAGTACAGCTAATTTAACAACAATTGAATGGGCTTGCACTGCAGCGCTTTCTTTGATTCCACTTATACTACATGAGTTGATTGTTTTAATTAAATTTTTAATTAAAAAATTCGCTAAATAAACAATAATTAAAATACTATACATCTCCAATATTTATACTAAAAAAGTATATCTATTGGAGATTTTTTATTACAAAAATATATCTTAAAAGTCAGAACGAAAGTGCAAATAAAATCAATAAAATGCATATTTTTGATTATTGAAAATAATAAAAACATGCAGTTTTTCGGATATTTGTTATCTTCAAAATTGCATGTTTTTGGTTATTCTGTAACTTAAATTTTATAATATATGCTTTATCTTATCTTTATTACTAAATCTATATAATGTTATTTTTTGTCCTAAGACTTGAACTACTTCACTATTTGTATCACTTGCCAATTCTTCAGCTACATCTTTAGCTTTAAAATCAGCATTTTTTAATACAACGATTTTTATTAATTCATGAGCCTCTAAATATTGATCTATTTCAACAACTACAGAGTCATCAACTCCATTTTTACCAATATGAGTAACTGGACTTAAATTCATTGCTATACTTCTTAATTTTGCTCTATCTTTACTATTTAACATATCTTACTCCACAAATTCAAATTCTATATCGGATAATCTTACAATATCCCCTTCTTCACAGCCTGCATCCTTTAATGCCGCTATAACACCATTATCTACTAATTTCTTTTGGAAATATCTATTTGATTCAAAATCGCTTAAAACAACATTTCTTACTAAATTATCTACAAGGCCACCTACAACTTCATAGCTTCCATCTTCATTTATTAATATTTCAAATGAAGTTCTATCTTTTACTTCTTCTTTTGCTTCTATATGCATAGGTTCTACTTTTGGAAGAGTTGCTAATTGTTTTACAATTTCATCTAAAAGTTCATTTACTCCTTGCCTTTTTATAGTCGATAGTCTAAATACTTTTTTGCCTATTGCTTTTTCAAATTCATCTATTTTACTATCATCATCAAGCATATCGCATTTATTTACGCAAACTATTTGCGGAAGAGATGCAAGCAATGAACTATAATTTTTAAGTTCTTTATTAATAATAAAGTAATCATTAACAGGATCTCTTCCTTCAAATCCTGTAATATCTACAATATGAACAATCAATCTAACTCTTTCTACATGTCTTAAAAAGCTATGTCCAAGACCTGCACCTTCCGAAGCGCCTTCTATAAGGCCTGGAATATCTGCCATCAAGAAAGACTCATCATAATGTTTTACTACGCCTAAATTTGGCGATAATGTCGTGAAATGATAGTTTGCAATCTTTGGCTTTGCTGCAGACACAACAGAAAGCAATGTAGATTTACCTACATTTGGGAATCCAACTAATCCTACATCTGCAATTGTTTTTAATTCTAGTATTAAAGTTATCTCTTGAGTAGTTTCACCTTTTTGACAAAATCTAGGCGCTTTTCTTTGAGGTGTTGCAAATCTTGCATTACCCTTACCTCCTTTTCCGCCTTGAGCGGCAACAAAGGTACTATCCTTATAAAACATATCAGCAATAATTTCGCCTGTTTCTTTATTTTTAATTGTGGTTCCTCTTGGAACTTTTATATATAAATCTTTGCCGTTTTTACCACGACAATTTTTATTTGAACCATTTGTTCCTTCTTCTGCCCTAAAGTGTTTAGCGTATTGAAAATCAACTAATGTTGATGAATTATCGTCTGCTATAAAAATAACAGAACCACCATCACCGCCATCGCCGCCATCTGGTCCACCATTATCTACGTATTTTTCGGTATGAAAAGAAACGACACCATCGCCACCTTTTCCTGCTTTTATAAAAATTGTTGCTATATCAAGAAACATTATTTATTTCTCCCTGTTTTACAATATTCTTTAATCTTGCATAAATTACACTCAGGTTTTCTTGCATGACATGTATATCTTCCTAAGAAAATCAATAAATGATGTGCTCTTATCCATTTTTCATTAGGTATTATTTTCATTAGTTTTTGTTCTACTTTTAAAGGACCTTTGCTGTTTGCAAGCCCTATTCTATTTGAAACACGTAGAACATGTGTATCAACAGCAATTGCACTTTCTTTAAAAGCTTCTGCCATCACAACATTTGCTGTCTTTCTTCCAACTCCTGAAAGAGTTATTAATTTTTCTATACTATCAGGAACCTCACCATTAAACTTTTCTATTAATTGTTTTGAACAATTTTGAATATTTTTAGATTTATTCTTATAAAATCCACAAGGTTTAATTAAATTTTCTAATTCCTCAATTGGAATATTTGCAAAGTCTTCTGGTCTATTATATTTCTTAAAAAGTTCCTTAGTGACAATATTTACTCTTTTATCTGTACATTGAGCAGAAAGTATTACTGCTACTAATAATTCAAAATTAGAATTAAAATTAAGCTCACAATGAGCATAAGGATACATCTCCTCTAGTTTTTCTAAAATGGTAGATATATCCTTATTTGCATTATTCATAAATTAAAATAGTTTAACTATTCTCTTTACAGCCTCTTTAGTCACTTCTCTATCTCCAAAAGCTGTTAATCTAAAGTATCCTTCGCCTTCTTCACCAAAGCCTGCACCTGGTGTTCCTACAACGCCATATTCATTTAATAGTTTATCGAAGAATTCCCAAGATTTCATTCCTTTAGGACATTTCATCCAAATATATGGTGAGTTTTCTCCACCAACATACCAAGCACCTACTGAGTCTAAAGCTTCCTTTATAATCTTTGCGTTATCTCTATAATATTGTAAATTTTCTTGAATTTGTCTTTGACCCTCATCTGTAAATACAGCAGCTGCTGCTCTTTGAATAACATAAGGGGTTCCGTTAAACTTTGTAGATTGACGTCTATTCCATAAAGCATTAGCTGAAATTCCATCAAAAACAAGCTCTTTTGGAACTACTGTATAACCACAACGAGTACCCGTAAAGCCTGCTGTTTTAGAAAATGAACAAATCTCTAAAGCGCAAGTTCTAGCACCCTCAATTTCAAATATAGATTTTGGAAGTGATTTATCTGTAATAAATGCCTCATATGCAGCATCAAAAATAATTAGTGCTTTATGAGCATTGGCATAATCTACCCACTTTTTTAATGCGTCCTTTGTATATACTGCTCCAGTTGGATTATTTGGAGAACAAATATATATAACATCTGCATCTATATTATCGTTAGGTAGTGGCATAAATCCATTTTCTTTATTTCCTGCAATTGTAGAAATTTTTCTACCACCCATAATATTAACATCAATATAAGCTGGGTAAACAGGATCTGGAATTAAAACTTTATTTGATGGATCAATAATATCTAGAATATTTCCTAAATCAGATTTAGCTCCATCAGACACAATAACTTCATCAATATCTAATTTAACATTATGCTTTGCATAATATTTTACTAATTCTTCTCTTAAAAAGTCATAGCCAAGTTCAGGACCATATCCACGGAAAGTTTCTTTATGGGCCATCTCATCTACAGCTTTATGCATGGCTTCAATAACCACTGGAGCAAGAGGTAATGTTACATCCCCAATAGATAATTTATAAACTGGTTTCCCAGGATTAGCGGCTTGATATTCTCTAACTTTTCTTGCAACTGTTGAGAATAAATAGCTATCTTTTAACTCTAAAAAATGATTATTTAATTTCATATTATTGCCTCTTAGTCATTCCAAAGCATATATGCTTCTCTTTCTGCACCAACTGAAACAAGTGAGATATTACATCCTACTTTTTCTTCAATGAACTTAATATAATCATAAGCTTCTTTTGGTAATTCTTCAGGTTTTCTACATTTTGAAATATCACATTTCCAACCTGGCAAATATTCAATTACTGGTTTTGCATCATCAAGAGATTTTCCACGTGGGAAATCTGTAGTAATCTTACCATTAATATCATAAGCAACACATACCGGAATCTTATCCATATAAGAAAGAACATCAACCTTAGTTAAAGCAACTTCATCTGCGCCTTGACACATAACACCATATTTTGATGCTACAACATCGAATGCTCCTACTCTTCTTGGTCTTCCTGTTGCTGCACCATACTCGCCGCCTGCATCACGAAGAGCTTTTTTATCTTCTTCACTCATACCTAGTTCTACAGTAAATGGTCCTTCACCTACACATGAAGAATAAGCTTTCATAATACCGATAGATTTATCTAATCTTAAATTTGGAACTCCTGCACCAATTGGAGCATAAGCTGCAATCGAGTTTGAAGAACTTGTATAAGGATTAATACCAAAATCAATATCACGTAAAGCACCAAGTTGTGCTTCGAATAATATTTTCTTTCCTGCTTTATGTTGATCATTTAAATATTTAGACATATTAACAACAAATGGTTTTAATCTATCACCATATGTTTTTAAGTAATCCATCATTTCATCAACACTAACTGGATCTGCTCCATATCCCTTGCAAATTAATAAATTCTTATATTCTACAATACCTGCAACTTTTTCTCTAAGTACAGCTTCATCTTCGAATAAATCACCCATCATTATAATTTTCTTAGCATACTTATCCGAATATACTGGAGCAATACCACGACGAGTTGAACCAAACTTTTTACCTGCAAGTCTTTCTTCTTCTAAACAATCTAATTGAATATGATAAGGCATTACAATTACTGCTCTTTCAGAAATTTTTAAATTATCTGGTGTAATTTTAATTCCGCCTGCGATTAATTTATCCATTTCACCGCATAGGTGTTTCATATCGATAACCATACCATTTCCCATGATATTTACATTATCTTCTCTTAAAATACCTGATGGTAATAAGTTTAAAATAAACTTACCCTTATCATTTATAACAGTGTGACCTGCATTGTTTCCACCTTGATAGCGGCAAACAATATCATATTCTTGTGATACTAAATCAACAATACGTCCTTTACCTTCGTCACCCCAGTTAATTCCTACAATAGCTGTTAACATTTATATATCTCCTTATAACAAAAATTTATTTTTCTTATTTAACCTTTTAAACCATGAGATTGTCTTTCCATATCTTCAACAACAATATCATAAATAGTTCCTATTGTTGAACAATACTCTAAAACTTTCCATGGTTCATCTGTATGAAAATGAATCTTTAATGTTTCTTCATCTCCAGCAACGACTAAACAATCTCCGTCTAAATCGTTTTCAAAATACTCTATTACATCCTCTCTATCTAATTTACATCCATCAATTAGTAACTGTGTATCATACTTATTTACCATATATAACCCTAACCTTTATTTTTTTTGTTGAATTTTAGTCTTTTTTATTATAAATAAAACAACGACAAAAACACACATTAAGTATTATAGCATAAACAAATATGACATTGTATTGTTATTTATAAACTTTTAAGCAAAAGTTAATTGAAAAAGAAAAATTGTTGACATTATTTTTGAATGCAACTAAAAATTTATATATTCATAATTATTATATTCACGAATTTATAAACAAAAAAAATTAAATAAAATCCTAACAATTGCTTCCCCTGATTCAATATATTTTTTCGTAAAATTGCATGAAAAAAAACTGAAACCTTTGATTTAATCATTAGTTTCAGTTTTTTATTTTTTATTCAAATTCTATAGTTGCTGGTGGTTTTGATGTAATATCATACATTACTCTATTTACATGTTTAACTTCATTTACTATACGAGTTGAAACTCTTCCTAAAATATCATAAGGAATTTGAGCCCAATCTGCTGTCATAAAGTCAGATGTACTTACAGCACGTAATGCAATAGCATAATCATATGTTCTAAAATCACCCATAACTCCTACTGATTGCATGTTTGTTAAAGCTGCAAAATATTGACCTAAAGTTTTATCCACCCCTGCTTTTGCTATTTCTTCTCTATATATAGCATCTGCATCTTGAACAATCTTAACCTTTTCTGCAGTTACTTCTCCGATAATTCTAATACCAAGACCTGGTCCTGGGAATGGTTGACGATAAACTAGGTAATCAGGAATGCCTAATTCCAATCCTACTTTTCTAACCTCATCCTTAAATAGTAAACGTAAAGGTTCAATAATTTCTTTAAAGTTTACTACTGATGGAAGGCCTCCTACATTATGATGAGATTTAATTACAGCACTTTTTCCTAAACCTGATTCAATTACATCAGGATAAATTGTACCTTGAACTAAAAAGTCTACTGCTCCAATTTTCTTAGCTTCATCTTCAAATACTCTAATAAACTCTTCACCAATAATTTTTCTCTTCTTTTCTGGTTCTGTAACGCCCTTTAATTTTGCATAAAATCTTTCTTGAGCATTAACTCTAATAAAGTTCAATTTATATGGCCCATTTGGTCCAAAAACAGCCTCTACTTCATCGCCTTCATTTTTTCTAAGTAGACCATGATCTACAAATACACATGTTAATTGTTCACCAACTGCCTTAGATAATAATACTGCAGCGACAGAAGAATCTACACCACCAGATAATGCGCATAAAACTTTACCTTTGCCGACTTTAGCTCTTATTTGTTCAATGCTTGTTTTTACAAAGGAATCCATTCTCCAATCGCCACTGCATCCACAAACATCAAAAACGAAGCCTGCCAACATTTTATTACCTTCTACTGAGTGCATAACTTCAGGATGGAATTGTACTGCATATAACTTCTTTTGTACATTTTGCATAGCTGCAACTGGGCAAACTGGTGTTTTTCCAACAATTTCAAAACCTTCAGGAACCTTTGCTACATAATCTGTATGACTCATCCAAGTAATTGTCTCATTTGAACAGTTTTTAAATAACAACGATTTTGTGTCTACATTTACTAAAGTTTTACCATATTCGCTAGTTGGAGCATGCTCTACAACACCACCTAAAGAATATGCCATAAATTGGCAACCATAACATATACCAAGTATTGGATATCCCAAATCAAAGATTGCCTTATCTACTTTGGGAGAATCTTCTCCATAAACCGAATTAGGACCACCTGTAAAAATGATTCCTTTTGGATTAATTTCCTTAATTTTTTCAATTGAAATCGAATATGGATACATTTCACAGTATACATTCAAATCTCTTACACGTCTTGCTATTAGTTGGTTATATTGACCACCAAAATCTAGAACTAATATTGTCTCGTTTTTCATTCTGCTTTATTCCTTTTAAAAATATTTTTCAATTTATTACTTATCCCTGTTAAGGATTTCTTAAATTCCTTTCCTGTGTTTATAACAGCTTCAATTTCTACACGCATGAATATCATCATTGGTATTACAAGAGCTAGCATTATTACAGTTCTTATGTACATTTGAGTTGTAAGTGTATATAAACTAAATAATTGTGTTGCAAATGTTGTAGTAATTGCCCAAATAAAGGCTATTAAACACAATACAACCAAGAATGCTCTTTCCTTATTAAATGGCATACAACATTGAATTAAAACTATAAAAGAAACGGTTGCATAAATATATGTTGCCATTGTTGAAACTTGACTTGAAACATTTATTCCTATATTGCTATATGAATATGCTGTTATAAATATAAATATTGCTATAGTAAATCCTGCCGGCAAGGCCTTTTTAAAGACTTTAGACAGGAATCCACCTTCAACTCTTTGATTGTTAGGTTCTAATGCTAGGAAGAATGAAGGTATTCCTACAAATAGAGAACTTACAAGTGTTAATTGAATTGATTCAAATGGGTAAGAAAGGCTAAATGCTATACAAAGTATTGTTAAAAGTGCACTAAACGTTGTCTTTACCAAGAACAACGATGCCGCTCTTTCTATGTTATTTATAACTCTTCTACCCTCTGCAACAACTGATGGCAATGATGAAAAATCTGAATCAAGCAATACTAATTGTGAAACCGATCTAGCGGCCGATGATCCTGCAGCCATAGCAATAGAACAATCTGCTTCTTTTAATGCCATTACATCGTTAACACCATCCCCTGTCATTCCTACTGTATGTCCCTTAGATTTCAATGCTTGAACTAATTGCTTTTTTTGTTTTGGAGATACACGACCAAAAATGGTATATCTATCACAAGCATCTAAAACTTTTTCATAAGTATCTAAAGTCGTTGCATCTACATAATTTTCAGCACCATTTAAACCTGCTCTTTCTGCAACTTTCGAAACAGTAATAGGATTATCTCCGGAAATTACCTTTAAGTTAACATTTTGTGCTGCAAAATACTCAAATGTTGATTGAGCATTTTCACGAATTTTATCTGAAAGTGCAATCAATGCCACTACTTTCATTTTTTTAGGATTCATTTCTTCAGTTAGTTTTTCACTACTATTTACTAAAACTAAAACTCTAAATCCTTGATTTGTATATTTTTCACACTCTTGTTCTACTTCTTTAAATCTATCCTTTAAAACAAACTCAGGAGCGCCTACAATAAATACTCCATTTATACCAAAATCTACAGCTGACCATTTTCTTGCAGAAGAAAAAGGAATTTTCTTAATAATTTCAAAGTTCATATCCTGTTTGAAATATTGCTCAAATGCTTCAAAAGTTGCATTATTTGGTCCAAGTGCTGTTACCATATTACCAATTATATCGTTTACTTTAACTTTTGAATTATCTAGTAAAATAACATCCTCAACTTGCATTGAGCCTTCTGTTATAGTTCCCGTTTTATCTAAACACAAAACATCAACTCTTGCTAAAGTTTCTATTGAATAAAGTTCTTGAACTAAAGTTCTTTTCTTTGCAAGTTTATATACACCAGCCGCAAGCGCAATTGAAGTTAAAACCATCAAACCTTCTGGAATTAATCCAATAATAGAACTTACGGATCTTGTTACTGTATCTGTCATATTTCCATCAAAAACCTTGTAGTTGTTAAAAAACATCATAGTTCCAAGTGGGAATATTAAAATTGTTACAATACGAATTATCCAGTTAATAGAAGTCATTAACTTAGATTTTGCTTTTTTAAATTTCTTTGCTTCAGAAAGTAATTTTGCGGAATAGGAGTTTGCGCCAACTGCCGTTACTCTACACTTTGCAGTGCCTGCAACAACAGAAGAACCAGAATATAAAGAATCTCCTAATTCTTTTTTAATATCATCACTCTCACCGGTAAGTAGTGATTCATTAACATCGCAAGAGCCATCTACAACAGTACAATCAACAGGAACTTGGTCTCCTTGTTTTAAAACAATAATGTCATCTACAACAACTGCATCTACATTTAAAGTTTCCTTGCTTGCTATATTGTTTTTAGTTCTTATAACCTCTACCGTAGGGGTTGTCAAGATAGACATTTTCTCCAATGTTCTTTTTGATCTTATTTCCTGGAAAATACCAATAACCATATTTGCTAAGCAAATACCTAAAAATAGCGCATTTTTGATACTTCCAAACATTAAAACTGCAATACCCAGTACAAAATTCAAGATATTGAATAGAGTTAAAACATTTGATCTAAAAATTGCAAAATAAGATTTAGTAACCACTGTTTGTTGAACATTTACAAAACCTTTGTCTATTCTTTCTTGTAATTGTTCTTCATTTAAACCCATATCGGGATTTGCATCTACTCTAACTAAAGGTGATTTTAAATAAGCACGAGTAAGTTTTCTTTTTTTAGGAGTTTCTTCCTTTACAGGTTCTTGTAAAGCACTTGAATCCAAAATTGCTGATTCTTTTTTTTCTTCAGCTTTTTCTAAATTAACTTCTTGTTGAACAACAACTTCTTTTTTAGAATTGTCTTTTTTTTCAACTTTTGAAGTTTTATTATCTATGATAGGAGTAGCACTATCTTTAGCACTTTCTTTATTCTCTTCATTAATTTTAGTCTTTTTAATTGCCAAAACCCTTCTCCTATATAAATAACATACGTGTATATAATAACACACACGCTTTGAGTAGTCAAAATTAGATTAATCAATATTTTGAAAAAACTATAACAACATTTAGTAATTTGATTATATCAATTTAAAAAAAATAGCATTCCATAGCACTATTTTTATATTATAAAATTTTACTTTTTTAAAAACTCAATGGCCTCTATATATCCATCCCATCCTTTTCCTTTTATTTGGGCTATACAAGCTGGCTTTATTACAGATATTTTTCTAAACTCTTCTCTTGAATCTATATCTGAAATATGAACTTCTACTGTTTTAATAGAGACTGCCTTTATAGCGTCTAATATTGCATATGAATAATGAGTAAAAGCACCTGGATTTATTACGATTCCGTCGAATTTTTCAAAATAACATTTTTGAATAGTATCAACGATATCTCCCTCATGATTAGATTGATAAAAACTTAACATTACATCACTTTCTTTATCTTTAACATAGTTTATCAAATCTTCGTACTTACCATTTCCATAAATTCCTGGCTCACGTATTCCTAGCATATTTAAATTAACGCCATTTATTACCATTATTTTTTTCATCCTAGTATCTCCATCAACTTTTTCTTATCCAATTCTATTTCACCAAAAGGAACGATATAATCCGCAAGTTTTACATATCTTGGATATCTTTCATTATACATCTTTATTACATCTTCCTTGCTATTTATACCTGGGTATTTGTCTAAATCTATTGTAGATAATATTCTATCTATTGATCTATCTCTAAAAACTGTAATTCCAGAACTTCTCAATGCAAACAAATCTCTTAAGTCTAAAACTGCACCAGAGCCTACTGCTACAACTTTATTTTTTTCCTTACAAATGTTCTTTATAGCCTCATGCTCAAATTGCCTAAAAGCAGTTTCTCCATCCTCTTCATATATTTGCTTAATACTTTTTTTAGCTTTCTTTTCTATAGTTTCATCAAGATCTATAAACTCTTTATTAAATTCTTGAGCAATTACCTTTCCAAGTTCCGTCTTTCCGCATCCTACCATGCCGACTATATATATGTTTGCATGTTCGCTTTTTTGGGTTTGTATAACAACATTATTTTGAAGTCTTTTTGTCATAGGCTCCATATTAAATCCCTGCCATATACTTTGCGACATGATTGCCTGAGATATAAGCATATAAAGTCCCGGTATTACTATCTTTTCACATTCTACACCCAACTTTAAAAATTTTGTAAATAACGGATTATAAATTAAATCTACAATAACATCAAATTTCTCAATAATAGACTTTTTAACAGGAGTTTCATCGCTATTAGGATACATCCCAACTGGAGTGGCATTAATAAGCATATAACCACTCATTTTAGATAGTTCCGTATATGTAATTTTTTTTGCACATTTAATCTCAACATCTTTCTTTTTCGATACAAAATAAATCTCTTTTGCAACTTTTCTTAAAGCATATATAACGCTTTTAGCCGTACCTCCATCTCCAAGAACGACAACTACTCTACCTTTTGGCAATTGATTTACTGTCTCTAAAAGATCTCTAAAACTTCTAGCATCTGTGTTATATCCAATAAGTTTTCCATTTACGTTATTTATTGTATTTATAGAGCCTATTTCTAAAGCTTCATCATCAACTATATCAATATGACTTGCCATTTGTGTTTTAAAAGGTGCTGAAACCATAACGCCCTTAAATCCTCTTAAAACCTCATGCATATCTCTTGAGTCAAATTCATCTTGGGTTAATTCTACTTTATCAAATTCACCTTCAAGTGAGTAAATATCAAAAAATGCATTATGCGCAAGTGGTGCATAAGAATGTAGCAAATTTGAACCTATAACTCCGTATCTAATCAACTTTTATCTCCTTTTACCATAAAGTATTATAACTAATTTTCATCTTTAACTAAAGGGGAAATATTTAAAAAAGGCTTTACTTCCTTTTTGTAAGATAAATAACCAAAAATAATATTTAAAGTTCCGCCAACCACCCATGATATAGGAATTGCTAAATATATTGCATATTCTTTAAGTAATCCTGCAAAAGCATATGAAAATATAACTCTACACATTATTGTTGTTATGGTTAAAACAACAAAAACTTTTAATTTTCCTAAGGATCTTATCAAGGATTGATTTAAAACGATAAAGGAGGCGAATAAATATCCTGAGGCCATATAGAATATGGACCTTTTTCCTACCTCAATAACATCTACTGCACTTGAATCTACAAATAATTTAACAATAGGTTCAGCGAATACCATACCAATTACCATAAAAATTGCAGTATTTATAAGGGCAACAATATTAATTGATTTGTATCCGCCCTTTATTCTATCAAACTTTTTTGCTCCTAAATTTTGTGAAAAATATGTTGTTGAAGCATTTGCATAACCTCTAAGTGGAGTCTGATATAATGCATTTAATTTTTCGCCTATATTTGTGCCTGCTATAACAGTTTTGCCAAAGGTATTTATTAATCCTTGAACAGCAATCCTTGCTGCATAAACGAAAGTTTGTTGCAAAGCAACACTACTTGAATAAGATAAAATATCTTTAGCTTGATTTTTATCAAATGTAATTTCTTTTATACTTAACTTTATTTCATTAATTTTCCAGTTTGTATAAATTATAATTGCAAAAGCTGAAAACGCTTGAGCTATTAATGTTGCAATTGCCGCTCCTTCTATTCCAAGTTTAAACACAAGAACAAAAAGCAAATCTAAAACTAAATTTAAAATTGTTGAAACAATTAAAAATACAAGCGGAGTAAATGAATTTCCTATTGACCTTATTGCATAGCAATAAAAATTATATAAAAATGTAAAAATATTTGCCGAAAATACGATATAAAGATAAATTAATGTATCTTGCATTATCTCATCTGGAGTATTTAATAACTTTAAAAATGGTTTACATAAAGCAATAGAAATTATAGATAAAACTAAAGTAAAACTAATTCCTACAATAAGCGCGGTGGAAACGGATCTTTTTAACATGTTATTATCCCCTTTTCCAAACCATCTTGCAAATACTATAGATGAGCCTATTGTAAACCCTATAATTACATTCATAACAAGATTCATTATAGGTGTTGCCACTCCAATTGCAGCCAAAGCATCTGTTGATACAAATCTCCCAAGAACAATTGAATCCACTGCATTATATAATTGTTGAAGAAAATCACCTAATATGTAAAAAGTCGAAAACGAAAGAATAACCCAAAACGGGTTACCTTCCAATAAATTTTGAGATTTTACATTAATTTTTTCCATTAAATCTTATTTATAACATCTAAAAGCGAATCCATCGCTACATCAGCAACATCTGATGTTGTATTTAAGTGCCTATAAATCTCTCTATATTTAAACACTAATCTCCAATCATCTATTTCAAATAATCTTGCAAGAGAATCTACGCAGTGTGCCGCCATTTTATTTTCCAAAGCTTTAACTGCAATTGCGTCATCTTTAGCAATATTTTTATGTTTTTCAGTATTTGAGATTGCTTTTGAAATTCTAACTGAAATATCTAGCAAAATTCCTACCATTACTACAATATCGTCATTTGGTGTTATTTTAAATTTTCTAAGTTCATCTACTGTTGTTTTTGCATAATCCAAAATTTCATCGATTTGTCTAGATAAATTAAAAATATCATTTCTCTCTATTGGAGTAATTAAAGTATTATTCAACTCATCAATGACGATTCTTCTTAGCATATCACCCTCATCTTCAATTTTTATAACAAGGTCTGCGTAAGATTCATCTTTAGTTGTACAATAATCATACAAAGCTTGCATACCTCTTTTCATAGCATCACATTGGTTGATTAATAATTCGAAAAAATTAACTCTCTTTTTAAAAAATTCAAATGCCATACTAAATCCTCCTTATAACACAATAACTTTAAGTAGTGCACATATTCCCATGCCAAACAACATTGCAGCCGGGAACGTTACAATCCAACTAACCAGCATTTTTTCGCCTTTTTGCCAAGAAACAGTTCTAATTCCCTCGGCGGCCCCTACCCCCATAATTGATGATGAAACAACCTGTGTTGTAGCAATTGGAAGCCCAATAAATGTTGCTGCAAACGAAACAATTAGAGTTGCAAGTTGTGCGACAAAAGACTGAACCGTAGATAACTTATGTAATTTATATCCAACGGCGGTTATTAAATTTTCTCCACCGAAGAACAACCCTATACATTGTAAAAACGCAAATATTAGGACAATCCACCAGACAAACTCGAAAGATTCAAATGTAAGCGTTGAATCGCCTGAACACAAAATCATAGCTATTAAATAAATACCTAAAGATTTTTGCACATTATTTGCAGCAATGGAAATAGATAATAAGACTATATTAATTGCTTGCATTGCTTTAAAAGCCTTTTTCATAGCTCTTGGCCATGCTCCACACATCCAAACGAAGAATTTTTGTAGTAAAAATCCTATCAATAAACCAATAATTGGTGCCAAAAATACCATTAATACGACTTTAATTAATACACTATTCCAATCAATAGAATTAAAACCAAATATAATAACACCAGCCCCTACTAATCCACCTAGCAATGTGTGAGATACGGAATTAGGTACATTTAAAATAATTGAAATTATTGCCCACAAAAGCGCAGCAGCAAGTGTTGAAATTAGAAAAATAAATCCTTCATTTGCACTCACTAAAGAATAGGCATTTGTTTCTATTAAAGACCCAACGGTTCTTGCAACAGTATCAGAACCAATTAACAAAATTATAATAAGCGGAGATACAAACATTGAGATTGCACAAGTAAACAAAGCAAGTCTTGGCTTTAGTGAATGCGTGGCAAGTGAAGAAGCTATGGCAGACGTTCCATCAACATAGCCCATATAAAAAGTAAATAATCCTGCTAAAATAGAAATTACTACAATATAAATTGTCACTTGTTTCTCCTATATAATAAATTCTATATGATATAACATTATATTATATGTAAAATCAAATTACAAGATTACAATTTTTTTATATGGACAATTTAGTAGTAATTTAAAATTAAAAAAACACAAAACAAAAAAGAAAATTTTATCAATCATAAATTGTAAAAATCATCCTCTGCATTTTTGAAAAGCTTTCAATATTATACTTTTTGGTTTCACTATCATAAGAATATATTGGATTAGATTGATAAGAGCTTGTCCCATCTTTACCTAGAAATTTTAAATAAAGATTATTTATAAAATTACCAATATTTTCAAGTTTGTTATTTTTGCTTTGAAACGCTTCCCTTCTTTCACTCTCTTTTATAAAAATGTCATTAATTTGGAACTCTTTTTTTGCTTCGGTGCTGTTTAACAAAACTAGTACATCATAAGCATAACTAAACGTAAAATAGTAGCCAGTATACTTTAGATAGATATTATCTGAGGATAGTAGGACAAAAAGAGATAGCACATTTGCCTCCTCTTCATCCATAACGCCTATAGTATGTGCAAGCTCATGCGCTATGGAATATACCTTATCTACAAAGAGCGTGTCACTATTATAGTTTGCCTCACCTGTTGGAATAAACGTTATACCAATTATGCCATTTAACGACATTAATTTACTAAAAACAATTGGCTTTGCTAAAGATAGACAATCTAGGAAATAATTTTCTTTATAAGAATTCAAATTTGCATTTTTGTATGCCTTTAGAATTTCATTTTTTATCTCAGCATCCGTGTAGAATTTTTCTAAAAATCCATCTTCGTCCTTGTCTACTATTTGGGCTACAGCTTCCATTTTTTCATTATATTTTTTTATAATTTCAATGTATTTTTCATCTGTATAATTATTATTATTTAATATAGGCAACTCTTCCCTTTTATAAATCGTTCCTACCATAATATAGTAATCAAGTCCAAACACTAATAAGATAATTACAATGGATAAAAACTTATTTACTCCGCCAGTTTTATTTTTCTTAACAAAATTAATAATTCCTAAAATAAGTAAAATTAAAATGACTAAAACAAGCAAAAACATTAAAACTTCAAATAAAGAAAAAGAAAAATTATTTGTAAACTTTGTCATAAAAGATATTATTGGAAATATTAAATTTATTCTGATACTTTCCCTGACGTCTTCAATTGCGTATAAAACAGCAAAAACTATATACGCTACAACACACACTAGAACCCCTATGATTTTTCCTTTTATTTTTCTATCCATATTTATATGTTACCACATATACCTTAAATTTTAATTTATAAATACCGCTCTTTATATAGAAAATAATTGTCTATTTTATTATAAAAAATATGGCAATGTTTTTCATATTGCCATACTTTTATTTATTAGAATGTATATTTTGTTTGTTTTTGAGGAGCATTCTTTAATTCTGCTCTCTTTTCATCATAACCAGGTCTTCCAAGTAATGCGTATGTTGCGTTTTTACCTTCTTCAACCCCTGGTTGATCAAACGTATTAATTCCCATTAATGCACCTGCATATGATGTTTGTAGCATAAATAGATACATAATTTCTCCAAGTGTAAACTCATTTAGAATTGGAAGCATAATTGTATAATTTTGCTTTCCAGCCTTTGTTACAGCATATTCTGTTGCTTTTCTTTCAGCTTGGATTAACTCGTTCATTGTATGTCCACATAAGAAATTAACTGATGGGATATCTTCACATCCATTTGAAATTTTAACTTCTTTTCTATAATTTTCTACACCAATAAATGTAATAATCTTATCCTCAGGGCCTGCTGTATATAATTGTACTTGTGAGTGTTGATCTGTAACACCTAATGATTTAACTGGTGTTTGGCCAACTCCTTCAATTTTATTTCCTTTTAAATCTACGTTTTTACCTAAAGATTCAGCCCATAATTGAGCATACCAATCTGCAATATATTTTAATCCGTCTGCATAAGGCATCATAACACCAATATTTTTGCCTTCTGACATTCCAATATATTGTAATGTAGCTAAAGCTAATGCAGGATTCTTCTTTAAAGAAGAACTATTACAAATTTCATCCATATACTTAGCACCTGCTAGCATTCCTTTAATATCTACACCAGTTACTGCAGCTGGAAGAAGTCCTACTGGACAAAGCTCTGAGAATCTGCCACCAACTCCATCTGGAATATAGAATGTTTTATATCCTTCTTTTTGAGCAATTTTAATTAAATTGCCTTTTTCTTTTGATGTTGTTGCTATGATATGATTTTTAGCATCTTTTCCTAGCGCATTCTTTAAAATTTCATTTATGATTAAATATTGAGTCATTGTTTCAGATGTTGAACCAGATTTTGTAATTACATTAAATACAGCCTTCTTTGGATCAATAACATCAAGTAACGCTGCCATTCTTTCTGGATCTACATTATCTTCTACATAGAACTTTGGACCTTTTCTCTTTGCTCTTTTTAAATCATTGTAATGTAAATGATTAATAGCTTGGAATGTAGCAATTGGACCTAATGCAGAACCACCAATTCCTAAAACAACAAAATATTCAATATTCTTGTCTTTTCTAATCTTTTTTGCAGTATCTAAAATATCTGCTACAACAGCATCTTGATTATATGGAAGGTCAGCCCATCCCATCATATCTTTGCCTTTTCCAGCTTCAACTGCTTCAAAAGCCTTTTTAGCTTGGTCAGCATAAGAGTTTAATTTCTTATCTGAAATGCCATTTTTGCCTAAAACTGATTCCATCATATTATTGTAATCAATTTTTAATTTTAATTCCTTTTTGTTGTAACGCATAAACATGCCTCCAATATATTTTTTTTATTTTTTTGCTTTTTCTAAACATTCACCCAAATAATTATATCCTTCAAGTAAATCATTGCTTGTTTTATAATCCTTTGAATAAACTTCCATAAGTACACCACCATCAAATCCCATGTCTAGAAGAATTTTAAATAATTCAACAAAATCAAAACGACCTCTTCCTGGGATTGCCGTAGCACCGTCATTATTATAATCACAAAGGTGTACCGTTTCAAGCGAATTACCCATAACTTTTAAGTATTCTTTGTAATCATATCCACTTTGCATTGCTTGCTTTATGTCTAAAACAGAACCAAGTCTTGGACATAGCAATTTTAAATTCTTAAAATAGTCAGGAAAAGAAAAATAACACCAATGCACATTTTCATAACATAACTTTACATTATGCTCACTTGCCATATCACATAAATGGTTAATAATTTTAGATAGATAATCATAATCGAACCTTCTTACTATGCCTTTCCCGTGTTTAAGCATTGCTGCTCCATGAAAAGTTTGAAACTGTACACCTGCTTTTTCAACAACTTTCAAAAATTCTTCATAAGTTTTCTCACCATCAGCTCTTGCTCTTGAACCCATAGAAAATAAATCTGGTTCAAACTGCTGAGTCATTGAATGCATTGAATGTACTTTAAAGTTAGGAACCATTTTCTTTGCTTCATTTATTGAATCTATTAAAACTTTTGCATATTCATCACAATATTGAGAACGAGTCTCAAAAAAAACTTCACAGGTATCTATTCCTAATGAAGCAATTTCTTTTATAGATTCTTCCGTATGTAAATTTGGAAAGAATGATGCTGTCGAAATTCCGAGTCTCATATGAGTATTATAACAACTTTCACATACTATGTGCTAATACTATATGCTAAATAATTTTAATTTGAAAATTTTACAATTTACATATGTAAATTATAAAAATCAACATTTTAACATTATTTTGTCTAATTCTACACAAAGTAGAATATATATTTTATAAAATATATTTCAATTCAACTCTAGTTTATTGCGATTAAATTTTTCATATGATAACATATTTGAGAAAAATAAAAATATAAGTGAGGAAACTATGTCAAAAATTAAAAATCTTTTTAAGTCCAAAAAAGACAAACACGCCGACAGACAAAACAATGCCCTTGCAAAATTCTCACATTTTGTAATGACACATAAAACAATTATATTGATTGTTTTTGTTGTTTTAATAATTGCAGCCGTAATTGGAAACTCTTTTGTTAAGAAGCAAAGTGATGTTATTTCTTATCTAGACAATGAAACAGTAACAAAACAAGGACTTGCTACTCTTCAAAATAATTTCAATATCATTGGCGACTTCTCTATGGGTATATCCTATCTAAATAGAGATCAAGTAAATGATATTGTAGAAATTATTTCAAATGCAAAAGATAATGAAGATAATGAATACCATAAAAACTTACAGTATATTAATAAAATTGTATGGATAGGTACATTTAATTCTCTTGAAAACCATAAAACAACAATAGAGGGAGCTATTACAAACCTAAAAGATGGTGTCGATGATATTATGAACACACTATCCAATAAGTTTATTTTGCACACAGAAATTACAAAAGCTGATGGTACAAAAGACACGGTAGATACATATTTAATTTCTGTATACTTTACAACTGCTAACTCAGCCGATGAAACTATTGCCGCAATTGATACTATTGAAGAAATAATAACAAGCAAAGTAAACGAATATGTAAGCGCCGGAAACGGATACGAAAATGTTACAAAAGCTACTGAATACTACACATTCTCAGGCTCAGCACAAAACTCTAGATCTCTTTTAAAATCTTCAGTTGGTGATATGCCTAAGTTCGTTATAGTTGCAGTCATTGCTGTATTTATTATTCTATTCTTTACAACTCAAAGTTACATTGAACCTTTAATTTTCTTAGCAACACTTGGAATTTCTATATTATTAAATATGGGTTCAAACGTTATTGCCGGTAAAGACCCAATTGGCACAGTTTCATCAATAACAGCTTCTTGTGCTACAATCTTACAACTTGCTGTTGCTATGGACTATGCTATATTCTTAATGCATACTTACTATGAGGAATTAAGAACAACTCCTCGTCCAGAAACTGCTCTAGAGAGAGCTCTTCCAAAGACAATAAAATCTATCGTTGCTTCATCTTTAACAACTGTAGGTTCTTTCATTGCTCTATTCTTTATGAAATTTGGTATTGGATACGATTTAGGATTCGTTCTTGCTAAGGGTGTACTATTATCTTTAATTGCTGTTGTATTCTTACAACCAATTATTATCCTATTCTTAAGCAAATGGATTGCTGCTACAAACCATGAAGTTACAAAGTCAGGCAAACATCAATGGAAACCATTAACCCCAAGACTAAAATTTGTTTCAAAGGTTATAACAAAGAAAGCAGTTGCTATTCCTATCATTGTTATTTGTCTAGCTTTAATGATTCCTGGTGCTATATTCCAAGGAAAGGTTAACTTATCTTTCATCTCTATTACTGCTGAAAATGAAAATCCAACAGTTCCAGAAGCTGCTATAGAATCTTCTTCTAACCAATTAATCGTTATGACTCCATATAAGTTAAATGATTATGATTCACAATACGATTTCGTTCAACAAACATATTTAGTTGGTTATAAAAAAGCAACAGCTTTTGATTCAAATGCGACATACTATACTCAAGATTCTAAAAATTTCAGAGTTTCAAAAGTTGAAAATGTAACAGCAGATGACTTTACTGCAGGAACCTACTATATTAGAGATAATTCTGTAAATACAATTTCAGACATATTCTCTATCACTACAATATTTGAAGAAGATCAATTAAAAGATATAGATAATTTAAACTCTCTTAGCGGCGCCATCATCAAGCGAACATTATATAAACAATTGTACTCAAGTTTCATTTCAGACATATGTAAAGAAGAAGTTGTTGATGGAAAAACTTCAATCTCATACAACACTGACCCTAATGAAGTACACTATGTTCTATATACAATGACAATAAATGGCGGTAAAGAAGACACTAAATCATATGAGACAGTTTTAGATATTCAAGCTATTGCTAAAAATGCATTCTCTGAATATTCACAATCTACCCAAATGACAGGCAATGTTGTAGCTTCTTATGAATTAAGTCAAGTTACACCATCAGACTACACACTAGTTAATGTTCTTTCTGTTGTAATTATATTCTTAGTTCTTCTATTCACATTTAAGTCATTTATCTTATCTGTAATATTAGTTCTTGTTATAGAAACAGGTATTTGGATTAACTTATCTATTTCATACTTCATGGGAACAACATTACATTTCATGGCATACTTAATTGTATCTGCAATAGCACTTGGCGCAACCGTTGACTATGCTATCTTATTAACAAGCAAATACCTTGAAGAAAAAGAAAGCGGAATGTCAAGTCAAGCTTCTATTAGAAATGCTATCTACAGAGCTGCACCGGGCGTATTAACATCTGGCTCAATATTCTTCGTTGCATGTCTTGCCGTAGGATTAATTTCAACAAACATTATTGTTCAACAAATTACATCTCTACTTGCTAGAAATGCCATATTTAGCGTAATTCTTGTGTTCACATTCTTACCTGCAATACTTTCTATAAAAGAAAGAATTCAAAGGGCTATTTCAATCAAGCGTGGTAAGGGTGATCCTGATGAAGGAAAACAAGATGTTTCAATCTATTCTATGTCATCAAAAGATTTAGTAAAAATGCAAACTGCTACAGCTACCGCTAACACAGAAGGCGATATAGTTACAGATACTGTTGTAGACACCCCTGTTGATAGTGTTTCAGATGCTACAATCGATGCTAAAGAAAATGAAGAAACAAACACTAACAATAAATCTAACGAATAATTAGATTCTAATAAAAAATTAGCGTAAAAAGCATGAGAAGAACCAAATGGTTCTTCTCTTTTTTACAATTTTATTTATTCAATTACTTAATAGTTTTCGTCAGGAAAATCATATTCTTTATCTGACCTTTTTTCCTCTTTAAGTTTATCATGTTCTATTTCTTTCTTTTTTAAAGCTTCCTGCAAACCTTTTAGTCCCTCAAATGGAGCAAATTGTCTTGCCCTATCTAATCTACTCATCTTCTTCCTCTCCACTTTTGTGCCCTCCTATTTGCATATTTCTTTCTCTTTGCATAGCATCTGGTTGAAAAGATGTTCCTTTCATTATGGAGTTTCTACCAAATTTGTTTTTTATTTCAAGGATACTATTTACTAATCTTTTTTCTTTTTCTATTTTTTGCTGGTCTGTAAACATATCATAAATCTCATAATCTTCATTATGCAAATCTTCAAAACTATATGCTATTCTTCTAACTCTTTGATTATAGTCTACTATTTCATCATAAAGCTCATTAAAATATGGAATTATCTGTGAATACAAATTTGTTGTATTAGAAAGCCTTTTTGTCCCCTTTGCTCCATATTTATAACCAGCGTATGTTATATATAATCCAATATGGGATGTCACTACTTTTTCTTTAGCTAATCGTAAACATCCTTCTTGAATCATTTCTCTTAATATATCTTTTGCGTTTTTTGCATCATAATCTTTAGGCAAAATTTGCGATTGAGAAATTGAATGAGACTTTGTTTTGTAATTTTTAATGTCTTCCATTAAACAACTCTCACGTCCCCAGGCGTGATCAATTAAAAGTTCAGCATTAACTCCAAAATGTTCATAAAGCAAATTCTCATTTGCATGTGCTATATCTGACATTGTATATATGCCAAGTTTTGCTAAATGAGTAGAAATTCCTGTTGATATACCCCAAAAATCTGTTAAAGGCTTATGATCCCAAAGTTCTTTTATAAACTTATCTTCAGTAAGCCAGCCTATTCTATCTACAGAATGTTTTGCAGTAATATCTAACGCTATTTTAGCTAAATACATATTACTTCCTATCCCTGCCGTTGCAGGAATATGCAAAGTATCATTTATTTCTTGCATTAATTTTTGCGCAAATGGTTTAGCTTTTGTTTTATATAATTTCAAATAATCAGTAGCATCAATAATACATTCATCTATAGAATAAACATGAATATCTTCTTTATCTATATACTTTAAGTATATCCCATATATTTCAGCCGCGTATTCGATGTATTTTTTCATTCTAGGTGATGCAATGATAATTTCCTTGTCCTTTGGAACATCGTACAATCTACACCTATTTTTAACTCCCGTAGACTTAAGCATTGGAGATACAGCCAGACAAATTGTTTTTTCTGTGCGTGACGAGTCTGCTACAACTAATTTTGTAGTCATTGCATCTAATCCTCTTTCTGCACATTCTACGGACGCGAAAAAAGATTTCATGTCTATAACAAAATAAACTCTCTGCTTTTTCATCTATAATCTATATTATACAATACCACAATTACGAACAAATGTTTAATACTTAATATTAAAATAATCTAATAAAGTTTTATATTTATCCTAACAAGACAAACAAGTATCTATCAAATAACCTTTTTCATTATTCCATTCTTTAAGTTCACGATAATAAAATAATTTATGATATTCATCTATAATAAAGGGAACAATATTATTTGCTAAACACACCTTAAACATTATATGTCTTCCAAATATTTTTCTTACTTAATTATATTCCGTCATCAGAAATTTTATACATATTAAAATAGCATCTAATATTTCCGATAATTAAAGTTTATGCATAAAAAAACACAAATCTTAATTTTTCGATTTATGTTTTAATTCATAATGTTAAATTGATTAATCTTTTAAGATTTTAATTTTCTCCTTTCTTTAGCTTCTAGTTTAGCTTGTTTTTCAGCTTCCTTTTTGTCTTTCTTTTTAGCCTTTTTGCTCTTTACAATAGCCTTAACGCCAGCTTTTCCTGCGCTAAACATCATACCTGCTATTGCCATCCATATTTTTATTATATTCATAATAATGTTGAATATAGAAACAATCATCGTCCATATGCTTGTATCCGAACTTTGTACTACAGATATTAAAGCGATAACTGATAGTGCTGTTGAGAATATTTTAATAGACTTTTTAAAATATCCAAAAAGCTTCATCGCTTTTCCTATACGTGCTTTTGCAGTCTTTATAGATGATGAAATAATTGCACATACTACAAGTATTAATGTATAGATTGCTATCGCTATCATGAACAATATCGAAAGAGGATGATCTAAACCATTCTTTTGAATCATTCCTACTGCATAATAAACATAATATGCATAAGAGAAAATTGTTGTAATAACGTAAATTACATTAAAGAATTTAGTTAATTTACTAACCTTTTTAGGTTTTTCCTCTTTTGACTCAGTCGAAGAGGTATCAGTAGTTTCCTCTACTTCAACAACTTCTTCTACTTCCTGTTCTTTTATCTTTTTCTTTTTCATACTCTTACCTAACATTGTTTTATTAATCTTATATAGAATTCTACTGCCTTTTTAACAACACTCGTTCTTATCTTTTCATTATTTCCATGAATAGAATTCATTTCCTCTTGTGTCATATCAGCGGCTGAAAATCTATAAACATGATTAGAGATTCTTCCATAATGTCTAGAATCTGAACATTGAACCATAATATATGGAGAAACAATACACCCCTTCCAAGTAGATGCTACAGCTGTAGCTACTTTATCCCAAGCATTACAATATGTTTCAGAAACAACGGACGGTTCAGCCGAATATAAAGTTGTTAACTCAACATTAGGATTGTTAATAGTCTTTTCAATATAATCTTTAGCAGAAGCCACAGAGTCCTCAGGATTTAATCTTATATTTGTAACCATTGTTGCTTCTGGAGGAATAACATTTTCAGCGCTAGAGCCTTGTTGTTGAGTGAAAGCAACAGTTGTTCTCATTAACGCATTTAATTGTCCACCTGTTTTCCTACAAATACCATCAAGTATTCCTGAGAATAACCATAAGTTTGCAAATATCATTCTATAAACAAAATTTGATCTTCTACCTAAGGTGTCATACATTTCAGCAACTGGCTTTGTTATATGATAAGGGAAAGGATTATTCTCTATTGCCATTGTAGCCTTTGCTAACTGTGGAATTGGCGAATTAGGACGAGGAGCCGATGCATGTCCTCCTGGGCTCTTTACTTTATATTGCAAATTTATCATACCTTTTTCTGCAATACCTATCATACCACAAGCCTCTTTAACTCCTGGGAATACTCCTTCAACAACAGCACCACCTTCATCTACAACAAGTGCTGGTGTAATTTTTTGTGATTCAAACCAATCTACAATGGATGGAGCTCCTGGACCATTTATTTCCTCTCCGCCAGAGAACGCTAAATAAATATCGTTTTCAGGAACAAAATCTTGGCTTATTAAGTGATCAGCAGCTGATAAGGCTCCATTAAATGTTAATTTTGTATCAATAGAACCTCTGCCCCATAATACATCGTTTTCAATAACACTTTCAAATGGTGGTTTATCCCACAACTTTTCAACCACTGGAACTACATCATAATGTGCCATTAAAACAGTTGGCGCATCATGTTTTTTTCCTTCCCATTTAAACAGCAAACCTCTTCCTGCAAAGTCAGTTTTTAAAGTACATTTCTTATAAACATTTGGATATAATATTGGAAGTAACTTATATAACTTTTCAAACTCCGCATTATCTTCTTTTGTTGAATCTGTATAAGACACAGTTTTACATCTAACTAATTGTTGTAAATTTGAAATTACTTTATCACCATCAAAGTTTTCTTCACTATCTTGAACTTTTATGTTATCTTTTGGTTTAAATCTAATAGTTCTAATTAAAACTACCCCAAGTATAGTCAAAATAGCCACACCAATTACGGCTAAAATAATATACAATGCTAACATGCAAATTATTCCTCCCTATAGTAAATTCTTTTTATAAAGAATTCTAGATACTGCTATTGTAAATACTACACCAACTGGAACCATTATACCAACAGTTGATGAATTTAATGCAGGAACTGCAACGAACAAAACAATCATTAATATTACAGGTGCAATTGCAATTTTCCAATTCTTAGAAATAAATACAACGGCAAGTCCACCAAATAAAGCTGGCAATATTTGATTAAATGCAGCAGAAAGCGTTTCTGACTCTAAAATTGGAGACAGAGGAACTATCAAACAAACACCAATTAAAATTATTAAAGTTGTAACAATACTTGATACTGTTATAGCGATTGTAGATATAATTTCACCTTCTTCTGAAGTTGCCTTATAGCCAGATCTTTCAAGAGCGTCTAATGCACATGGCAATTTTAAGTTAGAAATATTACCTGTAACAAATGCTACATATGTACCACCTGCTCCAAGCATTGGTGTATATGTGAAAATTTCAACTAAACCTACTGCCCAATACATTGGAAGAACAGCTAGTATTCCTTGTCCTAAAGCTTTCCAATTTGGTAAAGCTTGGAAAATAAGGGCTACAACAAATGGAGAGAAGAAAATTAGAGCAAATATTACTAAACCTAAAATTCTACCCCACTTATGAGTACCATTCATATATTTTACTGTTTCAGGATCTACAACATTTTCTACGGATTCATTATTTACACTTGAAATATTTTCTATATTTACATCTTCTATATTTACATTTTCATTTTCTAAATTTTCCATACTTACCTCCTTATTAACCTAACCAAGAAGTTAAAGGAATTGCTGATGCCATACCACATATTAAAGATAATGGTAATGCATAATCCTCAAGCCATCTAACTTTTGCTTTTTTAGATATTGTTCCAACAATTGCCATAACAACAGCAGAAACAATCATAACTAAAACTGGAATTAAGCCATATGTCTCACCTTTAAACACACTTGTCATATCACAGAAAACATATCCTAAAAAGGCAGAAATCATTCCCATAAACATTGACGTTCCTAGAATATCTCCCCATTTTTTATCTTTACTTTCAAGTTTTAACATACCAGTAGAAACTTTTTTAGTAATAAGAGGAACTAACAATATTCCAATCGCTATACCAAAAGTCATTACAAATAATACTGTTACAAAGCTTGAAGCATCAGGAATAACTGTACCAGTTGATAAACCTAAAGGTCCAAGAGCTGCAGCTGCTGCGGTTGTTTCATAAGTTAAAGAACCTATAACAGACAATCTAAGCCAAGGAATAGCAACTCCTAATGATTTAGACAAAGCAACTACTCCAACAAGTACTGCAATAGCAGGTGCTATTGTAAATACTGCTGCTGAAGAAATTGTCTTCTTAATAATTTTCATGTCCATATTTTTAGCTTTAGCTCTTTTTATAGCTCTAACCAAAAAAAATACAGATTGTCCAACTACTGCTGCAATAATAATTCCTACTATTACAAACAAAATTGGACTATTTACATTAAACTCCATTTTATATTCTCCTTCACTCTTTCGAGTTATTTTATTTTTCTCTAATAAAAATGAGACTTAGTTTAAGAGTCTCATTCAATCATTGAATGTTTTATATTATACTACATATTCATATATTATTTAATAAATTTTTTATAGCCTTCTCCATTTTGTAGAGCTTTAGATATTCTAGATAACGTCGTATTAGAAATTCCTGTAATTTCTACTATCTCAGCATAAGTTTTTCCTTGCTTTAATAATTTTACTGCCTCAATTCTTTGTGCTATGTTTTCTTCTTCTTTAAAAGAAAGTAAATCATCAAAAAAAGCTTCACAATCTTCGATTGTTTTTAATTGTAAAACTATATCATATAAATCCTTTAATGCAGCAGGTTTTTTATCACTCATCTTTTATATCTTCAATTTCCTTATCTTTTTCTTTATTTTTTCTTAGGAACATTTTTAATTTTTCACTTTGAGTATTGCCAAATACTTCCTCGCTTGTTCCCATTTCTTCAACTACACCATTTGACATAAATATAACTTTATCTGAAACTTCTCTAGCAAACTCCATTTCGTGAGTTACTATTATCATGGTGCTGTTTGTTGTGTATTTTAATTCTTTTATAACTTTTAAAACCTCACCGGTAAGTTCTGGGTCTAAAGCGGATGTTGGTTCATCAAAGCATAATATATTTGGCCTCATCGCTAGGGCTCTTGCAATTGCTACTCTTTGACATTGACCACCCGAAAGTTCACAAGGATAATTTTGCATTTTATCTTCAAGTCCTACTCTAGTTAAAAGATCCCTTGCGTTACTTTCTATCTCTTGTTCCATATTAATTTTTATGTCTTTTATTTCTTTTTCAACTTGTTTTATTTTCTTAAAAAAACTTAAATCTTTATACTTTGTATAAAGTTCCTTTCTTTTACTAAATAAAACTCTTCCTATACTTTCCTCTGGCGCTAGCATTACATTTTTTAAAGCTGTATACTGCGGAAATAAATTAAATTGTTGAAAAACCATACCCCAATTTAATCTTCTAGATCTTATCTCGGAAGTTGAAGTTTTTTTAATAGTTTCAGCATCAAAAATTTTGCCACCATTTAACCAAACTTCACCCGCATCTGCAGTTTCTAAATAATTTAAACAACGAAGTAAAGTTGTTTTTCCCGAACCTGAAGAACCAATAATAGATAAAACTTCGCCTTGATTTAAATCAAAGTCTATACCCTTTAATACCTCAGTTTTACCAAAACTCTTTTTAATTCCTCTAACTTCCAAAAAAGCCATATTTACCTCTAAATCTTAAAATAACTCAATCTCTTTTCTAAATACCCAAATAAAAGTGTCAAAACACCAACAAATATTAGATAGAATACAGCAGTATAGAAAAGTGGGTAAATAATACCATATACAGCCGTTATATCTTGAGCTTTCTTTATTATTTCTGTTACCGCAATTACACGAGCAAGAGATGTATCTTTTACAAGTGTTGTGATTTCATTACTCATAGGTGGAACTATTCTTTTTATAACCTGAAGAAGAATTACTTTAAAAAATATTTGAATTTTTGACATACCTAGTACTTGGCCTGCCTCGTATTGTCCTTGTGATATGCTTTCTATACCTGCCCTATATATTTCACTGAAATAACATGCGTAATTTATGATAAATGCAACAGTTACTGCAAGCATTCTATTTTTCATTGGAGTATTAAAAATTAAACCTGGAACATAGAATACAATAATTACTTGAAGCATTAAAGGTACGCCTCTTATTATCCAAATAAAAATCTTTACAAGATATTTTAATGGCTTAAACTTTGACATTGAGCCAAACGATATAATTAAACCTAAAGGAAGCGCAAAAACAAGTGTCAATATAAATAGTAGACACGTCGTTTCAAATCCTTCTAAAAGTCTTAATGTAACTGTAGCAAAATCCATAATTATCTCAAAAAAACTATCCTTAATGACTAATCAAAAAGGATAGTTATTAATTTTAATCTTTCTTATAAGCAATTGGAGCAAATAATGTATAACCCACAATTAATGTTCCCTTATTCTTAATATATGTCCAAGAACCATCATCACTTGTTGGCTCTTCTGGCTTTCCAATATTAACTAAAGCTGATGTTAAACCATATTTTGCTGCAATTTCATTAATTTTGCCTTCTTGTTGTAGTTCATATAAGGCATTATTAACTTTATAAGTTAACATTGATTCTCCCTTTCTAAATCCAATTGCATATGTTTCACTTTCAACTGGTAAATCTCCATATATTTCAATTTTGCCATTAAAAGTTGAACCTTCTGTATTTACATAATAGTTAGCCATAACAGAATCCATAATACCTACATCTGCAGTTCCAGCTAAAATTTCAGTAAAGATATCTCTTTGAGCTGTTAAAGATGTATATTTAAATCCTACAGCCTTATATTGTGAATCATATAGTTCTTCACCTGCAGAGCCAGCTTCTGCAACTATTGTTTTTTCCTTTGGATTTGCATTAATGTCTTCAATTGATGCACCTTTCTTAAATACGAGAACTTGCTTGTTTACTAAGTAAGATACGGACATACTCATATTTTCAGATCTTTCAGTTGTTAATGTCATACCATTCCAAATAGCATCGATTGATTTACCATTTAATTCTATTTCTTTTGTTTGCCATTCAATTTCTTGAAATGAAGCTTTAATACCTAACTTTTCACAAACTGCTCTTGCTACTTCTGTATCAAAACCAATTAAATTTGAATTATCATCACCTGTTTTAGAACAAGCAAATAATGACACAGCTCCTGTAATAATTACTAAAACAATAAGTAAACTTGCAATAATTTTCTTCATAGTTTTAAACTCCTAAATAAATTTTAACAATATCACTATACTCCACTTCGGTAGAGTAGTAAAGTGTTTTTTAATACTTTTTTACACAACTTTTTAAATATTAACGAATAAAGGTTGCATTTTTGCAGCCTCACTTTCCTTATTATCTCAAAATTTTATTTTTTTTAGATTCGGATATTAATTTTTTAAGAACTTGACATGTTTCTTTAACATTCATAAGATCACTTACATTTATTTTTTTCATCACTATTTAAAATAAATCTTATTTCACCAGTTTTGCTAATACTTTAGTATTTACCTTTGTTATCTGAATAATAGTATATTTCTTTACTATCGCTAAAAGAAATCTTCTATTCCTTATATTCTCTTACAATATTTTTTTATCTTCAATAACTATTGCATCTTTCTTTTTTATAAAAAGTAAAATTGCAAATACAGCAAGCAATATATCTAAAGCTAATACAACAAATGCTATAACTTTATCCACTCTTATTTTAATACTAAACCTTATTTTTAATCTATAAAATCTACAACAATACTATTCATTGTATTTAAATATTCTTCTTTGATTGAAACATAATTTTCACTTATATTTAAAAATTTAAAATTCTTTTCAATTATATATCTATAATAAGATAGAAAGTCCCTATTAAATAATTCCTTATATTTTTTTAGATCTACCCCGCTATATAACCTGAATGACAACATAACAAATTCCTCTTCTTTGGATTTTTCCGTCATGAATTCCTCAGGAATATGCGCAAGCTCCCCTTTATCTACTTGACTATAATATTCATCAAAATTATCTACATTATAGAATCTATCATTTCCTATCATAGAGTGAGAGGCAATTCCTAAACCTAAATAATCTTTAAGCTGCCAATACTTTAAATTATGTTTTGCTTCAAAACCCTTTTTCGCAAAGTTAGAAACTTCATATCTATAAAAACCTTTTTCCTTTAAAAGCATTGAAGCATAATTAAAAAATTCAACTTGCATATCATCATCTATAACATCAATTTTTCTCTCATCAATCATCTTTTTCAAAGGGGTTCCTTCTTCTAGTTGTAACATATAAACAGACATATGATTTACATTAAATTTTGTAATCTCATCAATGAAAAATTTAATGTCATTTTTATCCTGATATGGAAGCCCTATCATTAAATCAACCGATATGGACAAATTGTGTTTCTCAAGCATTTGTAAAGCTCTATAAACATCTTTTACTAAATGAACACGATTTATAGCTTTTAATGATTTGTCATTAAGGCTTTGCACACCAAGAGAAACTCTATTTAATCCAAAATTTTTTAAGTCTAAAATCAAGTTTTCATTAATAGATTCCGGGTTGGCCTCAATCGTGAATTCTTTCAAGTTTTCCTCATGTTTTAGACATTTGTTTTCTAAAATACTTCTAAAATAATTCGTTTTTAATAATGATGGCGTTCCACCACCAAAATATAGAGTGTCAATTTCCCTATCTTTAAAAAATCCTTTTTCACTTAAAATAGAAATTTCTTTCGAAACATACTTGCAGTATTTTTCCATATCTGAATCATCTTTCAAACATGAAGAAATAAAGTCACAATAATAACATCGTGACCTACAAAAAGGAATATGGACATAAACGCCTAAATCTTTCATTTATTTTTAATTATCACTATCTAGTTTTAGTATTGTTAAAAAGGCTTCTGATGGCAATTCTACTGAGCCGAATTGACGCATTCTCTTCTTACCTTCTTTTTGTTTTTCAAGTAATTTTTTCTTTCTTGTTATATCGCCGCCGTAGCACTTTGCAAGTACATCTTTTCTAACAGCCTTTACGGTTTCTCTTGCAATTACCTTACCGCCTATTGAAGCTTGAATAGGAACTTCAAATTGTTGTCTTGGTATTACGTCTTTTAACTTTTCAGCAATTCTTCTTCCTCTTTCATATGCTCTATCTTTATGAACAATAATTGAAAGCGCATCACAAACATCTCCATTTAACATCATATCAAGTTTAACAAGATCTGATTTAACATAACCTTTTACTTCATAATCTAGGGATGCATATCCTTTAGTTCTACTCTTTAGAGTATCAAAAAAGTCATATACTATCTCATTTAGTGGAATATCATATTCAACTTGAACTCTTGATGTGTCTAAATATGACATATTTATAAAAGTTCCTCTTTTATTTTGACATAACTCCATTATTGGCCCTACATAATCTGGAGGCGTTAAAAGCGATGCCCTAACAATAGGCTCTTCCATATGATCAATTTCAACTGCAGGTGGCAAATTTGATGGATTGGAAACAACAATTCTCTCCCCTGTTGTTTTTTGAACAATATATTTAACAGATGGAGCCGTTGTTATAAGGTCTAAATCAAATTCTCGTTCAAGTCTTTCTTGAATTATATCCATATGGAGTAAACCCAAAAATCCACATCTAAATCCAAATCCTAAAGCAGTTGAAACTTCAGGCTCATACATAAGTGAAGCATCGTTTAGTTTTAATTTTTCAAGTGCATCTTTTAAATCTTCATATCTAGCACCATCAACGGGATATACACCACTAAAAACCATCGGTTGAGCTTCTTTAAAGCCTTCTAATGGTTCTTTTACAGGATTTTGAGCAGATGTTATAGTATCGCCTACTTTTGTGTCTGCAACGTTTTTAATTGAGGCACAAATATATCCAACATCTCCGGAGGATAATTCATCAAGAGCATGAGTTTTAGGAGTAAAAATTCCAACTTCAGTTACATCATAAACTTTTCCTGTTGCCATCATTTTTATTTTATCGCCCATCTTTACTTTTCCATCAAAGATTCTAACGATAGAAACAGCACCTTTGTATGCATCATAATAAGAATCAAAAATTAAAGCCTTAAGAGGTTTACCATCATCACCACTTGGTGGTGGTAAAAACTCTATAACTTGCTCTAAAACATTTTCTATTCCTATACATTGTTTTGCGGAAACTAAAGGAGCATCTGTAGCATCTAAGCCAATTACATCCTTTATTTCTTTCTTTACTTCTTCAGGTCTTGCTGATGGCAAATCTATTTTGTTTATAACTGGAATAATTTCAAGCCCATTATCTAAAGCCAAATATACATTTGTTAAAGTTTGAGCTTCTATTCCTTGAGAAGCATCTACTATTAAAATTGCACCATCACATGCTTTAAGCGATCTTGAAACTTCATAAGTAAAATCTACGTGTCCAGGAGTGTCTATTAAGTTAAATAAATAAGTTTCACCTTTATAGGTATACTTCATTGTAACTGGAGCAAGTTTTATGGTTATTCCTCTTTCTCTCTCCAAATCCATACTATCCAAAAGCTGTGCTTGAGCATCTCTTGGCGCAACTGTTTCAGTTACAGCCATAATACAATCAGCAAGCGTTGATTTACCATGGTCAATATGGGCTACAATACAGAAATTTCTAATTTTAGATTTATCTATTATCATATAGGCTCCTAAATCTTAAATATTATATTAAAAATATATATAAAACACAACTACACAAAAACAATTGTGTTATAATACATATGTTGAGGTTTATATGGAAAATTTACTTGAAAATTTAAAAATAAAAGGATTTAAACCTTTTTATTTCGAAAAAGAAAATGAAGCTATTGAGAAAATAAAAAATTTAATACCACAAAATGCAAACATAGGCTCAGGTGGTTCTATGACGATTAAAGAATTAAATTTATTAGATATCTTGGAAAAAGATGGTCATAAAATTTATTCACACTCAAAAGCGAACTCTAGTGAAATGCCTACAATTTACCAACTTGCACAAAACGCTGATTATTATATTTCATCAACAAATGCTCTAACAAAAAAGGGTGAATTTGTAAATATTGATGGGACTGCAAACAGAGTTGCCTCTCTTTCTTTTGGCCCTAAAAATATTATTTATGTTTTAGGAACTAACAAAATAACAAAAGATATTTCATCAGCAATAGATAGAATAAGAAATTATGTTGCACCAAAAAATTGTATAAGATTAAATAAAAACACCCCATGTGCAAAAACTGGAAAGTGCGAAAATTGCAATTCAGATGATTGTATTTGTCGAGTAACAACAATACATCATCACCCAACAAGCAAACAAGAAAATGTATATGTAATAATAATTAATAAGGAGTTAGGTTACTAAAATGAAAGACACAAAATGGATGTACGAAAAACCCGCTGCCCATAGAGGGTTTCATGATAATAAAGTTGCACCAGAAAATTCTTTACTTGCTATAAAAAAGGCAGTAGATACTGGATATAATATTGAATTTGATGTTCATATGACAAAATCAAAAGTTCTTGTTGTTCATCATGACTTCTCCATAAAAAGAACAACCAGTTTAGATATAGACATATCCGACATTGATACAAACAATCTAGAACAATATAAATTATTTGAAACAAATGAACATATTCCTACCTTTGACGATGTATTAAAAACAGTTGATGGAAAAGTAAACCTTATTATAGAAATTAAACCTATAAGACGTGGACAAAACCTAAAGGAAGTTGTCGATGCAGTACTTAATAGACTTTCTAAATACAATGGCGTTTATTGTCTAGAAAGTTTTGATTTAAGAGTTGTTGACTACCTACATAAAAACTATCCAGATAAAGTAATAGGTCAATTATATGAAGGCGATTTTGCGCCTCAAAGATGGTTATGTTTTGCTTGTAATCAACATAAAAAAGTTGATTTCCTTGCAATTTGTATTAAAAATGCTAATTTGAAAAAATATGCAAAAATTAGAAAGAAATACCCTGAAAAAGTTTTTGTAACATGGACGGTAAGAACTTTAGAGCAACAACAAACAGCTCTTAAACTTTGTGATAGTTATATATTTGAAACAAACACTAAAAACGATTCATATATAGCACCACCACCTTTATCTATTAAATAATTATAAAAACCATAAAAAAATCCCAAAAGCACACAACTTTTGGGATTTCTTATAAACCTTTTTTAATATTAGACTTGTTTAATTGTGTCCGTATTAGTTACTTTTCCGTTTTTTCTGTCATAGTAATTTTCAATACAAGCCTTTATTGCTTCTTCTGCTAGAACTGAACAATGCAATTTTTGTGGAGGAAGACCACCTAAAGAATCTACTACCGCCTTATTAGATAACTCTAAAGCCTCTTTTGCAGTTTTTCCTTTAACCAGTGTTGTTGCTCTTGATGATGTTGCCTGAGCAGCTGCACAACCAAAAGTTCTAAAAGCAACTTGTTCTATAATTTCTGTTTCTGGATTAATATACATTGTCATTTCCATTATATCTCCACAAGCAGCATTACCAATTTTAGAATAAGCATTATTATTCTCTAAATACCCTACATTTTGTAAATTTTGAAACTCTTTTATTACTTCTTCATTATACATTTTTCATATTCTCCTTTTAATTCTTCATATATAGGCGACATTGCTCTTAATTGTTTTACCGTTTTTGTTAAAACTTCTACTGTATAATCAGCATCTTCAAATGTGTTAGCTTTTCCAAATGAAAAACGAATTGAACCATGGGCTATTGCCATAGGAACACCTATTGCTAATAATACGTGGCTTGGATCTAAGGAACCTGATGAACAAGCAGAACCTGATGAAACTGCAATTCCCGCTATATCTAGGTGGAACAAAATTCCTTCTCCTTCAATTCCAACAAATGAAAAATCCGAATTTCCTGCCAATCTTTTTGATGGATCTTTAGGGCCATTATATAGAATGTAATCTATATTTTCTTGAACTTTTTTAACAAAATAATCCCTAATGGCTTGAATATGCTTATTATTCTTTTCCATATCTCTCACAGCTTTTTCAATAGCAAATCCAAGACCTACAATTCCAGGTGTATTTAAAGTTGAAGCTCTAAGATTCCTTTCTTGTTCACCACCATCTAAGAATCTTTGAATTTTAACACCATTTTTCTTATAAAAAACACCAATACCCTTTGGACCATAGAATTTATGGCCTGATAAAGATAACATATCTACGTTCATTGCTTGTACATCAACAGGAATATTACCAACAGCTTGTACCGCATCTGTATGCATAGCTATTTTATGAGCTTTTGCAATTGCTCCAATTTCTGCAATAGGCTCAATTGTACCTATTTCGTTATTAGCAGTCATAACTGATATTAAAATTGTCTTATCTGTTATAGCCTTCTCTACTTGCTCTGGAGTTACAAACCCTTCTTCATCTACATCTAAGTATGTTACTTCGAAACCATATTTTTCAAGCTTATGACAAGTCTCCAATATAGCTGGGTGCTCAATTTTTGTAGTAATAATATGATTACCCTTATCTTGATGAGCTAAACAATAACCTTTGATAGCCATGTTATCCGACTCTGAACCACCTGATGTAAAATAAATTTCGCTGCTTTTGCAATTCAATGCTCTAGCAACTTTCTCTCTTGCTTCGTCTATGGCTTTTAATGCCTCTCTACCATAAAAATGTTGAGATGAACCATTGCCAAAAACTTCAGTAAAATAAGGTATCATACCTTCTAGTACTTCTTTGTCTACATATGTTGTTGCTGCATGATCTAAATAAACCTTCATATTCGACCTCTATTTGTTTATTATACTTGTTAATGACATATTATCTAAAAACCCATTTATTTGTTGATATAACCTATCCCAAACAACATGAGTTTGACATTTGGCTTTATTTGGACATGTATTTTCATCAGACAAGCAATCCACTATAACTAAATCTTCTTCAAGTGTTCTTAAAATTGAACCTACAGATATTTTACTCGCATTCTCAATAAAATAACCACCTTGTGCTCCACGAGTTGCTTGAACAAGATTTGCCTTTCTTAAAGCCAAAATAATTTGTTCAGTATATTTTTCAGAAGCATCAATTTCTCTTGCAATACAAGTCAAAGGCATTGCCCCCTCTCCTTCATGAGTGGCAAGGAAACACATAACCTTTAGTCCATATCTTGCTTTACTTGATAACTTCATTTTTAATTCCTATCTATTTACTAGGAATTATTTTACTAGGGTATTAATTTATTGTCAAATTAAATATATAAAATTCATATGATCTTAAATATTTTTTAATCAACGCTATTAACTAGATAAAAACCGGTCAATTTAGATAAAATCAACCGGTTAAATTTTAGATTATACTTAATTATTTTTTTATTTTTTGCCACCCATTTTTTCTTGCTTTACTTTCCTGTCTATAACATGTCTTGAAGCAAGTTCTTTATGAATTTCTTCTAGTGATATTCCCATTTCGACCATTAAAACCATTGTATGGTAGGCTAAATCACATATTTCATATACAGTTTCTTCTTTATCATTATTTTTTGCAGCCACTATAACTTCTGTGGATTCTTCTCCAACTTTCTTTAAAATTTTATCCATTCCTTTTTCAAAGAGATATGTTGTATATGAACCTTCCTTTTTATTTATTTTTCTACCTCTAATTAATTCCAAAAGTCCCTCATAAGAAAACTCATGTAAATCTTCTGATTGATATAACTCATTACCATTATCAAAGCATGAATCCTTTCCTGTATGACAAGCTGGGCCATCCTTTTCTACAACAACTAATAACGCATCTTTATCGCAATCTGCGGTCATAGAAACAATATGTTGATAATTTCCAGAAGTTTCACCTTTTACCCAAAATTCTTGTCTTGATCTTGACCAAAAACAAGTAACTTTTTTATCTATTGACATTTGTATGCTTTCTTTATTCATATAAGCAAGCATTACAACTTTCTTTGTAATAGAATCTACAACTATCGCAGGTATTAAACCTTTCTCGTCAAATTTTAATTCATCAATATTAATCATACTTTCTCCTTACTATAGACGTACAGATACACCTATATCTTTTAACTCTTTTTTTAATTTATTAATTTCTACTTCTTTAAAATGGAAAATTGAGGCGGCAAGTCCAGCATCGACCTTTGGAAGTTTTGTAAATAATTCTTTAAAATCCTCAATTGAACCTGCTCCACCTGAAGCAATAATAGGAACTGATACAGCATTACATACGGCGTCCAACATCTCTAAATCAAAGCCTTTCTTTACTCCATCTGTATCAATAGAATTTAAACAAACTTCACCTGCACCATTATCTACACATCTTTTTATCCACTCCACAACTTCCATGCCAGTATTTTCTCTTCCACCTTTTGAAAATACTCTAAATACGCCATCAACTCTCTTTACATCAGCAGATAAAACTACACATTGATTTCCATACAATTTTGCTGCTTCATAAACAAGTGATGGATTTTTAATAGCACCTGAATTTACTGACACTTTATCCGCTCCACATTTTAGTACTCTATCAAAATCTTCAATTGTATTAATACCGCCACCTACTGTTAATGGAATAAATACACTTTTGGCAGTTTCACATAAGATATCGGTAAATATTTTTCTTTCTTCAAACGAGGCTGTTATGTCATAAAACACCAACTCATCAGCTCCATTTGCAGAATAATATTTTGCAAGTTCTACTGGAGAATCTACATCTTTTATGCCCTCAAAGTTAACTCCTTTAACAACTCTTCCGTGTCTAACATCTAAACAAGGTATAATTCTTTTTGTTATCATTTCGCTACCTCTATAACATCAGCAAGATTAATTGCTTTGGTGTAATATGCTTTTCCTATAATAGCTCCATATATACCAAGTTTCTTTAATTTTAAGATATCTTCAATACTAGAAACTCCACCTGATGCGATTATTTTCATAGAATACTCATCTTTAAGTTTTTTATACATGTCAACATTAGTTCCTTGCATTGCACCATCTTTTGATATATCTGTGCAAATAACTGTATCAACGCCTAATTCTTGCATTTGTTTACAAAAATCAAACAATGTATATTCGGATTTTTCAAGCCATCCCTTTACGGCAACATATCCGTCTTTTACATCAATACCAACTACAATTCTATTTTTATATTTTTTTATTGCCTCGACTAAAAAGTCTCTATTCTCGACAGCAGCTGTTCCTAGAATAACCCTATCTATTCCTGCATCTAAGTATTTTGATACAGTTTCCATATTTCTTATTCCACCACCAATTTCACAAGAAAGTTTTGTTGAATTTTTAATTTTCAAAACCACATCTAAATTTGGCGTATTTCCATCCTTTGCCCCTTGAAGATCAACTATGTGAATAAACTTAGCTCCACAATTTTCAAAATCTTTAGCAATATACGCAGGATTATCGCTATAAATAGTCATCTTCTTATAGTCACCCTTTAACAATCTAACAGCCTTTTTATCGTATAAATCTATTGCAGGAAAAATCTCCATTTTACACCTCAAATTCACAAAATGCTTTTAAAATTTTAAGGCCTACCTCTCCACTTTTTTCGGGGTGAAATTGAGTACCTAAAACATTTTTATTTGCAACTGCTGCCGTAAGAATTGCTCCATATTCATCACTTGCTATAGTGTATTTTTCACAATCTACACCATAATAAGAATGTACAAAATAAACATAGTCGCCTTCATTTATATACTTAAACAAAGGATGTTTTCCATTATTAAAAATCAAAGAATTCCAACCGATTTGTGGTATTTTAAAATCTTTTGGAATTACGTCCGCTATTGGCTTTATAGAGCCTTTAATTAAGCCTAATCCGCTATGTTCTCCATATTCATAACTTTTTTCAAATAAAAGTTGCATTCCAAGGCATATACCTAAAAGAGGCTTGCCATTATTTACTTCTTGCAATATAACATCTTGCAAATTACTTTCTTTTAATTTTTGTGCTGCATCACCAAAAGCACCAACTCCAGGCAAAACAATTCTATCTGTCTTTTTTATAACATCAATAGATGAAGTTACAACTGCATCTTCATTTATTGCCTTAAACGAACTTTTTAAAGAAAATAAATTGCCTACGCCATAGTCAATTATAGCAATCATTACAATACTCCTTTTGTTGATGGAATTTCATTTTCAAATTCTTTATCAATAGCTACTGCTTTTCTTAAAGTATGACCAATAGATTTAAATGCACCCTCAATTATGTGGTGTGTATTAGTTCCTGTAAGTTTTCTAATATGCAAAGTCACTTGTGCTTTTCTTACAAAACCTAACCAAAACTCTTCAACAAGTTCTGTATCAAAGTCTCCAACTTTTTTAGCTCTTAGTGGCAAATCAAAACCAAGATAACTTCTGCCTGAGATGTCTATAGAAGATAAAATTAAAGATTCATCCATAGCAAGTGTTGTATCACCATATCTAACTATACCTTTTTTATCACCTATAGCCTTATTGAAAGCCTCGCCTAAAGCAATGCCTATATCTTCAACAGTGTGATGATAATCAACGTACGTATCACCAATGCATTTTACAGTTAAATCAAAACGGGCGTGTTTTCCTAGAAGCGTCAACATATGATCTAAAAAGCCACATCCTGAATCTATTTCAGTTTTACCCTTACCATCTAAATTTAGCGAAAGTTTTATATCTGTTTCGGCTGTTTTTCTATTTATTTCTGCACATCTCATATTGGGCCTCCAATATTTCTTTTAATACTCTAACTAGTGTGGTCATTTGATCAATTGAACCTACTGTTATTCTTACATAATCTTTAAGTAATTCCTTATCAAAATATCTAACAAGAACACCCTTAGATTTTAACTTAGTATAAATATCTTTACCACTTAATTTATTAGATTTTGCCCAAATAAAATTAGCTTTTGAATCAGTTAGAGAAAATCCTAATTTTATTAATTCTTGGCAAGTCCATCTTCTATTTTCTATTATTTTTCTACAATTTTCTTTTGTATATTCTTCATCCTCTAAACATCCGACGCCCGCATACATTGTCATTCTATTTATATTGTATGGATTTGTCGAATATTTTATAGTGTTTAAATCCTGAATTATTTTTGAATTTGCTATAGCAAAACCTAATCTACCACCCGCTAAACTTCTTGATTTTGAAAAAGTTTGTACAACTAATAAATTATCATATTTATCTACGAGTTTAACTGCACTTTCTGCTCCAAAATCAACATAGGCTTCATCTATAACTACAATGTTATTTGGATTTGATTTAACAATTTGCTCTATATCAAAAAGAGATAATGCAATTCCTGTTGGTGCATTTGGATTTGCAATAAATATGGTCTTATTAACAGCAATATAATCCTTAACATTTATAGTAAAATCACTATTTAATGGAATTTCTTCATATGGAATATTATTAAGTTTTGCAAAAACAGGATAAAAACCATACGTAATATTAGGAAATACGGCAGGAGTTTTACTATCACAAAAAGCCATAAATGCAAAGTTTAAAGTTTCATCAGAGCCATTATTAACTGCTACCATTGATTTATCTACAGAGTATACTTGCGCTAATTTTTCAACTAACAATGTGCTATCCGGATCTGAATATAATTGTAAGCTCCCTACTGCTTCACTTGCCATCTTCACTGCCTTATTTGATGGTGGAAACGGAGATTCATTTGTATTTAATTTAATATATTTCATGTCCTTTGGTTGTTCACCTGGCACATATGGTATTAAATTTTTATATTTATCACTAAAAAATTTGCTCATATTATTCCTCAAATCTTATTGTTGCACTCTTTGCATGTCCTGTTAAACCTTCTTTATTTGCAAAATATGCTATATCCTTGTAAACCTTTTGTAAGGCTTCTTTTGTGTAATACGTAAATTGTGTCTTTTTAATAAAATCATCAACAGAAAGTGGTGATGAGAACTTTGCAGCACCCGTTGTTGGAAGCGTGTGGTTTGGACCTGCAAAATAATCCCCTAGAGCCTCAGGACACATTTTACCTAAGAAAATGGAACCCGCATGTTTAATACTATCTAAATATTTAAATGGTTCATCTAAACATATTTCTAGATGCTCTGGTGCTATTTCATTTGCAATATCTATAACAACATCTAGATTTTGAGCAACTATTATCTTGCCGTTATTATCTATTGAAAAAGATGCTATCTCGTATCTATCTAGTTTCTTTACTTGAGTTTCTATTTCTTGCTGAACTGCTCTTGCAAGATCCATTGAATCTGTAACCAAAACAGCTGAAGCCATTTTGTCATGTTCAGCTTGAGATAGAAGGTCAGCTGCTACATATTTTGGATTTGCGGTTTTATCTGCAACAACCATTATTTCACTTGGGCCTGCTATCATGTCTATAGAAACTTTACCGTAAACTTGCTTTTTAGCCTCCGCAACATAAGCATTTCCAGGTCCTACAATTTTATCTACTTTATTTATAGATTCTGTTCCATATGCAAGAGCTGCAATTGCTTGTGCCCCTCCTACTTTATAAATTTTATCAACACCTGCAATTTTAGCTGCTGCTACTATAACAGGATTTACCTTTCCATCTTTGCTTGGAGGCGTTGCAATAGCAAGTTCTTTTACACCTGCAATTTTAGCTGGGATTGAATCCATAAGTACAGTTGATGGATATGAAGCTGTACCTCCTGGAACATAAAGGCCTGCTCTATCTACAGAAGTTATCTTTTGACCTATTACAATTCCATTATTTTGCTCAATTTTAAACCCATTTCTAACTTGTTTTTCATGGAAAGTTCTAATATTTTGTGCAGCCTTCTTTAAAATTTCTAAAAATTCAGGCTCAACTTTATCAAAAGCTTCATCTATTTCCTCTTGAGAAACAATAAGAGAATTCAATTCAACTTTATCAAACTTCTTAGAATATTCAAACAAAGCTCTATCACCATTTGTTTTTACATTGTTTATAATATCAGCAACCGCACTTTCAAGCGAGTATAAAGCCTCACAACGAGAAAATATCTCTTTATTATCTACTTCTCCATATTTTAAAATTTTAATCATTTTTGGCCTCAATTTGTTTTTCTATAGAATTAACTATTTTTTCTATTTGATCGCCTTTAAATTTAAAGGCGGTTTTATTTGCTATTAATCTTGCAGAGATTGGTAATATTTCATTTTTTACTTCAAGTCCATTTTCCTTTAAAGTTGTTCCAGTTTCAACTATATCAACAATTACATCAGAAAGTCCAAGTATTGGCGCAATTTCAATTGAACCATTTAAGTGAATTAAATCTACATCTCTACCAATTTTATTGTAGTAATTTTTTGCGATATTTGAAAATTTAGTAGCAACGCGAAGTGTTTCTTCTGGATTATCTTTAAACTCTTTTGGTGCTGCAACGCACATTTTACACTTACCTAAATTTAAATCTAATAATTCATAAACTTGTGGTTCATATTCAAGCAATATATCTTTACCGGCAACGCCAATATCGGCAGCGCCTCTTTCGACATAAATTGCTACATCACTAGGTTTAACCCAAAAATACCTAACATCAGTCTCTTTGTTTTCAAAAATCAATTTTCTATTTTCTTCTTTTATTGAAGGACAAGAAAACCCAGCTTTATCAAACATATCATAAACTTTTTCTCCAAGTCTTCCTTTAGGTAAAGCAACATTAAGCATTTTCTTTTCCTCCAAACTTTATAACTTCTTTATATGTAAATCTATTTGTTAAAACTTTTTCAGCCTTTACAATTTTTCCTTCATCAGCAAGTTTTAATACTAATTTACCAACTTCAAATATATCGTCGGTTTCTTTATATAAAACAACTACATCAACATCATATTCTTTATTTGATGTATTTAATCTTTCAAGCAAATCCAAATAAACAGCAAAACCTATAGCTTTAGATTTTCTATTTATTTTTTGCATTAGTTTATCATATTGGCCACCTGATAAAACACTATCAGGGATTCCTTCTATAAAACCTTTAAAAACAATACCATTATAGTACCCCAAAGCATTAATAACTGAAAAATCTACTCTAATAATTGAAGCTATTGGAGTCTTAGATAAAACATCTAGTACTTGTTCAAATGTTTTAAATGAACTTAAGGCAGCTTCACTTTTTAATGACTTTTTTATTAATGGCAATACTTTGCTTGGAACGCCATATGTGGAAATTAACAATTTTAAATCATCAACTATATCTTTATCTACATTATTTTCGTTACATATTTTTTGTAGTTCATGTATATTTTTTTCAGAAATACATCTAATCATGTCTTGTCTTATAGATTGGTTATTTATTCTATCTAGTATTGCAATTACAATATCTATACAAGAAACATCAAGAACAACACTTTTTGAAAGATTTGTTAAACTTTTTGCTGCAAGATATAAAACCTCTGTAATAGTATATTCATCAACATCTCCGATACACTCAAGACCTACTTGCATAATTTCTTTAAAAGCATCTGTTCTTTTTGAAACTCTATAAACATTTTCATTATAGTAAACCTTTTGCACGAATCCTGGGATATCTATAGTATTTTTTATAATAGATAATGTTACATCTGGCTTTAGGGCCATTAGTTTGCCATTTGTATCTGTAAATGTAATAACTCTATCTGAAGTTAAAAAAGATTTATTTGTAACATAAGTATCATATTCTTCAAATTTATTCATTTTAAATTGAGAATAACCATATTTATTATAAAGTTCGCGCAAATTAAAAATTATTTTTTCATCGCTTTTTAAGATAGTATCGTTTATATTCATATTACTTATCCTCGTTTTTTAGTTTTTCAATAGCAAGTTTATATCCATCAGAATAATTTAAACACTTAGATACTCTTGAAATTGTAGCAGAAGAAATTCCAATTTTATCCGAAACTTCTTGGTATTTTATTCCATCATTTAACATAACCGCAGCATCGAAACGTTGTGCCATATCTTTTATTTCTTTAACAGTACAAAGATCTTCAAAAAACTTATAGCACTCCTCTACATTCTCTAGTTTTAACATTACTTCAAATAATCTATCTATTGAATCACATTTTATACTTATCATATTTCTACCTCTTTAGTTCTTTATCAATTTAACACTTTAATTAAGTAAAGTCAAATAAAAAAAACAAATGATTTAAACTTAAGGAAAATTTTAGTTAATTTTTAAGTTAAATTTAGTTTTTTTAAATATAATGGAATCACTAAAAGGTTAGATACCTTTAAGTAAATAAGTGTTTTTCATATAATTCATCCCCTTAGGGATAAATAAACCCAAACAAAACCAAAACTCCGAAAGAGGAAGGCTAGCAGAAAACGCTAGCCTTTTTCTTTTATAAGAATTTCATTTTAATAAAATTCTTTTTTGTGATAACATTAAGTTAGGCTAAACGAACTCGGAGATAAAAAAATGAAAGATACAGACTTAGTTTTTGATAGAAATTGTCATGTTTTATATTCAAAACCATGTAAAAAGGCTATTTTAAAATACGTCAAAATACACTATCCAAAAGATAAGGTTGATGAGATTTTCACAAAAATCCAATTAAAATATATAGATTATTTAAAAGATTATAGAACAGACTTAGGTGGGAAAAAGAATATGCATAATGGCGTAGGTGGAACTTATGATTCTATTGCTGTTTTTTGTTACTATGAAATAATGAAAGATGTAACCTCAAAAGAAGAAATCGAAAAATTATATGAAGATTTGTTCTTGGGTTCTTTTAAAAAATTAAAGTTTGTAGATTTTAATAAAAAAATTTATAAAAAATTAATGTATAAAGCTTTTCAAGGTGCTAAAAAGAGCTGTGATAAATTCAAAGATTTTGATATGGTAATAGAACCTTATACAGAAGGTAAACCTATAAGATATCACTTTAACACTTGCCCTACATATGAATTTGCTAGAGATTATGGTTTTTTAGATATACTTCCAGTTCTTTGTAATATTGATTATACAGCCATGGCTTTACTTAAAGCTAAACTTATTAGACCAACTACCCTATCTAATGGCAATTGTTGCGATTACATATTTTATGGAGACAAAGATCCTAGAATTTCAGAATTTGAAGAATTTAGAGATGAATTTGGTGGAAGAAGAGATAGAAAAATAAATACAAATAAAAACGTGAAATCTTAAAATTATCTATAAAAAAGGGGTTGCAATATTATTTTGCAACCCCATATTTTTTGTATTTTATAACCTAATCTTTAGCATCGAAAACACACCCGTCATTCGTTATATATTTCTATTCTTACATACTAAACTATTTTTATCTATGTATATGTTTTGATGGCTATATTGATAAATATCCGCAAGCATAACCACTCCCGCAACAAGCCTACATACCGTGATTATCGCAAGAAATACAATATCTTTTATTTTGTATTTCTTGAATATCATTTTGTCATTTTATTTTTCTGATACATTGTTTTTTACGCATTTTTCCACCTTATCCATAGATTTTTCTTCCTCTGTATTAGCAATTAGAGCCGAATCCACCACTTCTATATCTTTGTTTTTCTTTTGTTTGTCCACTTTACGCTTCCTCCGTCATAACACCATCTTCAACCTTATAGATTCTATCAGCAATTGCCATTGTAGACTCTCTATGCGATACGAGAATAATACTCTTTTTGTTTTTCTGTTCTTTTAACGCCCTTTAAATAATACTTTCGTTAATACTGTCTACGTTGCTCGTAGGTTCGTCGAGAAGTATGAGTTCACTACCGCGAAGAAATGCACGTGCTAGACGATACGCTGTTTTTCACCTGCGGAAAGTTTATCTCCGAGTGCGCCAACTGTGTTTTATATCCGTCTGATAAAGTCATTATAAAGTCGCGTACCGAAGCCATTTTGCAGGCGTTTTCGATTTCTTCCTGCGTAGCTTCAGGCTTTGCTATACGCAAGTTATCCTCTATCGTTTCTTCAAACAAATAGGTGCTTTGCGAAACCATCGTTACGTTTTTCAGAACGTAACGTTTTCGAGTTTAATCTCTTTGCCGTCTATATTTTCAGTTCCCCATTCTGGACCGGGCGCATTTAATAAAGAGATTATCTTTTTACCAGCGCTCGCGCCGTTCATAGCAACGTGGAACGCAGAACCGAACGCACGAGCGGCAAGAAAAATTTAACCACCACAAGACAAAGGAACAATGCCGCAATGGGGTTCAATCCCCAAAATGCAGTTCCAAAAATAGCAAGCGCGATACCCACGCCCGCGCCGCCGTATGCAACCAAGTCCATTATTGTAGTGCTTGTAAGTTGCATTACTAGAACTTTCACAGTAATTACTCTAAACTCTTCCGCACTTTCGTTGATCTTAACGTGTTGCGCCGCGTCCGCCTGAAAGATTTTGAGTTTTTGAAACCTGTTATAAAATCCACTTAAGCATACCTATTTAGTCTTTATATAGGCTAATTTAGAGTATTTTCTACCTTACTTATTAGTGGATATTTTT
>CAVAVP010000007.1:0-45092 GCA_963592135.1 bacterium
ATATAGAGAGCATATAATTGAGTTTTATATAAGTGATAATGAGAAAAAAAATATAAAAATTGATGGAATACCTATTAAAAAAATAAGTGAACTAATTGGATTAATGAATGTAATATTTTTTTCTCCAGATGAGATGAAACTTATAAAAGAATCTCCCGTAGAGAGAAGGAGATTTATGGATATTTCTTTGTCTCAACAATTTAAGCCATATTTATATTCTTTATCAAAATATAATGAAATAATTTCACAAAGAAATAGTTTATTAAAAGAAAGTTATAAAAACGAAAAAATAAAAGAAATGTTAGTTTTATGGGATAATCAACTTGCAAAAGAAGGAGCTTATATAATAAGTAAAAGATATGAATTTATTCAAAAATTAAAGAAATTTGCAAATGAGGCTCATTTAAAAATAACAAATAATAGTGAAATATTAGATTTAGAATATGAAAGTTCTGTTAAATTTTCAAGTTTAGAAGAAATTCAAATCCAACTTGAAAATAAATTAAAAGAAACTGTGGATAAAGACTTATCTTTACAATATACAACAATAGGACCACATAGAGACGATATATTAATTAAATCAAATAATATAGATATTAGAAAATATGGTTCACAAGGACAACAAAGAACCTGTGCTCTGTCTTTAAAATTAGCCGAAATTTCATTATTTAAAGATGAACTAGGAGAAACACCTATACTTTTACTTGATGATGTTTTAAGTGAATTAGATGAAGGCAGAAGAAACATGCTAATGGATATAAGTTCATCACTTCAAACAATTATCACTTGTACTGACTTTGAAATGCCTTTAAATCATAATGAAATAAGGATTTTAAATGGCAAAGTTTTAAAAGATTAACTTTTTTATCAAAACTATTAAAAATTTTTCAAATTAAGCCGAATTTTTTATTAAATACTATTGTATTTAATGACATTAAATGTTATAATGTAGCCACTATAATATAATATATACGCGTGCGTACACGCGAAAGGAGATTTTTATAATGGCAGATCAAAACAATTATGGTGCAGATCAGATTAGAGTTCTACATGGATTAGAGCCGGTTAGAGTTCGTCCTGGTATGTATATTGGTTCTACAGATGCTAGAGGATTACATCATTGTGTATATGAAGTAATAGATAACTGTGTAGATGAAGCTATGGCAGGTTATTGTACAGAAATTGATGTTGAATTATTAAATGATGGCGGATGTAGGATTACTGATAACGGACGTGGTATTCCAGTAGGAATAAAAGAAGAAGAAGGAGTATCTGCAGTTGAGGTAGTATTAACTAAACTTCATGCTGGTGGTAAATTTGGAAATGGCGGTTATGAAATTTCCGGAGGATTACATGGTGTAGGTGTATCATGCGTAAACGCACTTTCTTCTAAATTAATAGTAGAAGTTGCTCAAAATGGTGAACTTTGGACCATGTCTTTCTGTAGAGGAATTCCAGAGAATCATTTAACAAAAATTGGAAAGACAAATAAAAGAGGAACAACAATTATTTTCTATCCAGATCCAGAAATTTTTGAAACACTTGAATTTGATTATGATACTTTAAGACAAAGAATCCAAGAATTAGCATTCTTAAATAAGGGACTAAAGTTTAATTATAAAGATAGTAGATGTTTAAAAGAACAACAAGAAACATTCCAATATAATGGTGGTATTGTTGAATATATTGAAATGCTTAATAAAAGAGAAAAAGACCTTGAAAATAAAGAAAAACAAGAAGTTGAAAAAGGAGAAAAGAAGGAAGATGAGTTTAGGGAAAGATTAACGCCTTCAGAGCCTTTATATTTTACAACTAACGGAACATTCAAAGATCATGATATAACAAGAAAATTTGAGCTTGAGGTGGCTTTACAATATAACTCTGGATATAATGATCAAATTTTAACATTTGCTAACAATATTAGAACTATTGAAGGTGGACAACATTTAGATGGATTTAAATATGCATTATTTAAAGTTATAAAGAAATATATAGCAGAATCTAAAATTTTAAAAGAAAAAGAAGTAGACAACTTAAAGAGTGAAGATTGTAGAGAAGGATTAGTTGCTGTAGTTTCTGTAAAACTTGAAAATCCACAATTTGAAGGACAAACAAAAACAAAACTTGGAACTCCAGGAATAAGACCTGTTGTATCGGATGCAGTAGAGGAAAAATTTGGAGAATTATTAGAAGAAAATAAAGCTATAAGACAAAAAATTATAGGAAAGGCTATTAACGCTAAAAAAGGAAGAGAAGCAGCGATAAGAGCAAAGGAAACAATAAGAAAAGGTGTTATGGAATCGTTTGGACTTCCAGGCAAACTTGCGGATTGTACATCAACAGACCCTTCGGAATGTGAAATATATCTTGTAGAGGGAGATTCTGCCGGCGGTACAGCAAAGACAGGAAGAGATAGAAGATTCCAAGCAATTATGCCACTTAGAGGTAAAATTTTAAATGTTGAAAAAGCTTCTTTAAATAGAGCCTTAGAGAGTGAAGAAATTAAAAATATGATTACAGCTTTTGGTTGTGGAATTGATCAAAAAGATGATACAGGTAGATATATTACAAGATGTGATGTTGAAAAATTAAAATATGACAAGATTGTATCAATGACCGATGCTGATGTAGATGGAGCTCATATTAGAATATTATTAATCACATTTATTTATAAATTTATGAGACCAGTTATAGAGCAAGGACACTTATATGCTGCGCAACCACCTTTATATAAAGTTACAAAGAAAGTCGGAACTAAAGAAGAAAGATATTTCTATGATGATAAGAGTTTAAATGATTATATGGAAAGCATAGATAGAAAAGGTGAAATTCAAAGATATAAAGGTCTAGGCGAAATGGATAAAGAACAACTTTGGGAAACCACTATGAATCCAGAAAAGAGAACCTTGGTTAGAATTACCGTAGATGATGCAGAGAGAGCTTATAATAAAATAAAAGTCTTAATGGGCGATGAACCAGAATTAAGAAGAGAATTTATTGAGAAAAATGCAGATTTAGTAAAGGATCTAGATATATAGTAGGGGGTAAATATGGCAGACAAGAAAGAAGAAACTAAGAAAACAGTAAAAGAAATGCTAGAAGGATCCATAATAAAGGAAAGACCTTTAGAAAAAGAAATGGATTATTCGTTTATTTCCTATGCAATGGCAGTAAACGTATCAAGAGCTATTCCAGATGTAAGAGATGGTTTAAAGCCAGTTCATAGAAGAATTTTATTTGATATGGACGAGCAAGGATTAACATCAGATAAACCATTTAGAAAGTGTGCATCAGTTGTTGGTGACGTTTTAGGTAAGTACCATCCACATGGAGACTCATCAGTTTACGATGCAATGGTAAGATTAGCTCAAGATTTCTCAATTAGATGTCCTTTAATTGATGGTCACGGAAACTTTGGCTCGGTTGATGGAGATGGTGCTGCTGCTTATCGTTATACAGAAGCAAGAATGAGTAAGATTGCTTCAGAGATGGTTAGAGATATCGATAAAAATACAGTAGATATGAAACCAAACTTTGATAATACTCGTAATGAGCCAGTTGTACTTCCTGCAAGATTTCCAAATCTTTTAGTAAATGGTTCTGATGGTATTGCTGTTGGTATGGCAACATCTATTCCTCCTCATAATTTATCTGAAGTTATAGATGGAACTATAGCTTTAATAGATAATCCAGACTTAGAGGTTGAAGATTTAATGCAATACATTAAAGCTCCAGATTTTCCAACAAAAGCCTTAATTTTAGGTAACGAAGGAATAAAGGATGCTTATAAGACAGGTAGAGGTTCTTGTATCTTAAGATCAAGAGTAGAAATTGAAGAAGATGATAAAGGCAAGAGTTCGTTAGTTATTACTGAAATCCCTTATCAAGTTATAAAATCACAATTAGTTGAATCTATAGCTGCATTAGTTAGGGACGATAAAATTAAAGGAATTTCTTCAATAAAGGAACACTCAGATAGAGATGGTATGAGAGTTGTTATAGAAATTAAGAAAGATGCAGTTCCACAAGTTGTATTAAACCATCTTTATAAACAAACACAATTACAAACATCGTTCTCTATGATTATGCTTGCTCTTGTTGATGGAAAACCAAGAATTTTAAACTTAAAACAAATTCTAGAAGAGTATATAAAACATCAAAAGAGTGTTATTGTAAGAAGAACAACTTATGATTTAACAAAGGCACAAGAAAGAGCTCATATCGTTGAAGGTTTATTGCTTGCACTAAAGAATATTGATGAAGTCATAAAGACCATTAAATCTTCAGAAGATAGACAATCTGGTATTACAAACTTAATGACAAAGCATAACTTATCTGAAAGACAAGCTGTTGCTATTATGGAAATGAAACTACAAAGCTTAACTCATTTAGCAAGTGATAAATTAGAAGAAGAACTTGCAGAATTAAACAAGGCTATTGCAGATTTTGAAGACATCTTGGCAAAACCAGAAAGAGTAGCCGCAATAATTAAGCAAGACTTATTAGAGATAAAAGATAAATATGGAGCTCCTCGTTTATCTGAAATAACATTTGATCCTGCAAATTTAGAGGATGGAGACTTTATTAAGAAGGAAGATGTTGCAATAACAATAACAAGTCAAGGCTACATCAAGAGAATGCCAGTTGCTGAATATAAGGCACAAAATAAAGGCGGAATGGGAAAGACAGCACATAAGACAAAGGAAGATGATTTCGTTCAAAGTGTTATTATTACTCATTCTCACGATGATATGTTATTCTTCTCAAACAGAGGAAAGGTATATAGAATAAAGGCTTACCAAGTTCCAGAAGCAACAAATCAATCTAAAGGAAGGGCAATTGTTAATCTATTAACAGGTTTAAGCAACGAAGCTGAAAATAAAGAAAAAATCAATGCATTTGTTCCTGTTCCTGAAAAGTTCTTAGAAGAGTATGCAAGACCAGAAGATAAGAAAGCATATCTAATTTTAGCAACAAAACAAGGTTTAATTAAAAAGACATCATTAGACGAGTTCGTAAGAATTCAAAACAATGGTAAGATTGCAATATCTTTGGTTGATGATGATGAATTAATAGCTGCAGCTTTGACGACAGGCGATGATCAAATTATTATGGCTTCAACTGGTGGAAAGTGTATAAGATTCCATGAAAAAGATATAAGAGAAACAGGAAGATCTTCTCAAGGTGTTAAATCTATTTCCTTAGACAAAGATGAAAGAGTTGTAGATATGGCAATTGTAAGAGAAGGACAAGAAGTATTAACAATTACTGAAAACGGATACGGAAAGAGAACTTCTCTTGACGAATATACATTACAAGGAAGAGCCGGAAAGGGTGTTAAAGTAGGTGTATTAAACGAAAAGACAGGTAATGTTGTTAACTTAAAACTTGTAGATCCTGAAAAAGATGACATAATTATTGTTACAAATAAGGGTGTAATAATGAGAGTTAAAGTAGACCAAATATCAAAGATGGGAAGAAATACTCAAGGTGTTATCATCAAGAAGAACGAAAAGAATGAAGTTGTAGCAGCCATAGCAGCAGTTCCTCATATGGAAGAAGTAGAGGAAACAGAAGAAACTTCAGAAGAAGAAAACCCTGAAGAATAATAAGGTTTTAAATAAAATTAGAGGGTAAACCAAATAAGGTTGCCCTCTTTTTTTTGTACTAAAAGAATAAGAAATAATTTTGTTATTTACATTTGCCCCCCAAAAATGTAACATTATAAAATCAAGAGGGGAGTATATGTTTAATCAAAAAATATATTAGTTCATAATTAAAGGATAATTATAAAAATATTAAAGTTCGTGTTAGAAAAGACGACAAGGTCTTGATTAATAAACTTAACAATTGTGAAAATGTTAATAAATATATATTGGAATTAATAAAAAAGGATATATATGAGAATAGAAAATATAATCATATTAATAATGAAATTAATATTGATTTTGATTTATCACAAACAATGTTGAATTTGGTTAAAAAAGCGGAAGAGGCAGGCGTTATAGATGATTATAATCTTTATATGAATATTGCGGATGCAACAGATTCGCAAGGGAAATATGAAGTTACTCATCATATAATAACTGAAAACGAATGGAGATCATTAGCAAGGAGATATTCTTTATAATGGATATAATAGATTTTACCAATACACCTTTAAGTGATAGAAATTTAGAATATGCAGGTAGGGCTGGAGAAAAATAGTTTGTGCGTGTAGAGATTTATAAAAGATGATAAAAATGAATTACTAATACCCTATACAGCACTTAGAAACGATTCCAACCCTTTAATTATGAGAAGAAATAATGGTTCTTATTGCTCACTATCTAATATTAATGAAATAGTATTTCAATTAGACCATAATGAAGTATTAAGCAAAATAAAAGATGCTAAAAAAAGATTTTTTGAAGTTTTTATAAAAGACATGCTAATTAATAATAGCGATAGAAATGAAGATAATTGGGGCGCTATTAAATTTAAAAATACTAGTACATATAAGATTGCTCCTGTTTATGGTTGCGGAAATTCTTTTTATATAAAAACAATAGAGTTAAGAATAAAAGAAATTCTAAAGCCTAAATATTTAGAAAAAATTCAAAATTAAAGAAACAAAAAGACAAGTCATAGGCTTGCCTTTTTGTTAAAAAAGTTTTGCCTGAAAAGTTGTTAATTATTGTTTATTACTAATGCAGCTGCTCCTAATATTCCGGCATCGTTTTGCAATGACGCAGCTTTAACAACAACTCTTGGATTATGCTTTCCACCATAAGCTTCGGCATCCATTTTCTTTTGAAGAGGAATTGTTAAATACTCTTTTTCTTTAGAGATTCCACCGCCAAGTAAAATCGCATCTGGTCTAAAGATGTTTGCCATATTAATAAGACCAATAGAGATGTATTCAATGTATTGATCTACAACTTTTTGACCGGCTTCGTCACCTTTTTTAGCAGCAACGAATGCAGTTTTTCCTGAAACTTTTCCCTCTTCTTTTGCAATTTTATGCATCAAAGAATTAGGATATTTATCCATAATTTCTTTTGTTTGTCTAATTAATCCAGAAGCTGAAGCATACGCTTCCCAACAGCCTTTTCTACCACAACTGCATTGAACTCCATTAGGAACTATAACCATATGACCAGCTTCAGCTCCGGCTGAAGATCTTCCTTCAAACAATTTACCATTTATTACTATTCCAGAGCCAACGCCAGTTCCTAGTGTTATAAATACAACATCTTTATAACCACGGCCAGCTCCAAAAATAAATTCACCAAGTCCAGCACAGTTTGCGTCGTTATTTATATAAATAGGGCAATCATATTTTGTATGCAGTTCGCCTACTACGGGAACATTTTCTATTGCAATATTGTTGCTATAACGAATCTCTCCTCTTTCAGAATCTATAGAACCAGGTTGACCTATTCCAATTCCTACAATTTCATTGAATGGATGGCCCCATTCTTTAATTACACCATCAATAACTTTTGAAATATCTTCACTTATACTATAGTCTTTAGTATATTCTTCCGTTGTTGGAATAACATATTGAGCAACAATTCTCCCGGTTTCGCTATCTACGACGCCACCTTTTATACTCATTCCTCCTACATCGATACCTATTAAATACATAAAAATCCTCCAAGAATTTACAACGTAAGATAATTATATAATAAAACAAGAAGATATTCAATTTTTAATGTAAATTTGAAAAAGTAAATTCCTGCTTGAACTTTAGGTTAAATTTAGTATTTACTAGTAATATATAAAGAAAATTAAAGATTATTTATAAATATTGACAAAAACAATGTTAGTAAACTATCATATAACTTGACTTAATGAAATTAAGAGGTATAGAAAATTGACAAAAAATAGAAATAGTAACGTATTAAGATACATCATTATTTCCATAGCAGTAGTTTTAATTATTGCATTGCTATGGTCTGTTTTGTATAGCAAAAACAATGGTCCTAAAGAAGTTGATTACAACTATATGATGGATCAAATTAAAAATGGAGAAGTTACAGCCATCTATGTAGAGGGCGGGTACACAGTCTACTATACAACAGAAGCGGATACAACGAAGTTTAATAAGAAGCCAACAAGCTATGCTGAAAGTTATGCACAAATTCCATCAAGAAGTACTTTTGCTGAAGAAATAAGCAGTATGAACATTTCAGGTGTTTCTATAAAATATGACAATCCTACAACAACAAATTCTTGGACATCGTACCTAGTTCCTGGTTTAGGTGTTGTGGTAATGTTAATATTAATGTTCTTTATCTTTAGACAAATAGGTGGACAAAATAAACAGGCAATGAGTTTTGGACAAACAAAAGCTCGTTTAACAAAGAATGTTACAGTAAGATTCACAGATGTGGCAGGAGCCGAAGAAGAGAAGACAGAACTTAGAGAAATTGTTGATTTTTTAAAAAATCCAGGTAAATATACAAAATTGGGTGCAAGAATTCCAAAGGGTGTTCTTTTGATAGGACCTCCAGGAACAGGTAAAACATTATTTGCGAAGGCGGTTGCTGGAGAAAGTAATGTTCCATTCTTCTCAATAAGTGGTTCAGATTTCGTAGAAATGTTTGTAGGAACAGGTGCTGCAAGAGTTAGAGATTTGTTTGCTCAAGCTAAGAAAAACCAACCTTGTATCGTCTTTATTGACGAAATTGACGCTGTAGGTAGACAAAGAGGAGCCGGACTTGGCGGTGGAAATGATGAAAGAGAGCAAACATTAAACCAATTGTTAGTTCAAATGGACGGTTTCGAAAAAAATGATGGAATTATAGTAATGGCAGCTACCAATAGAGCAGATGTACTAGATCCAGCATTAATGAGGCCAGGCCGTTTTGATAGACAAATTTATGTGCATACACCTGACGTAAAGGGAAGAGAAGAAATATTTAAAGTTCATTCAAGAAACAAGCCACTTGCTCCAGATGTTACATTTAAAAACATTGCCAGAATGACAACAGGATTTAGTGGCGCAGATATTGAAAACTTATTGAATGAAGCTGCAATCTTAGCAGCAAGAGCTAATAGAAATGTTATAGTTATGGAAGATATTCTAGAGGCTATAAATAAGGTAATTGCAGGACCACAAAAGAAGAGTAGAGTAATTACTGATTCAGATAAGAGAATCACAGCATATCATGAATCAGGACACGCAATTGTTGCAAGAATGCTTCCATACTGTGATGAAGTACAAGAAGTAAGTATTATTCCTCGCGGACAAGCAGCAGGTTATACTTTAACAAGACCAGAGACGGACGATTCTCATGTTACAAAGAATAAGTTAAATGACACTATTGCTATGATGTTAGGTGGTAGAGCTGCTGAACAAATAGTCATAAAGGATATATCGACAGGTGCTTCAAACGATATAGAAAGAGCGTCCTCTGTTGCAAGAAAGATGGTCGTAGAATGGGGCATGTCTGATTTCATTGGAAATATGTTCTTGGGTGCAGATAAAGAGGTGTTCTTAGGAAAAGACTATGGAACTGCTCACAATTACAGTGAAGAAATGGCAGGAAATATAGATAAGGAAATTAAGAATATTATAGATAAGAATTATAAGGTTGCACTAGATATTTTAAATAATAATAGGACTGTCCTAGATAATATGGTAAAAGTATTGTTTGAGAAAGAAACAATCTACACAGAGGATGTTGAAGCTTTATTTGATGGAAAAACTCCAGAAGAGGTTATTGCACAAATAGATGCAAGAGAAAACCAAAAGGAAAAATATAAAAAAGAAAAGCCTCAGGCTGTAAATCCTAAGATAGATATTGTAGAAGAGCCAAAGGATACAAATGTAGATATAATAGAGCCTGTATCTGAAGAAGTTATAGATAAAAACAAAGAAAAATAAAAATTATAAAATAAAAAAGAACCTCTAAAGTTTGTCGCTTTAGAGGTTTTTTATGTAGCAAGATATTAAAAACATAAACTTTTTATTGCTTCTAGATATATATTATAAGCTTTTTCAAAAAGTTTTAAATCAAGATGTTCGTTTGCTTCATGAGCGGAAGATTCTTCATTAGGAAAAACAGGACCGAATCCAACGCCATGTTTTAATGCTCTTGCGTAAGTGCCGCCACCTATTGTTATAGGGGAAACATCTTCGCCGGTTACCTTTTTATATGCATCTAGAAGTTTAACAACTAAAGGATCGTTTTTATCCACAAAAAGTGGGGCTTGAGAGTGGATAATTTCAACCTTGCAATTAAAAACTTTAGAAAGTGTATTTACTATAAAAGCTTCATTTATCGAAATAGGATATCTAATATCTAAAGTTATCTCTAGGTTGTTGTTTTTTATTTCTACAACACCTATATTGCAAGAAAGAACTCCACTTTTTTCGTCGCTAACATTTAATTTAAGACCTCTTCCATCACAATCTTTTAATACATTATATAAAAATGCATAATCTGTTAGGGTTTTGCTTAAATATTTAAGTATATGTAAAAATGCATTATCTCCTTTTTCGGGAGTAGAGCCGTGTGCTGCAACGCCTACGGCTTGAATAAATGTATTATTGTCTTTTTGTGTTATGGTAAGATTTTTATCGTTAGTTTGAGGCAATTTTCCCTTTAGTTTTGCAAAGCATTTTGCAATTACCATATTAGGTCTTTCGCCGCCCTTTATGTCTATTAAATTTGTAGGAATAGGCAAGTAGATTTTTATATGACAAATTCCTTTTTCGCAATTAATAACAGGAAAATCAGCATCTGGGGAAATTCCAGTAAAAGGCATTGTTTCTAATTCGTTATATCTTTCAATACACTTCCATCCGGTTTCTTCATTTCCGCCAACTATAAACTTAATTTTTTTAGTAGGGACATAGCCTTCATCAATTAATTGTTTTACTGCATATAAACACGCTAAAGTAGGGCCTTTATCGTCTAAAACTCCACGGCCATATAAAATATTATTACGAATTTCTCCATATGGATTATAAGACCATTCTTCCTTATTAAAGGGAACAACATCCATGTGCCCTAAAATTCCAAATTCTTCGCCTTCGCCTATTGTTGCTGTGCCATAGTAGCCAGATTCATTGTGAGTTTTAAAGCCAAAGTTGTTTGCAATGGATAAAAATTCATCTATGCAATTATTAACCCCCTCTCCAAAAGGAGAACTTGTTGTAGGAGTGGACTGTACGCTATTTATAGATACAAGTTTTAAAGTATCTTTTACTAAACTTTCAAAATAAGTTTGCATGGTTGCCTCTTTTGTAATTCATTCGTATAATATTATACACATTTAGGCAAAAATATGGTATTCTAAATGGGATTAAGAAATAGAGGTTTTATATATGGAAAAAGTAAGAACAAGATTTGCACCAAGCCCAACAGGATTTATGCATATAGGAAATTTAAGAACATGTTTATATGCTTATTTATGGGCAAAAAAACATAACGGAACATTTGTACTTAGAATAGAAGACACAGATCAAGAAAGATATGTTGAAGGTGCAGTAGACGTAATTTATAGAACTTTGGAGAAAGCTGGAATTACTCATGACGAGGGCCCAGATAAAGACTGCGGATATGGTCCATACATTCAAAGTGAAAGAAAAGACCTTTATTTAAAATATGCAAAGGAATTAGTTGAAAAAGGTGGAGCATATTATTGTTTCTGTACTAAAGAAAGATTAGCTTCTTTAAAGGATGAAAATGGTATAGGAAAGTATGACAAACATTGTTTAAAACTTTCAAAAGAAGAAGTAAAGGCAAGATTAGATGCTGGAGAGCCATATGTAATTAGACAAAATATCCCAGAAGAAGGTGTAAGTGAGTATGATGATATGGTATTTGGTCATATTTCAGTTCCAAATAAGGATATGGAAGATGAAATATTAATAAAAACTGACGGAATGCCAACATATAATTTCGCAAATGTTGTAGATGATCACTTAATGGCTATTAATTATGTAATTAGAGGAGTAGAATATCTTTCTTCAACGCCAAAATACAACTTAATGTATGATGCGTTTGGTTGGGAAAGACCACACTACATGCATTTATCTCCAATTATGAAAGATGCACAAAGAAAACTTTCAAAAAGATATGGAGATGCAAATTTTGAAGATTTCCTAGCAAAAGGATATTTGCCAGAGGCAATTGTTAATTATATTGCACTTTTAGGATGGGCTCCAAAGAGTAATCAAGAAAAAATGACAATGCAAGAAATGCTAGAGCAATTTGATATAAGCGGAATTTCACATTCCCCAAGTATTTTTGATGAACAAAAAATGCGTTGGTTAAATGGTGAATATATAAAAGAGTTATCTATTGATGAATTTGTAAAACATGCAACTCCTTACTTTGAAAAGAGTAAGATAGCAGGAAAGTACGATTATAGAAAGCTTGCAGAATTATTAATTCCAAGAACGGAAATATTTAGTGATATCCCAGATAAAATAAATTTTTTAGAGGAGTTTGGGGAATATGATATAGAAATGTTCGAGCATAAGAAAATGAAGATAACTAAAGAAATAGCATATCAGGCATTAAAGAAATGTGAAGACGTATTGCCAAATTTTGAAAAATGGGACAATGATTCTTTAAAAGAACTATTAACAAATGCAGCAGTGGAACTAGGGATAAAAACGGGGCAAATTTTCTTGCCATTAAGATTAGCAATCTCCGCTGCGGCTTCAACTCCAGGTGGAGCTACTGAACTTGCAGTTCTTTTAGGAAAAGAAGAAACATTAAGAAGGCTACAGTTCTCTATTGAATTATTAGAGAAAAATTTATAATTATATGATAATTTATACATTTAATTTTTTGCTTTACAAAGTAAAAGGGTAAATGGTATATTATTTATACATTTTGAATATTTTTTCAAAACTCTTGCTCCTGAGAAAGTTAGGGGACATTAGACCAAAGGAGGATTTAGAACATGAACAAGTACGAGTTACTATTAATCATTGATAACGATGCTTCAGATGAAGTAAAGCAATCATTTATTGATAAGATTAGTTCTGTTATCACTTCTGAAGAAGGAACAGTAGATACACTTGAAAAGTGGGGCACACGTAAGTATGCTTATCCTATTAACTTCAAAACAGAAGGATATTATGTATTAATCGAGTTCACAGCGCCAGCTACAGTTCCAGCAGAAATCGAAAGATTAGTTCGTATTACTGATGAAGCCGTAAGACACATGATGATTAAGAAATAGGAGAAAAATTAATGAATAAGGTATTTTTAATTGGCAATTTAACAACAGATGTTGATAAGAGAACAACAGAATCTGGAGTGGCTTACGCTAGATTTGGTTTAGCAGTAGGTAGAAGACCTGTAAATAAGAATTCACAAAATAATGCAGACTTTTTCAATGTTATTTGTTGGAGAAATCAAGCAGATTTTGCTGGGAATTATTTATCTAAAGGAAAAAAGGTTTCAATTGTTGGATCAATTCAAATCAATAAATACCAAGGACAAGATGGTACAAATAAAACTTCGGTTGATATCGTGGTAGAAGATATGGAAATCTTGACTCCTCGTGATAGCCAAGGTAACGAGGTAACAGGTATCGCCAACGTAAATAATGTTGTAAAGGAAAAGAAAGAATTAACCGAAGAAACAACAGATGGCGAATTACCATTTTAATAAAGGAGAACAAAAATGGAAGAGAAGGTTGTAAATACACAAGCAGCTGCTCCTGCAGCTAATGGAAAACGTCCTTTTAATGCTAATGGAAAGAGAGCTCCTCGTAAGAAAGTTTGTAATTTCTGCGTGGACAAAGCTACAAGTATTGATTATAAGGATATTGCAAAATTACGTAAGTTTGTTACAGAGAACGGTAAGATTGTTCCAAGAAGAATGAGTGGAGTATGTGCAAAACATCAAAGAATGTTATGTACAGCAATCAAGAGAGCTAGAGAAATGGCTTTATTACCATATGTAGCTGACTAATAAGGTAAAAAAAGAAGTTATGGGCTGTCAATAGACAGCCCATTTTTTAGTTAAATAATTCAAGTAAAGTAATTACATTTTGAAAAAGATTGCTATATTCTTTATCTTAATTCTAAACAATGAGTCGATTTGGCAAGATTAAATTAGATGAAAGAGTATATTTTATGTTTTTCACTCTGAATGACGAAAGACAAATTTTTAGATAAAGAATTGTCAGAAATCTTTAGTTAAAATTTAAAGTTCTATGATTTAATCAAACTATCAAAAAAGGAGATTTTTAATTTGAAGAAACATTTAGTATTATTAATTGTGATTTTTGCATTAGTTTTTACCACATCATGTTCCAAGGAAGAGAATTTTATAAACCCAGGTGACAGTTTAGGTGGTGGCGGAGAAGGATACACTTCAGTGTAATCATTAACCGATTTAGATAGTGAAGTAGAAACTTTAATTTCTAATATTGATGAAGATTTAATAAATGAATATTCTGAAAAAACAGATTTAAATTCTGCGGTTTTAATTACTGATACAAGTGTATTAATTACAACTGCGGGAGATTATATTTTAGAAGGAGAATATTCAAATGTAGTTGTTTCTGTGGGGAAGGGAGATGTTGTGCATTTGTTTTTAAAAATGCTACAGTTTCATCAACAAATGCTATAGGAATATCTAATGAGAATAAAAAATCAACATTAATTTTAACCGCAGTAGATGGAACAACAAATAATATATCTACAACATTAGGGAATTTAAACGCGATGCATGTAAAAGGAAATTTAATAATAAACGGAAGTGGAACTATAAATGTAACGTCTTCAAATAAAAGTGCAATAAAAGTTTCAAAGGATTTTTATATTTTAGATGCTACATTAAATCTAGGCTTTGCCAGTTATGGAATTAATGCAAGAAATATTATGGTAGATGGTGCTTTTGTTGCTGCAAAAGCAAGCAGTGCATATTCGAAAGATGGAATTAGAGCAGAATGCGATGAAGATGATGTGTTAGATGCCATAAATGGTGGTGAAACGGGATTTTTATCAAACGAAGGATATGTCTATCTAGTGGATACAAATTATGTAGCTGATGTATATGGAGATGGTATTCAGGCAGATTCCTTTATTTATATAAATAAAAGTACATGTAATATAACAACAAATGGTCAATTTGTAGCATATACAACAGAAAATATGGAAACATACAAACTTACAGAAGACGATTTTAGATGGGAAAAAGCAGGATCTTCGTATTCTAAGGTTGCCTCAGATGAAATTCGAAATAAGAGTGGATATTAAGCATTAGCACAAAGTTGTAAGGGATTAAAAGTTGGAGAAATTTCATATATTGATGCAAATAATGAAGAGCAAGACGTAGTAGATGGTAATTATTATTTAATAATTAATTCAAGTGTTTTAGATATTAATACAACTGACGATGCTGTGCATGTAAATTCTGGCAATATTGTTATAAACGGCGGTGAGTTTACAATAGAGACAAAGGATGATGGAATAACAGCTGACGATTATGTTCAAATAAAAGATTGTAAAGTAACAATAAATTCTTGTTATGAGGGAATAGAAGGAGCAAAAATAGAAATTACAGGTGAAAATACAATTATAGATATAGTTTCTTTAGATGATGGTATTAGTACTGCTTCGGATAAATTAGACAAGCAAGATATTTATTTATACATAGAAAATGGTAAAATTTCAATTAATGCTTCGGGAGATGGAATAGATTCAAATGGTTTTGTTTTGATAAAAGGTGGATTTTTATATATTGATGGGCCGATATCGGGTGGGGACTCTTCTTTGGATTCAGAAACTGGAGTTTTAGTAAATGGCGGATATCTATTCGCTGCCGGTTCTTTAGAGATGGTTGAAACTCCAGCTTCTAACTCGAGCCAATATGTTGTTTCTCTTGCTGTGAAGTCTCAAATAAATAGTGGCACTAAGATTAGCGTATTAGATGAAGAAAGTAATGAGATAATGAGTTATACACTTGAAAAATCTGCACAATCTATTATAATTTCATGTCCAACGTTTGAAGAAGGCAAGGTTTATATTATAAAAGGAGATTCAACGACTCTTTCAACTTTTACAATATCTTCCACGATTACGAGTATAGGGGCTTCTTTTGAGCATCAAGGAGGTAGAAGATAAAAAGTTTAAATCTACTGGTTATTGAATAAAGGGCCTAAAAATAATATAATAGGAAAGAGATTATATTATTCTAGAGAGAAATTATGGAAGCGACAAAAGAAACAAGTTTTATTTCAATGACAAGTGGATTGAAAACAAAGGATTACATTGCATATGCAATGATTGATACGGCGGGGTGTTTAGTTTTTTCACTTGTAACAACATTATTACAAAAGTTTTATACAGACATTTTTAATTTAAGTCCGTTATTTATTATGATTATGTTTGTTGCTGCTCGTGTATGGGATGCAATAAACGATCCAATGATGGGAAGAATTTGTGATATTAAAAAACCTACTAAATGGGGCAGGTATCGTCCATGGTTCTTATACATGGCAGCACCTCTTGGAATAACTGCGATTTTAATGTTTATGAAATGGCCCGGATTAGGTGGAGATTCTAATTATGTTGGCACTTGTATTTATGCAACTATAACTTACATTATATTCGGAATGGTGTATACGACAATTCAAATTCCATATGGTTCATTAGCTTCTGTTGTAACAACAGATGAAAAAGAGAGAAATAAGCTTTCGATTTGGAGAGCATTAGGAGCCGGCGTTGGTTCGATTCCAGTTCTTTTAATCGCCACATTTGCTTATTCAGACAGAGTTGATGAATTTGGCAATAAAGTGATTGGAGAAAACGGGAAAGTCATTACAGATATGCAATTTAAGCCTGTTATGATTGGCGTAATAATAATGTCTATAGTGTCTATGATAATGCTGGTTATTGCTTTTAAGGCTAACAAAGAAAGAGTTGTGGCACAGCCAAAAGAAAACAAAAAGGGAGCTACAAAGAGGGCTCTTAAAAATTTAATAACAAATAGAGCCTTTATTGGTATAAGTTTGGCAGCCATGCTTCTTTTAGCAGGGCAAATGTTTACTCAAAGCTTCTATTTATATTTGTTTAATGATTACTTTGGAGCAAACTGGATGAATCTTGTTTCAACGGCTTGTACATATGCACCAATGCTAATATTTATGTTTGTAACTCCTAAAATGGTAAGAGCATTTGGTAAGAGATCTTTATGTGCAGTTGGAATGGCAATAGCGGCACTTGCTAATCTTTTATTATTCGCGTTAAGAGGGGTAGAGCCAGGAACGTTAAAATATTTATTCTTGGTATTGTGTTTTATAAGTGGTTGCGGCCAAACATTTATGACACTTCAAGTGTGGTCTATGGCTGCAGATGCTATTGATGATATAGAAGTAAAGACAGGTCAAAGAGATGACGGAACTGCTTATTCGGTATTTAATTTCTTTAGAAAATTGGGTCAAGTAATTGCTGCAATAGCCGTTAATGGGGCTCTTTTAGGAATGAATTATGCTTATGAAAAGGGAGCTGTTCAAACATATGAAAACCTAAAAACGATGTATGATTTAGCAACATTAATTCCTGCAGTAATGTTTGCGTTAATGGCGATTTCTTTATATTTTATTTATCCTCTTTCTAAAAAGAAGGTTGCAGAACTTCAAGTATTAAAGGAAGAAAAGTTAAGAGAATCATATGAAAACAATACCATAACTATCGTGGAGGATTGATTTTAATGATATTAAAAACTCGCTGTGGTGACATTGAGGGAATTGAATTAGAAAACAGTCTTTCCTTTTTGGGAATTAAATATGGCAACGCGAGCAGATTTAGTAAACCTGTTGAGGTAAGTGAATGGGAAGGCGTTTATAATGCTACGGAATTTGGTGCAGCTTGTCCTCAGCATAGAAGTTACTATAACGAGAATGTAGATGGTAATTTTTATAATAAAGAGTTTAGAAGAAATTTAGTTGAAAAATACAGCGAGCATTGTCAGTTTTTAAATATATTTGCGCCAAAAGGGGCAAGTAAGGTTCCAGTTATAATATATTTGCACGGAGGATCATTTACAACTTGTTCTTCCGGAGAGGGAGTGTATGATGGCTCAAAATATGCAAAAAAAGGCGTAATTGTAGTTACTTTAAATTATAGATTAAACATCTTTGGTTATTATGCTGAAAAAGGAAGAGGTTGCAACTTTGGTCTATATGATCAACTATGTGCAATAGATTGGGTTTATAATAATATTGAAGATTATGGCGGAGATAAAGAAAATATTACTTTAATGGGTCAATCTGCAGGCGCAATGAGTGTTCAAGATATAATTTCAATAGATAATATTGAGAAAAAAGTAAAAAGAGCCGTTATGATTAGCGGTGGAGGAACAAGAAAATTGTTATTGCCTCAAAATAAACCAAATTATCGGTATTGGAATAAGATAAGGGAAAAGCTTGGATATATAGACAATGTAAGCGAAGAAGAGCTCTTTAAGGCGTGGAATGGATCGTCATTTATATCTAAGATGTTGTTAACAAAACCTGTTGTTGATGAAAGCCTTATAAAGAGTAATTTAAACAAAGCAAAAATTCCGTGTATTATGGGGATGGTTGAAAAAGATATGTTTCCTCCTGTTTTAAAGAAGATGATAAAATCTTATGCTAAGGAATTAACTAACAGTGGTGTTGATTGTTGGTTATATAAATTTGAGCATAATTTGCCAGAATGCGATAAAGGAACTTTTCATTCGTCAGATCTTTGGTATGTTTTTAACAACTTAGATAAAAGCTGGAGAAAGTTTACTGAATACGACAAAAAGCTTGCAAATGAAATTATAGAGAGAATAGTATCTTTTGCTAAAAACGGCAATCCTAATAGTGATGTATATGGAGATTGGCAAACATATTCTAACGGCTTTATAAAGGAGTTTAAATAGATTGGCGAATATGTTATAAAGGAAATAAAAATGTAAAAATTGCCGAAAAGTATTCGATAAATGTTAAAAAAGGAAAAAATAATAGAAAACAGGAAAGATTTTAAGAAATAAAAATGTAAATAGTGTCAAAAGTAAGTTGACGCTATTTTTTAATTATAAAAAAGTAGTATTGTGCTTCTTTCTTATTTAAGTCTTTGTCTCTATTTTTATTTAATGTTTGTTGTGTAGTTTAGCATGTTTAGCTGTTCTGTAATTGTGTTCATTTGTTGAATAAACATAATTATCTGCTAATTGATTTGAAATAGAGAATTAGAACCCTCAATAAAGATGAATTTTGTGTCTTTAATTGGTTTTGCTTGGAAGTGATGCGGTTTAGTTTAGAAAATAAAGAATCAATAATTTATGATTGTACAAAAACGAAAATCTTTTTGTGGTTGATGTTACGCTTTGATAACAAATCGCATCAATTATTTTTATAATAATTGTAAACTTTGATAAAAGAGTGTGTTCTCTGTTATTTATTTTAAAACAAAATGTATTCTTTGTGGGTGAGAGAAATATTAGGAGATAGTTAACAGTGCTTGAAAAAATAAATCTAAGGAAAAGGGCGAGATTTAAAAAAATATCAAGAGCTGCAAATATGTTCAGAAAAGGACACTGGTATAGATGATGATGCGGAAGATAAAATCTGACTATATGTAAGATGGAATAGGTTGAATCTCATTTTTAAAATTTTTAAATATTTATGTCATTATATTAACCCAGGTAAGGATTATTGTGCAGACAAGGATTGCGATCGTTGATTGAGATCTTATGGGGCGGGGCCGAATTCGTTTTTCTGGCAATAAAATTTGAAAGTTTGTATTTTTTTATATTATACGAAATATAAATGTATATTAACGCAAAAAAATATATCCAATTTAATTTTTTGGGGAGATAAAGGGTTGATTCTTACAAAATTAAGTTGTATAATGGGAAAGAAAAATGTAAATAAACTCTAAATATTTTCGAATGAGGTTTTATGATAGAAAGAAATGTATACTTAAATAAACTAATAGAATCAAAAGACAATGGATTAATAAAATTAATTTATGGAATTAAAGGTTGCGGTAAAACCTTTTTAGTTCAGGAGATCTATCGTAACCATCTATTAAGTTTAGGAATTGAGGAAAATCATATTTTATATTATTCATTCGAAGGCATAAACGTTAAGAATTTAAATGAGTTTTTCTCAAATTTAAAAGATAAGATTTTAGATGATAGCAAATATTATGTATTTTTAGATGATTTTCATTTAACCGAAGATTTTGTTGATTCTCTTAATGATTTTATTGCGGTAGATAATATTGATTTATACGTTATAGAAAATTGCATTAATAATTTTAATGTAGATTTAGACAAGTATGTGAATATAAAAGTATATCCATTAAGTTTTTCTGAATTTTATGAAAACATAGGAAAAGATAAGTTAGATGCTTTTGAAGAGTACAAGCAATATGGTGGATTTTCGGATGTTGTTTTAAGTAATTCTAAAGAAGAAAAAATTAATACACTTGCGAAGCTGATTAAAATTAATACTGATTACATATTGCAAAATAATCAAATAAAATCAAAAGAAGATTTGTATAAGATTTTAAACCTTTTATCTATTTCTGTAGGTACTCTAACTAACTCTGAAAAATTAAAGAGTATTTTTAAGATTTTAAAGAAATCAAAAATAACATCTAAAACCATAATAAAATATTTAGATTATATTGAAGGATATAATATCGTTGAGTCAATAAAGAGATTAGATATTAAAAAGAGAAAATATTTAGATACTCCAAAAAAATATTATTTTTCTGATATTGGAATTAGAAACGCTTTAATTAGTTATAGGGAATTAGATATTTTGTCTTATATTGAAAATATAATATATCTTGAACTGTGTTTAAGAGATTATGTAGTTAGCACAGGTTTTGTAGAAATTGTTGAAAAAAATAATCTTGATAAAATGGCAAGAAATCAATTAAAAGTGGACTTTGTATGTGCAAAAGATCAAACAAAATGTTATATTCAGGTAGTTAAATCCTCAAAGGAAGCATTTGATGAAAAAAGAGCGTTATTAAAAATTCCAGATTGTTTTAAAAAAATATTGGTTACATACAATGATACTGATATTCATTATGATGAAAGCGGAATTTTGATTGTAAATTATTTGGAATTCTTGTTAAAACCGAATTTAATGAAATAAAAAAAAGACTGCAGCCAATATTTAATTGTTACAGCCTTTAATAAATTTCAACAAAATTATTATAATTCTTTCCCTGTTAGTAGTTTATATGCTTGTAGATATTTATCTATAGTTTTATCTACGATTTCTTGAGGAAGTGTCCAATCGTGTTTGTTAGATTTTAACCAATCTCTTGCAAATTGCTTGTCAAAAGAAGGTTGGCTTTGGCCAGGAATATAAGAATTTGCAGGCCAGAATCTAGAAGAGTCAGGTGTTAGCATTTCATCTCCTATAACAATATCTCCTTTTTCGTTTAATCCAAATTCGAACTTTGTGTCAGCAATAATAATTCCTTTTGTTAAAGCGTAGTCTGCACATTTTTTATATAAAGCTATAGTGTAGTCTTTGATTTTTGTTGCATATTCAAGCCCTTTTCCTGGAAAATATTTTTCTAAGACTTCAATAGATTTTTCAAAACTAATATTTTCGTCATGATCTCCTATTTCTGCCTTTGTTGATGGTGTGTATATAGGTTCAAGAAGTCTATCTGATTCCTTAAGCCCTTCAGGAAGTTTAATTCCACAAACAGTTCCGTTTTTTTGGTAGCTTGCCCAGCCGCTACCTGTAATATATCCTCTAACTATACATTCAATTGGTAGCATTTGAAGTTTTTTACACATAATTGTACGACCTTCAAAATTTGAATTTTGAAAGAATTTTGGCATATCTTTAACCTCTACTGAGATTAAGTGATTATCACAAATATTCTTTGTATAATCAAACCAAAATTTGCTCATTTGAGTAAGAACTTTTCCTTTATTAGTAACGGTATTATTTAAAATTACATCAAAGCAACTTATCCTATCTGTCGCTACCATGATTAAACTATCACCATTATCATAAATCTCTCTAACTTTACCTTCTTTAATAGGCTGCATAAAAACCTCCAATTTTAGTTCGTTAATATTGTTTATATATAGTATATTAATATTTTATAACAAATATTACAAAAACTTAACAAAAATAATAAAAAACAATTATTGTTATTTTGGTTTATTTACTTTATGATAAAAATATCAATAAATTTAAAAGGGTTAGCATAAATGAATAAAAAAATTTTAATTTTGATAGTAGCTATAAGTGTTTTAGTTATGTCCGCGTGTTTAGTGGGATGTAAAAAAGAAATAGGAACTGGTAAAAGTACTGAATATGATATAGACTTTGATGATCTTGGTAAAGAACCAAAAAGTGAAGTTGCTAAAACTGTTATTGCAGTAGATGCTTCAAAAATAAAAAAATTAAACAAAGAATCTGATGAATTATCTAATGATAAAGATGTTTTAGAAACAATAGATTATCTTTATAATTTAGCTAATAGAAATTTAATGGAAATGGATTACTATGCAAGTATTGCCTTTGGAAAATCTACGGTTTTAATAGGTGGAAATGAAGATAGTTATGCTTATTCTAGAGAATATATTGTTAAAGATAAAAAAGAATGGTTTTTCCAAAACTTTACTATAGATCCTGATGCAAATGCCCTTGTTAAGAATGTTATGGAATCTGCAGAAGAGAGATATACAAATGATGGCGGTGAAACTATCTATAAAAGACATGGCGGTTCAAGTGCATTAGAAGAAGATTGTTTAGATAGATTTTTAACATCAAAATCACCAATTATATATGAAAATATGGCAAAATCCGGAGATAAACATGCGCCAAAAGTTTATACAAGGGAAGGATATAATAAATTTAAACATGTAAGAGTTTCATATGACGAAATAGATAATGCCTTAATTACTGCAGATACATTAGTTGATGGTAAGGTTACCTATAATGAAGACGAGGGATTATATACAATAGAGTTTGATGTTAATATTTCAAATGATTCTGAAGCTTTAGAAAATGGTAGAAAAAATTTATCAGCTGCGGGTGGTTCTTCAGTTTCTTATGAAAAACAACACCAAACTATTACTATTTGGAAAGAGGGTTTGTTCTGTTATTATCATACAGAAAATCTATGGATAGCCAAATTTGTAGGAGTAAAGTATGGCTCTGCGAATAATTATCAAAAATGGTTTACATACAATAAAGAAAACGTGGAAAAATTAGTTATCCCTAGTGATGTTTCATGGATTGAAACATGCAAGGCAAATGCAAAAGATTAGTTTTTAAAAATTAGTAGATAAAAAACACCTTTAATAAGTCTAATTAAAATAGATAATTGTTAAAGGTGTTTTTTTTATTAAGAGTAATGTCGTTTAATGATAAAACAGGAAAGTTTCGACAAGTTTTCCCAACAAAGATCAAGAAGATAGAATATTTTCATTCCAAAGAGTTATTAGATGCTTTTGAAGTATGCGTTGAAAAATATCCTTTTTCAAAGATAGATATAGATTTTGTGTATGTAAAATATGAATACATAGATTTTAAATTAAATAAAGGATACGAGATTTTAAATAAAGAAGGAAAGGAACCAGGGAGAAATAAAGAATATTTAGATAACCCGAAAGAGTTATTATCTTTAAATGAAAGATTGGCTATCCACTATTTAAAAGAAAACTCTAAAGAAAAAATATTAATTTCAAGTCTGATATGGACTGATGTTATAAAAAAATAAAATCAATAGAAATTTTAGAAAATATGAAATCAATAGTTAATAAGTATCAGGAAATAAGTGAATTTCTAAAAATAAGATATGATGAAGCAAGGGAGTGTTTAGAAAATGATAAGTAGTGCATTAAGACAAAAATTTATCTATAATACGCCTTTTGATGATAATGAGTTTCCTCTAGTTAAATTGGATTTAATAGAGAGTTGTAAAAAACTTTATAAAATGAAGGCAATCTCATTATATTTTATTGATGAGAAAAGACTTAATCGGATAGCTAATTCATTACAAAAAGATTTTGATTCAATTGTAATAATAAATGATTATAAAATTAAATCTCAAAATAAAATTTTGCACGAGTGTATACAGGCTTATATATTGGCGTTTGCATATATTTTTAAAAAGCAAGGATTGAGATGCTGTATTAAAGAATAGGCAACCATGTATAAAATAAAATTATTATTCATAGTTGCATAAAATTTAAAAAATAGTTGCAAAAATAAAATAGCCAAAAAATGCTATAAACATACTAGAAAAATAGTGAGTAAAAAATCTTAAAATCAACACCAAAATAATAAAATTTTTAGTTGCAAATAAAAGAGAAAGTTATCCACACGAACAAATGTTTTTGTGGATAACTTGGTGGATAAGTGGCACTTCTTCACTGAAAAATATTAAAAAAATGGGATTTTATAAAAAATTCGCTCTAAAAGATCGATTTAATTTTTATACAAAATGAAAACAAAAAAATATGCATAAAATATAAAATGTGTATAATAAAATTATGCGTGAAATAGAAATTGTCGCAATAAAGAATGGGACTATAGAAGAGAATTTAAGAGAAATGGGATTCTCTAGTTCAATATGCTTAAGACTTAGAAAAAAAATGGGGTTAATAAAAGTAGATAATGTTCCATTTAGAATTGTAGATAAAGTTTCTAAAGAGCAATGTATAAAAATAATTTTAGAAGACAAGATTGAAAGAAAAATTGAGCCTAACTTTAGTATAGATGTAAAAATAGTTTATGAAGATGAGGATCTTGCTGTAATAAATAAGCCTGCAGGTCTTACTGTTATTTCCACTAAAGAGTATTATGGTAAAAGTTTAGAAAATGCACTTGCTGCAAAGTGGGGAGATTTTGTATATAGGCCGGTAAATAGATTGGATAGGGATACATCTGGACTTATGATAGTTGCAAAAAATCAATTTGCTCACTCAGAATTATCAAAAACTCATATAGAAAGAAAATATATAGCTCTTTGTGAAGGAGTGGTTGAAGAAAGTGGAGTAATTAATAAATCTATAGAAAGAAAAGCGGGCTCCATTATGGAAAGAAGTGTTCAAGAAAAAGGTAAAGAGGCTATAACTTTGTATAAATTAAAAAAGATTTATTCAAATTATTGTTTAGTTGAATTAGAACTAAAAACAGGTAGAACTCATCAAATAAGAGTGCATATGGCATATATAGGACATTCGCTTTTAGGCGATTCTTTATATAATTCAAATTTTAAAGAAAATAGAGTTTTAGATAATGGTTATGTTTTAACAAGACAGGCTTTACATTCAACTTATCTTTCTTTTAATCATCCAGTAACAAAACAACAAATAATATTAGAATCAAAGCCGGATTTCATTGATTAGATTAAATTTGTGTATTTTTTTTGTAAGATATGTATTTATAAAATATATATTAAATTGACTAAAAATGTTAATGATTATATAATAATCAAGAAAAATAAATTATATTAGGAGTGCAAGTATGAACGCATTAAAGAAATGTTATTGTAGATTATTCCAAAAAGTAATGTATGTTGCATGTTTTTTCATGCCATGGAGAAAGCCAGAATTATTACAATTTGAGAATGGTGTTGAAGGATTACCTGCTTTTATTGAAAAGTTAGGTATAAAGAAGGTTTTACTAGTATCAGATGAATATTTTAAAGAACATGGTTTATGTGATAAATTAGTTGAAGCTTTTAAAAATTCAAAGGTTGAGTGTGTATGGTATTATAAAGCAATTCCAAATCCAACAACAACTTGTGTAGAAGCTGGATACCAAATGTATAAAGAGAACAATTGCGAAGCTATTGTTGCTTTTGGTGGTGGTTCTCCTATGGATTGTGCTAAAGGTATTGGCGCTAGAGTTGCAAGACCAAATAGACCTATTAATAAAATGAAAGGCTTATTAAAAGTAAATCGTAAATTGCCTTTATTGTTTGCAATACCAACTACAGCTGGTACAGGTTCTGAAGCAACTGTCGCTGCTGTTATTACAGACGATACAGTTACACCACATGAAAAGTGTGCAATGAATGATCCACATTTAATTCCAGCATATGCAATATTAGATCCAAAGCAAACAGAAGGACTTCCTCCTCATATGACATCAACAACAGGATTAGATGCATTAACACATGCGGTTGAAGCTTATATTGGTTCATCAAATACTGCTGAAACAAAGCAAATGGCTAAAGATGCTACAAAATTAATTTTTGAAAACCTAGAGGAAGCTTATAACAATCCTCATAACTTAGTAGCTAGAGATAATATGCAAAAGGCAGCTTACTATGCAGGTATTGCTTTTACAAGAGCATATGTAGGAAATGTACATGCAATGGCTCATAAACTTGGTGGATTCTATAATGTTCCTCATGGTCTTGCTAACGCAATTATCCTACCAATGATGCTAAGAGAGTACGGCAGCACAGCTCACAAGAAGTTAGCTCAACTTGCTGATGTAGTAGGAATTACAGGTGCAAATGATGCAGAAAAAGCTGATAAATTTATTTCTGCTATTGAGGGTATGAATGAAAGAATGAATATTCCTTCTCAAATTGGCGTACCAGGAAAGAGTGATAGATGGACAATTAAAGATGGGGACATACCTGCTCTTGCAAAACAAGCTGAAGAAGAAGCAAATCCTTTATATCCATGCCCAAAACTATTTACTGTTGAAGAGTTTGAAGCATTATATAAGAAGTTACAATATAAAGCTTAATAGAGCATAGAAACAAAATTTGAGTGGCCAGCCAAAGGGTTGGCCATTTTTATAAAAAGTAATACATATTATGGAAAAATTCAAAAATAGAAGGTAAAAAGGCATATAATATGTTTACAATTTCTGTTTTTTTTTATTATAATAGTTAAAAATGTTTTTTTGGTATTTTAAATGGGCGTTAAACAAAAGAAAACAAACTATATAAAGGCAGTATGTAATAAATATGGCATTTTAGGCTCTTTGGCGGGGGCATGTATTGCTATTTTTGTTTCATATATTTTAATTCACCACGATGTCCTTGGTGCTATAGAAGAAGCTACTAATTCAAGTATGGTATTTTTGCTTACTATATTAGCAGCTGGAATTATAGCAGGAGTACTACTAACAGCTATGATTATAAATAGCTTTAGATCAAGAATTTACATAACAGATGCAATCAATATAATTATAGAGGTTTTAGGAATAGTAACAGCGGCTATTTATTTTGCCGAAACCTTTATTGAAACTAAAACAATTGCTATAAAAGAAGTACCTCTTTATGTATGGATATTTATAGGAGTTGCTTTATTATCAATTATTTGTCAAATAGTTCATTCTATTCTTTTTGATAAAACAAATACGACATTTATCAATTATAAAAAATTAGATTCTGATGCAACATTTGTTACATATTATAGAGAATTAAATAGAACGATGAATTTTGTAATAACAATAGGTTTAGGTGTATTGCTTGCAGTTGGAGTATACTACTTTGATAAAAAATATGGAATGCCATCTATTTTAGATCAAAACATAGAAAAAATTGTAGTTATAGGTTCTTTAGGTGGACTAGTTTCATTCTATATATTAGCGGTAATAGTAAGAATTGTTAACAAACGAATAGGCGTTATAGATATACTTACTTTACTAGGTTTATCAGCCGGAATTACAGGTACCATTTTGTATGCAATTGCAATAACAGATTCGAATATTAAGAAAAATTATACATGGCTTATGTTAGCTGCTTTTGGAACTGTACTAGTTGTTTCAATATTAGTTTCTTTAATACTTAGATTTAAAACTCATATAACAAAGAGAGAAGAAACCACAATAACACAAGTTCAAGAAGCAACTGTTTCAACGGAGCAAATTAAAACAGAAGCTAATACTGAAGTTGAAGAAAATATTCAAGAAGAACTTGATGAAGTTGAGATAGAAGAAATTAAGGAAGATGAGATTCAAGAAAAACAAACTACTCAAGAAAATGAAAACAAAGAAGTAGAAGAGGAAACAAAAGAGGTAATAGTTTCTGAAGAAATAACAAAAGAAACGCCTATAACACAAGAAGGAGAAAATGAGGAAGGGGAAATTGATATGGCTTTATTACAAGAATTGATTGACGCACAAAACAAACAAATGGAAATGCTTACAGCAAGACTAGAAGAGCAAGCAAAGATTAATGCTAGTATGAATGAAAAGTTAGACAATATGAATAAAAATATTAAACTTATCGCAGATCTTCTTGGTGGTTTGGCTGTAGATACAATTCCTAATGCAAAATCTATCCAAGTTTCATTAGATGGTGAAGAAGATACTGCTGTTATAGCAACTCCTATAGAAGCTGCTACTGAAGAAGAAAGCTTGCTTGAGCCGGTAGAAGAAGATACTGTAGAACCAGCAGAAGAAGAAACTGAAGGTGAAGAAGAGTCTACTGAAAAGGCAGAAAATTGGGTAGATACAGCAAACGATCTTGTTAGAATTAAACCAAAGATGAGTTTTGATATGAGATTACGTGTCGCTGATGATGATATTAAAAAATTCTATTCAGATATTAGAAACAAACTTCTTGAGTATGGTGTTCATGATAGAATTTCACGTCATAGAGAAAATTTCAATCAAGGTCGTATAAATATTGCCCGTATGGTTATTAACGGAAAGACTTTAAAAGTATATCTTGCAGTAGATCCAGAAACTATAGATAAGAGATATTTCCACCAAACAGATGTAGGACATAGAAAAGGATTAGTAGATTTACCTACTATGATTAATGTTCGTTCTAAGGTGTCTGCAAGAAAGGTTATGGAACTTATTGATTTAATTATGGAATCACTTGTAATAAGTAAGAAAGAATATACTCCGGTAGACTTTGCGGAAAACTTAACATTAGATGGTTATACACTAGCTGAAACTAGAGGTTATGATTACTTAGTTAAGAAGAAGATAAAACTAGAAGATGTAAAATCTTATCCAGATACATTTGCGCAAGATTTGTTAGGTGTAGTTGATGATGAAGATTATCAAGAAAGATTTATAAAAACAACACTTTCAATTGATGATATAGTTGCTAACTTTAATGATGGAGATACCGTAGATGTAGATGCAGTAAGACAAAAAGGTTTAGGAGCACCAAATACAAACTATCTAATGGTTACAGAGTCTGAAAGCCTAGATAAGAAGTTTAAAGTGTTTGCAAACGAATATACCCCTGACGCAATTAAGATGATAACTCTTACAGGTGGAGAAACATATCTTGTAATTCAACCTGAAAAAGTAGAAGAAGAGGCTTAACCAAAAAAACTTTTGAGAGAAAAAATACCACGCATTAATTGCGTGGTATTTTAATATTAAGCAAAAATTTGGTTACATTTTAATAGCAATAGGATTATGATTTAAATATTTAAATAGATATTTAAAATTTAAGTCTTTTAAATAAGATATTGCATGGTCATATTCAAAACCTAATTTTTCTTTTTTATGCGCATCGGTTGCAATAGTTAATAGTTCGCCACCGAGTTCTTTATATCTTTTTAAGATTATTGGATTAGGTAAAGTATAAGAGCCGGTGCCTTCTGCATGAGTATTTACTTCTAAGGCTTTTCCTTTTTCTATAATTGTCTTTAATATAGAGTCAAATAAATCAGGAAAATCTGAATAGTTAAGAGATTTATCTTCATATGGCGCTTTTCTTACAACATATCCAATATGGGCAACAACATCGTAATGATATGGAACAAATAAACTATCATAAATAGCTTGAACATATTGGCCATATGCTTGTAGTTTTGTTTTTCTTTCAAAAAATTCTTTATAGTAACAATCCATAAAGTCTACTAAGTGAACAGAGTTTATGGTTATATCTGTTGGGTAATCTTTTAAAATTTTTTCATACATAGGGGTTGCCTGTTTCATATATCCACATTCAAGCCCAACTGCAATTTCTATTTTATCTTTGTATTTTTCTTGTAAAGATCTTAATTCCTTAAAACAAGAATCTAAATCTATTTGTCTTATCTTGTCTTTATACGCAGGGTTAAATAAACAATCTTTATCACAGTGGTCTGTAAAGGCCAAATACTCTAGTCCCTTTTCTATAGCAAAAGGAATTGTTTCTTTTGGATCTTGTGTACTGTCGTGTGAATAGTAAGTATGTGTATGGCAATCTATCATAATAATCATATGATAATTCTAAAGAATTAAAAAAGTCAAATAACATTGAATAAAACAAGAGTATATGTTATATTTTTTACGAGGAAAATAAAGTATGTCATCACATTTAGGAAACAGTTGGGATCAAAAGTTAGAACAAGAATTTTCGCAAAGCTATTTTGATGAAATCAGAAACTTTTTAAGAACTGAATATAAAAATTATAATGTTTACCCGCCAATGAGTAAAATTTTAGCAGCGTTTGAAAATACAGCATTCGAGGATGTAAAAGTTGTTATTATAGGGCAAGATCCATATCATGAAAAAGGACAGGCAAATGGTCTTTGTTTTAGCGTTGAAAAAGGGATTAAATGCCCGCCCTCGCTAAAAAACATATATAAGGCGCTTGAATATGATTTACAAATACCTCCATCGAACAATGGGGATTTATCTGGGTGGGCAAAACAAGGAGTGCTTTTATTAAACACTGTTTTGACGGTTAGAGAAGCAGCTCCTCAATCGCACGCAAAGCATGGTTGGGAGAGATTTACAGATAGTATAATAAAAATGTTAAACGAGAGAGAACAACCCGTGGTGTTTATGTTATGGGGAGGACCGGCTAGAGCAAAGAAAAGTCTTATTACGAATAAAAGGCATTTAATTTTAGAGGCAGTACACCCATCACCACTTTCGTTCTATCATGGATTTTTAGAGTGTAAACATTTTTCAAAGGCCAACGAATTTTTAAAAGAAAATGGCATTGAACCAATAGATTGGGCTAAGAGAAGCGAGTAAAGAGTTATTACTTGCAAAGGGTATCTTGTTTTACTATAATATATTATTATACGTACGCGAAATTAGGAGCATATATATGAAGAAATTTTTAAGAGGAATTATTATTGCTGTGCTAGTGATTGCAACATTAGCTACACTTACAGGCTGTAATAATTATAAATGGGATGCAGTAGGTTCTACTTCAGATAGAGGTGAAACTGTTGAAGGAAACGGCACACTAGCTGTTAAAACAGGCGATTACTTATATTATGTTAATGGTGTAGCAGATACATCAAGTTTAACAAAAGCAGATAATAAATGGGGTGATGCTAGTGTTAAGGGAAATATCATCAAGAGTAAAATTACAACAAACGGATTAGAATATGTTGGTGTTGTAGTTCCAAAACTATTTGCTTCAGATTATTCTGATGCTGGAATTTATATATATGATGAATGGTTATATTATGTAACAAGAAGTATTAAAACAGATAATGCAGGTGCTTTAATTAGTGCTGTAGAGTTTATGAGGACAAAACTTGATGGAACAAAAACTCAATCAATTGCAATAGTAGAGAGTACTTCATGTGAATTTTTATTTACAAAAAGTGGTTTAATTTATGCGTATGATAGTGATATTCACTTTGTTTCATATACAGACAAGAAAGTCGGAAAAGATGAAGTTAAAGTTGAAGAATATTCAGAATTATTAGTTTCAAAAGAAGATTTATTAATGTTCTATACAAAGGCTTCTAAAAACACTTTAGTTTCGGCAAATAATATTGGTGTTGTTCTTAAAGATGGCACAAATAAAACAGTTATATCTGAAGAGGCTTATAGTACAGCTGGTGAAACTTATTATTCAGATGTAGAACATTTATATACTCTTGCGATGCTAAAGTATGATGCAAGCGAAAATGCATTATATTATACAAAGACTGGAACATCTAAAATAGAAGATATAAGCACTGTAGCTTATAAGTTTGACGATAGCTTTGCATTTAATAAAGATAATGAAATTAAATATGCCACAAGTGCCCTAACATCAACAATTTATCTTTTAGGAACAGAAAACGGAATATTAGATATTTCTTCAACAACTGTTAAGATTTATAGAAAGATGACAGGTGAATTTGAGGATTTATCAAAAGAATTAACATTCTCTGCAGAAATTACACCTATAAAGATTGATGGTAATAATATGTATTGCACAATGAATTCTTATTTCTACTTCATTGAAGGGATGTTTGCAGATGGAGATAAGAAAGAATTAGATATTACAGCTTATGCTTGGAAAATTTCAGATGTAACATTTGGAACAACTTATGGTACTCCAACAATGATAGGAGATGATATTTACTATATTTCAGCAGATGATTCTTCTTATCAATATAAAGTAAGCGTAAAAGATTTTGATTGCGAAGTAAATCCTGCAGATCCAACAAAAGCAACGGGATATATTTTAAGTGGTTATAAAGATTATACTTATCCAGAGGGTGAGTCAAAAGAAGATTATATAATTAACAAAGATACAGCTTTAGAAGGAAGAGTTCCAGCGCATATGACAGATACTGATTTATCTACATATGTTTCAAGTCATAAAACAGAAATTGATGAGTAATAAATAAAAATTAGCTCCCTATACGGGGAGCTAATTCTATATTAGAGAGGTTATATGAGGGATTTAAAACATTTATACTATTTTGAGAATTTATTACAAGAAGCACATAACGAATTAGTAAAACAGGCTTGTGATGAAGGAAGAATAGCTTTAGGTTATACTTGCTATCACATACCAGAGGTTTTGTTAAATTTAGATAAATGCTTTTCTGTAAGATTAAGAGCTCCAAGAACGGGTTCAACAGATATTGCAACATATTATCTAAGCAATTTCTTATGTGGTTATTGTAAGGCCATACTAGAGAGAGGAATTGAAGGTGGTTATAATTTCCTAGGTGCTTTAATAGGCGGAGAAACATGTTCAGAGATGAATAGAGCTATTGAGCACTTTGAAATCCTAGATTTAAATAAAAATAAAAACTTCTTCTTAAGCATTATAGACATGCCATTTAAAACAGATGAACATTGTATTCAAGCATATATGAAACAATTAAAATTAAAGGTTTTAAATAAGTTAAAAGAAAATTATGATGTAGATGTATCAGACGATGCTATAAGAAAAGCTGTAAAAGAGCATAATGAAGTTTGTAGGATAATTAAAGAAATAGGTGAATTTAGAAAAGATGAATATCCAAAAATTACAGGATACGAGTATGCTGTTTTAAATCTAGTTTCCTATACATGTCCTAAAAATCTTATAGTAGATAAACTTAGAGAAACTTTAGAAGAAATAAAAACAAGAGAGCCAGATTCAAAGAAATTTTATAGAGCAAGAATAGCAGTTGTAGGATCAGAAATGGACGATCCTGGATTTATAAAATTATTTGAAGATTGTGGTGCGTATGTAGTTGCGGATCGTTTCTGTTATGGTTCTACTCCAGGAAGAGAAGAAATAGAATTAAAAGATGATGAAGATCCTCTATATACAATATGTAAACATTATATGAAGACCTCGCAATGTCCAAGATATATGGAACACGAAAAGGTTCAGGGAAGAAAGCAATTTGTAGCCGATTTAGTAAAAGAATATAAAGCAGATGGTGTAATTTATGAACAAATAAAATTCTGCGAATTCTGGGGTTATGAAAGAGCTTTAGCTTCGCACATTATGATTAATGATTATGGCATTCCAGCTATAGCAATTGATAGAGAATATACATCAACGGCATCAGGTCAATTAAAAACTAGAACACAAGCTTTTGTAGAATCATTAGAGATAAAGAAGATTCAAAAAAACATGAAGATGGAGGGCAAATAATTATGGCACAAAAAGGATTAGGAAATATCCATCAAGATAAAACATGGCTTTTAAAACACAGAGAATGGAGAGGTTTTAAGGACACGGCATATGATTTCTGGCGTTGGTTAATAAATTGGAAAGATATGATAAAAATGGTACTCAAGGCCCCTGTCTCAACGGTTAAGGGACTTTTAAGATATCGTTGGATGAGTACATATTTATCTACCCCAGCGTTCGTAGATAGGCATACAGAAGGTTATAGAGGCACTCAATTAAGAGCTGCACATCTTCACTACAACATGATAGTAAAGCATGCCACAGATATTATAAATTTAACATTTATTGCGGATGAAAAAATTAATCCAAACAATAAATATTCAAAGAAAATCGTATGTGTAGATGAATTAATACCAGTAGAGTTTATGGCAGGATTTCCAAATCTTAAGGTTATTCCTATGCAAACTATACCTATTTTCTTCTCTTCGTTTATGGATCAATTAATTACTCCACATTATCTTGATGAGATAGAAAGTTATGGAGTTCCAGCGGATGTGTGTCCTCTTCCAAGCGCAGAAGCAGGTGTTGCTGTTGTTGATGATTATCCAAAACTTGGTGCATGTATGATTGCTTGTAATATGCCTTGTGATGGGTCAATTATGACATCGTCGTTCCAAGATAGAAGATTTAAACTTCCAACTCATGTGTATAATGTACCACTTCGTTATAACGAAGAATCTGTACAAGAGTATGCAGTTGAAGAAGTAAAACAATTAATAAAGTTTGTAGAGGATCAAACAGGTGAAAAGTTTGATTGGGACGCGTTTTTAACTGCGCTTAACAATTATAATAAGCAACTAGATTATGAAATGCAAAAATGGGAAATCAATAAAACAGATTATCCACAATTAACAGGAGCTACATTCTGGATTTATAGATTATATTATTATCATTTATCTGGTGGTTATGATAAGAGATTTTTAAATGTAGACAAGAAGGTTAATGCACTTATAACAAAAGGTTATAAGAATAAAGAAAAGGTATCTAAGGTCATGAGACATAGAGCGCTTGTTTGGTCATGTCCTGCAAACTATTACACATCACTTGCAAGTTGGCTTGAAAATTGTTGGGGAATGAATGTAGTAATGGATATGGAAACTATGATATCTTACATTAAGTTTAGAACGGATACACATGAACATGCATTAGAAGATTTAGCAAAATCTTATCAAAGAACAACAATGCGTAAACATACAAAAGGTGGTTATAGAAATGTTGTTGATGAGATGTGGAGAGTTGCAGAAGAATACAATGTTGATACAATCATAATGTATGACCAAATCTCATGTAAGGGAATGGATGGTCTTGTAGGTACATTTGACGATCAAGCAAGAGAAAGAAAAATTAATTTTATTTGGGTAAAACAAGATTTAATGGACCCAAGAACTATTTCTCGTAGAGATATGAGAGATCAAATTAATAAATATATGTTTGCAGTATTAAAAGAAGAACCAGTAGATCCAACGCTTGTAGATTTTGATGATTCTGCTGCTTGGTAATAGGAGGTAAGTGTATGGCTTGGTGGGCAATTTTATTAATAGTATTAGCTTGTGTGTTTGTAGGTTTATTAATACTTCTATTCACTATTTATTGGTTTAACTTAGATATGAAACTAGTATATTGGTTATATAATGTTCTTGGAAAACATTATGACAACATGGATAGAGACAAAAAACTTTAAAATTAAATTTAAAATAGTTGATTTACTACAATAAATATTAAGAAATAAGATTAATTATGGCAAATAGACTATAAATTCAATCAACCATTTATGTTGTAAATATTTTTTTTCTTGTGCGTGCGTGCGCACTATGTTAAAATTATCTATGAAAAATTAAAAATAAAATGAAATTTAATAATCGAAAAAAGGAGTTTATTTCTATGAACAAAAAAACAATTAGAGACGTAGACGTAAAAGGCAAGAAGGTTCTTGTTCGTGTGGATTTCAACGTTCCAATGAAAGATGGTGTTATCACAGATGAAAATCGTATTAATGGTGCACTTCCAACAATTAAATATCTAATGGAACAAGGTGCAGAAGTTATTCTTTGTTCTCATATGGGAAAGCCACATAATATTTTTACTCCAGGATTTGGACTAACAAAAAAGGAGAAAAAGGCTATTGAAGCACTTCCTGTTGAGGAACAAGCACAAGCAAAAGAAGATGCTATTGCTAAGGCATTAAAGAATGATCCTAAGAAGTTTACTTTAGCTCCTGTGGCCGCTAGATTAAATGAAATCTTAGGTGGAAAGGTTACATTTGCTAAAGATATAGTTGGTGATGATGCCAAGGCAAAAGTTGCAGCATTAAAACCAGGTGAAGTAGTACTTCTAGAAAATACAAGATTTGATGCAGGCGAAGAAGGAAGATCAGAAGAACTTTGCAAGAAGTTAGCTGACTTAATAGGAGAAGATGGCGTTTATGTAAACGATGCATTTGGTACAGCTCATAGATCACATGCAACAACAGCTGCTATTGTAGAATATGGATTTGTTAAAACAGCAGTTTGTGGTTTCTTAATTGAGAAAGAATTAACAGTAATGGCTGATTCTTTAGAAAGACCAGTAAGACCATTCGTTGCAGTATTGGGTGGAGCAAAGGTTGCAGATAAATTAAAGGTAATAGATAATCTATTAAATAAGTGCGATTCTTTAGTTATAGGTGGAGGTATGGCTTATACTTTTGCAAAAGCTCAAGGAGTTTCAGTAGGTAAGTCACTTGTTGACGATGAAAAGATTGATTACTGTAAAGAAATGCTTGCAAAGGCTGAATCATTAAATAAAAAGATTTATCTTCCAGTAGATACAGCAATCGCAGCTTCTTTCCCAGATCCTATTGACGCTGAAATCAATGTTAGTTATGTAGATATTAATGCTATTCCAGATGATATGATGGGATTAGATATTGGACCAAAGACAGCAGAATTATTTGCTTCAGTTGTTAAAGGTGCTAAGACAGTTATTTGGAATGGACCAATGGGCGTATTTGAAAATCCTACGCTTGCAAAAGGAACAATAGCAGTAGCTAAAGCAATGGCTGAAGCTAAAGATGCTACAACAATTATTGGTGGTGGAGATTCTGCTGCTGCAGTTGCTCAATTAGGATTTGCAGATAAGATGACACATATTTCAACAGGTGGCGGTGCTTCTTTGGAATTATTCGAAGGAAAAGTTCTACCAGGAATTGCTTGTCTTAACGATAAAAACTAATAAAAAAATAAAAAACTACAGGGTTAGCTAAGCTAGCCCTATTTAAATGAAAAAATAAATAAAAGAGGTATATAAAAATGGCAAGAAAACCAATTATCGCAGGAAACTGGAAAATGAATAACACAATTGCCGGAACAAAGGCATTGTTAACAGAACTTATCCCATTAGTTAAGAATGAGAAAAAGACAGAAATCGTTGTATGTGTTCCATATACAAACATTGCTACAGCAGTAGAATTAACAAAGGGCACAAATATTAAAGTTGGTGCAGAGAATGTTCACTGGGCAGAAAAGGGAGCATTTACGGGTGAAATTAGCGCTGATATGCTTGTTGAATTAGGCGTTGAATATGTAATTATTGGACATAGCGAAAGAAGACAATATTTCGGTGAAACAGATGCTACTGTAAATCAAAGAGTAAAGGCTGCTTTAGCTAAGGGATTAAAACCAATTATTTGTGTTGGTGAAACATTAGAACAAAGAGAAAAGAATAGAGTTAAGAGCGTATTAAAGAAACAAACAGATGGTGCTTTAGCAGGTTTAACTGTAGAAGATTTAGCAAATGTTGTTATTGCTTACGAGCCAATTTGGGCTATCGGAACAGGAAAGACAGCAACAGCTCAAGATGCTAATGATACAATTAAGATTATTAGAAATAGAGTAGCTAAGTTATATGATAGAAAGACAGCTAATAAGTTAAGAATCCAATATGGTGGTTCTATGAATGCAAAGAATGCAGCTGAATTAATGGCTATGCCACAAATTGATGGTGGATTAATTGGAGGTGCTTCTTTAAAGGCTATAGATTTCTCTATTGTTGTTAAACACTAATATTAAAGAGGCAATATGAAATTTACAGGTTTAATTATTATGGATGGTTATGGTATTAATGACTTTTGCCCAGCAAATGCTATTAGTGCTGAAACATCTAAAGAAGTTTTTGATATAATGTCATCTAATCCTTCTACTCATATTCAAGCTTCAGGTTTAGCTGTAGGTCTTCCTGAAGGGCAAATGGGTAACTCAGAAGTTGGCCATTTAAACATGGGAGCAGGTAGAGTTATTTATCAAGAATTGACAAGAATTACAAAATCTATAGAAGACGGTGATTTCTTTGAAAATCCAGCTTTAGTAAAAGTAATGAAAGCGTGTAAAGAGAATAAAAAGCAGTTACATGTAATGGGATTACTTTCTGATGGTGGTGTTCATTCTCACTATACACATTTATTTGCTGTTATAAAAATGGCAAAACAAATGGGGCTAGATAATATTTATATTCATTGCTTTATGGATGGAAGAGATACCCCTCCAACAAGCGGTAAGGGATTTATTGAGAAATTGGTAGATTATACAAAAGAAATTAATTTTGGTAAGATTGCTACAATCTCAGGAAGATTCTATGCAATGGATAGAGATAATATTTGGGATAGAGTAGAAAAATCTTATACAGCGCTTTGCGATGGAGAAGGAATCCAAGAAAATGATCCGATTCAAGCAATGCAAAATTCTTACGATAAAGGCGTGACAGATGAATTTGTAATTCCTACTATTATAAATGAAAATGGAAAACCTGTTGCTACTATAAATGAAGGGGATGGAGTTATATTCTTTAACTTTAGACCAGATAGAGCAAGACAAATTTCAAGATCATTTATTTACGAGGATTTTAAAGGATTTGAAAGAAAGAAAGGTTTTTTAAAAGTTAAGTTTGTTTCATTTACAGAATATGATGTTACTTTTAATGATGCATTAGATGTTGCTTATAGAAAGGAATCTTATAGCAATACATTAGGTGAGTATTTGTCTAAGAAGGGTTTAAAGCAATTTAGAATTGCGGAAACTCAAAAGTATGCACATGTTACGTTCTTCTTTAATGGAGGTGTTGAAGCTCCAAATCCTGGCGAAGATAGAATTTTGATTGATTCACCAAAGATTGCAACATTTGATTTAATGCCAGAAATGAGTGCTCCTCAAGTTTGTGAAAAAGCAGTTGAGACTATAAAGAGTGGGAAATATGATGTTATGATTTTAAACTTTGCAAACTGTGATATGGTGGGCCATACAGGAATTATTCCTGCAGCTCAAAAAGCAGTAAGCGTAACAAGTAAATGTGTAAAAAAAGTTATAGATGCCATTCTCTCTATTGGAGGTCAAGCATTGCTAACAGCAGATCATGGAAATGCTGACTGTATGATGACAAAGGAAGGTAAACCTTTTACGGCTCATACAACAAATCCAGTACCATTTGTAGTAATAGGTGCAGATGGGGTTAAAGATTTGAAAGATGGGGGTAGACTTTGTGATATAGCGCCAACAATGTTAGATATCATGGGTCTAGAACAACCAAAAGAAATGACCGGAAAATCTTTAATCATAAGATATTAATAAAACAAAAAAATCTATAAAATGACACCAAAATTTTGGTGTCATTTTCGTTTTTTTAGAAAAGATATATTATTGTAAGAAACAGTAAAATGTGATATTATCAACATGTTATAGGGGATAAATGATAAAAATGGAAAAGAAAGAATTATTAGCAAAAAATTACGGAATTTTACCAGATGATAATAAAGATTGTTCGCAAAATTTAAAGAAATTATTAGATGATATTCAAAAAGAAACAAATCCAATATTAATAAAGTTTGAAAAAGGAATATATAATATTTTTTCTGAAAATACTCAAAAGGAAGTGTTTTATGTTACTAATACTTTAAGTGAACAAGATTTAAAAATTCCAGTTCATAATTTTGGAATAATATTAAGAAACTTAAATAATGTAGATATAGATTTTGGCGGAGCAAAATTCTTATATAAAGGAGTAATGACTCATATATTTATTGATAAATGTAATAATGTGAGTATAAAAAACCTTGAAATAGATCATTTACGTCCACCATATTGTTCAGAGGTAAAATGTACAAAAAGAAGTGTGTTTAGTGCTGAATTTTTAATAAACAAGGATAGCACATATAAGTTTAGAGGAAAGGAAATTATTTTTGTGGGAGAAGACTGGGAGTTTTCGGGAATAAAGGATGCCAATATTGCAAGTTATATTCCAAAGGCAAAAGACGGGAAAATAAGAAGAGGATTACATCCTTTTAGGCATTCATATAAAATAGAAGAATTAAAAAAAGGAAAATTATTTGTAAAATATTATCTTCCAACAAAGGTAGAGGAAGGGGCAACATATGCGCTAATAAATACAAAAAGATTGGAAAGTGGTATTGTTATAAATGAATCAAGTAACATCTCTTTAGAAAGTATAAAGCAACATTTTAATATGGCACAAGCTTTGGTTTCACAAAACAGTGAAAATATTACCATAAAAAAATGTGAATTTAAGCCAGAAAATAGTTCAGGTAGATGTATAGCCTCAATCGCAGATTTTATGCATTTTAATATGTGCAGAGGAAATATTGATGTTGAATACTGTGAGGTTAAAGGGGCAAATGATGATGGGATAAATGTTCATGGGATAAATTTCCCTATAGAAAGAAAAGAAGGCAATAAATTGGTTGTTAAGTTTTTTCATAAAGAAACTTATGGTTTTAATCCTTTTAGAAAAGGTGATAAAATCGCCTTTATAAACAAAAAAACTTTACTAAAAATAGGTGAGGCAGTTTTGCAAGAAAGCAAACTTATAGGTAGTTATAGAATAGCAATTGTTTTAGATAAAGATTACGAAGTAGATATCTTAAATACTGTAATAGAGGATCTTTCTGCTAATCCTAACTTATATTATAAAAACAATAAATTAACTGAAATAACAACAAGGGGAGTTTTGGTTACAACAAGAGGAAAAGTTGAAATTTCTAATAATGTATTTGATAATTTAGGAATGAGTGGTGTACTTATTGCCGATGATGCTAATTCTTGGTACGAATCTGGACAAGTAGAGAATGTTAAAATTAATAACAATAATTTTATATATTGTGGCGACGCAGGGATCAATATAAATCCAGAAATAAAAGAATATAAAGAGCCTGTTCATAAAAATATTGCAATAGAAGAAAATACATTTAAAACAAAGGATAAAGATTTGGCAATAATCATAAGGGCTGCTGAAAATATTAATATTAAAAATAATAATATTATTGATAACAAAGAAAAACTAATAAAATTAGAAAATACTTTAGATGTAAAAATGGATAACTAATGTTTATTAATTAAAGAAATATGGTCATATAAAAAGGAATATATGTTGTATTTCCGATGCGTTTAATATCTTTTGAATAAATCACATGGTTTGTTTTAATTCTGGTTGAATATTTTTTATTAAATTCATCAATCGATTTATGATTTGAATACGATGAAGATTTTACTTCTATCGGAATTAATTTTTTACCTTCTGTTAAAATAAAATCTATTTCATAATGGGTAAATGTATGAAAATATAAGTCATGTCCGCTTGCTTTTAATATTTGAGCTATGGAATTTTCAAGAATTACACCTAGATTGACACCAATTTTGTCAAAAATAATTTGTTTATTATTGAGTTTTCGATTTTTTCGTTAGAATCTCTAAATATTTGCGTTACCAATAATCCAGTATCGTTTAAATATATTTTTGTTTGCTATAATTTTTTGTTCTATTTAATCCTATTGTTGGATCTGTAGAATTGTAAGCTCTGTTTACAATTCTAGGATCTTCTATTGTTTGAAAAGGGGATAACTTTCTAGATATTCTTGCATTTGCGCCTAAAGTTGTAATTTTAAACAATTTACTGTGAGAAGAAAGTTCCGAGGGAACAGCATTTAATATTAAAGAAGTAGAAAGTTTATTATTAGTATCCGCTTTTATTAAATCGGCTTTATATAAATTTAAAATATCCTGTTTAACTTCATCTACTTTTTAAAAATCATTTGTGTTTAGCAATTTATTTATTGCCTGTGGCATTCCGCCAACAACCAAATAAGTTCTATATAATTTCATTATTTCTCTATGCGCAGTATCGCCCAATGGTCTAATATTATTAAAGGAATCTTTTAGTGAATCGATAATACTTTCTTTGCCATTTGCCCATAAAAACTCTTCAAAGTCAAGAGGATACATTTCGATGTTTCTTTCTTCGCTTGGGATTAGAATATTTTTTACATTTTGTTTTAGTGTAATTAAAGAGCCAGTTTCAATATAATGAAATCTTCCGTTCTTAACCAACTGTTTTATTGATTGACGAGCAATTGGAAATAATTGTACCTCATCAAAAATTATTAAATGGAATAAAAGTACAAATAGAAAACCTCTAATAATTTGAAGTGCACGTCAGGTAGGTAAGACATATTTAATTGGTGTAAAGGTCAAAAAATGCATTTTCAGTTTACCATTAACAGCATAAGTTGGTTAATTCATAGTTTTCAGCGATATTTTATGCCATTGACGGAGCAGGCTTTTTCCGATAACATAACACCGAAAAATAAACTTATATTATTTTTATACAATTAAAACTCGTTAAGCAAAAAGCCCATATAAATAGGTATAGTTAGCATTTTTTCATTTCTTCCGACATTATAATCGCCGAGTTTTATTGCACCTGCGACGTGGTATTTTTCGGGATGAGAAAGAATCGTTTTCGTGCTTTTTGTGTTTCCCGTGGTTGCCTTGACTTCAATTAAAGTCGCTCCGCCTTTATATCTTGTTACGAAATCGATCTCAAGTCCCGAATCCTTGTGGTAATAATACAGTTTTCTTCCCATTTTGGTAAAAATATCCGCCATGAGATTTTCAAAAATTGCTCCTTTATATCCGTATAAATTACCTTGAAGTATATCAAATTGTGTGCCGTCCTCAAGCATGCTTACAAACAATCCGGAATCTTGCATATATACCTTAAAAACATCGTCGATAGCATTTCCGTCTAACGGAAGTTCGGGCAAATCCAAGTTGTAGCAACGTGCAATAATACCTGCAACTTCAATCCATTGTATGCTTCCCTGAAATTTCGAAGCAGTACCGCCTTTTTTTACAACAGAATATTGAAACTTTTTGTTCTCTTTGCTAAGTTGTTTCGGAATGGATTGGAAACATTCTTTTATCAATGCTTTGTCTTTATCTTCAGCATATTTTACCATATCGTCTTCGTAAGAACGGATAATGTCACGTTGCAAAGCCAAAACGCTATTCATTTGTTTTGTCTTTACAAAAGTGTCTACCACCTCCGGCATGCCACCCACAACAGTGTATTGAAGTATTAATTGCCGCATTTTTTCGTGTAATGCTTCGGGAACGGGTTTTTCTTCGACGAAACATTCTTTCAATTTATCGATTATCTGAGGTGTAATTCCGTTTGCCCACAAAAACTCTTCAAAATCGAGCGGATGCATTTCTATTACAGTTTCCGAGCCGACGGGAATGGATTTTGGTTGTTTTCCGTATCCTTTTACGCCAAGCAAAGAGCCTGTACCTATAACATCGAACCTACCGTCTTCTCTAAAAAACTTCAATGCCGTTCTTGCTTCGGGGCAGTCTTGAATTTCGTCAAGAATTATAACGGTTTCGCCTGGCTTAAAAACAGCACTCGGACCGAGCAATGCAGACATCATCATGATAAGATTGTCGACTTCAAGCGAACCGTCAAAAATGGAGATGTACGTCGGGTTTTTGAAAAAATTAAGATATACTTCGTGTTTGTAGTTCTTTTTCGCAAAATCACGGACGGAATAAGTTTTTCCACACTGGCGACAGCCCTTAATAATAAGGGGGCTGTGATTAGGTGTATTCTTCCAATTTATTAACGATTGTTCTATTTTTCTTTTCAGCATATTTCGACTCCTTTACGTTTCTGAAACTATTATACACCTAAATAAAAAACTTTTTCAAGCGAGTTAGTATAGAAAATTAATATTTTTTAGACGAGTTATGATAAAATTTGACAATTTTTCAAAACAAGAATTTACATGTCGCTATAAACAATAATATGGTTATAAAACGGCATAACATTTTTTTGAAGTAAGATATGCTTTCGTATCAACAATTTAATAAATACAAATTCATTCAGTCGTTCGGTTAAATATAATGCCGAGCGGCTTTTTGTTTTGTAGAGTTTTTATTCGTTTTATGTTGGGTGGTTGTCAATAACAGGCAAAGACAGAATGATAGAAATTGTCTATAAGGCAGATGTTTTGGCAATCTTAAAGCATAAACTAAAACGATAATACAAAACAAAAACCTAAACCAAACTTTTACGGTTCGATTTAGGTTTTTTGGCGGGCAATAGAGTTGTTTTTATCGTCGATTTGCACACAAAAAATGGATAAATCCCGGCTTTTTGGTTGGCCCGTGCTTACCGCTTTACGGTAGCGGATTGGTTCTTTTGTTTGTATTGTGTTCGCTTGACTATTCTTTTATTGCATCTACGGTTTGGCAGACGGTTTTTGTCATAGCCATGCTTACCGTAATCATGACGCTTTTAGAATATATCACCGGCTTAATTTTCATCAAGGGACTCAAAATAAAATTGTGGGATTATTCCGATCGCAAAGGCAACATTCAGGGAATAATTTGTCCGCTTTTCACGTTCTTTTGGGCGGTGATATCTGCCGTTTACTATTTACTTATTCATCCGCACATTATCGATGCAGTGGTGTGGATAAGCGGAAACCTTGCTTTTTCGTTTTTTGTAGGCTTGTATTTTGGAATTTTAATTATTGACACTTGCTATTCGTTCCACGTTGTAACACGTTTAAAGAAGTGGGCAGACGTACATCAAGTTGTAATTCGCTACGAAGAACTTAAATTGTCTATCAAACGTCGTGCCGAACAACTTAAGCAACGTTCCAATTTTATTTTGCCGTTCAGGAGCAAAAGCGGACTTCTTGACGAGCTTGACAACTACAACAAAAATCATCTAAAATAAATCACAGCAACAACGCAAAGGAGTGGAGTCTAATGACAAAAAAATTCTATGACAACGGCTACTACGAAGGGCAATTTCGTTGCGGTAAATTCAACGGCAAAGGTAAGTTTGCTTACAACAACGGCGACGTTTACGAAGGGAATTTTGTAAACGGTTGTAAAAACGGCAAAGGTAAGTACACTTACCGCAACGGTGACGTTTACGAAGGCGAGTGGGTAAACGATTGTAGAACCGGCAAAGGCAAGT
>CAVAVP010000008.1:0-5193 GCA_963592135.1 bacterium
ATACTGTATTTTCCGGCAGTTTCACAATAGGGAATAGTCTATAAATTTGGTTTTAATTCGATTTTTTCTAAGTTTGCTATAGCTTGTTCAATTAGTTCATCTTCATTTTCAATCTTTTGATTTTCTTCAATAGCAACTTCAATTTTTGGCTTTATAACAGGAAAATCTGGAAGAAATACTGTACAACAATCAGGATATGGAAGTTTAGACAAGTTAGCAGTACCAATTTTTTCTGCAGTATCCATTATTTCATATTTATCCATACCAATTAATGGTCTAAAAACTGGCAACAATTGAACTGCTTCGTTTGTTGATGTTATGGATTGAACCGTTTGAGATGCAACTTGCGCTAAAGATTCACCAGTAATTAAAGCTTCGCATCCAATTCGATTTGCGAGCCTCTCTGCTATCTTTATCATGATTCTACGCATAATAGTTATCATGAAATTAGCTTTACATTTTTCATGAATAGTCTCTTGTATTTGCGTAAATGGTACGATATATAAGTCTATATTTCCACAATACTTTGTTAATTGTTGTGTTAAATCAATAACTTTTTGCTTTGCTTGAAGTGATGTATGAGGATATGAATGAAAATGAATTGCAGATATTTTCATTCCTCTTCTTGCCATACGCCATGCTGCAACTGGAGAATCAAAACCTCCAGAAATTAATACTAGCCCATGACCAGATACTCCAATAGGCATACCTTGTGCGCATAATATTTTTTCTGAGTAAATATATGTATAGCCTCTTTCTCTTATATCTACATTTATATTTACATCAGGATTATGCAAATCAACTTTAACATCTTTAACATTATTAAGTATTACACCACCCATTTTAGCCGCAATTTCCGATGAGTTCAAAGAAAGTGTTTTATCGGCCCTAACACATGTAATTCTAAATGTTTGACCACTCTTTGGTGCATAATTTAAAACTTCATTTGAAATATTTTCAATTGAAGTTTCAATTTTTGAAGCAATAGACAATGAATGTAAGCCAAAAACTTTTGTTACCCTATCTACAATCTCATCTTGATCAAACTCAGAATATTCTTCAATATAATATCTATTTTGACTTTTCTTAAACTTATAGTTAATACCGGATAATTGTTTTTTAATATTATCTATTAATTTGTTATCAAAATAACTTTGATTTTTACCTTTTAAAAATATTTCACCTATTCTTAGAACTATTACTTGACTCATTTTATTTATGCAATTCCTTTTCTTTATTTAAAGCCTCTAATAAGCAATTTAAAGCGATATCTAAATCTTCTATAGATAAATCCCAATCATAGCTTATTCTAAGCATTCCATCATAATATTTTGAATCCAACCCTAATGCCATTGGGATTCTTTTTAAACTTTTTTTAGCAGAACAAGCTGAACCAGTTCCTATAATTATATCCTTAGACTCAAGATAATGAACAACTCCTTCACCTCTTACATTTGGTATAGCAAACGATACTATATAAGGAGATGAAGCATTAACATTAGTGTTAACTATAACATTTTCAATTTTTTCATTTAAAAACTCAATGACATGATTTTGTAAATATCTAGCTTTCGTGTACTTTTCTTGAATATTTTCGAACGTTTTATTAATTGCAACATTAAAAGCAGCAATTCCTGCTACATTTTCTGTTGCCGATCTTATATTATTTTCTTGTCCACCTCCAAATATGAATGTTCTTGGATTTACTATACTTTTAATATATACAGCGCCAACACCCTTAGGTCCATGAACCTTATGACTTGACATTGTAAAACAATCTACATTTAAATTTTTTATGTTTAACGGAACTTTACCAAATCCTTGAACTCCATCACAATGAAATATAACATTTTTATTTTTTAATTTTGCATAAGTTGATAATTCTTTTATCCGATTTAAAGCTCCTGTTTCATTACAAACAAGCATAATTGAAACGAGTACAACATCTTGTGTCATTTTCTTCTCAAAATCGCTAAAATCAACTCTACCATATTTATCTACGTTAATATATTCAAGTTCATAACCTAATTCTTTTAACCTAAGTGCAGTATTGTTTATAGCTGCATGTTCAACAGATGAGATTAAAACTTTACCTTTTTTAGCTTTTATCGTTGAAAGTAAGCATAAGTTATCTCCTTCAGAGCCAGAGGCTGTAAAATAAATCTCCTCTTTTAAACAACCTAACTTTTTAGCTATATTAGCTCTTACTGAATTTATAACATTAAGAGGCTTTAAAGCTTGTGCATATAATGCAGATGGATTGAAATAAATATCACAAGAATATTTTTTGTATTCTTCTAAACATTCATCATACATTTTTGTTGTCGCTGCATTATCTAAATAAATCATATTTATCCTCACAAGTTAACGCTGAATATAAAACATCATCTAGGTTTAATATATATCTATCGCCATTTGATAATTCTACTAAATACTTGTCATATAAACAAGTTTTTGAATACAAACTTTTTATATTTTGCTCACCATTATATGGTGCTATATTTTTTATTTCAGACTTTTTTATAGTAACAAAAACATAAGCTTTTCTAAAAAATGTTTTTGTTACATTAAGCTCGCCTTTATAGTATGTATATTCTATTTTATATGTCATATAAATAGTAGATATTCTAAGTACAAGGAAAAACAAATAATCCAGTGCAATATAAAGAAATACTATTGGAAATAAAATGGCTGTTGCTATCAAGAAAATATTTATCAAATCTACTAAAAATGCTAACCCTAAAATTATTAGGACTAATGGTTTAAGCTTATTGTTATGATAGCAGTAATTATGTCTCATATCTTACAAAACATCAAAGTATATATTATTTTATAGTAACTATTGTAACTCCGGTATCCCCTTCGCCATAGTTTCCTAATCTATACTTTTCTACAATAGGACATTTTTTTAGATAATCCTGCACATATTTTCTCAAGATACCTTGTCCTTTTCCATGCACAATTCTTACCTCTTTATATCCTTTTGACTTTGCCTTATATAAATAATCCTCGAGATTGTATAAAGCATCATCTGAATTTTGACCAACAATATTTAATTCACTTGTTATATTACTAGAATAGTCTCCACCATTAAAAGATACCGAAACATTCTTTTCTTCCTTTTGTGCATCTAAAATCTTAGCTTTTTGCAAATCTTTTATTTTCATTTTTGAAGATAAAACCCCGATTTTTACGGTACACTCTTTTTTGTTAGGCATTATATCTAAAACTGTTCCTATTTCATTTAAAGACTTAACAAAAACAGAATCGCCCTTCTTGATTTCCCCATTTTCTTTTTCAAAATGAATTTTTTCGTCTGATTTAACTTCTATTCTATTAAGTTTACCCTTTAATGCTCTTGCTTCATATAAAGCTTGTTCTGTACCTTCCTGAACTTTTTGTTTAATTTCTTCAACTAGTTCTTCGGCCTCATCTAAATAATCACCTAGTACTTCTTTTGCTGACTTTCTTAGTTTTTCCTCAAGTTTTTCTTTCTTTAACTCAAGTTCAATAATTAATTGATCGTATTTTTCTACTTGATATTGTGCTTTTAAAAACTCAGCCTCCGCCTGAGCTTTTAAAGCGTCAGCCTCTCTTCTATTTATTTCAGCGCCACGAATAATATTATTAAACTTATTATCTTCATCAGATATTAAAATTTTAGCCTTTTCAACTATGTCCTCTCTAAGTCCTAAAAGTTTAGCTATTTCAAGAGCATTAGAAGAAGCTGTTTGCCCCATAAGAAGTCTATATGTAGGCTTAAACGTTACTGGTTCAAAATCCATACCAGCAATATTTACACCATCGGTAGCGTAAGCATATTCTTTTAATTCTTTATAGTGTGAAGTTACAATTGTCTTTACATTCTTATTTTTTAAATAAGAAACTACAGCAATTGCAAGCGCAGCTCCCTCAACTGGATCTGTTCCGGCACCCAACTCATCAAATAAAACTAAATCATTTTTTGTAGCATTATTAGTTATATCAATAATAGTTTTTAAATGAGCCGAAAAGGTAGACAAATTATTTTCAATAGATTGATTGTCACCAATATCACAAAGAATATCATTAAATACAGATATATTTGTTTCCTCTCCCGCAGGAACAAATAAGCCGGACATAGCCATTAATGTTAATATTCCAACTAGTTTAATTGAAACCGTCTTTCCTCCTGTGTTTGGACCTGATATTAAAAGAGTATTAAACTTTTCGCCCAAAGATACAGAAACTGGAACTACTTTATTTTTATCTAAAAGAGGATGTCTTCCTTTTTTTATATCAATGAAACCTTTATCATTTAATAAAGGATAAATACCCTTTACCGACCTTGAATACTGAGCTTTTGCAAATATAATATCTAATTTTATTAAAGTACCATAAGTTTCAGATATTTCATAAAATGATGCATCTATATCTTGAGATAAATTTCTTAAGATTTTTTCAATTTCAGCTTCTTCTTGTAATTGTAATTCTCTAAGTTCATTATTAAGCTCTACAATAGCTATAGGCTCTATATATGTTGTCTGTCCTGTTGCGGATTGATCATGAATTAAACCTTGAACTTGTGCTTTATACGCTGTTTTTACAGGAATAACATATCTATTATTTCTAATAGTTACAAGATTATCTTGCATAATTGATTCAAATTGAGAACCTCTTATATAGGATAAAATTTTTTCTCTTATTTTTCTATTTGTTTCAATTATAGATTGCCTTATCCAAGCTAGTTTTTGAGAAGCATTTGAAGAAACTTCTGTTTCAGATAATATACAACCATTAATTTTATCGTCCAAATCTGTACCTACAAAAATTGCGTTTGTATACTCTCTTAATAATGGTAAATCATTATCCGGTGTGGATAGAATATTCTTTTTAACACTCTTTGCTACCTTTAAAAGTTTTGCTACCTTTAGTAACTGCTCACAATTAAGAGTTTTGCCTCTATGAGCAAGCTCAAGTGATTCTGTTACATCATCAAACCCAAATGAAACATTAAAACAAAGTTCATACATCATCTTATCTGCTTCTTTTGTTAGATTTAAATCTTTTATAACCTGATTTATTTCACATTTAGGTGTTAAAGTTAAAATAGAATTTTTTGCTGGCTTTGAATATGCAAAACTCGAAACTAAATTTAATATTTGGTTGTATTCTAGAACTTGTAGTGTTTGTTGATTAATCATAGATTAATAA
>CAVAVP010000009.1:0-11851 GCA_963592135.1 bacterium
CTATAGAGATATAGATAGAACGTCTAAATCTCAATTAAAAATTTTAACTAAAGTTAAAAACTTAAAAGATACCTTTATTGAAACTGAAAATGTTTTATATCTAGACTTTTTAGCTGTAAATAATATAGTTCCAAATGATAATAAAAAATTAGAGTTTGAAAGATTTAATAAAGAAACAATAAGTGAGTTTGACGAAGCAATAGAGAGTTTAAATGATTATAATTCAACTATAATTGCGCAATTCAATGAAACTTTAAGTGACTTTTTATATCATAGAGTAGAAAAAGATTATTTCGAGATTCCAGACTTTGAAACAATAGATACATATAAGTTTGAAGCAGATATAAAAGAATTAAATAGTTTTTATGATGATTATTTTAAAACTTATATAAAACAAAGCGTTATAAATGGTGAAGTAAATAGTTCAGAAAGTATTATTTCATTATTAGATATTGCTGAAAAATATAGAACAAAATACGACAATATCGAAGTATTAAAAATTCTTCAAAGTGTAGATAAAAATATAGAAAATAAACATAGCGTAGCAAAGTATTTATTAGAACATAAAATACTTTCTAATGATATTTTATTTGAAGAAATTATAGATCAAGACTGGGAATGGTGTATTAGTTCATCTTATATAACTAAACTTTCTAAAAAAGATATAATTAAGTTTTATCAAACTGTTGTTGAAAAGAATGCTAAACGTTGTTGTAATAAATTATTAAAGATACAAACGATTAATCAAGTTTCTATAATAGATAAAGTGCTAGCACTTGTTGAGTTTGAAGACAATTCCTGCATTCAACTTTTAAAGTTTACAAAATTAATAAAGTCTAATACTCAAGAATTTTCAGATGAGGGAACTAGATATGAAAATATGGCTATTGCATTAAAGTTTTCATTAAAGCCGGATGTTGATGATGCTATAACGATAAATACAATAAATCAAATATGTCAAAATGAAACATACTACGAAAACAAGGATGAAATAGCTAGAATTTATGTGCAAGAATCTGAAAAATTACAAAATAGTTTTCCATATATTACGGATGTTTTATTATGTTTGTTTGATGGTGAATTAGCTCAATCACAATATATGAATTCTAATGCTGTTATGAACTTGTATTTAGAAGATATTTTAACACTAAACTCAACTAATTTACGTGTATTAAATATTTTATTATCATCAGTTATAATGTTATATGATACAAATAAAAAGCATATAGTAAGTGCTATAAATTCTATCCAAAACGATAAAATTGTAGATACACTTGAACTATCTTATTTGACTGCTAAAAAAGATGGTAAAACAATACTTAAAAAATTATTAAAAACTGAGAAAAATAAAGTAGTTGCAATTATAAATAGAGTAGAAAAAGAAAGACAGTCGTTAGATATGTTGGAGAAGGTGAAGTAGGATGGATTCTAGATTATTGATTTCACTAGTTATAGATAATTCAGCAGCAGTTCAAGGCGAGAAGTTTGAAAAAATCAAATCAGCATTGAATGAATTTTGTAATGCACTCAATGAATCAGATGCTAAAAATATAGAACTTGAAATTATTTGTTTTGATGAGTTTCAACCAAAAGTATTGAAAAACTTTTCAAGAAAAGAATTTGATATAAATGGACTAGAACCTATAAAAATGCCTTTTTTAGGAAAAGCCTTAGACATTGCATTAACTGGTCTTCAAGCAAGAGCTGATTTCTTTTTACTAAATGATACTCAAGTTTATAAGCCATGGTTATTCGTTTTAACTAATGCTTATTCTTTTGATGATGTTGATGTTGTTGCAAGAGATTTAAAGCAGGCTATATCTGAGCAAAAGGTTCTATATATGCCATTTATATTATCTCAAAGAAAAATACCGGATAATGTTGAGGATTTGGCTCTTACAAAGAAGTTTATGAGAATAAAGGAAAATTCATTTGATATGTTCTTTAAATGGTTCTATGATATGGCCGTTAAAAGAGCTACAACTCCAAATGGAATTCCAGTTAAATTTGAAAGATCTGGATTCGAAGGATGGGCAATATTATGATACTAAGCAAATGGAGACATGCAAGTAGTGTAGTTAGAGGAAACGATCATATTGAAAATGATCTTCCATGCCAAGATAATGTTGCCTATAAATTAAGCAAAGGTATTGAAGTTATTGCACTATCTGATGGTGCAGGTTCTAAGCCTATGTCGCAAATAGGGTCTGAAGTTGCTACAAAAACCATATGTGAATATATGGTTGAAGAGTTTGATAACATTTACTTTTTTAGTGAAAAGTATGGCAAAACTAAAGATGAAATAGAAGAGCAGAAAAAAATCATTAAAGAAAATATATTTAATTATGTTAAGAAAAACTTGTTGCTTCAAGCAAAGGGAGAAATAGAGTTTGAAGAATTAGCTTGTACATTGTTGTTTTTTGCAAGAAAAGGTGAAAAATACATAATGGGACATATTGGTGATGGAGTAATTGCGGGAAGTTTTAGTGCAGGAAAGGACCAACAAGTTAAAGTATTATCTGCACCTGAAAATGGTGAACAAATTAACATAACATTCTTCTTAACCGATCCAGATGCAATAGATCACTTAAGAATCACTTGTGGAAAATTTACAAACTTAACAGGAGTTATGTTAATGTCTGACGGTCCAGAGGAAGTTTTATTTCAAGGACACGAACTACATGAAAATGTTACAAAGTTATTTAATAATTTTAATAATTTTACAAGTGAAAAATATAACAAGGTAATTAATAAGTTTTTATCTACACAAGTTGCTCAATATAGTTACGATGACTTAAGTTTAAATATTTTATATTTAACATGTGTAGATACAAACAAAACTAGCAAAGAAGTACTTGAAGATTTGTTTAGTGATATAACAGAAGACGAACAGATTATTAGAAAAAGTAAGTATGGATATATGCTAGATAATACAAAACAATTTAAAGTAAGTGTAAGACCAGGAATATTAATAAATAATGCTAAAGATAATTTTAGTTTCTCATATGATTTTTCTGGAGTGAAGGTGGAATAGATGCCAAAAATAAATAGACTTTATTTTATAGAAGAGAGTGTTTTAAACACAAATAAGTTCTATATATTACTTGAGAATTTGATAAATGATCCTCAAGCTGAGGCTTATTTTGCCGTAGATTCTAGTATTCAAGAAAAAATAGATAAATATATTTCTATGGGGTTATATGATGAAGCATATGATATTCAAACATATCTATATTTCTTTAAAAACAGATTAAGATTAGAATATATAAAAACTAGTGATTACTTAGATTTTGAAGAATTTATGAAGGCTTCAACAAAGTATGGAGAAGTTTATGTACTTACTCAACAAAATAACATATTCGAGGCATTTAAAGGGCTAAAATCTAAAATGCCACATTTAAAGCTATATTGCGTAAAACATCAAAATATAGTAGAATGGAAGGAGACGGAGAAGGTAACATTTGAAGCTTATTATCCAATAAAAGAAGAAAAGTATATTAACAAAATTGATACGGATAATTTATCTTATGTATATTCTCCAAAATATGGATATTTAAAACTCGATAAAAATACCGAACTTAGTGGTGGTGAAGGAAGATGTTATAAAACTTATAATAATTTCTTTGTAAAGATATATAATTCAAAGCATTTATCTTATGTAAACTTGAAAAAACTGCAAAAAATGTTACAAATGGATATCTCAAATGAGTTTGTATTATGGCCACTAGATATTGTGTACTACAATAATAATTTTGTCGGCTATGTAATGAAGGAATTAAAAGGTTGTTATAATCTTGATGATTTAAAAGATTTTAACTACGATGTTCCTAATTTTGATAAGAATTTAGATAGATATTATGTAGCTTTGAACTTATTAAAGCAGATAGAATATCTACATAAAAAGGGTATAATTATAGGTGATTTAAAGCCTGATAATATAATGATTAAACCTCCACACGATGTTTACATTATAGATTCAGGTTCATTCCAAGTGGAAGATTATTGTTGTCCTGTATGTAATCCTGTATATACAGAAAAAACATATGTAGGGGACGAATTAAAAACTACACTTAGAACAGTAGAGGATGAATTTTTTCCAATAAACAGAATCGTATTTGAGTTATTGGTAAATAAAAGTCCATTCTATAATAAAAATAACACCGAGGTAAATGAAGAGGGTAAGAGAACCTTTGAATATCCTTTAAATAAGCCTAAAGATTTGGCGAAAATGCCACCATATCAATTTTATTGGTTTGCTGGCTTAACCCAAAATATGAGAGAATATTTTTACTATTATTATAAACAAGGAAAAATAACAGAAATATCCGACTTGATACGAGAATTAGAATTAACAATAAAAAGATTAAAGGAGAAAAAGTAGATGGCAGATTTTTTAGATGATGATATGAACTTAGGTGATTGGTCTTCTCTTGAAATTAATTCTTCAAGAAAAGTTCCTATTTGTCTTGTACTTGATAGATCTGGCTCAATGCAAGAATGCGATGGATCTACAAAAAGCAAAATGCAAGAATTGAATGCAAATATGAAAATTTTCTTAGATTATGTAAGAGGAAATAAAAAAGCAAGTCGTATTTGTGATATCTGCATAATTTCTTTTGGTGGCGTTGATGAAGTTACTGTTGAAAACAATTATTCAAGTATAAAAGATTTAAAATATAAGCCATTAGAACCATATGGTAGAACACCAATGGGAGCCGCTGTAAGTAAAGCAATTGAACTTTTAAAGAAGAGAAGAACTTACTATAAAAACAACGATATTGAGCATTATAAGCCAATTATGCTTATTATGACGGATGGACTTCCAACTGATGAATATAAATCAGCTGCAATGGAATTTTCAAGTATGGTAAAAAATAGAGAAGTTAAAGTTTTTCCAGTTGGTATTGGTAAAAACTTTAATAAGGATGTTTTAAGAGAATTCTCTCCACTTGTTGAACCAAAAACAATTGAAAGTGCAGAAAACTTCGAGAAACTATTTAAATTACTTTCTGCATCTTCTTCAAACCCTAATGACGATTCATTAGATAAATGGTTCCAAGATGAAGCTTAATTAAAAATTTTAAAAAATAAAAATATTTGCCTTCAAGATTGAATAAAATTGAAGGCATTTTTTTTATTTAAATAGTCCATAAAATTTACTAAATTTTGAATAGATTTTACATAACTATCTATATTTTTATGCGAATTGCGCGTATAATAAAAGTAGGAGGTGGGGCATATGGGTGAAAAAGAATATGCACAACAACTTATAGAAGAGGCTTTTAGAGCTCGTGCTACATCAGGTTTTCCTTTTACAACAGTAAATGTTTCCGAATTTGGTGAAGGCAAATATGATTTTGAAGCCATGAAGCAATGCTTGCTTGAAGAAGGATTTAAAATTATTCCTGTTGAAGAGTCTCATTTAAGAAACACGCCAATAAAAAATAAATATGTAATTATTGGTAGATAGTTTCAAAAAAATCAGAAGGTATCCAATTAGGTCGCAAATCTTTTTGCAGCCTAATTTTTTTTGACTAATTAAGACATTTAATGTAATATAAAATAAACCAAAAAGGAGAACTATTATGGCAGATAAAAAGAATAACAATAATAATGAAGAAGAAAACATTTTTTCTGATGAAGATTTAATCGTACTTAAGGATGAAGATGGTAAGGAAATAGAATTTGTACAAATTGCAACTATTGATTATGATGGAGAATGGTATGCATTTTTACAACCAACAGAACTTGGAGATCTTCAAGATGATGAAATGATTTTATTTAAAATTGAAACCGATGAAGGAGGAGAGGATTTCTTTGTCCCAGTTGAAGATGAAGACTTAACAAATAAAGTTTATGAAGAATATGTAAAAGAATGTGAAGCCGAAGCTGAATATTGCGATGGAGATTGCTCAATGTGTTCGGAAGAAAATTGCGAAGATAGAGAAGATAAATAATAAACTTTTAATTAGATAAATTAAGGCCTTCAAAGTAAATTCTTTGGAGGTTTTTTTTGTTTAGAAAAGGTATTTTTGTTTTTTATATTATATTTATATATAAAATTGTTTGCGTTAATTAAAATTCTTTTGATATAATCCCAATAGCCAAAATAAGCATCCATGGCTAGTATATAGCTGTTGCCCAAATTGCCGGGGTTGTTATATATGTAAACTATGGAGAAGAAAATAAACATAAAAGGAGATTAAAAAAATGGCAGTAGTAGAAATGAAGAGCCTATTAGAGGCAGGCGTACACTTTGGACATTTAAAGAAAGTTTGGAATCCAAAGATGAAGAAGTACATCTTCCAAAAGGAAGAAAGAAGTGATATTCACGTTATCAACCTAGATATCACAGTAGAGCTTATTGAAAAAGCTTATGAATTTGTTAAAGAGCAAGTTAAAGCTGGAAAGACAGTTTTATTTGTTGGAACAAAGAAACAAGCTCAAGATGCTATCAAAGAAGAAGCTGAAAGATGTGGTATGTTCTATATGAACCAAAGATGGTTAGGTGGAACATTAACAAACTTTGAAACAGTTAAGAAGAGAATTAATAGATTAAACTATATTAATCAACAAGAATTAACAGGTGCTTTTAGTTTATTACCAAAGAAAGAAGTTGCTTTACTTGTAGCTGAAAGAGATAAATTACAATTAAACTTAGGTGGTATCAAGACTATGACATCTCTTCCAGGTGTTATGTTTGTTGTAGATATCAACAAAGAAGCAAACGCTATTAAAGAAGCAAAGAAATTAGGAATCCCTGTAGTTGGTTTAGTAGATACTAACTGTGATCCATCACTTGTAGATTATGTAATCCCAGGTAATGATGATGCTATAAGATCAGTTAAGTTAATTGCTAGTATTATTGCTGATGCAGTAATCGCTGCTAACGAAGGCGAAACATTCGAGAATGAAGAAGCTCCAGAAGCTCCTGTTCAAGATTAATTCATAAAGGAGAAATAAGTATGTTTACAGCTAAAGATGTAATGGCATTACGTGAAAAAACAGGCGTTGGTATGATGGATTGCAAAAAAGCATTAACAGAAGCTAACGGTGATATGGAAAAAGCAGTAGAACTTTTAAGAGAAAAAGGAAAGGCTACAAGTGAAAAGAGAGCAGCTAAAATTGCTTCACAAGGTATTGTTGATTCTTATATCAAAAATGGTGTTGGTGTTTTAGTTGAAGTTAACTGTGAATCAGACTTCGTTGCTCGTGGTGAACAATACAAGACATATGTTCAAACAGTTGCTAAGTATATTGCTGAAAATGACGTAAAGAGTGTTGAAGAAGTTCAAACAGCTCTTGCTGATTTAACAACAGAAGCAATTGGTAAGATAGGTGAAAAAATTTCTATTCGTAGATATTCAAAGTATATTGCAAATGGTACAGATGTATCAAGTTACATTCATATGGGCGGAGCAATCGGAGTTTTAGTTGAAACAAAGGGTGCTTCAGAAGATTTAGCTCATGATATCGCTTTACAAATCGCAGCCGCAGCTCCAAGTTATGTAAATAGCTCAGAAGTTCCAGCTGAAGTATTAGAAAAGGAAAAAGAAATTCAATTAGCTACAGCATTAAATGATCCAAAGAATGCTTCTAAGCCAAAAGAAATTCTAGAGAAGATGATCGTTGGTAAGATGAACAAGTTCTATAAGGATATCTGCTTAGTAGATCAAGCTTTCGTTAAAGACCCATCAGTTTCTGTAAAAGATATATTAAAAGGCGCAGAGGTTGTTAGATTCTCTCGTCTAGTTATGGGTGAAGGTTTAGAAAAGAAAGAAGAAAATCTACAAGATGAAGTTGCTAAACAAATTGAAGGTTTGAAGAAATAGTTTAAACTACAAAAAAAAAGATAATTTCGGAGAATATTATGACTTACAAAAGAGTAATTATTAAAATTAGCGGTGAGGCATTAGCCGGAGATAAAGGATTTGGCCTAGATAACGTAACAATTGAAGGTGTTGTTGCTCAAATAAAGAAAGTAGTTGAACTTGGCACCGATGTTGGTTTAGTTATAGGTGGTGGAAATTTCTGGAGAGGTAAACAACATGACTCTCACATGGATAGATCTGCAGCCGATCATATGGGAATGCTTGCTACTATAATGAATGCTATTGCTATGCAAGATGCATTGGAAGCAGCCGGAATTCAAACAAGAGTTCAAACTGCATTAACAATTACTAGAATTGCTGAGCCATATATTTTACGTAAAGCAATTAGACATTTAGAAAAGGGAAGAGTGGTAATCTTTGCCGCTGGTACAGGAAACCCATTCTTCTCAACAGATACAGCTGCTTCTCTTCGTGCAGCTGAAATACACGCTGATGCATTGTTGTTAGCAAAAAATATTGATGGTGTATATAACTCTGATCCAAAGAAGAATCATGATGCTAAAAAATACGATGAAATCACATTTAAAGATGTTATAGCTCAAGGATTACAAGCTATGGATACAACTGCAGTTACACTTTGTATGGAAAATAATATTCCAGTAGTAGCCTTTGGTTTAAAAGAAAAAGATGGTATTGTTAAAGCCGCCATGGGCGAAAAAATTGGAACTTTAATTCATTAAAATTTCCAAAAGATAAGGGTTTTGTTAGGGTAAATATTGAAGTTTTAGGAGTCTAGAAATGAAAAAATCTAGATTACTATCATATGGTTTGATAGTATTTATAATTATCTTAATGTCACTTGTTTTAGTATCTTGTAAAAAAGATGCTGATGTTTACACAAATACTACAAATCAAACTTATTCCGTTTCTATCTATATAGGTGATTATTTATATTATCAAGACACAGTAGAAGCAAATTCACAAATAGAAAAACCGGAAATCACAGAATATGGCGGTTATACTATAACTGGTTGGTACGATAATAATAATTTTTTATTTTTCCCTTATACAGTTAATAAAGATGTTGTTATAAAAGCATCAATATCAAAAAATATTGATGTGGAGTTTTACGTAGATAATGTTAAAACATCAAGTGCTTTTTATTCTACGAAAGGATCGATTAATGCCCCTGAATCTCCAAGAAAAACTGGATATAAATTTAAAGGATGGGCAATTGATGGCAATATTATTAGTTTTCCATATTCCGTTTCTAAATTTTCAAAAGATATAGAAACAGTTAGAATTGATGCGATTTTTGAAAAAACAAATAATGTTTCATTCTATGTAGATGGCACGCTTTATTCATCACAAGAGTTATTAAATGGAGAAAAAGTTTTACCAGCATCGGCCCCTATAAAAGAAAATAAAAAATTTTTATTTTGGACAGATGAAAATGGTGAAGTTTTCAGCGAAAGTATTATAAACAATGAGGATTTAAAATATTATGCGGTGTTTGAAGATATATTTTATACGGTTAAATATTATGTTGGATCTTCAGCTACATTGTATAAAACTATAACTACAAAAAAATATGCTGTGAACTTAAATTATACGGACGCTAAATATTTTTATGGCTGGTATACAGACAAAAGTTTTACAACAAAATTTGATTTTTCAAAACCTATAACTGAAAATACAAGCATATATGGAAAAACAATAACATCTAATTTTGATATATTAAAATCTTATGGAACTACACAAACATTAAATTTGGATACAACAAATTTCCAAAATTTATATGAGTTTAATGCAATATATCATACAAGTTTATCTATTTCTGTTAGAAATAATAATGTAACAACTACTTATTCCTTTAAATGTAAAAACAATAAATATGTAACTATAACTTATGATATGTTTAATGGTCTTATAACAGGAGTATATGGTTCTAATGATGCAAAAATTTCAATAAGCCTTACAAAATATAATTACGAAAATATAGATTATACAAGTTATACTTCAACTGATGTAGTTGCTGATGCTTATTATAATAGGGCTTTAAAACAATTAGGATTAAAAATTGCTAGTGAGGTTGGAAATAAAATTCATAATGAATATTTAAACTTTATACAAGATTTTGATTCAACTATAACGTATGAGAATTTTGTAATTCCAGAATTTACAGCAACTGTTGAAAAATCAGGTAAAAATATAAATATAACATCAAGTGAATCTTTTGTTTCGTGTCTTATATCTTATAACGAAAAAGATGTATATTTTGAAGAAAATAGCAATAATGTTATCTTTAGCAATATTAATAAAGGAACTTATACGATTGAACTTACATACAAATATACATATAAAAACAATAATTTCTTTTTAATAAAATCTTTTATAATTAACAATTAGTAAATTCGAAATTATATTAACTTAAAGTGCATAATTAACCAAAAAAATAAAATAATTAAAAGAAAGATAATTGCTATGCTAAAAAAATAATATGGCAAGTTTTTTTATATGAAATAATATCGCAAAATTCTGTGTATAGTATTAAAATACTAAATATAGATAAGGGAATATAGGAATATTTGAACTAGAAGTTAACAATGATATAAAAGGAATAAAACTTTTGAAGAAAATATATAAAATTTTTGTTAATTGTTTTATTTTCGAATAATGCAATAGTATAATATCCTTATAAATAGTCAAAAAGGAAAAAAATGAAAAAAGTACTATCTAAAATTTTAAAAACTTTGTTAATTATATTATTAGTCATTTTAATTGTTTTATTTAGCATATATTTTTTTGTGTTACAATATCCTGAAATTAAAGAAAACCCAAAAATTGACAAGTGGTATAGAGTTTCAGATAAAGCAATGAAAGATTCAGAAGGGAATAGTTATCATGCTTTATTTAAAAAAGGAAGTGAAAATAATGTTCTAGTTTACTTTGCTGGGGGTGGCGTTAGTATAAATGAGGAATCAGCAAAAAATGACAATTATAACACTAAAGAAGTAAAACCCGATTATTTAGCAAATGTAACTATGAATATGGGAGGATTGGCTAGTGATGTTGAAGGTAGCCCATTTAAAAATTGGACTATGATATTATTTCCTTATGCAACAGGTGATTTTCATGCAGGAACAGGAGAGTTTAAATATATAGATAAAGATGGAAAAGAAAAAATACTTTATCATAATGGATATAATAATTATACCTTGGCTATGAAGGAAATATTAGAAAAAACAGGAATAGGAAATCCAGACAAAGTAGTAGTTACAGGATATAGCGCAGGAGGTTTTGCAGCCGCTTTGCTTTCAGATGATATATATACAAACTATTTTCCTAATGCTAAAAGTAAAAATGTATTAGTAGATGCAGCTTTATTGCTTTATGATGACTGGCATAACGTTGCAACAAATGTATGGAAAACACCACAAAGCATATCAGATAAATTAGTTACAAATAATTTAACATTAGATTGTTTAAAAGCATTAAATGAAAAATATGGAGATAATATTCATTTATTATTTGATTCTTCAACTAGAGATGGAGATTTAGCACAGGCACAAAGTTATTTAGACACAGGAGTTATGGATATTAATGAGGAATTAGGTGATGTATATCAACAAAAATTAAAGGCTACAATTTCAGAATTAAAAAAAGCTAATGTTAGCTTATTTATATGGGATGGTTTAAGTTGGTATAATGATACAAGAAACTTAACAGCACATACAATAATTGCAACCTCAACAGTATGGGTTCCATTTGAAGAACAAAACAAGTCTATTGCACAATGGCTAAATGAAGCAATTGACGGGAATCTAATAGATTATGGACTTGATTTGGTAAATAAAGAATATCCAAAAACCGAAAATTAATAAATTAGAAATAGTTAAATTTTTAAAATTTAACAACGTTTTTTTGCGTTGAAAAGGTGTTTTTTTTTGTAAATAAGTAAAAAAAATACATAAATAACATTGAGTGTTATAGCATAATATTTTTGCTACTTTTTCTTA
>CAVAVP010000010.1:0-46103 GCA_963592135.1 bacterium
CGCATCCATAAAAGAAGAGTTTATTGCTCTTCTTTTTTTTTGATTATTTATTAAATTTTATAACCAAAGTACTGTTGTTTTATTTTTCCAATTAACTTGTCTTTATAGCACTAAATTCTAGTATTTACAAAATTTTTACAATATGTTAAAATCTATATGTATATGGGGGATTTATGAAGAAATCTATATTTATAGTAGAGGATGATAGTTCTATAAGAGATTTATATGATATGGCATTTGATAACAATGAATATACTTGTTCATTCTTTGTTAATGCTGAAGATATGTTTGAATCTTTAAAAATTATTACACCTAACTTAATTATATTGGATATTATGCTACCAGGTATGGATGGCTTAACAGCACTTCAAAAATTAAAACAAAATAATGTTACAAAAGAAGTCCCAATTATCATTACAAGCGCAAAAGGCGATGAGGAAACAAAGGTTAAAGGCTTAGATTTAGGAGCAGATGATTACATAGCAAAACCTTTTGGTATGCTTGAATTAATCGCACGTGTTAAAGCTAATTTAAGAAAGGTCTCATATAGACAACAAGATGGTAAAATGCTAAGCATAGGAGAAATTGTTGTTAATGATAATGATCATACTGTATTAGTTAATAATGAGGTTGTTGTTATAACTTTAAAGGAATATAACTTATTAAAGTTATTAATGAATAAAGTAGATTTAGTTGTCCCAAGAGAAGTTATTTTAAAAGAAGTTTGGGGATTTGATTTTATAGGCGAAACAAGAACACTTGATATGCACATAAAATCTTTAAGAGCAAAATTAGGTACTAAAACTGATGTTCCTTATATTAAAACTATTAGAGGTGTAGGTTACAAGTTCTCTTCAAAGCCATAAAATGAGAAATAGTATATTAAGAAATTTCGTAATAACAATGGCAGTAACGCTGTTGGTTGTAACGATACTAATCATAGTATCGTTTATTATTGTAAGTAATGATTATAGTAAAAAAGAAATTAAGAATTTTGCTAGTGAAACTGCAGAACAGGTTGGAGAATTTAAAACGCAGTATGATTTGAATAGATTTTTACTTTACAAACAAGGTGGTTATATAAAAATAACAATTTTTAATTCAAATGGTGAGGTAATTGGTGATACATATAACAATAAAGAGTATTTAAAATCTGAAGACCCAACCAAATATTTAATAAAAAATTTAACAGGAAAAGATGTAGAAAACTTATCTACTCAGTCAGCAACTATTGAATCTCCGTACACGGAAGGAAATAATAGAGTTTTAGTTTATTGTATAAAAGTTGAAATGCCAAAAAGTGAAGGTGTTGATGTAAATGGATATCTTATCTTAAGATTTACTACATCAATAGTAACAACTTCATATCCTCTTTTTATTTTAATAATATCATTACTTGTTTTTTGGGTAATCATGGTTTTTCTACTTGCAGGTGTTGTAAATCTAAATATTAAAGCAACATTAGCGCCACTTCAAAATGTTCAAAATATAATGCAAGATATACAATCTGGAAATTATAAAAAAACAGAAGTGAATAAGTATTTAGTAGCTTCAAAAGCGGATAAAATGGTTGAACAAATAGACTCTATTGGTGAGATGATAAATGATACGATGTACAATTTGGATTATGAAAAAACTAAACTTGCTGTGCTTTTAAATGCAATTCACCAAGGAATTATAGTTTTTGATAATAAATCAAATATAGTAAATACAAATCCACAAGTAAAAAATTTGTTAGGTTTTGAGGTTAAATCTCAAGAGGATTTTATAAATAATAAAGAATGCATTGATGTATATAAACAAGTAACTCAAGCATATGATGTAAAACAGGAAATAACTACAACTTTATTTGTTAATAATAATTGGTTAAGAGTAGAGACCGTATTCCCAGACAATAAAGAATATTCGGATGGATTGTATATGCTTTTATTATTAACAGATATAACACTTGAAAAACAAACAGCTCAAGCAAGAAGTGAGTTTTTTGCTAATGCATCACATGAATTAAAAACTCCACTTACTGCTATTAGTGGGTACTCAGAATTATTAACAAATAGGGAACTGCCAGATAATAAAAAGAAAAAATGCGCAGAAGGAATTTATCAAAATTCTCAAAAAATGAAAGGGCTTATTGATCAAATATTAGAAATAGGTAAGATAGATTCTATTGGTAAAACTGTTGAAAAAGAAGAACTTTTGCTTGAAGACATTGTTGATGGTGTTGAAGATGCGTTGCAAATTGTTGCAGATAAGAAAAATATAGAGTTGTTTAGAGAAGGAACGGGCATAATAAAAGGAAATAAAAAACAAATACTATCACTAGTTAGAAATTTAGTTAGTAATGGAATTAAATATAATAATGAAAACGGATTTGTAAAAGTAATTATTGAAGATAAAGATAGTGAAGTTATTATGAAAGTTCAAGATAATGGAATAGGAATAGCGAAAGAAAATCTAGATAAGGTATTTGAAAGATTCTATAAGGTTGATGAATCTCACTCACAAGCAGGGATAGAATCATCTACAGGTCTTGGATTATCTATTGTTAAACATATTGTTGAAAGTCACAATGGCAATATTGAAGTTTTGAGTGAATTAAACAAAGGCACAACTTTTGTGATTTCATTTAAAAAGGGAGAATAAGTTATGTATCCAATGAAATTAAAACCGGCAACCAAAGATTATATTTGGGGAGGAAATCAATTAAAAAAAGTGTGGAAAAAAGAAAGCGGTAGTGATAATATCGCAGAATCTTGGGAATTATCTTGTCATAAAGATGGAGAATCTACTATTTTAAATGGAGAATTTAAAGGTAAGACTTTGTCTTATATTCTTGAAAATCATAAGGAATTTTTAGGTCTTAATGTTTCAATGTTTAAATTTTTCCCTATACTAATTAAATTAATAGATGCAGCTTCTAACTTATCTATTCAAGTTCATCCATCAGATGAATATGCACTTTTAAATGAAGGACAATATGGAAAAACGGAGATGTGGTATATTGTTGATGCAAAAGAAGGCGCTGGTGTTTATTGTGGATTTAAAAAATCTTATACAATACAAGAAATAGAAAAAGCTTTAAAGGATAATAAAATCTTAGATGTACTTAATTTTATAAAAGTTAAAAAAGGAGATTGTATTTTTATTCCTTCAGGTACAGTGCATGCAATATGTGGTGGACTTTTAATATGTGAAGTACAACAAAATAGCTCTTTAACATATAGACTATATGATTATGATAGAGTAGGGAAAGATGGTAAGAAAAGGGATCTTCATATAGAAAAATCTTTAAAGGTTATTGATCCTACTAAAGTATGCAAAGTTAATGAAGGTGTAGTTTGTGTATCAAATGAGGAAAAAGAATTAGCCTCTTGTAAATACTTTAAAGTTAAGGAATTAAAAATAGAGAATAAAAAGTTTGTTGGTATAAGTGAAAATAGTTTTATTTCATTAACTGTTGTAAACGGTGAAGGATATATTACGGTTGATGGAAATAAAGAAAAGTTATCACTAGGGGATACATGCTTTGTTCCTGCAAATAGTAAAGAATGTTATTTAGAAGGGGCTATGACTTTAATAGAGGCTTATGTTTAAGCTTTTGTTAAATCATCAATATAATTTGCGCTTAATCCAAATTTTTTAATTTGAGCGGCCAATTTTTGAGCATCTATTGCATTTCTATATGCTTTACTTACATGAAATACTCTCATTCTTGAGTCAAGTATTTTGAACGCATATCCAATAGGTGTAGAAATAAATACAAACGAACCTGTAGATAAAATGTTCTTAAATGTAGTTGCGGTTAACTCGTTAGGTTTAGTCTTGATAGGAGTTGACTCGTATAAAACTTTTCCTTGATCGTTTTTAAGAATTAACTTATATGGTTTGATATTATCATTTGACCATTGAATTTCAAACTTTCCGTTTTCAGGTTTAGGTTTTTTATCTGTGCCAATTATAGAAACGGCTGAAAGTCTTGCCATTTCAGCTTCTTTTTCTAAAGCACGTTTAGCTTCAATTCTAGCTTGTGCTGCTTGTTTTTTCTTTTCTTCTTCCTTTTCCTTAATAGCATCACTAGCTTCCTTTGCAGCAGAAACGCCACCTTTCTTTACTGCAGAGGCTTTAACTATACCTCTTTTTGCTCCTTTTAGATTTGAAGCAGAGATAGATGTTATAGTAGGTCCTTTCTTTTTAGCAATCTCGGTTTTTTTCTTTTCTTCAGCTTTCTTTTCTTTAGCTAAGCGCTCTTGTTCTTGTTTTTCGGCTTCTTCTTTAGCTAAGCGCTCTTGCTCTTGAGAAACATCTAGTGTGTTATTTTCTATACTTTCTTGCTTATTAGGTTCGCTTTGTTCTACTTCTTGAGAAGCAGTTTCTTCTTGAATATCCTCAGATTGCTCATTTATTATATTTTCGTTTTCAGAAGGAGCTTCACTTTCTACAGCGTTACTGTTAGTTTCTTCTTTATTTTCATCTAAATGTTCTGCTACTTCTTCTTTAGGAGTTTCTACCTCTTCAGGAGTAGTGTTTTCTTCGATTTCTTGCACAGTTGTTTCTTCTGCTATAGGCTCACTTTCAGTAACTATTTCTTTAACTTGAGGTTCTATCTCGGAGTTTAAAACTTGACTATCTTCGATGGCTTGATTTTCGAGTTCTTCTAATTCAATTTCCTCTATAGTTTCTTCTTGAGGAATTTCTTCAGTTGTTTGCTTTTGTTTGTTTGCTTCAAGTTGTTCTTTTTCTTTCTTTTCTTTTAAAGCTTTAGCTTCAGCCTCTTTATTTTCTTTGGCTTCTCTTGCAAGTCTATCCTCTTCGTCTTCTTGATTAACCTCTGCAAGTAGGATATCAAAGTCTACGAAATTTTTAGGATTAGGGATTCTAGATACAGAAATAAATAAAGGAAGAGTAGGGGGCTCTTGTTTTGCGCCTAAGTGTAAGTGTTTCTGAACATCTCTAATAATTTGATTTGAAATAGGTTCACCTAATTCAATAGAGGCCGGTTCTTCTTGTGTATCTACCTTTTTTAATTCCTTATTATCTTTATGTTTACCAAATAATCCCATACCAATCCTTTCCTATTAAGTTCATTTATTTAATGTTATCATAATTTATTAATGTATGTAAACATACATAAGCCTGTCAAATGTTGCAAAAGTATATAAAAGATTATATCATATTTATGTTATGGAAACAAAAATTTTAGAAGGTCAAGAAGCTATAAATGAAGGAGCAAAATTAATAAAGGAGGGAAATATAGTTATATTTCCAACTGAGACTGTTTATGGTCTTGGGGCAAACGCTTTTAATGAGGACGCAGTAAAGAAAATATATATAGCAAAAGGAAGACCTTCAGATAATCCTTTAATTGTGCATGTGGCAAATAAAGAACAAATAAAGGATTTAGTTACAGAAATTTCAGATAAAGCTCAACTTTTAATTGATAAGTTTATGCCTGGGCCAATAACAATAATTATGCCAAGAGCAAAAATAGTTCCTAACGTAGTCACGGGAGGATTAGATACCGTTGGAATTAGAATGCCGGAGCATAAAGTTGCAAGAGAGTTTATTGCCGCATGTGGTTGTCCAATTGCAGCACCATCTGCTAATGTTTCAACGCATATTTCTCCAACCAATTCAAAGGATGTATATGAGGACATGATAGGAAGAGTTCCATTAATAATTGAAGGTGGTCCTTCAAATGTTGGAATAGAATCAACCATAGTAGATATGACATTAGATGTACCAACGGTTTTAAGACCAGGAGGTATTACTCCAAAAATGGTAGCAGATGTATTAGGAGCCTGTGCAACATTTAAAGGGGAAGTAGTTGTGGCAAAAGCACCGGGTATGAAATATAAGCACTACGCTCCTTTATGCGATATGGTAGTTGCTACAAGCGTTCAATCAATGTTAAAAGAGTATGATAATCAAAAACAGAATGGCAAAAATCCAATCTTGTTAGTTAGAAAGTCTTGGCAAGAAATGTTAGATGGAAGAAGGTTTATTTTGGTTGGAGATAGTGATGATGAAGTTATGAGAAACATATTTGCAGTAATGCATGAAGCTCAAAAAATATCTGATTATATTGTTTGTCAAGATTTTGGAGAAGAGGGTAAAAATGCTTCCGTTATGAACAGAGTAAATAAAGCAGCTGGAGGGATTAGGGTATGAAAATAATGTTTGTATGTACAGGTAACACGTGTAGATCACCTCTTGCGCAAGCTCTTATGATTGAAAAATTAAAAAAAATAGGAAGAGAAAATATAATTGTAGATAGTTGTGGTATATATTGTGAATCCGGTGTACCAATTTCTGAAAATTCAAGAAAAGTATTAGAGGAAAGAGGTATAGAATTCTCTCATACTTCAAAGAGCATACAAATAACTGATTTAGGTGAAGTTGATTATTTTATTTGTATGACAAAATCACATAAAATGTATTTAAGCACAGCTATTGATAAAAATAAAATATATTGTTTCGATGATATAACTCATAATGGAGATATACTAGATCCTTATGGGCAAGACATTGAGGTTTATAGAAAAACTGCAGCTCAAATAGACAAGGCCTTAGATATTCTAATATCTAAAATAAAGTAAATTTTTTTTATAAAATTACTGTTAGCTTCTCTAGCACTAATTTATTATTTAGAGCTTATATTAGACCTATAATTCTACAAGTTCTATATTGTTTGTGTCTATTTTTGCCAAAAGTTTCATTTAAATATTTTTCTATATTCTTTATTTTAGAATTAACATCTTTATTAAAAATCGCACTATTTATCAATACTTTTTTTATTACTAAAAACTACATAATTTGATAACGATTATCATCTTATCACACCGCTATTAGAGTAGTTTGCTTTGGGATAGACGCGCGGAAAGGGTGCATAAACGCACGTATGCGTATACACATATGCAAAAGGCTTTTTGCATTTAGTGAGATTTAGTGAGAAAAAAATATTTCTTTTCCACAATCTTTTCTTTTTTTATTCTTTTCCTTCCTTATGGCCTTTATAAATTGAAATAAATTCACTAAATGGTCATCTTGAAAAAGGAAAATGAAGGGTAAAGAGATTGTTGGGGTTTAAGTTTATTTTTAGTTGTTGAATTTGGTTATTTTAGTATGTTATACTCATATATATAATATAAATATTTAAAAAATATTATAGGAGAACTTATTTATGAAAATAGCTATAGGATGTGACCACGGCGGTATAGTTTTAAAGCCAGCAATTGAAGATTTATTACAATCAAGAAATATAGAAGTTATAGACTTTGGATGTTATTCGACAGATTCTGTTGATTATCCAGATTATGCATTAAAAGTTGCAGAAGCTGTGTCTAAAGGAGAGTCAGATAAAGGTATAATTCTTTGTGGAACAGGTATAGGTATATCTATTGCAGCAAATAAAGTTAAAGGTATTAGAGCAGCTGTTGCTCATGATTTGTTTACGGCGGAGATGTGTAAGAAACATAACAATGCAAATATTTTAGCAATGGGTGGTAGAGTTGTAGATATAGATACGGCTGTTGAAATGACAAAACTTTGGCTTGATACAGAGTTTGAAGGCGGACGCCATGAAGGAAGAATTGCTAAGATAACAGCAATAGAAAATAAATATTTTAAATAAGAAAATTAGAAGAGATATTTGGGCATAGACTCAATTTAGAGGTTATTATGGAAAATTTACAAGAGATTCTTGCAAAGTTAACTCTTGAAGAAAAGGCATCACTTTGTTCAGGATTAGATTTTTGGCTAACAAAGCCGGTGAGAGATATTGTGCCATCATGCGTAATGAGTGATGGGCCTCACGGACTTAGAAAAGAGGATAATACAGATACAGATGTTGGAGTAAAAAGATCTTTTCCAGCTACTGCATTCCCTCCTGCTGTAAATATGGCAACATCTTGGAATGAAGATGTTTCTGCAAAAATTGCTGAACAAATTGCATATGAATGTAAAGATCAAAAAGTAGATATAATTTTAGGACCAGGAACAAATATAAAAAGAAGTCCTTTGTGTGGTAGAAATTTTGAGTATTTTTCAGAAGATCCTTACCTTGCAGGAAAAATGTCAAGATCGTATATAGAAGCTTGTCAAAAACATAATGTAGGAACTTCATTAAAACATTTTGCTGCTAATAACCAAGAAAAATTAAGAATGACAATTTCAGCTGTTGTTGATGAGAGAGCTTTAAGAGAGATTTATTTGCCAGCTTTTGAAGAGGCCGTTAAAGCGCAACCTTGGACAGTAATGTGTTCATATAATAGAATTAATGGTGTTTACTCTTCAGACAATAAAAGATTACTTACAGATATTTTAAGAGATGAATGGGGTTTTAAAGGACTTGTTGTATCAGATTGGAATGCATTAAACAATAGAGTTGAGGCTATAAAAGCAGGCCTTGATTTAGAGATGCCTGCTTGTGGTGGTAGAACTGATAAACAAATTGTTAAAGCTGTAAAAGAAGGTACTTTAGATGAAAAAGATTTAGATAAATGTGTTTTAAGAGTTTTGGAGCTTGCATTTAAGAGTGAATCTTCTAAGCAAGATGGTTTTAAAACTGATTATGATAAAGCTCATAAAGTTGCTAAATATGCAGCAGATGAATCAATTGTTTTATTAAAGAATGAAGAAAATATTTTGCCTATAGAAAAACAAGATGTTGTAGTTATTGGTGAACTTGCAAATACATTTAGATATCAAGGGGCAGGATCTTCTAGGATAAATCCATATAAACTTGTGAATCTTATTGATGCATTAAAAAATGAGAATATAAACGTTGAATTCCATCCTGGCTACAAACTAAATGGTGATGGTTTTGATAGAGACTTATTTAATGAAGCAGTAAACTCTATAAATACAGATAAACAAGTAATAGTAGTTGTTGGACTTACTGATGAGTATGAAACTGAAGGTATGGATAGAAGTCATTTGTCTTTGCCAAGTGGTCAAGAAGATTTAATTAAGACAATAGCTCAAACTCATCCAAATGCAATTTTTGTTTTACTTGGAGGTTCTCCAATAGAGATGCCATGGATTAATGAAGTTAAAACTTTAATCAATGGTTATCTTCCAGGCGAAGCAGGTGCTGAGTCATTAGTAGATATTATTTTAGGAAAAGTTAATCCTTCTGGTAAACTGGCCGAAACATATCCAGTTAAACTTGAAGACGAGTTATCTTCAAAAACTTTCCCAATGGGACCAAAAACCGTTGAATATAGAGAAAGTATTTATGTTGGATATAGATATTTTGATACAGCTAAAAAAGAGGTATTATTCCCATTTGGTTATGGCCTTTCATATACAACTTTTGAATATTCAGATTTAAAAGTTGATGGCTTTAATGTTTCCTTTAAAATTAAAAATACCGGTAAAGTGGATGGAGCTGAAGTTGCTCAACTTTATGTAAAAGATTTAGCACCCAAAGTATTTAAAGCTGAAAAGGAGTTAAAAGGATTTAAAAAAGTATTTATAAAGGCAGGAGAAAGCGTAGATATTGAGCTTGAATTAGATAAGAGATCTTTTGCTTTTTATAATACAAAAATAAATGATTGGACTGCATTAAATGGAAACTATGAAATTTTAATAGGTTCATCTTCAAGGGATATAAGATTGTCTAAAGAAATTGAGGTAACAAATCTTGATAGTGATGTAGAAATTGAAGATTATGCTACGAAATGTCCTATTTATTATTCTATATCCGAAATTGATGAAATTACTGCAGAGCAATTTGAGCCACTATATGGAGATAAACTTCCATCGAACGTTCCTCCAAAGAGAGGTGAAATGGATTTAAATGCAACTATGGAAGAACTTTCTTGTTGTATTATAGGAAAAATAATAATAAAGCTTGCTCCTATGGTAATAAAGTCTCAAGTAAAAAATGCAGACTTTACAACGATGCTTATGATAGAACAAGGCATGAAAGAAATGCCACTTCGTGGCCTAAATGGTGTAACTCAGGGATTATTAGATGAAGATATTCCAGAGGGTATGTTGCTTTGGGCAAATAAACATAGATTAAAGGGATTCGGAAAACTTATAAAAGGTTTATTTAAAACCTTAAAGAATTTGTAAAAGGAGTAAATATGGCTTTAAAAACAAGATTTACAGTAGGTGATGTGCCTCATAGTGAATATCCAAGACCTCAAATGGTTAGAGACAACTATAAGATCTTAAATGGTCTTTGGGATTACACGGTTATAGATAGTCTTGTTGATGGCTTAAATGATTTTAATTATCAAGGAAAAATTCTAATCCCATTTGCCATTGAAAGTGCATTGTCTCAAGTAGAAAAAGAATTTTTACCTACACAAACTTTAGTTTATAGAACAATATTTAAACATAAAGCAAAAGATTGTATTCCTTTATTGCATTTTGATGCAGTTGATTATAAATGTTTTGTTTATTTAAATGGCAAAAAAATAGGTGAACACGAGGGAGGATATTTTAATTTTACATTTAATATAAAAAATGAATTAAAAGAAGTTGGAGATAATGAACTTATTGTACTTGTTCAAGATCCAACAGATACATTCTCTCAACAAAAAGGAAAACAAAGATTAAAACATAGTGGTATTTGGTACACCCCAACTAGTGGTATATGGCAATCTGTTTGGATAGAAAATGTTCCAAATACGTATATAGAAAGAGTAGTTCTAACTCCAAACATTGATGAAGAAAATGTCGAAATTACTGTTTTAACCAATAAAGAAGTTGAAAATTATGCAGTAGAAGTAGAACTTGATGGAAGAAAAATTGCTGCTAAGGAAAGTAAATTAAATTCATTTAAAGTAAAAATTAAAAATCCTAAACTTTGGTCTCCAGAAAATCCTATTTTATATGATATTACAATATCTATAGATAATGATTCTATTAAGTCTTATTTTGGAATGAGAAAGTTTGAATTAAAAGGGAAGGATTTTTATTTAAACAATAAGAAATACTTCTTAACTGGTGCATTGGATCAAGGATATTTCCCTGATGGTATTTTAACACCTCCATCAGATGAAGCTATGCAAGCAGATATTGATTTTGCAAAATCTGTAGGATTAAATTGTTTAAGAAAGCATATAAAGATAGAACCAATGCGTTGGTATTACCATTGTGACAAAAAAGGAATTATTGTATGGCAAGATATGATAAATGGCGGTGGTAATTTTAATACAATGCTTCATATGATTATGCCTACACTTGGTATTAATATTAAAGATAATCATTATAAATGGTTTGGTAGAGATGCTCAGTCTCGTAATGAATATAAATTAGATTTAGGCAGAATGGTTAAGCAATTATATAATGCGCCATCAATATGTCTTTGGGGAATATTTAATGAAGCGTGGGGACAATTTGATTCAGAGGTTATGTTAGATTTTTTAAAGAAGTTAGATGATACTCGTGCTATTGATGCAACATCTGGATGGTATAATCAAGGAAATGAACTAATATCTATTCATAAATATATTTTACCATTTAAAATGCCAAAAACTGAAAAGGCAGTAGCATTAACAGAGTTTGCGGGTTATTCGCTTGCCATAAAAGATCATACCTATTCTAAAAAGAAATTTGGTTATTTAATATATAATAGATTAAAAAGTTTAAATAAAGCTATAGAAAAACTTTATAGAAGGCAAATATTTAAAGCGATTGAAGAAGGTCTTAATTCTTGCATATTTACGCAATTAACAGATGTAGAATGCGAAATCAATGGATTAATAACCTATGATAGGGAAGTTGTTAAAATTGATGTAGATATGTTTAAGAAAATAAATGAAGAACTTACCAAAAATAATTAAAAAAAATATTCAACCCAAGTGGTTGAATTTTTATATATTAAAAGGGCATAAAATCCCATTGTTTTAGAAGTTTGTTTTTTTTGAGAAATAATTCTCAAAAATTGTTGATTAGTAGTATAATGCAATACTTAATCTTTCTAATAATTTTTTTACGATTTTCATATTAATTACCTCCTTTTCTTATTTTTATTTTCGAGAATATTATATTGTTATAAAGTTTTACTTGCTTCTAAAAATTGTGAAAAAACATCTCAAAAATTGTCATATTAAAAATATTTTTTTATGTTATAATGGTTAAGAGAAAAGATAAGGAGATACTTAATGTACAATAATATTAGTGATTGGGATAGAATGGTAGAGGGAAAATTATACAATTCCTCAAGCTGTGATATAAATTTAAAGCACATAAAAGGTATGTCAAGATGCCATAGATTTAATAGAATTGCTCCATGGAGATTTTTTACAAAAAAAAGAGCACTTGAGAGACTTATTCCTTCGGCAAAAGGAAAAAATTTAACCATATTTGCTCCTGTTTATTGTGAGTATGGTGTTAATATAAAAGTGGGCAAAGGTTGTTTTATGAATTATAATTGTGTGCTTTTAGATATTTCTCCAATAACTTTGGGAAATCAAGTATGGCTTGGAGCTAATGTTACTATTGCTACTCCTAATCATCCAATTATAGCAAGTGAGAGAATTGTTCAAAAATATCCGGATGGAGAGCATGATCTAGAGTATTCAAATCCTGTTGTTATTAAAGATAATGTTTGGGTGTGTTCAGGAGCCATAATTTGTGGTGGTGTTACAATAGGAGAAAATAGTGTAATAGCAGCAGGTGCAGTTGTTACCAAAGATGTTCCAGCTAATAGTGTTGTTATGGGAGTTCCAGCAAAGGTTGTTAGACAAATAGACGAGACAGATAGATTAAACGTTTGGGAAACTTATGTAAAAAATGAAATCCCTAAAAAACAAGGGAAAATTTAATAAAAAGTAAAATTATTAAAGTGTATAAAACACCGGAGAGATTTGTCTATATATGTTTCTATGTTAGGTGGTGAAGTTAGACATTATAGAGTTAATACAGGCCTTGAGTGTGATGTAGTTTTACATTTACCAAATGGGGAATGGGCCACTGTTGAAATAAAGCTTGGTGGAGAAAAATTAATTAATGAAGGATCAAGTTCATTAAATAGATTAAAGGACAAGATTCTAGAAAAGAGTAATGAAAAATCTCCTAAATTTATAATGGTGTTAACAGTATGCGGACCTTTATATCGTAGGACTGATGGAATATATGTGGTTCCAATAAATTGCTTAAAACCATAAATAATCGTTTTTTTATATTGTATAAAAATGGCCAAGAGTTTGCATCTTAGCCGTTTTTATTAATAAATATCAACTGTTATTTATTTAATTAATACTCAAGTTTTGAAGTTAAATAAGATTCTATTTCAGAAATTGGCATTCTAATTTGTTCCATAGAATCTCTATCTCTAATTGTAACAGTATTATCTTGTAATGTATCGTAATCTATTGTTATACAATAAGGAGTTCCGATTTCATCTTGTCTTCTATATCTTTTACCAATAGAACCAGCTTCATCATAAGTAACAGAAAACTTTTTAGCAAGAGATTTAAATAATTCAGTAGATTTTTCTGTTAAATCTTTCTTTTGTAAAGGAAGAATTGCTGCTTTATATGGAGCAATAAATGGATGGAAGTGCATAACAACACGAGTATCGTTTTCTAGTTGTTGCTCTTCGTATGCATTGCAAAGAAGTGCAAGTACCATTCTTTCAACACCTAAAGATGGCTCAATAACATATGGAACATATTTTTCATTTGTCATAGGGTCAGTGTATTCTAGATTTTTGCCAGATTGTTTAATATGACAATTTAAGTCATAGTCTGTTCTATCTGCAACACCCCAAAGCTCACCCCATCCCATAGGGAATTTATATTCAAAATCTGTAGTTGCCTTAGAATAGAAGCAAAGTTCTTCTTTGTCATGATCTCTAAGTCTTAAGTTGTCTTCCTTAATACCTAAATCTAATAGCCATTGTTTGCAGAAGTTTTTCCAATACATAAACCATTCTAAGTCTGTTCCAGGTTTGCAGAAGAATTCGAGTTCCATTTGTTCAAACTCTCTTACACGGAAAATAAAGTTTCCTGGTGTAATTTCGTTTCTAAAGGACTTTCCTATTTGTCCTATACCAAAAGGAACTTTCATTCTAGTTGTTCTTTGAACGTTAGTAAAATTAACGAAAATGCCTTGTGCAGTTTCTGGACGAAGATATAGGGTGGTTGAAGAATCTTCTGTTACGCCTTGGAAGGTCTTAAACATAAGATTAAACTTTCTAATACCAGTGAATTCAGAAACTCCACATGTAGGACAAGGAATTTTGTTTTCTTGTACATATTGTTCCATTTGTTCATTAGACCAGCCTGCAATATTTAAAGAAATATCTTTTTTCTTATTCCAATCTTCAATTAAGTTATCAGCTCTATGACGAGCTTTACAATGTTTACAATCCATTAATGGATCAGAAAAGCCGCCAACATGTCCCGATGCTACCCAAGTTTGAGGGTTCATTAAAATAGCACAATCAAGTCCTGTGTTTAATGTTTGTTCTTGAACGAATTTCTTCCACCAAGCCTTTTTAACATTATTTTTTAATTCAACACCTAAAGGACCATAATCCCAAGTGTTTGCTAATCCGCCATAAATTTCGCTTCCTGGATATACGAAACCACGACCTTTACATAAAGCTACAAGCTTATCCATTGTAAGTTCTGCCATATTCTGACTCCTTTTAATATAAATTATCAATACTAAATATTATATTTATAGGCAATTTTTTTGTCAATTAAGATATGTTATAATAAAACAAGAGGTAAATTTATGGAAATATTAATAAAGACAAAATGTGGAGAAGTAAAAGGAGAGAGTGAAAATAAAGTAAACATTTTTAGGGGAATACCTTTTGCTACTGTAGATAGATTTGAAATGCCAAAAAAATATACTTGGGATGGTGTTTTTGATGCAAATGGGGAAATTGATTGCCCTCAATATGGAGCTTATTTAGATGAAGCAAAAAAGAAGAATCCATTTTTTTATGAGGAGTTTAGAGTAGGAGCTACATTTGAATATAAAGAATCTCCGTTAACATTAAATATTATTGCGCCAAGTAATGGTAAAAAACTTCCTGTAATAGTTTTTATACATGGAGGCGGGTTTGAAACAGGAACTGTTGGTGAACTTCCTTATGGGACATCGACGGAATATGCAAAAAGAAATGTAATACTTGTATCCTTAGGGTATAGAGTAAACGCTTTTGGGTTTTTTAGAGGCAAAAATTTAGCCTTATATGATCAGATTTTTGGAATAAATTGGGTAAAAGAAAATATAGAGGCTTTTGGTGGAGATAAAGAACAAATTGTTATAATGGGTCAATCCGCAGGTGCTATGTGTATTACGGATTTATTTCTAACACAAAAACTAAAAGGTGTAGTAAAGGGCGCCATTATGATTTCAGGTGCAGGTTTGTTCCCAAAAGCATTTGGCTCAAAAACTGTTGAAGAAATTAAACCATTTTGGGATTTAGTTAGAAGTAAGTGTAATGTAGATAATGATGAAGAATTAAAAAATACAGAACCAGAAAAGTTATGGAATGCTTGGTTTGAAGCAAAGTGTGAGTACAATAAAGCTCAGGTAGTTTTGCCAGAAATAGATGGAGACATTATTCCAGATAACCCTCATAGTATTTTTAAAAGAGGGGAAGAACTAGATATTCCTATCTTATTTAGTGTTACGTCTCAAGATTATATAGCCCCAATTCTGTTTTATATGGGTTACAGTTGGGCTAAAGGAAATTATAAGAAAAACAAAGCTCCTGTTTGGGGATATTTCTTTGATAAAACTCCACCAGGAAACAAATTTAAAGCATATCACTCCGCAGATTTATGGTATTTATTTGGAAATATGGATAAATCTTGGAGAGAGTTTAAAAAAGAAGATTATGAATTATCTTCAATTATGATAGATTATATAGCAAATTTTGCTAAAAATTTAAATCCAAATGGTAAAGATTTACAACAATGGGATCCTATTAGTAGAAAACAAAAAGGATTAATGGTATTTGATGGAGTTCAACAAAGATACGCATATAAAGGAGAAATTTACAAAAAAACATTGCAATCATTCTTAAAAGATAAAGGTCCAATGTAAAAAAAATCATTTTTTACTTAACATGAATGTAAAATTAATGTAAAATGTTGTTAATGAAAAAGTATAATTACTTTACATGGTGGTTATCCACTTCGATAAAAGATTTGAGTTATAGAATATGGAGATATGTTATGTTTCCTGTAATCTTTATTTTGTGGGTAGCTTGTGTTGGTGCATTTAGAGATTTGTATTGGAAATTATCTTTATACGTAATTTTGCCATGTGTAGTTATAGATTTGATATGGAACTTAATTACCTATGAAATAAAAGGTAAAAGTATATTAAAAGAAGAGGAGATAAAAAAAGATGACAAAGAAAATTAGTGCAATTTTATGTGTTATAGCAATTATTGCTTGTCTATTTAGTTTTTCAGCTTGTTCTGACAATAATGAAGAGAATGTGGCTCCAATTGCTACATCTTATTTAACTATGGATATAAATCCATCTGTTGAGATTATTGTTGATCAAAACAACAAGGTTATGTCTGTTAAAGCTCAAAACGATGATGCTGATGTTATGTTATATGGAGAAGCTTCACTTGAGGGGTTAGATCTTCAAGTAGCTGCAGATAATCTTTTAGATTTAGCCGTTAAGTATGGTTATTTAACAGAAGATAATTCAACAGTAGAAGTTTCGATTTCATGTGATACAGCAAGCGTTGAGGCAGCTATTAAGGGAAAAATGCAAGCAGCAGTTGATGAGGCAAAAAGTGGAGTAGACTTTGCAATTTCATTAGCTACAGAAGGTCTTCTTTCTGTACAAACAGAAATAGCTGCACTTGAGGAAAAATATCAAGATATTTCTTCAGGAAAATACACATTAATTATTGAAGCAATGGCTATAGATAACACTTTAACTTTTGATGAAGCATATAATATGCCTACAAAAGACTTACTAGCAATTGTAGAATCAGGTGAAAGTGAAATATATAATTATGCAAACTCTGTATATCAAGAAACAGTCGCAAAGGCTTTAGCTGTATACGATCAAGCTGCTGCAGTTGCTGAAGAGGGAGCATATGTAGCTGCTTATGGACAAGTATGTTTTACAGGTGCCTCAAATGCTACTTCAGCTTTGGATGTTGCTTCTGCTACAAAATATGCTAACTTGGGCAAAAAGGTTGCATATTATGGTGCTTGCAAGATTGCTAAGTATACAATATCTGGCGCAATTACAGCCGCTGAATATATTAAAGATGTTGAACTAGATGCTACTACTTCTCAAACAATTGCTACAAAGTTTGGTTGCGAAGTTGCAGATTTACAAAATGATGACGGAAAGGTAACTGTAGAGTCTGTTCAAGCTTATGTTAATAAGTTGTACAAGAATGCATCAGCAGAACAAAAAATAGATATTCAAACAAAGTATGGTTCAATAGTAGGAAGTTTAAATACTGCTAAAGATGATGCAGTGTTATCAGCAGATTTTAATTCTACAATCACAACAGCACTAGGAACGATAGATGTTTCTTTAGGTCTAAATATTGATACTTCCAAATTGACTATAGAAAGTGCAAAAGATGCATTAGCTCAAGTTGAGGCAAAAGAAGAAGAATTAAAGAAAGAATTAGATGAATCTTTAACAGAAGAAGAATTAGAAACAGTTAATGATGCAGTTGCTGCTGTAAATAACAAAATAGCTGAATATAAGGCAACATTAACTCAATCTATTGAAAACGCTAAAACTACAATAGATAATGAATTAAAAGCTGCAAAAGAAGCAAGAGCTCAAAAATTTGCTGAAAATACAGAAACAAATAATTAATAGATTGTAGTAATTAATTAAATGTATGCTCCAAGGTTTTAAATAAAATAAAACCTTGGAGTTTTTCTTTTTATTGCGCCTGATTTTGCCATATGGTATACTATTTTTGGTTAATGGTACGAAAGACTATATAGCCAAAAAAACAAATGCTATTACAAGATGGGTATCGAATATGAACTCAAGCGAGGTAAAAATGAAAAAGATTAATACGAAAAAGATAGCTTTACTATCAATAATGTTGGCACTGGTAATTATTTTTTGCTTTGTGCCAATTTCATTTGGAACAGTTACTTTAGCTTTAATGATTTTGCCGGTTTTAGTAGTTGCTCAAATAGAAGATTTCTGGACAACGTTTATACTTGCTGTATTAATGGGGTGTGTTAATGAAATCGCATGGTATACAACAAAATCTGCAGCACCACTTGCGCCTGTGTTTCAAAACCCGCTAGTTTGTATATTGCCAAGAATACTAATAGGTGTATTTGCTTGGTGTGTAACAAATGGACTTAGAAAGCTTCTTATAAAAGATAAAATGTCAAATGCTTCAAAACTTGCAATAGATCAAATTATTTCCGCAATTTCTGGAGCGGTTGGGGTTGTTGTAAATACAGGATTTGTTGGATTATTTGCAGTTTTATTGTTTAATGAACAAGTAATGAAAAATGGTACCGCAATTTCCTTAAAATACATACTTGCATGGTTTGGTGTTAATTTTGTAATTGAAGTAATTGCATTTGCTGTTTTAACACCACCGATTTCTCTAGCTTTACAAAAGGCAGGATTTAGTTATAAAAAAGTGGATAAAAAAGCAGTACTTGAAGATAGAGAAAATGATAAAGAAATTTTAGAAGAAGGAGTATAAAATGTTACTAGTTATAGATGTAGGAAATACTAATATAAAGTTAGGTGTATATGATGAGGAAAAACTTGTAAATTCATGGAGATTGTCTGTAAAAATCGCAAGAACTGCAGATGAACTTGGTATTACAATAGACAGTTTATTTAAGACAAAGGGTATAACTTTTAAGGATATTCATGGAATCATTATATCTTCAGTTCAACCAGCTTTAAATTATACAGTTGAACACGCATGTGAATATTATATGAGAATAAAACCTATAATGGTTGGACCTGGAGTTAAAACAGGATTAAATATAAAATATTTAAATCCATCAGAGGTGGGTGCTGATAGAATAGTTAATTCTGTTGCTGCATATAAATTATATGGTGGACCTGTAATAGTTGTAGATTTTGGTACAGCAACAACATTTAATGTTATATCTGAAAAAGGAGAATTTTTAGGTGGATGTATAGCTCCTGGAATAAAAACATCGCTAGAGGCACTTGCTGATAATACATCACTTTTAACAAGTGTTGAACTTGTTAAACCAAAAACTTCAATAGGCAAAACAACAGTTGCAAATCTTCAAGCAGGAATAGTATATGGTTTTACGGGCCTTGTTAAATATTTGCTTGAAAAGTTAAAGGTAGATTCTGAACTTAATGATGCAAAAGTGGTAGTAACGGGAGGTTTGTCGGAACTTGTATGTGGAGTAGATAAATCTTTAAATATATATAAAATTGATAGATATTTAACGCTAAAAGGGTTAAAATTAATCTATGATATGAATAAAGACTAATAAACAAGAGGAGATTAATGTTTATGAAAAAAGTAGGCGTAGCAATTTTAGGATTAGGAGTAGTAGGTGGCGGAACTGCCAGAATCCTAATTGATAGAAAAGAAAAAATTAAAGAAGAATACGGTGTAGATGCTACTATTGTGGCAGCACTTGATAGATTCCCAGAGAGAGTTACAAATTTAGGACTTTCTTTAGATATCTTGGCTTCTTCAATTGATGATATTTGCAATAATCCTAATGTTGATATCGTTGTTGAATGTATGGGTGGTGTTGAACCAGCAAAAACTTTCTTAACAAAGGCTTTAGAGGCAGGAAAGAGCATTGTAACTTCAAATAAGGAAATGTTTTCTAAGTCTTGGCCGGATCTAGAAAAGGCAGCACAAAAAACAGGTGCAGGATTATATTATGAAGCTACAACTGGTGGTGGTATGCCAATTATTAGAACTATGACAACCGCAATGCAAGCTAATAATATTTTAGAGATTAAAGCTATTATTAACGGAACAACTAACTATATATTAACTAGAATGACAGAAGAAAATGCTGATTATGCTGCAGTTTTAAAGGATGCTCAGTCATTAGGTTTCGCTGAAGCAAATCCAGTTGCGGATGTTGAAGGTTATGATTCAAGTTATAAATTATCTATTTTATCTTCTCTTGCATTTAATAAAAGAGTTCCATTTGAACTTGTGTTTAGAGAAGGTATTACAAAAATAACAGCAGAGGATATAAAGATTGGTAAAGAGATGGGTTATATCGTTAAACTACTTGCTATAGCAAAACAGGTTAATGGAAAAATTGAAGCAAGAGTTCATCCAGTATTCTTACCAAAGTCTCATCCACTTGCAAGTGTTTCTGGATCATTTAATGCAGTGTTTGTAGTAGGAGATGCAGTTGGTGATATTATGACATATGGAAGAGGAGCAGGTGCATTACCTACAGGTTCTGCCATTGTTTCGGATATTATATATTGTGCAAGACAAGTTGAACATGCAAGATACTCTGAAATGTTTAATGTTATGAAAGAAGAAGATGTTATAAAGGATTTTGAATCTGAATATTATGTTAGATTAAGTGTTCATGATGTTCCAGGCGTACTTGCAGATATTACGGCTATATTAAAGAAATATAGTATTTCTGTTCAACAAATTAAACAAGATAAGAATAATGATATTATCCCTATTACTTTTGTTACACAAAAGACTCATGAATTTGCTATGAATTCAGCAGTTGAGGAAATATCTAAACTTCCTAATATTATAAAGGTAGAAAACGTAATTAGAGTAGAAGAATAATGTTATCTGAAAAGGCGACAAATTTAACAGTAAAATTGTGTAGTGAAATAAAAAGCACAGTAGGTGGCAAGGATTTTAAGATATTGTCATGGGAAGAAATTGCTAAAATTGCTGGCCTAGATGAAGCAAGTGATGAATTAAAGCAAACTTTTGAAGAATTAAGATTAAATCAATGTGTTGTACAAAAATACAAGGATGATGAAGAAGTTTGTTTCGCACTAACCGATAAAGCCATTTTATTAAAACAAGATTTAGATACAATGGAAAAGGTTAAAAAGAATGAAATTTCTACGCCAATTGTAAAAACAGATGACGAAGGAAACTCTGTAGTGGTTTTACCTAAGAGCAATCATGAATTACAAAAACAATATAGGCCAAAAACTAAAGTTTCGCAAAAGTTCTCAATGTTTTTTACAGGACTTTTTGGTGGGGCTATTGGTGGAGCTTTAGTTTATGGTATAATATATTTATTAACAACACTTTTGTAGAGGAAATATGCTAAACAAGAAAACAAAGGCTTTAATGAAAGTTGTATATAATAAGGCTATCGTGAAAGATGGTAATTGTTTAGTTAGTGAAATCGATTTGTTATCTAATATTCCATATAGGACAGATTTTAACAGAGAGGATTTAGCTCCATCTATGAAATCTTTGTCGAATGAAGGATACTTTGAGGTTATAGAAACTGAAAAGAATGGTGATACATATTATTGCATTACTCTTCAACAAGCAGGTTATGATTTTTCAAGACAAATTGCCGCTGAAAAAAGACAAATAAAAATGAAAATAATATTAACTGTTGCAGGTGTAATTTTAGCTTTCTTCTTAAAGCAAATATTACAAGCAATAGCAGGATAATATGGAAATATTAATTCCAGTTGCAATAGGAATAGAATCTGTTGTAAAAAGACAATTAAACAAGTTAGGTTATGAGGATACTAAAGCTATTAATGGTAGAATTACTGTTAATGGCGATTTTTTTGATATAGCAAGACTAAATGTATTTTTAAGAAGTGGTGAGAGAGTTTTATTAACACTTGGAAAATTCCATGCTGAAAGTTTTGATGAATTATATAGTGGAGTAAGTCAAATTAATTGGGAAGACTATTTATCTAAGCACGCAAAAATCTTAATTGATGGAAAAGCTGTAAAAAGTAAACTAGGTGCAATAAAAGCAAGTGGGGGTATAGTAAAAAAAGCTATAGCAAATAGACTTGTTAAAGCATATGGTCTTCATAGTGATTATATTGTTGAAAGTGGAGAAAGAGTAATTGTTGGTGTGTCTATTTATGAAGATGATGTAACAATAACTATAGATACCTCAGGAGACGGATTGCATAAAAGAGGATATAGATCTCTTGCATATTCAGCTCCACTAAAAGAAACAACAGCAGCGGCTATGATAGATATGTCTTACTATAATAAAGAAAAAATGTTTGCAGACTTGTTTTGTGGTAGTGGAACGCTTCCTATTGAATGTGCCATGAAAGCTTTAAATATAGCACCTGGGAAAAATAGGGATTTTGATTTTGAAAACTGGATATGTACTCCAAAGAATGCACTAAAAGATGCCATAGATGAGGCAAAAGATTTAGAAAAGTTAGATACTAAATTAGAAATCTTTGCATCGGATATTAATCCAAAGGCAATATCAATAACTAAATATCATGCGAAGCAGGCAGGAGTTGAGAGATATATTCGTTTTAAAGAAATGGATATGAGAAAGTTTACTCAAGAAACTCCATTTGGTGTTATGATTTCTAATCCGCCTTATGCTGAAAGATTAGGGGAAATAGACGAGGTAAAAGCTTTATATAAAGATTTAGGTAAAGTATATAAAAGTTTACCCGATTGGAATATGTATATATTAACTGGATTCAAAGGTCCGTTTGAAAAAATGATCGGGAAAAATGCAGATAAAAAATGTAGAATCTTTAATGCAAATATAGAATGCTGGTATTATTCTTATTTAAGTAAAAATAAACCAGCCAAATAAAGGAATAGTTGTATGAGAAAAATTTCTATTGAAAAAACAACTATATATTTAAGTGTTATATGTGTAATTGTTTTTTTGCATTATTGGCATAAATTTTATAAATAACAATATATCTGATGCTTATGCGATGAGTATGGAAGTTAAAGATATTTATGGAAGTATATATACAATAGAAGCAGAAACTTGTGATTCTGTTGATACGATAAAGGCGAAAATAGAAGAAAAGTCTGGAATAAGTGTAGAAAATCAAAGATTAATATATGCTGGTCAAGAATTGCAAGATGGTAGAACGCTTGCTGATTATAATTATCAAAATGGTGATAGTTTTTAAGTTAGAATTGTTTCAGTTTTTAAACAGGTATTAAAAATCATATTCTCATAGTTGATTGATTTTTCTCGTAAAAATATAATAAAAATGTGAGAAAGATTAAAATAAATGAGAAAAATAGTTATTGGATAGTAAGTTGTTTTATGTAATTCAACCTAGAATTTACTTTTTCAAATAATTAATTAACTATCTAAAATCAAACAAATGTTTTGAAATATATATAATATTTTGTTAAAATAACTTTAGTTATGTTTAGATTGCATTCGAATTACAAACCTTGCGGAGATCAAGAGCAAGCAATAGAGAAGTTATCTCAAGGAATTGAAGATGGTTTAAGAACCCAGGTTTTGTTAGGAGTAACAGGCTCTGGTAAGACTTTTACCATGGCAAATATAATAGAAAAGACTCAAAGACCGACATTAGTCCTTGCTCATAACAAAACACTTGCTGCGCAACTTTGTAATGAATTTAGAGAATTTTTCCCGGAGAATAAAGTAGAGTATTTTGTATCATATTATGATTATTATCAACCAGAAGCATATATACCATCTACAGATACCTATATAGAAAAAGACTTATCATTAAATGACGAGATAGATAGATTAAGAAATTCTGCAACTTCAGCTCTTTGTGAAGAAAGAGATGTAATAGTAGTTGCTTCAGTTTCGTGTATTTATGGTTTAGGAGCTCCAATAGATTATTTTTCAATGGCTTTATCTTTAAGAGAAGGGATGGAAGTAGATAGAGATAAATTAATAGATAAATTGGTTGAACTTCAATACATAAGATCAGACATTGATTTTGAAAGAGCTACATTTAGAGTTAGAGGAGATAGATTAGAAATATATCCTGTTCAATATGATAAAGTAGGTGTTAGAGTTGACTTTTTTGGTGATGAAATAGAATCAATTAAAGAATTTGATATAGTAACAGGGAAGGCAACAAAAACCCTATCTCATATAAATATATTTCCAGCTACTCACTATGTAGTGCAGCCTGAAAAAAGAGAGGATGCACTTCAGCAAATAAAGGAAGATATGGTTGCTCAAGCAGAGCAATTTAGAAAAGAGGAAAAATATATTGAAGCTCAAAGAATTCAAGAGAGAGTCTCATATGATATAGAAATGATTAGAGAATTAGGTTACTGTTCTGGAATAGAAAATTACTCAAGATATTTTGATGGAAGAAAACCTGGGCAAGCACCATATACTTTACTTGATTTTTTCCCGGATGATTTTATAGTTCTTGTTGATGAATCACATATGACACTTCCACAAATCCATGCTATGTATAGAGGTGATTTGGCAAGAAAAACAAGTCTCGTAAATTATGGTTTTAGATTGCCGGCAGCTTACGATAATCGTCCACTTACATATGAGGAATTTGAAAGCAAGATACATCAAATGATTTGTGTTTCAGCAACGCCAGGTGATTATGAATTAAAAGAAGCAGGTCAAATTGCCGAACAAGTAATAAGGCCTACAGGACTTGTAGATCCTGTCGTTGAAATTCATGAGATAGATGGTCAAATAGACGATTTAATGTCTAATATAAATGAGCAACTTGAAAAGGAAGGTAGGGTGCTTGTAACAACTCTTACTAAAAAGATGGCAGAAAGTTTAACTGATTATCTAAAAGAAAATCATTATAAAGTTAAATATATGCATTCGGATATCGACACACTAGAGAGAATAACTATTATAAACGGACTTAGAAGTGGTGAGTTTGATGTTTTAGTTGGAATTAATCTTTTAAGAGAAGGCTTAGATCTTCCAGAGGTAACTCTTGTTGCAATTTTAGATGCGGACAAAGAAGGATTTTTAAGAAGTGATAAAGCATTAATTCAAACAATAGGAAGAGCTGCAAGAAACGCTGAAGCTAAAGTTATTATGTATGCTGATGTTATTACGGATTCAATGAAAAGAGCAATGGATGAGACGAATCGTCGCAGAGATATTCAAATGGCTTATAATAAGGAACATAATATAATTCCAAAGACAATTATAAAACAAGTAAAAAATACGCTAGAAATCTCTAAAAAGGCCGTAGGAGAGAATGGTAAGTATACAAAGAAAGACTGTGAGAAAGAAATATTAAGATTAAGAGACTTAATGAAATTATCTTCTAATAATTTGGATTTTGAAATGGCTATTCATTATAGAGATGAAATTAGTAAGCTAAAAGAAATAATGAAAGGAATGAATAATGAAAGATAAAATTGTAATAAAAGGTGCAAGAGTAAATAATTTAAAGAATATAAATGTAGAAATACCAAAAAACAAATTAGTTGTTTTAACTGGCCTTTCGGGTTCAGGTAAATCCTCACTTGCTTTTGATACAATTTTTGCGGAAGGACAAAGAAAATATATAGAAAGTTTATCCTCATATGCAAGACAATTTTTAGGACAAATGGATAAGCCTGATGTAGATTCTATAGAAGGTTTGTCTCCGGCAATTTCAATTGACCAAAAGACAACATCTAAAAATCCAAGATCTACTGTAGGTACCGTTACTGAAATCTATGACTATTTAAGATTGTTGTATGCAAGAATAGGTGTTCCTCATTGTCCAAATTGCGGAAGAGAAATAAAACATCAAACGGTAGATCAAATAGCGGATATTGTTTTAAGTACTCAAGAAAAATCCAAAGTTAGAATATTAGCACCAATAGCCAGAGGCAAAAAAGGTGAATTTAAAAAGGAGTTGGATTCATTTAAGAAAAGAGGATATGCAAGAGTAGAGATAGATGGTGCTGAGTATACCTTTGATGAAGAAATAAATTTAGATAAAAATATTAAACATAATATCTCAATAGTTGTAGATAGGCTAATAATAAAAGAAGGCATTCAAAGAAGATTAACAGATTCCTTAGAAAGTGCTATTAACTTAAGTGAGGGATTGGTTGAAATAGATATAAATGGAGAAAGAAAACTTTTAAGTACAAAGTATGCTTGTCCAGACTGCGGTATATCTATTGAAGAGTTAGAGCCAAGAACTTTTTCTTTTAATTCTCCATTTGGTGCATGTCCTAGTTGCTCTGGACTTGGCTTTACATACCAAGTTGATCCAAATAAGTTTATTAAATGGGATAAAACAATAAATGAGGGAGGTTTAGATATAACTGGCTTTATGTTAGACTTTGTAGCTATACCTTCAGCTTTTTATAAAGAACTATCTAAAAAGTATAAGTTCTCTTTAGATATTCCTGTTAAAAACCTAGATAAGAAAATATTAAATATACTTTTATATGGAACAGGAGACACATTAGATATTGAATATAAATCAGCAAAATTCAGTGGTCATATTTCTAAAACTTTTGAAGGAGTAATACCAACAATTAATAAAAGATATCGTGATACATCTTCAGAATATATAAGAAACTCACTTGAAAAGTTTATGACCCTAATTCCTTGTGAAGAATGCCATGGGGCAAGATTAAAAAAAGAAGCATTAGCAGTTACTTTTAATGAATTAAATATAAATCAAATATGTGCAATGTCAGTTGTAAAACTAATTGATTTATTTGAAAATCTAGAGTTAAAAGGAGCTGATGCAATAATAGCAGCTCAAGTTAAAAAAGAAATATTATCAAGACTAAATTTCTTAAAAAGTGTTGGACTTGGTTATTTAACTTTAGATAGAGCATCATCGACATTATCTGGTGGTGAGAGCCAACGAATAAGACTTGCAACTCAAATTGGCTCTGGCTTAACTGGAGTTTTGTATATACTTGATGAGCCATCAATAGGTCTTCATCAATCGGATAATGAAAAACTTTTAAACTCATTAGAAAATCTAAGAGATATAGGTAATACTTTAATTGTTGTTGAACATGATGAAGATACTATGAGAAGAGCAGACTATATAGTAGACATTGGACCTGGTGCCGGAGTTAATGGTGGAAATGTTGTTGCCGTTGGAACGGCAGAAGAATTAATGAAAAATAAAAACTCTATAACAGGTAAATATTTGTCAGGAGAACTTTCAATACCTATTCCTTCTCAAAGAAGACCTGGTAATGGTAAGTATTTAAAGATAAAAGGAGCTTATAGAAACAATTTAAAAAATATAGATGTAGATATTCCTTTAGGTAAGTTTATCGCGGTAACTGGTGTATCAGGTTCGGGTAAATCAAGTTTAGTTAATGAAGTTTTGTTGCCAACGCTTCAAAATGAGTTAAATAAGACAGGTTATGGTTTGTTCTATTGTAAAGACTTTAAAGGTTCTGAGAATGTAGATAAAGTTATAGATATTGACCAACAACCAATTGGCAGAACTCCTAGATCAAATGCTGCTACATACACAGGCGTATTTACAGCTATAAGAGAATTATTTGCGCAAACTCCAGATTCTAAATCTCGTGGATATGGTCCTGGAAGATTTTCCTTTAACGTAAGTGGCGGTAGATGTGAAAATTGTTCTGGTGACGGGATTATAAAGATTGAAATGAATTTTTTAAGTGATGTTTATGTTCCATGTGAAGTATGTGGTGGACATAGGTACAATAGAGAAACTCTTGAAGTCAGATACAAAGGAAAGACAATAGCTGATGTTTTAGAAATGACAATAGATGAGGCTTGTGAACTGTTTAGTAATCAACCTAAAATTTATGGACAGTTAAAAACTCTAGTTGATGTTGGACTTGGATATTTAAAAGTAGGGCAGTCTGCAACTACAATGTCAGGTGGTGAAGCACAGCGTGTGAAACTTGCTACAGAACTATCTAGAAAAAATACAGGAAAAACTTTATATATTTTAGATGAACCAACAACTGGTTTACATTCAGCAGATGTGGCAAAACTCATAGATATATTACAAAGATTTGTTTCAGCAGGAAATACTGTTTTAGTTATAGAGCACAACTTAGATGTTATAAAGGTTGCAGATCATATAATAGATTTAGGGCCAGAAGGTGGAGATATGGGAGGTCAAGTAATTGCTCAAGGTACGCCTGAGGAAGTTGCAAATTGTGCAAACTCAAAAACGGGTTATTTCTTAAAAAAGATTCTAAAATAGAGTTATAAACCTAAAAAAGGAGCAATTTCTTGAAGAGGAATTAATACAAAATCTCTATTTTTATAATCCTTATGAGGAATGATTAAATCTTTTGTATTAATTTTTATATCATCGTAGAAAATTATGTCGATATCAAGTGTTCTATTTCCCCAATGAACTTCTCTTGTTCTGCCAAGTGAGGCTTCAATCTTATGTATTTTATTAAGAAGTTGAAAAGGAGATAAAACTGTTTTTATTTCACATGCCATATTTACAAATTCTTTATCAGCAACACCACCATATGGTTGTGTTTTGTAGAATGAGGATTTGCTAGTTAATTTAATTTCATCATTATCAAGCAGCGATAAAGCATTATTTAGAGTTTCTTCTTTATCTCCAAGATTACTGCCTAAGGATAAATATGCAGTATGCCAAGATAAAGAAACATTAATACCTACTGAATCAAAAGTTAAATCATATGGGGCTTCAGGCTTTTTTAAATTTAAATCAACTTTATATATTTGTGGGTATTTATTTAAAATTAATAGGGCAGTTTTATATGCTAGCGTTTCTATTAAATTAAATGTATTATTTTTGCAAAAATCGGATATGTCTTGCATTATATCGCAATAAGAAACAGATTCATTTAAATTATCATTGTTTGCGGCTGTTAGAAAATCTAAATAAAATTTTCCAGAGAATACAAAAGGTTGAGGTTCATTTTTTTCAAAATCCAAAACCCCATGACATGCTTTTATTATTAGATTGTTAACTTCTATTGAGCTTTGCATGTTCTTCCTTTATTACTTGAGCATTTTCCTTTACATCATGAACCCTAACAAATAAAACGCCTTTTTGACATGCTATTCTTGTAGATTCAAGAGTTCCCGCCAATCTATCCTTTACTTCGCCGCCAAACATTCTTTTTCTTGATGTTCCTAAAAGTAGGGGATAACCAAGTGTATTTAGTTTATCATAGTTTCTTAAAAGTTCCCAGTTTTGATTTATATCTTTTCCAAAACCTATTCCCCCGTCAAGACAAATCTTATTATCTTGAATGTTAGCTTTCTTTGCAAGATTTAAACTCTCTTTTAAAAATGCTTTTATATCTTCATAAAAATTTTTATAGTTAGTTGTATTTTGGTTATGCATTATACATGTTGATGCATTATATTTTGCAATAACGCTTGCCATTGATTTATCTCCATATTGAAGTCCCCAAATGTCATTAATTAAGTCTGCGCCACTATCAAGTGCTACTTTTGCCACTTGTGGATAATATGTATCAATAGAGATTGGGATATCAAAGTGTGATTTAATTAATTTTAAAGGCTGTTCAAGTCTAGATATTTCCTCAGTAGGTGATATAGTAATATGTCCAGGTCTTGTAGATTGCGCTCCTAGATCTATGATTTCAGCGCCCTCATTTATTAATGTTTCGACTCTACTTAAAACATTATTAATATCACATCTAGAGTTTTCATTAAAGGAATCTGGCGTAAGATTTACTATTGCCATTATGTGAGTTCCTGAAATGAAAGTTTTATTTCCTATAATCATTTTAATAAAATTGAAATAATATGATTCTTTTGAGTTTCGTCAATTTCGCCAAGAATAGAGTAGGTTATGGTTTTTGAGCCCATTTTTCTTACGCCTCTACATGTCATACATGTATGTTCAGCCTCGCATACAACAATTGCTGCCTTTGGCTTTAAGTAATCCATTAAAGCCTGGCAAACATTATTTGTTAGTTGTTCTTGTAGTTGTAATCTTTTAGCATAGACTTCTACGCATCTTGCAAGTTTAGATAAACCCACAACTTTGCCATTTGGTATATATGCTATATGAATTTTTCCAAAGAAAGGCATTAGATGATGTTCACACATTGAAGAAAATTGAATATCTTTTTCAATTACTATATCGCTAGTTTTAACATCAAAAGTTTTGCTTAAATGAATAGAAGCGTCATCATTATATCCGCTTAAGATTTCCTCGTACATTCTCGCAACTCTATTTGGGGTATCTTTAAGACCGGCTCTATCTTTATCTTCACCTATTGCATCTAATAAATCTTTTATCGCTTGTTCTATTTTATTCTTGTCCATTTAATCCTCGTATACACTCTTTGGCTTCATTTAAAATGCTTAGAGATCCAAATACTATAATAACATTACAATCAGAATTATAGGCATTTATGACTGCTTTAGAAATACTTTCATTAGTTATAACATTATTAGAATAATTTTGACAAATCTTTTCAAGTGATGGAAGGTCTAAAGTTCTAGATGTTGGAGCACAAGCTACATACATATCAGATAAAAGATCTTTTATATTTTCAAGTATCCCTACAACATCTTTGTCTTTAAACACACCAAAAACAAATGCTTTTTTTGTGTCGTTAAAATGAAGCTTTATTGCATCATGAAGAGTTTTAGCGCCACTTGGATTATGAGCTCCATCTAGTATAAATAATTTATCTTTTACTTCGATTTTTTCGCATCTACCTGCCCAGTGCGTTAAAAACAATCCTTTATATAGGTTTTCTTGTGAGATTTTATATCCTAGTTTATTTAGAACTTTTACAGCGGCAATGGCAAGGGAAGCATTTATTAATTGATGTTTTCCAAGCATTTGAATTTTATATGTATTAAGACCATATTTGAATGTTAATCCGGAACTGTTGGCTATAAGAAGTGTAGGTTCTTTTGCTACAACCAACGTTTTAGCTTGTTTAAAGACTTTCATTACTTCATCTTCTTGTTTATAAGTTACTAATATGTCTTTAACGATGCCAAATTTTTCTTTGGCGATTTCTTCTTTTGTATTGCCTAAATATTCAGTATGATCTAAATCTATAGTTGTAATAATAGAAAGTAATTTATTGTCTATAGCGTTAGTGGCATCTAATCTACCACCCATTCCGACTTCAAGTATTACAATATCACAATTTAAATCTCTAAACATTAAACAGGCTGCTGCAAACTCTAACTCAAAAGCGGTTGGAAGTGCTATAGAGTGTTCTTGTTCTAATTTATCTCTTTCTTCTTTAACAATATTTATATATTTTGTAATAATGTCATTATCTACTTCCTTTCCATTTATAGAAAATCTTTCATTATAAGAAAATACCGATGGGGAATTAAATGTTCCTACCTTGTAGCCTGAAACTGAAAGAATCTTTGTAAGGTAAGCACAAACAGAGCCTTTACCATTTGTTCCAGCTACATGAATTATTTTTAAATCATTTTGTGGATTATTTAATCTATTAAAAAAAACTTTGATAGTATCTAAACCAAAAACACTACCAAATTTAGATAATCCTTCCATATAATTAACACATTCTACATAATTTAACATAATATCACTCCTTAAAGTGCGTATCTATTCTAACATATTTTAAATAGATTGTTTACACATTCTTTACAATTTAAAATTAAATTACATTGTTTATTGAAAAATATATATAAATAATTGTTGACATTTGATTTTTCAATAGATAATATATATATCGATATAAAAAATATTGATTATTCAAACATTCGTTTATATCCACTGATTTTAGAACAAAAATTTTTTATATAAAGGAGACGTAAAAATGTACGATATCGTAGATAGCGTTGAAAAGTTAGAACAAGTCATTGCTGGTGTTAGAGAAGCACAAAAGAAATTTGCTTCTTATACACAAGAGCAAGTAGACAAGATTTTCTTTGAAGCTGCTATGGCAGCAAATAAGGAAAGAATACCACTAGCAAAATTAGCGGTAGAAGAAACTGGTATGGGTATTGTTGAGGATAAGGTTATAAAGAACCATTATGCAGCAGAATATATTTACAACAAATATAAGAATACTCAAACTGTAGGTGTTTTTGAAGAAGATCCAGCCTATGGTATTAAAAAGCTTTATGAGCCAATAGGATTAGTTGGTGCAGTAATTCCAACAACAAATCCAACATCAACAGCAATATTTAAAACCTTAATTTCTTTAAAAACAAGAAATGGTATTATTATCTCTCCACATCCAAGAGCTAAAAAATCTACAATAGCTGCTGCTAAAATAGTTTTAGAAGCTGCAGTAAAAGCTGGTGCTCCAGAGGGAATTATTGGATGGATAGATATTCCATCACTTGAAATGACAAACTTGCTAATGAAAGAAGCAGATATAATTTTAGCAACAGGTGGCCCTGGAATGGTAAAAGCTGCTTATTCTTCAGGAAAGCCAGCACTTGGCGTTGGAGCTGGTAATACTCCTGCTATAATTGATGATTCAGCAGATGTAGTTCTTGCTGTAAATTCAATTATCCATTCAAAGACTTTTGATAATGGTATGATTTGTGCATCTGAGCAATCTGTAGTTGCCTTAGATAGTGTATATGATGCAGTAAAGAAAGAATTTAAGGCTCGTGGTTGTTATTTCTTAAATGAAGAGGAAAAAGAAAAAGTTAGAAAAACAATTTTAATAAATGGTGCATTAAATGCAAAGATAGTAGGTCAAAAGGCTCATACAATTGCAGCTCTTGCTGGCGTTGATGTTCCTGAAAAAACAAAGATATTAATAGGTGAGGTTGAATCTACGGATTTATCTGAAGAGTTTGCTCATGAAAAACTATCTCCGGTTTTAGCAATGTACAGAGCTAAAGACTTTGATGATGCTGTAGATAAAGCAGAAACTTTGGTTTGTGATGGCGGTCATGGACATACATCTTCAATTTATATTGATACTCTTCGTGGAAAAGAAAAATTAGCAAAATTTGAAGATAGAATGGAAACATGTAGAATCCTTGTAAATACTCCTTCATCTCATGGCGGCATTGGTGATTTATATAACTTTAAATTAGCTCCATCATTAACATTAGGCTGCGGTACATGGGGCGGTAATAGTGTTAGTGAAAACGTTGGAATTAAGCATTTATTAAATATAAAGACAGTAGCAGAAAGGAGAGAGAATATGTTGTGGTTTAGAGCACCTCAAAAGGTATATCTAAAGAAAGGATGTCTTCCAGTTGCTTTAGATGAATTAAAGAATGTTTTAGGAAAGAAGAGAGCATTTATTGTTACAGACTCATTCCTATTTAATAATGGCTATGCAAAGCCTATTATGGATAAATTAGATGAGATGGGTATTGCGTATACTACATTCTCAAATGTTGCACCAGATCCAACTCTTGCTTGCGCAAAAGAAGGAACGGCAGCTATGAACGCATTTAAGCCAGATTGTATTATTGCACTTGGTGGTGGTTCTGCTATGGATGCAGGAAAGATTATGTGGGTAATGTATGAACATCCAGAAGTTAATTTCTTAGATTTAGCTATGCGATTTATGGATATTAGAAAAAGAGTATACACATTCCCAAAAATGGGAGAGAAGGCTTACTTTATTGCAGTTCCTACATCCGCTGGTACGGGTTCTGAGGTTACTCCATTTGCTGTTATTACAGATGAACAAACAGGTGTTAAATATCCACTTGCAGATTATGAATTAATGCCAAATATGGCAATTGTAGATGCAGATATGATGATGAGCGCACCAAAGGGCTTAACTGCAGCTTCTGGTATTGACGCTGTAACACACGATTTAGAGGCTTTTGCTTCAATTATGGCAACAGATTATACAGATGGCTTAGCACTTCGTTCGCTAAAGATGATTTTTGAATATTTACCAAGAGCATATGAAGATGGCTTACATGATGCTGTAGCTCGTGAAAAGATGGCTAATGCAGCAAATATGGCAGGTATGGCTTTTGCTAATGCATTCTTAGGTGTATGTCACTCTATGGCACATAAACTTGGTGCTTTCCATCATTTACCACATGGTGTAGCTAATGCTTTAATGATTGATGAAGTTTTAAGATTTAATGCAGATCCTGTTCCAACAAAGATGGGAACATTCTCTCAATATCAATATCCACATACACTAGAAAGATATTGTGAAGTTGCAGATTACTTAGGTGTTAAAGGTAAAACAAATGAAGAAAAGCTTGAGAATTTAATTGCTAAGATTGATGAATTAAAAGAAAAGATTGGCATTAAGAAAACAATAAAAGATTATGGTATTGATGAAAAAGATTTCTTAGACAGATTAGATGCCATGGTAGAGCAAGCATTTGATGATCAATGCACAGGAGCAAATCCTAGATATCCATTAATGAGTGAAATTAAGCAAATGTACTTAAATGCTTATTATGGAACACATGAAAAAGTTTAATTAATATAAATAAACATACAATAAAAGGAAGTGAGCCATAACATTTGACTCACTTCTTTTTATATATTTGTAGATTGTAATGCTGAACTAATTTTTGTGAATTTTGTAAGTTTTATATTATTAAATATTGTATAATGATAAAAATAAAGTCTGGGATAGTGAAAAAATGAATAAATCTAGAATAGTAAATATTACTGCACTTGCTATTAATTCTATAATTGTAATTTTAGTTTTTTATGCTATATGTTCAATGCTTATTGGTGGAATTACTGGTAATATGACATCAGGAGCAGAAACTTTTAGATACTTTACCAACTTATCTAATATATTAGTTGGATTTATGACAATGCTTATGATTCCTTTTAATATAAATAGTATTATTAGTGGCAAAAGTGAAGCACCTTTATGGGCAATATTATGCCAATTTATAGGAACAGTAGCTATAAGTGTAACATTCTTAACATGCGTATGTTTTTTAGGGCCTATGCAAGGATTTTCTATGATATTTGCAGGACCATGTTTATATTTACATGGAATAGTTCCAGTTCTTTCAATAGTTTCAACATGTTTTTTATCCACAGAGAAAAAAATACCATTAAAACTTGTACCTTTAGGTTTACTTTCAACCTTTCTTTATAGCATAGTATACGTAATAACTGTAGTTATATTAAAAGTTTGGCCAGATTTTTATGGATTTACTTTTGGTGGAAAAATGTGGGCAGTACCAATTTCTCTTATAGTTATGTATACTGCTACACTAGGAATTTCTTACGGATTTTATTTTATACAAAATAGTATTTATAAGAAGGTTTTTAAAAGTTTAGAATAAATAAAATCAATCATAGTACTTGCATGGTAAATATATGAATATATACAAGAATCTTTTCATTAAATTCTTGTGTATTTAAATTAAGTGGAATTTAGTTTATAATATAGATAGTAAACGATAAGGGGGGAACTTATGAGTTTAGGAAAAATTATTGCGGAACGCAAAAACAAAAAAATTTATGTAGATGGAGATAAGGTTATAAAAGTCTTTGATCCAGAGTTTTCAAAAGCTGATGTTTTAAATGAGGCCTTAAATCAAGCAAGAGTTGAAAGTACAGATCTTCATATACCAAAACTTATTAATGTAGGAAAGGTTGAAGATAAATGGACTATAACAATGGACTACATAGAGGGTAAGACATTAGAACAAATAATGAAAGAAGATTCTAAGAATCTAGATAAACATTTAGAATTCTTTGTAGACTTGCAAATGACGGTTCATGCGCAAAAAGCACCACTTTTAAATAAAATTACCGATAAAATGAAGAGAAAAATTTCTGAATCACCAATTGATGAAGAAACTAAATATAATCTTCATACGAGATTAAATGGGATGCCAAAACATAGTAAAGTATGTCATGGTGACTTTAATCCAAGTAATATCATTATTTCTAAAGATGGAACTCCATATATTATAGACTGGTCGCATGCGACTCAAGGAAATGCATCTGCTGATGTTGCTCGTAGTTATTTATTATTTTCTTTAAATTATTCTAAAGAAATTGCAGATAAATATTTAGACTTATTTGCTAAAAAGAGTAATACAGAGAAACAATACATTTTAAAATGGATACCAATTGTTGCAGCATCACAACTAGTTAAAGGTAAAGAAAACGAAAGAGAATTCTTACTTCGTTGGACAGATGTGGTAGAGTACGAATAAAAAGAGTTAAAATCTCTTAGGTGACTGGTAATTCATATTGCCAGTCATTTTTATTTACGACAAAATAAATTTTTAATGCAGTAAATGGTTTTAATAAGGATTATTCAAATATTTTCCAATGGCCAAATTTTATTTTTTTAGGATTATATGGATGTTCATCAAGCATTTTTTCCATCCATATCATGTCGTACCATTTATTAAATTTAAAACCGCTATTATGAAAAGTTCCAATAAGTGAATACCCTATTTTTTTGATGAAATAAAAAACTATCTATTGTTAAGTTAGAATCATTATCTTTAGGGTAGGCAATACAGGCATTTAAATTTAAAATCCCCATGTCTTTTAAAGAAAGTTCAGGGCTATTATAAAGCACTTCCTATCTTATGCTTAGTGTATCCTTCCTTTATATAAATTGTGACTTCTACTGACCAGTCGTATGCTTGTCTATTTTTAAAAGTATTTGCATATGCATATCCTAGAATTTGATTATTTTCATCCACAGCTTTTATATAAGGATATTTGTTGCTTATGCTTTTTATTCTTCTTTCAAATTCTTTTACTGTAGGAACTTTAGTTTCAAATGAAATAGCAGTATTTAATATATAAGGGGAATAAATACTTAGTAGCTCATTGGCGTCGTTTATAGAGACTTTTTCTATTTTCATATATTTTTCCTTGATATTTAATTTGTTGCTTAAAAAAAGCCTCTCAATTAGCTGAGAGGCTTTTGATTAATTAGTCTTTAAATTTATCTCTTGAATTATCGTTGCTTGTAGAAGCTTTTGACTTCTTAAATGTCTTTTTCTTCTTTGGAGCATATTTCTTGATAAAGTAGATTATAAGAACGATAACTATAATTCCACCGATTGTGCCTGATGTAATATATAACCATAGTAGATTATTCTTTTTTGTTTCTTCGGTGTCTTCCTCTTCTTCTTCCTCTTCTTCCTCTTCAGCTGAAGCATCTTCAGAAGTGTATTTAATCTTATAGTTATTTTTAACAACGTCGCTATAAGTATGATCTTCTTTAGCAGCATAATCTTCATCTTTAGCTGCAGCAGTGAAGTCAGCTTCCGTCATTTCTTGAGCTAAGAAGTTATCCATGAATAAATAACCTGTTGCCCAATAAGAAACATTCTTACCACCAACTGACATTGTTAATGTTGCTGAAACTGAATCAGTGATTTCGTCATCAAGAGCAATATACCAAGTATAAGTTGTCCATGTTGTATTATCTACTATTCTTGCTTTAGCTAAGTTATATTCTTCTAATTCTTCAGTTGTAGCAGTTGAACTTACTTCTTTTTCTGTTGCTTTACCGAAAGAGTATGATTTGTTATTAACTTTTAATGTTAGTGTAGCTGAATCAATTAAGTTTTTATTCTTATATGAATCATAATCACTGTCATCTTTATCAACATCAGCTTCTGTTATGTACTTAATATCTTTTGTTAAGACATTAATAGATACTTTGTAATATTTTCCAGCTTCAAGAGTAATTGAAGATGAAGAATATGAATAAGTTGTTAATTCTTTATTATAGATAACAAGAACACTATCACCAACATCATCCTTTACAGGATCTGTCCCAAAAATAGTTTTAGCAATTGCATCTTTATCTGCATCAATATCTAATAAATCCCAGTTTCCGTTTACTTGGTTAAAGATACCTGCTGCTAAATCATCATCATCGCTTGAGGATGAAGAATCTACTTTAGCTCCTGTCCAGTTAGATGGAGTAAATAGAGATGTAGTGCTTGAAGAATAGTTATCCATTGTGTCTGTATACCATTCATTCTTTGTCGTTCTCTTTGTAATTAAATCCTTATCAGATTCTGCCATAGCGTTATATACATCTTCATTAATTGAAGAGTAGGTAGCCATAGTAAAGAATGCAGTAGCTGTTGTTGCGGCTGTATTAGCAGGAGAGCCAGCATATAAAGTAACTGTAATTGTTTGAGATACAAAACCAGTCTTAATTAGATATAAATATTGATTCCATGTTGTACCAACGTTTGATGCTAAATAAGTTGTTAAACCTTGGTTATTTTCTGTAGCGCCAGATGGTGCAACATTAATAGAGAAGGCTCCTTCTGTTACTCTTGCATAAACGCTAACTAAATAGTAAGAATTAGCGCTTAATGATATTGTTGTAGATTTATATCCTAAAGACTTAACATTATTTGCATGAATCATTAAGATATTAGGATTCTTTTCTGTATCGTAACTTGGATCTAAACCTTCTGTAACTGAACTTGCAATATAAGTTGACATATCAGCATAGTCGTTAATAGATACAGCACCAGCAACTGATGTGCCACCTTTTTGTGTTAAAACTGAATCGTCAGTAATAGTCCAAGATGATGGAACAGCTGTTCCTACTAGTTTGCCATCATTATCCCAAGCAGAGCCTGTTGTGTATAATGAGTTAGTTGAAGCAGTGTCAATGTTTGTGAAATATCCGTTTGAAGAAATTCCGTCGCTTGATGATGAACTAAACGTATAAGAATATACTGTAGTTCCTGTTGTGGCAGCCTTAAATGTATCATAATCAATATCTAGAATTTTTAAGTTAGCAATAGATAATTTACCAGCAACTAATGTTGAATCAACAGTAGATGATGTTCCCGTACCGAACTCAATATCTAAACTTAAATACTTTGTATTAATAGCATCGCCTAAAATGTAAGCACAGAATCTTGTATAACCATTATTGTTTTCTAAGATATAATCCTCTAAGTTTTCAGAGTTAACTGAAATTGTGATAGCAGTGGTCTTTGAACTATCATATTTAGAAGCATAGTCAGGATCAAATACGCTAAACTTGATTGTTGCATTTGAAGAAGAAACAACATTTTCAGTCTTTGCATAGAATGAAATTAAATATGCTTTATTAGGAGCAATCTTAATTAGTTCCTTATTAGTTAAATCGACAGTGTCAGCGTCTTTAGCAGTTTTTGTAATTGTAGACATAGAGAAAGCTGTTGCACGAGAATTTGTAATATTTAGTGCTTCAACTGATGTGCTAGCAATTTCTGCTGTGCTAACTTCTGTTGTTGTATATTTTGCAGTTCCATCACTATTTAAGAAAGCATCTTCATATAAAGTAGAGGATAATTTGTTTAAAGCGATAGGAGTTGCAGATGTTTCATCTGTATAGAATGACTTCTTTAATGATGCATCAGCAGCAGTATATGTTGCTTCATCAATTTCCTCATAAGTTAAACAATCAAAGAAGGCAAGACCGCAAGCAAGCGTTGTAGATTCCTTACCACCTTGTCCTAAACCTAATTCAATATCAAAACTATTTTCTTCATATTGGTTTCCATATAAGTACATAGAAATAGCTTCCCATGCCCCTGATGTGTCTACTGGAACTTCTATATATGTATCAGAACCATTTTTAATTCTTACGAATGCAGAACCTTTTGTTAAATATGTTTTTGCATAAACTGTAACTTTATAATATTTACCAACTTCTACAACCATAGAATCATTGCTTGTATAAGAATAAGCTGTATCTTGTTTGTTGTAGATATAAAGCATTCTATCGCCTAAATCATCAGTTACACTTGTTATATCATCGCTAACTTTAGTTACAGTAGAAGTAATTGAATTAAATGAATAACTTCCTTTAGATGCAGATATATCTAATATACCTTTTTCAAGATATGAAGATCCTGATGGGGCAGATGTGGCACCAGAGCCAGCAGCTCCTGTAAATTGAGAAGGAGTATATGGAAGTGATGCAGTTGATGAAACATAGTTAAAGTTATGATCTGGTTGATTCATATCATACTTTGCAACTGTGTTAGATGCTGTAACTTCATTATATTGTTCAGCAGCTGTTTTGCCACCTTCAATATCTTCAAGTTTTGTTAAAGATACTGAATCAAAGAAGGCATAACCTGAAGTCATATGTCCTGTTGTTTTATTTCCATCACCAAGTCCTAAAGATAATGTAATTGAAGAACTTTCTGATGATCCTTTTAAATATACATCATATTCTTGCCATCCAGCATTTTTTGTAGGATCTGTTTGAATGGCAGTAAAAGCAACATATGCATCGCCTGTAACATATGCATAAGCACCGATTTCTGTATCTGTTTCGCTGCCTGAAATGTTAGATGTTTTTACGTAGAACTTTAAAACATAATATGAGTTTTTATCTATTGTTGCTGATGATGATTTATAGTAATAAGCAGTAGCGGTTTTGTTATAAATCATTAAGATTTTATTGTCATCTCCAACCTTGCTTGGATTACCATTATAGTCATAATCGCTATTTGACATTTTACTTACATCAATAACACCGGCTTTTTCTACATCTGGTGTTTTAGTAGAAGAAGATGTGCTTCCTGCTGTACCTGTCCAATCTTCTGGAGATTGTGGATAAGAAGCTGTAGAATCTGATACAAAATTGAAATTACCATTAGTAAATAATAACTCAGATTCGTCAATGTCTTCGTCTGTTGTTGTGTCCTCATCCTTGTTAGAACATGCAAATGCACAAATAGTCATGCAAATGCAAAGTACTACTACAATTAGAGAATAAAGAATTCTTTTTTTCTTTTCCATTTGACCACCTAAATATTTAATATATTTTCTTTATTTATAAAATAAATCTTTTTAATTATATACAATGAATACTTAAAACGCAATAAAAGAAGTTAAATTACACTATAAAAAACCAATTTTAGAAAAGTTAAAGTGAAAATTACTAAAAAAGTAATATAAAACCATAAATTTCCACTTAAAATTGGCTCTTCCAGAAAATTTTTTTTAAAAGGGATAGAGTAAAAAGGCGAAGAAAAATCAAAAAGTGTAAATAAACGCTTTGAATTTTAAAAAAGATTTTACATAAATTAAGCTTAGTTTTAATTTTGAGTATTATCTGAATTGTTTTTATTTTCTATTAATTCCAAACTTTTATCCCATAGATTATTTCGCTCAGGATGCGTTATAGCTCTAAACATTCTATCTTTGCAAAAACCAAAATTTTCCTCTATATAATCCACAAGTTTTTTAGTATCTTCACGTCTTGTGTGTTTATCCTCAGGACATGGGTTATGAATGATTGGTAAATTAAGCCTTTTAACGGCACTTTTTATGTATTTTTCATCAACATAAACAAATGGTCTAATTAATGTAATATTTGATCTTGACATATAGGTTATTGGTTGAAATGTAGATAACCTTCCTTCGTATATTAAAGATAGTAAAAATGTATCTAATACATCGTCTTTATGATGGCCAAGTGCAAGTTTATTACAGCCATTTTTTACGGCTATATCACTTAAAGCACCACGTCTCATTTTTGCACAAAGAGAGCATGGATTGCTTTCTTTTCTTATGTCAAAAACAATCTCTTTAATGTCTGTTTTTTCAATGATTAAATCAACACCTATATCTTTGCAATATTTAATGCATGCATTTACTTCATTTTGGTCAATATCTTCAAAGCCAATATTGATATTTATGCCAACTAAATCAAACTTTTGTGGCGCAAATTTTTTATACATGGTAAGTGCTGTAAGTAGGGCAATAGAATCCTTGCCACCAGAGATACCAACAGCGATTTTGTCGCCATCTTGAATCATATTAAAATCATTAACTGCTTGTCGTAATTGAGATAGTATTTTTTGCATATAACTATTTTATTAGATAAAATTGACTATAAGCAAGTAAATATATATAATTTAAGCGAATATAAGGAGCTAAAATATGTCTGATGCAATCGTTAATTTTTTTAGAGATTTAATTGGTAACGACTACATTACGGTTTTTATTGTTTCAATGATTCCATTCGTTGAAGTTAGAGGTTCTATTCCAATTGCTATTGCAATGGGAATGAATGCTTTTGCTGCTCTTGGTCTTGCATTTTTAGGTTCAGCTATAATGTGTCCTATTGTGCTTGCTATATTAAGACCAATACTTAATTGGCTTAAAAAGTTTAAAGTATTTAGAAATTTAGTTGAAGCTGTTGAAGATGGTTTTAAATCTAAAGCAAAAGGTGTTAATGATAAGGCAGAGAAGTTCGACAAATCTCAAATTGAAAGACGAAAAATGTTAGGTCTTTGGGGCTTTGTTGCGGTACCAGTTCCTATGACTGGCGTTTGGACGGGAACTGCTGTCGGAGCCTTTGTTGAACTTTCATTTTTAAAGACAGTTTTTGTTGTTGTAACAGGGGATTTGGTAGCTTGCGTTATTATGACGTTTCTTTCAGTTTTCTGCGCAAAATATATTGATATAATTCTTTATATTGTATTTGCAATTGTAATTGTTGCAATAATTTATTTCATTGTAAGAATTATTGTTAAAGCTGTAAAAAAGAGTAAAGAAAAGAAGAATATCACTAATGAACAACAATAATTTAATAAATGAAATCTCTATAGAAACAACCTGTCTTGCTGAAGAATTAGTAGCAGATATTTTAAATGATTTATTTCCAGGCGGTGTATGCGTGGAAGAAAATGACAATCTTTGCGTTCTTAAGGCATATACGAGTAAAAGTGAAAAAGAAATAAAAGAAGTATTAAATGGTTCTTTAAATATACTTAAGAAAAACTCTATATTTGATGTTGGGAGTCTTCTATATAGGATAAATAGTGTTAATCCTGATTTATGGTTTGATGAATGGAAAAAAGGTTATGACATTATAAGGGAAGGAGATATAGTTATAGTTCCAGCATGGCAAGACTATGAGAAAAAAGATAACGAAAAAGTTGTAAAAATTGACCCAAATAAATCTTTCGGCTCTGGTCAACATGAGAGTACAAAGATGTGTTTATCTTTAATACGAAGTCTTGATTTAAAGAATAAAAAAATTGTAGATATAGGAACAGGATCTGGAATTTTAGCACTTGCAAGCGCTGCACTTGGTGCTAAAGATATTGAGGCTTATGATATTGATGAAATTGCAATAAACGCAGCTAGAGAAAATGTAAAAATAAATGAATTTTCTAAATACATAACGGTAGATAATTCAAATATACTTGAAAATGTAACTGGAAAATTTGATATAGTTTTAGCTAACATTACATCAGAAGTTTTAAAAGCTTTAGCAAAAGACTTAAAAAGATATTTAAATAAAAATGGAATTATAATAATAAGTGGAATATTAACATCACTTGAAAATGAAGTTATAGATGTATATAAAAGTCTTGGCTTTAAAATTATACAAAGATTAAATTTAGGAGAATGGGTAGCCTTCGAGTTATCTTTAGATTATGGAAATTAGAAGATTTTTTGTGCCTAATGAGTCAGCATACGATAATAAGATAATAATTGAAGGCGAGCAGTTTGCTCACATGGTTAAGGTGTTAAGATATAAAGTTGGCTATGAACTTATCATATGTCTTAATGATGGCCTTGATTATAGATGTACATTAATGAAAATAAACAAGGATTCTGCCGAGGCTAGAATAGATGTTGTTGAAAGAAATGAAGCAATGCCAAATTGTAATATTACTTTATACCAAGCTATCCCAAAGGGAGATAAATTAGATTTAATTACTCAAAAATGTGTAGAGCTTGGTGTATACAAAATTCAACCATTTTTATCTAAATATACAAATGAAACAAAGCTTAATAAACAAAGATTAGAAAAGATTGGTCAAGAAGCATGTAAACAATGTGGAAGGGCTAAACTTCCAATAATAGGAGATCTAAAGACTTTTGATGAAATTATAGAAGAGGCAAAAAATGAAGAAGTTTTAATAATGCCTTATGAACATGCATTGATTGGAAAACTTTCAAATATTAAGGGAATAAAGAGTGCTAAAAGCATAGGAATAATTATTGGATCTGAAGGTGGCTTTTCTGAGGAAGAGGTAGAAAAAGCTAAGAAAAATAAAGCTAAGATTATATCTCTTGGTAAAAGAATCTTAAGGTGCGAAACTGCAGCAATTGTTGCTCAAACTCTTGTTATGTATACAATAGGTGAATTATCTAGATGAAAGTAGTTGTATATAATTTAGGATGTAAAGTTAATCAATATGAGTGCGACTCAATGGTAGGAGTGCTTCGTGAAAAAGGATACGAAGTTTCCGAAAAACTTGATAGTGCTGATATTTATATTTTAAATACTTGCGCGGTTACTAATGAGGCAGAGAGAAAATCTAGACAATGCGTTGAAAGATGCTTGAAATTAAATAAAGATGCAGATATTTATGTTTGCGGATGTGCATCTGAACATAATGCCACACAATTTATATCCAAAGATGGTGTAAAGTATGTAATTGGTACTGCAAATAAAATGGACCTTATTAATTCATTTGAAAATAGGGGCGTAAAGATAGATCCAATTTCAAATAAGTATGAAGATACATTTTCATCAATTGTTGAAAGAACAAGAGCTTATGTAAAGGTTCAAGATGGTTGTAATAAGTTTTGTTCATATTGTTTAATTCCTTTTGTTAGAGGAAGATCAAGAAGTAGAGAAATAAATGCTATAGTTTGCGAATGTGAAAAATTAAGTAAGTTCACAAAAGAAATTGTAATAACAGGTGTTGACTTATCTGACTATGGAAAAGATATAGGAACAAACTTTACAGAACTTATAAAGGCATTATCCAATATTAATTGTAGAATAAGATTAGGTTCCCTTGAGATGAATATAATAACGGAAGAGCTTCTTCAAGCCCTATCTAATTTAAAAGCTTTTTGTCCACATTTTCACTTATCTTTACAAAGTGGAGATGATGCTATTTTAAAGGCAATGAATAGACACTATACAACAGAAAGTTTTTTGCATGAGGTAGAATTAATTAGAAAATACTTTTCAAACGCTGGAATTACAACCGATCTTATTTGTGGTTTCCCAGACGAGAGTGAAGAAAACTTTAATAACACTTTAAAATTCTTAGAAAAAGCAAAGTTTTCTCAGGTCCATATATTCCCATATAGTAAAAGAGAAGGAACTGTAGCAGCCAAGATGAAACAAGTGCTTGGTGACGTGTCTAAAGATAGATGTAGACGTGCAGAAATTATTGCTCATAAAACAAGATTAGAGTATCTAAAGAGTATGATAGGAAAAACACTTGAGGTATTTATTGAAGAAAAAGAAGGTGAATATTTTGCTGGATATTCAAGGGAATATATAAGAGTAAAAGTAAAAGAAGTTAAGGAAGATGAAATTGTAAATGTTATAGCAGAAAACTTAGATGATGATACTATAATAGGAAAGGAGATAAATTAAAATGTGTGATTGTATTTTTTGCAAAATGGTAAAGGGAGAAATTCCTACAAATAAGTTATATGAAGATGAGGATTTTATTGTAATTAAAGATATTAATCCAAAGCCAAAAATTCATTATTTATTAATACCAAAAGAACACTATAAGGATTTAACAGAATTAAATGAAGATAGAGCTGTTAAGCTTGGTAAAGGATTAAAGAAACTTGCAAATTTAGCTGATAATGAATTAAATATGAAAGAAGGATTTAGAGTAGTTTCAAATAAAGGAAAATTTGGAACACAATCAGTTGAACATCTACATTTTCATTTGATAGGTGGAGAACAATTATCTGAAAATATGGGCTAAATATGGAAGATATTTTAATTCAAAACTTTATAGATGTAGTTAAAGAATCTCAAATAAAATTAGGATATAGAGAAGAAAAATTCTCTATGTACTATTTAGTATCCTCTTTAAATAGATTAATAGATAGAAACTTTTCTAAAAATGAAATGATGGAAATTTTAAAGAACTTAAAATCTTCATTAGGAGATATTGAAGTTATAGAAGCAGGCGAGGATAGATTATGTATAACAATATCCAAAGTAGGCGTTAAATTTGTTCATGAAAATATAGAGAATAAGTTCCTAGAAAAACTAATTGAGATTATTAGAAAATATCCGGTATATATTGAAGAAATAAAGAAAGTATTTGAAGAATTTTCTGCAGACTATGTTTGTATAGAGCAAAAAGATAATGATGAGTTTGAGTATTTAATGTATTTTAATGATATAAATATAGATAAATATATTTATTGTATACATTTTGAAATGCCAGGTATGGCAGATTACCATAGATTTACAAGACAGGAATTTAAAAAGTTTAATTTCTAGTAAAAAATATACAAAAAAAATGGCATACACCGATTAGAGGGTCGACTTTAACCTTTATCTTTATGAAAAAGTT
>CAVAVP010000011.1:0-53820 GCA_963592135.1 bacterium
CGCATCCATAAAAGAAGAGTTTATTGCTCTTCTTTTTTTTTGATTATTTATTAAAATCATAGACAAAATAGAAATGTTTTTATCTAATAAGTTTTTGAAAATGTATTTTTTGTTTACTCATTTATGCCGGTGTGATAAAATTGTTATGTTATGAAAAAGGTTAAATTAACTAAAAGTCAATTAATAAATACAATTATTATTACGGTTCTATACCTTACATGGATAGTATCTTCAAATGTTTTAGCATATATATCTGAATTTAAGGACTATCATTTATTCTTAACAAATCTTTTTGGGTCGATATTGGCTCTTATTTATGCAATTATTTTATTTGCCCCATTAATTCCTTGTTTTTCTAAACTTGTCAATTCAAGGGTCGAAAATGAGGTTGTAAAATTAAGAAGAAGTTATTCAATAAAGATGTTGTATACAATAATTATTGGATTCTTTATTTTTTCTGTTTTTTGGATAGCAAAAATAAATGACGGAAGTGCCCATCCAATAGCGGCAAGTGTTTGGGGAACAATTGAATTTGCAGCCTCGCTTGAGTTTATTTTCACAGTAATTTTCTCTATAGAATATTTTAAAAAAACGAGAGATTTATATTATATGGATAAATTACAACACAGTAATGAAGATATTCAAGAATAATAATTATTTGATTATAAAATTATAAACAAATATAAAAGATAAAAAAGATGGTTTATAAACTTGAACCATCTTTTTTTTGGCGCCCGTTGTAGGACTTGAACCTACGACACTGCGATTAACAGTCGCATGCTACTACCAACTGAGCTAAACGGGCATATTCGTAAAGCATTATAATATTATTATAATATTAAACCATTGTCAAGAAAAAAATACTGTCTTTTAAACTTTTATTGGCCAAGTTTGATATTTTTTTTATGTGCTTTTGTTTAATTCGCTTTTTCAAGTTTTTGTGTAATAAGTTTTTGAATTGTAGTATAATATATTTAAATATAAGTAACTGTATTACAAGTACCTACAAAAAGGAATAAAATATGAAAAATAAGTATTATCTTGCGATAGATTTAGGTGCATCAAGCGGAAGACATATTATTGGTTGGAAAGAAAATGGAGAAATAAAAACATTAGAGCTTTATAGATTTGAAAATCATATGGACAATAAAGAAGGCCATCTTGTATGGGACACATCAAGACTATTCAAAGAGATAAAAGAAGGAATAAAAGTAGCATTTTCAAAGTATAAAAATATTGAAAGTTTAGCCATAGATACATGGGGTGTAGACTATGTTCTAATTAAGGAAGGGAAATCTTTAATGCCATGTTATGCCTATAGAGATTTAAGAACGGAAAGTGCAATACAGGAAATAAATTCAAAGATATCTTTTGATCGGTTATATGAGCATACAGGTATTCAATTTCAATCTTATAATACAATTTATCAATTATATAAAGATAAGATGGATGGACGTTTAGATGGAGTATCAAACTTTTTGATGATGCCAGAATATTTTAGTTTCTTACTTACTGGTAATATAAAAAAAGAATATACAGAAGCTTCAACGACAGGTCTTGTAAATTGTAAAACAAAAGAATTTGATAAAAAACTTATAGAAGAATTAGATTTACCATTAAATATGTTTACGATACTTTGTAATCCAGGAACAGTAGTTGGAAAATTAAAAGAAGATATTGCAAAGGAAGTAGGCGGTCAAACTACTGTAAGATTATGCCCATCTCATGATACCGCAAGTGCATTTTATGCTGTAGATAATGAGGACGATAGTATTTTAATATCTAGCGGAACATGGGCAATTGTTGGAGCTAAAATAAAAAAAGCTAATGTTTCAAGTGAGGCTTTAAAATATAATTTTGCAAACGAAGGTGGAGTGGGTAATTTTAGATTCCTAAAAAATATCACAGGCATGTGGATTAATGTATGCCTTAAAAATGTTTTTGGTAAAAGTTTTAAGGATATGGAAAAACTTGCAGGAGAGAGTACATTTAATGGAGTATTTGATGTAAATGATAAAGAGTTTTCTTTGCCAGAGAACATGGATAAGAAAATAAAGGCTTGGTTTGAAGGCAAAAATCTAGACGTTCCAAAAAGTGAAGGTGATTTATATCGTAGTGCATATAGGTCCATGGCAATGGGATACAAAAAAGCAATTGAAGAATTAGAAAAATGCGAAAAAAGAAGTTTTAATAAAATATATATTGTAGGTGGTGGGGCAAACAATAAAATAGTTAATGAATTTACAAGTGAGTTTACAAATAAAGAAGTTATAGCAATGCCAATTGAAGCTACAGCAATCGGAAACCTAAAAAGTCAAATAGAGTTATAGATATGAGTTATATTGAAATTAATGAAATAACAAGATAATGAAAAAAGGAGTGTTAATTAAAAAAATGAAAAACATATTAGAAGCAAAATTTGTAAAAGAATTATGTAAAATTACAAGTAATATGTATCGCCAAGGTTGGGATGAGAGAAATGGAGGTAATGTTTCTGTTTTACTTGATGAAAATGAAGTTAAGGAATATTTAGATGTAAATAATGTTATAAGAGTAATACCAACAGGATTCGATGCAAGAGAATTAGTAGGCAAGTATTTTATAGTAACAGGCACAGGTAAGTATTTTAAAAATATAATAGAAGATCCAGAGTCTAATCTTGGAATAATCCGTATTGGAAAGGATGGATTAAGCGCAGAGTTGTTATGGGGATATAAAGATGGTGGAAAGTTTACAAGTGAACTTCCAGCACATTTAATGACACATGCTACAAGACTAAAGATAGATCCAAATCACAGAGTAGTTATGCATACACATCCAACATATACAATATGTATGTCAGCAGTATTAAAGCCAGATGATAAATTATTTACAGAGAAATTATGGCGTAGTAATACAGAAGCAATTGTAGTATTCCCAGATGGAGTCGGTGTATTACCTTGTATGGTATGTGGAACAAATGAAATAGGTATAGCTACAGCTAAAAAGATGGAAACTTATAGATTAGTTGTATGGACAAATCATGGAATCTATGGAGTAGGTAAAGACATAGATGAAGCATTTGGACTAATAGAGACAGTAGAAAAAACAGCACAACTATATATGCTTACATTAGGCAAAGTTGTAAATGAAATAAATGATGATGTATTAAAAGGACTTGTAGATTTATGGCATTTAAAGCCACTTGACGGGATTTTAAAGAAATAAATTAATAAAATAAAGCAATAGGCTAACTTGAATTTTTAAGTTAGCCTCTTTTTATAAATCAATAAAAAACATTCTGTAAAATCAAAAAAACAGGTTATGACTTAGTCGTTTATAGCGGATGCAATTTATGTAATCAACTTTATCAATAAATATATTATCGATTTTATATTTATCTATTTACTTTTTGGTTTTGACAAGATACAATATTTCTTGAAATCAAAAAAAAGATAAGGAGGATTTTTTATGGCACGTTTTACACTTCCAAGAGATTTGTATCATGGCAAAGGTGCCCTTGAAGCATTAAAGAATTTTAAGGGTGAAAGAGCTGTTATCTGTGTAGGTGGCGGTTCAATGAAAAAGTTTGGGTTTTTAGATAGAGCAGAAGCTTATTTAAAAGAAGCAGGCTTTGAAGTTATGATTATTGATGGTATCGAACCAGATCCATCAGTAGAGACAGTTATGGCTGGTGCTGAGAAGATGTTGCACTTTAAACCGGATTGGATTATTGCTATGGGCGGTGGCTCTCCAATTGATGCAGCTAAGGCAATGTGGATTAAGTATGAATATCCAAAATGTACTTTTAAAGATATGTGTAAAGTCTTTGGAATTCCGGAATTAAGAAAGAAAGCTCATTTTTGTGCAATTTCATCAACATCAGGAACGGCAACTGAAGTTACAGCATTCTCCATAATAACAGATTATAAGAATGGAATTAAATATCCAATAGCTGACTTTGAAATCACTCCGGATGTAGCAATTGTGGATCCAGATTTAGCAGAAACAATGCCTAAAAAATTAGTAGCACATACTGGTATGGATGCTATGACTCACGCAATAGAAGCATATGTTTCAACAGCAAATAGTGATTATACAGATCCTCTTGCTATTCACGCAATTGAGATGATAATGAAAGATTTAATTCCATCATATAATGGAGATGTACAATCAAGAGGTAGAATGCATAATGCTCAATGCTTAGCCGGTATGGCTTTCTCAAATGCTTTACTTGGTATTGTTCATTCTATGGCCCATAAAACGGGTGCGGCATTTGCAGATTATGGAGCACATATTATTCACGGTGCAGCAAACGCAATGTACTTGCCTAAGGTAATTGCATTTAATGCAAAAAATAAAGAAGCTAAAAAGAGATATGGTGTAATTGTTGATTATATGGGTATATGTAAAAAATCTGCATCGGATACTGAAAAGGTTAAAGCTTTAATTGCGTACTTAAGAAAAATGAATGAAGATTTAAATATTCCTCATTGTATCAAGAATTATGGTGCTGATAGTTATCCTACTGAAAATGGTTTTGTTCCAGAGAAAGTATTCTTGGAAAGATTGCCAGAGATAGCTAAGAATGCAATAAAGGATGCTTGTACAGGTTCTAATCCAAGAAAACCAACACAAAAAGAAATGGAAAAACTATTGAAGTGTTGTTATTATGACACAGAAGTAGATTTCTAATAAAAAACAATTTATTAGGTGGCGGATGTTCTGTCACCTAATAACATATAATAAAATAGAAATACGTTGTTAATTTTAAAGGGTGGTTTGACAATGCTCAAAATAATGTTATTATATAAAAGGTGCAATTAATAATAATATTATTAATCTAAAATATTGGGAGAAAATCCCAAGTTTACTTAAAAAAATAAAACTTATATATTAACGAGGAAAAAACATGTACAAGATTGTTAGAAAGAAATGTTTAAATCCAACCGTTACTCAAATGGAAATTCAAGCCCCTCTAGTTGCTAATAAAGCACTACCCGGGCAATTTATCATTTTGCGTGTGGATGAGGATGGAGAAAGAATTCCTTTAACAGTAGCTGGAACTAATAAAGAAGAAGGAACTGTTAAGATTATTTTCCAAATTGTTGGTGCAACAACAGAAAAGTTAAATCACAAGAATGAAGGCGAATATATACAAGATTTCGTAGGTCCACTTGGGGTTGCAACCCATATGGATGGTATAAAGAAAATTTGTATTGTGGGTGGAGGAGTTGGATGTGCAATCGCTATGCCAATTGCTCAAGCTTTCCATGAATTAGGTGCGAATGTTACAAGCATTATAGGCTTTAGAAGCAAGGATTTATTAATTCTTGAAGATGAGTTTAGAGTTTGCTCAGATAAATTAGAAGTAATGACGGATGATGGTTCATACGCAAGACACGGAAATGTAACAGTTCCTTTAAAGGAAATGCTACAAAATGGTGAAAAGTTTGATATGATTATAACCATCGGACCTCTTATTATGATGAAATTTGTAGTGTTGACTGCAAAAGAATTTAATATTCCGGTTACGGTATCAATGAATCCTATTATGATTGATGGAACAGGTATGTGTGGTGGATGTAGATTAACTCTTAACCAAGAAGGAAAGAGGGTTACAAAATTTGCTTGTGTTGATGGTCCAGATTTTAACGGATATGAAGTAGATTTTGACGAAGCAATGTCTAGAGGTAGAACTTATGTAGATTTTGAACGTAAAGCTCATGCTGAGACATGTAATTTGTTTAAAAATGTATAAGGAGGAACTTTAATTATGGCTATAGATCCAAAGAAGCATGAAATGCCAACACAAGATCCAAAAGTACGTGCTAGAAACTTTAAAGAAGTTGCTCTTGGTTATACAGAAGAAATTGCAGTTACAGAAGCTACCCGTTGTTTAAATTGTAAAAATAGACCATGTGTAGGAGGTTGTCCTGTAAATATATCTATTCCAGATTTTATTGCGAAGGTAAAAGAAAAAGATTATGAAGAAGCTTATAAGATCATTCATAAAACTTCATCACTTCCAGCTGTTTGTGGTCGTGTATGCCCACAAGAATCTCAATGCGAAGGTAAGTGTACTCTTGGTGTAAAATTTGAGCCAGTAGGCATAGGAAGACTAGAAAGATTTGTTGCAGATTGGCATAACGCTAATTATAAAGGCAAAGTTGAAGTTCCTGCATCAAATGGTCATAAAGTCGCTGTAGTAGGTTCTGGTCCTTCAGGATTAACTTGCGCAGGAGATTTAGCAAAGAAAGGTTATAAGGTTTCTATTTTTGAGGCTTTACATACAGCAGGTGGCGTACTTGTTTATGGAATTCCAGAATTTAGATTGCCAAAGTCTATTGTGGCAAAGGAGGTTGAAGGCCTTAAGGCATTAGGTGTAGATGTAGAAACAAATGTTGTTATTGGTAAAACTTTAACAATTGATGAATTATTCGAAATGGGATACGAAGCAGTGTTTGTGGGTTCAGGTGCTGGTCTTCCAAACTTTATGAATATTCCTGGGGAATCATACAAGGGTGTTTATTCAGCAAACGAATTTTTAACAAGAAGCAATTTAATGAAAGCATATAATGAAAACTCGACAACTCCAATAATGAGAGGTGGTAAAGTAGCAGTTGTAGGTGGCGGTAATGTTGCTATGGATGCTGCAAGAACCGCTTTAAGGTTAGGTGCTGGAAAAGTTTATATTATATATCGTCGTTCTATGGACGAATTACCTGCAAGAAAGGAAGAAGTAGAACACGCTAAGGAAGAGGGTATAGATTTCCAAATTTTAAGAAATCCTGTAGAAATTTTAGGATATAAAAATGAAGCTGACCCAAGAGACCCTAAAAATGGCTTTGTAACAGGAATTAAAGTTCAAAAAATGGAATTAGGTGAACCAGATGCTAAAGGCAGAAGAAGACCAATAGCTATTAAAGATTCAGAATATGTAATTGATGTAGATACAGTAATTATGTCAATAGGTACATCACCAAATCCACTTATTAAAAATACTACACCGGGATTACAGATTAATGATCATGGCGGAATTATTGCTAATGAAGCTGGTTTAACCTCAAGACAAGGTGTGTACGCAGGAGGCGATGCTGTTACTGGTGCTGCTACTGTTATATCCGCTATGGGGGCTGGCAAGTTAGCTGCTAAAGGTATTGACGAATATTTAACAAATAAATAATTAAATAGGCTTCCAAATATATTAGGAAGCCTAATTTTTGCAAAAATAAATAGAGGAAATTATGAATTTACAAATCGACTTTAATAAAATCGACAAAATCTTGGATTTACACGAGAGAAAACAGCAATATATAATAGCAATTCTTCAAGATATTCAAGAAGTTTATCACTACTTGCCAAGGGAAGTTTTTCCATATTTAGCGGAAAAATTGAATATAAGTGAAGTTAAAATCTTTAGTGTTGCAACTTTTTATGAAAACTTTTCATTAGAGCCAAAAGGCAAATATGTTATTAAAATTTGCGATGGAACTGCGTGTCACGTACGTCACTCTGTCCCTATTTTGCAAAAAATAAGAGAAATATTAGGTCTTGATGAAAAAAAGAAAACCACAGATGATTTAATGTTTACAGTTGAAACAGTTTCATGTTTAGGTGCATGTGGTCTTGCTCCTGCGTTAACTGTTAATGATGAGGTCCATCCAGCAATGACCCCAGAAAAAGCTGTAGAATTAATAAAAAAGATAAAGGAGAGTGACTCAAATGATTAAAACAAGAGAAGAACTAACTTTATTACGTAATGAAATGAAAAAAGCCTATGAGGCGCAAGTAGAAAAAGTTATTGTTTGCGGCGGAACTGGTTGTGTGGCTGGTGGTTCAGTAAAGATTTTAGAGAGATTAAAAGAACTTATAAAAGAAAAAGGATTAAAAGTCGATGTTGAACTTGAAAAAGAGCCACATGACAAGTCTATAGGTGTAAAACAAAGTGGTTGCCATGGATTTTGTGAAATGGGACCTCTAGTTCGTATCGATCCTCAAGGTTGGCTTTATACAAAAGTAGATATAAATGATTGTGAAGAAATAGTTGAAAAAACTATTTTAAAAGGTGAATGTGTTGAAAGACTTGCATTTAAGAGAAATGGTGAAATCTATGCAAAACAAGAAGATATTCCTTTCTATAAAAAACAAACTCGTTTAGTGCTAGAGCATTGTGGGAAAATTGATGCAAATTCTATTATGGAATATATTGCAATTGGAGGTTATAAGGCACTTGAAAAAGCTTTATTTGAAATAACTCCAGAAGATATTTGCTCTGAAATTTCTAAATCTTGTTTAAGAGGTAGAGGAGGCGGTGGTTTCCCTACGGGTAAAAAATGGGAACAAGTAAGAAGGCAAAAAGAACCTAAGAAATATATTGTTTGTAATGGTGATGAAGGCGATCCAGGTGCATTTATGGATCGTTCTATAATGGAAGGTGATCCGCATAAAATGATTGAGGGTATGATGATTGCGGCTGTAGCCTGTGGTGCTGATGAAGGGTATATTTATGTTCGTGCAGAATATCCACTTGCAGTAAAGAGATTAAAAAATGCCATTACACAAGCCGAAACATTAGGGATTTTAGGCAACAATATTTTAGGTACTAATTTCTCTTTTAAACTACAAGTATGTAAGGGCGCAGGAGCTTTCGTCTGTGGGGAAGGTTCAGCTTTAACTGCTTCAATTGAAGGTAAGAGAGGCTTTCCAAGAGTTAAACCTCCAAGAACAGTCGAGCATGGATTATTTGATAAACCGACTGTTTTAAATAATGTTGAAACTTTTGCGAATGTAGCACAAATAATAACAAATGGTGCCGATTGGTATTTATCTATAGGTACAGAAAATAATAATGGAACAAAAGCATTTGCTTTAACTGGTAATATTAATAATACTGGTTTAATAGAAGTTCCAATGGGTACAACATTAAGAGAAATTATCTTTGATATAGGTGGTGGAATTAGAGGAGATGGGGAATTTAAGGCAGTACAGATTGGTGGTCCATCAGGCGCTTGCTTAACAAAAGAACATTTAGATTTGCCACTCGATTTTGATCACTTAAAACAAATAGGTGCAATGATTGGCTCAGGTGGCCTTGTTGTTATGGATAACCATACATGTATGGTTGAAGTAGCAAGATTCTTTATGAACTTTACTCAAAAAGAATCATGTGGTAAGTGTATTCCTTGTAGAGAAGGAACTAAACGCATGAGAGAAATATTAGAGAGAATTGTTGTAGGAAAAGGACAAGAAGGGGATGTTGAGTTATTATTAGAACTAGCGGATACTATATCTCATACAGCTTTATGTGGACTTGGAAAATCTGCACCATCTCCAGTAGTTTCAACTATTAAGAATTTTAGAGATGAATATGATGCTCATATAAAAGATAAACGCTGTCCTGCAGGAGCTTGTAAAAGATTAAGAACAATAGAAATTGATCCAGGCAAGTGTATGGGTTGTTCTAAATGTGCAAGAAATTGTCCAGCATCAGCAATTACAGGAAAATTGAAAGAACCATTTAAGATAGATCTATCTAAGTGTATTAGATGTGGCGCATGTGTTGCAAATTGCGCGTTCCAAGCTATAAAGGAGTATTAATATTATGGAAGAGAAACAATATTTAACTATAGACGGAATAAAGATAGAGATAAATGGTGAAAGAAATTTATTAGAGTTAATTAGAAAAACAGGAGTTGATTTGCCTACATTTTGCTATAACTCAGAATTGTCCATATATGGTGCATGCCGTATGTGTATGGTAGAGAATGAAAAAGGTGGGTTAGAAGCTGCTTGTTCAACTCCACCTAGAGCAGGTATGATAATAAAGACTAATACAGAAAGATTAAGAAGATATAGAAAAAATATCCTTGAATTGTTGCTAGCAAATCACTGCTCGGATTGTAATACTTGTGATAATTCAGGAAAGTGTAGGTTGCAAGAATTATCTACTCACTTTAAAGTAACTCCTGGTAAATTTACAAACACATCAGTTTCAACAAAACATGAAGATGAATCTTCTTTATGTATATCAAGAGATGCAGGTAAATGTATTTTGTGTGGTGACTGTGTAAGAATGTGTAATGAAATACAAAACGTTGGAGCCATAGATTTTGCTTACCGTGGTTCTAAAATGAGAATTTCTACTGCATTTAATATGCCTCTTGCTGAATCGCCATGTGTTGGATGTGGTCAATGTGTTGCAGTATGTCCAACAGGCGCGTTAACACTAAAAAGTGATGTCCACAAGGTGTTTGAGGCAATTGATGATCCAAGTGTTACAACAACAGTACAAGTTGCTCCTGCAGTTAGAGTAGCAGTTGGTAAAGAGTTTGGATTAAAATCTGGCGAAAATGTAATGGGTAAAATTGTGTCCGTATTAAGAAGACTTGGGTTTGATGAAATCTATGATACTTCATTTGGCGCTGATTTGACTGTTATGGAAGAGTCTAGAGAATTTATTGAAAGACTGGAAAAAGATGAGAAATTGCCCTTAATAACATCGTGCTGTCCGGCATGGATTCAATACGCAGAAAAGAAACATCCTGAGATTTTATCTAATATATCTACATGTAAATCTCCAATGGAAATGTTAGGTGCACTTCTTGTAGATAAACAAAAAAATGGAAGCAAGAAAACTTTTAATGTTGCTATTATGCCATGTTCTGCAAAGAAGTTTGAAGCTGCAAGAAAAGAGTTTACACATGATGGTAGACCTGATGTAGATGTTGTAATGACTACTCAAGGTTTAATTCATTTGATAAAAGAGTCAGGCATAGTATTTAGCGAAGTAGAACCAAGTTCAGCAGATATTCCATATGGATTAAGTTCAGGTGCCGGTGTAATATTTGGTGTTACAGGTGGAGTGACTGAAGCAGTTTTAAGAACGGTTGCGGGAACTAAAACTCAAAGTGATTATATGAATATTGAATATATAGGACAAAGAGGTTTTAGTCCTATAAAAGAATTCTATATTCCATATGGTGATAAAAAGTTAAAAATGGCTGTTGCAAGTGGCCTTGGTAATGCAGAAAAATTAATTCAAAGAATAAATAGTGGAGAGCACTTTGATTTAATTGAAATTATGGCATGTCCTGGCGGATGCGTAAACGGTGGTGGCCAACCTGCATCAACAAGAGTTGTAAAGGAATCTAGGGGTGCTGGCTTATATGAGGCGGATAAACTTACAAATATAAGAAAAGCTGACGATAATCCATTAATAGAAAATTTATACAAAGATGTTATAAAAGATAGAAATCATGAATTATTTCATGTAAACTATATTAAAAATAAAAAGTAGGGAGAAAGTATGGCAATTAGTATTATGAAAGCAACTTTAGGTAGGTTGCCAAGATATTTAAAATATTTAAAATCCATTGAAGATGAAATGCCAACAATTTCTGCAACAACTATTGCTAAGGCTTTAGAACTTGGTGAGGTTCAAGTAAGAAAAGATTTAGGCTCTGTAAGCGGTAAAGGAAAACCTAAAATAGGTTATAACACAAAAGAATTAATCGGTATGCTTGAAAGTGTACTAGGAGTTGATAAGGTAAATACTGCCGTAATTGTAGGTGCAGGAAGATTAGGTAGAGCACTTCTAAATTATTCTGGCTTTGAAAAATATGGGTTGAAAGTTATTGCTGCCTTTGATACGGTAAGAATAGATGATACAGTGCTTCCTATGGAGAAGTTTGGAGAATTTTGTAAAAAGAATGATGTAAAAATAGGTATAATTACAGTTCCAAAAACTTCTGCTCAAGATGTATGTGATTTAATGTTAGAAAATGGAATACAAGCTATTTGGAATTTTGCACAAACTGCATTAATTGTTCCTGAAGGTGTTGTTGTGCAACAAGAAAATTTGGCTTTATCCCTTGCGTACTTAAATTACCAATTAAAAAATAAATAATAAATAAGATATAATAAATGAGGCACTTGAGAAGGTGCCTTTTTATTATTGAGCGTTACTTATTTCCTCTTTAGCTTTTTTTATTGCAATGGTTAATTGATCTGCGCATGATGTATTGTTATTCCTACAAGTATTGCCTTCGAGTTTTTTTACGATTTCGTCAGCGTTCATACCTTCTAAAAGTTTTGAGATTGCTTTTAAGTTGCCATTGCAGCCACCTTTAAATTCTATATTAGTCACAATGTTGTCATTTAAATCAAAAGATATTTGATAAGCGCATACTTTCATTCCGGTGTTATATGTATAGTGCATAGTATTACTCCTTTAAATGCTTGTAAATATTTATATTTACATAGTACTTTTTTATGGTATAATATCATATGTAGTTAAATTTATAAACTAGAATAAAAACAAAAAGGAGAATTTAGTATGAAGATTTTTATGATTGGCGGTACAGGTCTATTAGGATGTGAAGCTGCTACAGAATTAATCAAGATGGGTCATGAAGTTAAATCTGTTGGTTTACCAGGATTAACACCTAAGGATGCTCCAATTCCAAAAGAAATGGAATTAATTGAAATGGACATCAACAAGGCTTCTGATGAAGAAGTTGAGAACTTATTAAAAGGTTGCGATACATTTATATTCGCTGCCGGTGTAGATGAGAGAAAGGAATGTCCACCTCCAGTTGCAGAAGTTTACAAGAAGTTCAACAACGATCCTTTACAAAGATTAATACCTATTTGTAAGAAAGTTGGTATTAAAAATGCTGTTGTTTGTGGTTCTTACTTCTCATATATGTATAAGTTAGCAGCCGGTCTTGCAAAGAATCCTGCAAATCCAAATCAAAAAATCAAATATACAGGTGAAGCTTTCTTAGCTCAAAATCCATATATTAAGTCAAGAATTGAACAAGAAAAGATTGTTGAAAGTTTCTGTGATGACACATTCTCAGCATCAGTTCTAGAACTTCCTTATATCTTTGGTATTCAACCAGGTAGAAGACCAGTTTGGACAATCTTAATTGATCAATTAAAGAGAATGGATAATCTTCCATTTACAATGTATCCAGCAGGTGGTACGGCAATGTTAACATGTAACCAAGTTGGTCAAGCTTTAGCAGGTGCTGCTGTTCAAAAACCAGGTTATGGATTTAGAGCTATTCCAATCGGTATGTACAACTTAACATGGAAAGAATTCTTAGCAATTGTTTATGATGCTCGTGGTATGCATGGAAGAAAGGTTGTTTCTATTGCCCCTTGGATGATGAAACTTGGTATGAAGAGCGTACAAAAGGATTACGATGCTAGAAATATTGAATCAGGCATGGATCCATTCCAATTACCATATACAATGGATTATAACTTATTCATTGATCCAACAGAAACAAAAGCTTTAGGAGTTAAAGAAGCTGATATTAATAAAGCTATTTTTGATTCTATTGACCTTTCTATTAAAGCCGTTAATGGTTCTGCAAAATTGGTAGGAATGGAAGGCGAAGCTAAGAAATAATTAACAAGTTGATAACAAAAAAAATAGGACTGTTTTTAGCAGTCCTATATTTTTTTATTAGTGTTTAAGATTATTCGCTTTTTAAAATAGCATCGGCAACATATAAGCCATTAGCTCCAGCTTGAGCAAGACCTCTTGTTATACCAGCGCCATCTCCAATTGCATAGATGTTAGGTAAAATTTGGAAATTGTCATCTATAAATGTTGGCTTAATAGAGTAGAACTTTGCTTCAACACCATATAGAAGAGTATCGTAGTTTGCTGTTCCTGGAGCAATTTTATCTAATGCATAAAGCGTTTCGATGATATTGTCTAATTGTCTTTTTGGCATACATAAAGACAAATCGCCTGCTACAGCGCCTTGAAGTGTAGGAATAGTTCTAGATTGTTTTAATCTATGTTCATTGGTTCTCTTTCCGTCAACTAAATCTCCAAATCTTTGAACAATAACGCCACCGCCTGCTACCATGTTAGCAAGTTTACAAATATGCTTTGCGTAAGCAATTGGTTTATTGAAAGGTTGTGTAAAACGTTGAGTTGCTAAAATAGAGAAGTTTGAATTTTTTGTTTTTAATTCTGGGTTAGAATTAGCGTGTCCATTGACTGTTAGTAAACCTTCGTTGTTTTCAATAACAACTTCACCTCCAGAGTTAAAACAGAAAGTTCTAGTTATATCTCCGTGACACTTTGTTCTATAAGCAATTTTTGGCTCATAGATTTTTTCAGAGATATTTTCCCATATAATTCTTGGAAGTTCTACACGAACACCTATATCTACTTGGTTGTTAGATACTTCAACCTTGTTGTTTACACACCAATCTCCAAACCATTCAGAGCCAGATCTGCCAACTGCGATAATTAAGTTCTTATAGCCAATTTCTCCGGATTTCTTACATGTAACGATTTTATGATCGATTAATATATCTTCAACTTCATCTTCTGTAATTACTGTAACATGTTTATTTAAAAATTCCATTAGGTTAGACATAACTTGGTAGTTACCATCAGTTCCCAAATGTTTTACGGTTGCTTGAAGTAAGTGTAAGTCGTATTTTAAAGCCTCTAATTTTATATTGTTATCTGGGAAATATAATTTTTGAGTTGCGCCAAATTCATTTAAGATATCTGCTACTTGATTAATATATTTTATAGTATTGTCATCTCCAATGTATTCTTGTAGCCAACCACCATATTCTGTTGTGATATTGAACTTACCATCAGAGAATGCTCCGGCGCCACCTATGCCTTCCATAATGGCACATTGTTGACATTTAATACAGTGATCTACTAAATGATTAGATAGAGGACATTTTCTCTTGTTTATAGCCTTACCTTTATCTATTACACAAATAGATAAAGAAGGATTTTCTTTTGTTAGACGGTAGGCAGACATTAAACCACCAATACCACCGCCAATAATTACTACATCATATTCCATTTTTACCTCCGTGCTTAATCGCACTTGCATATTATAACATAATATGAAGTGTAATAAAATAGATAATTTTGCTATTTTACAATAAAGTTAATTATAAATGGTTATTTCGTTTTTTTTATTTTATGAAATTTGTATTTAGGCTATCTGTGTTTTTTTAGAATTAGATTCTAGAAATTAATATTGTGTAAATGCTGAATATTCAATAGGAGTTTTAATTTCTATAACTTTTTTAGACAAATTAGAATATTTGCCATCTAAATCAGGGAATTTTAATTTATATGCACAAAGCAATTGTCTTTTTATTTTTAATTTTTTATTAATATTGTTTTTTCCGTATTTACTATCACCAACAATAGGGCAACCTAAATCTGCCATATGAACTCTAATTTGATGTGTGCGGCCTGTTTGAAGTTTAACATTAACTACTGAATAATTTTTTCCTTCTTCTTTTACATAGTAGTTAGAGATAGCTTCTTTAGAATCTTTAACTTGGGCATTATATGATTTAACAACGCCTGTCATTGGGTTTTTTCTTAGATAAGATTTGATCGTTCCAGATTTTTCTTTAGGGCAACCTATAACAACACATAAATATTCTTTTGTTATTTTATGATTTTTAATAAGTATTTCCATTACGCCTAGAGTTTCTTCGTTTTTGGCCATAATGACAAGTCCTGAAGTCCCGGTATCTAATCTATGACAAAGTTCAAGGTAATTACAACTTTCTTTTTGTTGAACATATTTTCTAGCTCTTAAGATTAAAGAATCTTTCTCTTTATCTTCATAATTTTCTACAACAAGGCCAGAAGGTTTGTTTGCTATTAAGATATTATCATCCTCATAGGCAACATCTAACGTGTATGAAGGAACAAAATCCAATATCTCATCTTTTATATATAGTGTAATAATGTCTCCGTATTTAAGATGAGTATTTAGTGGTACTTTTTCTTTGTTAACTTTGATTTTATTTTCTCTTAAAAACTTGTTTAATTTACTAAAATTTAAGGAAGTATAAGTTTCCTGTAAATATGCATCTAATCTTTGATCTTGTTCTTTTTTAAAAATTATAGTTCTCATAATTTTATTATATCATTTTTTTTAAATAACAATAGTCTTTGATGTAGAAAAGATTGTAAAAGTAATTAAATTAAGTAAATTAAGATTTTTTGCCTTTACTCTCAAAATCAATTTAATTGACAAAAAACATTTGTATGGTATAATTAACATAATATTTCTAAGGGAGTAGCAACCATTGTTAATGGGGTAGGTCAACATACTGGGGAATCCCTGGCCTTCATTAAATTGCGAGACTTGGATAGTGTATATGCTATCGGGTCTTATTTTTTTATACTCATAGCGAAGGAGATATAATATGGATTACTTTATTCCTATTTTGTTAATCACTGTTGGTTTAGTATTTATTGTAAAAGGTGGAGATTGGTTTGTTGATGCAGTTATGTGGATTGCTAAAATTTCACATATTCCAAGTTTTATAATTGGTGCAACGCTTGTATCTTTATGCACAACTCTTCCAGAACTTTTAGTATCGAGTTTTGCTGCTGCAAAAGGTTCAGCCGATATGGCAGTAGGCAACGCGATAGGTTCTGTTACTGCAAATACAGGTTTAATTTTAGCTTTAACATTAACCTTTGCACCATTTGCTATTGAGAGAAAAGATTATATTCTAAGAAGCAGCTTATTGATAGGTTCTATTGCATTGCTTTTTGGCCTATGTGCTACAAGAGTTTTAAATCCATGGCTTTCATTATTAATGTTTGTTCCATTAGTAGTTTTTATGTGGGATAACTTAAAGAAAGGTAAACAACATATGCTTGCTAAAAAAGAAGCCGATAGTGTGCCAGGTGTTGAAGTTTTGGAAAGTGAAAAGGAAAAAGAATTAGAAGAAGCACCTAAAAAAGATAAAAAAACAATTATTATCAATGTTGTAAAATTTATAGTTGGTGTAGTTGGTATTGTTTGGGGATCAGATTTACTTGTGGATTATGCTTCAGAACTTGCTGCATTGCTAGGAATTTCAGAAGGTATTATCGCTGTAACTATTGTGGCAATTGGTACTTCTTTGCCAGAACTTGTAACTACAGTTACAGCTCTTGTTAAAAAGGATTCAAGTTTATCAGCTGGAAATATTGTAGGTGCTAATTTAATAGATATTTGTTTAATATTACCAATATGTGCAATAATTTCGGCCGCAACAGGCGCTACGGGCCTTCCTGTATCATTACAATCTATGTATCTAGATTTCCCATTCTGTTTAGGCTTATCTTTAATAGCATTAGTTCCTGCACTTATTACTAAAAAGTTCCGTAGATGGCAGGGAATTGTAATGCTTCTTGCATATATAGCATATATAGTTTTATGTATATTAATGACAAAGGGAATAATATTTGCATAAAAAAGAAAATAGGCCACTTAAGATTAAATTCTAAGTGGCCTAGATAATTATATAATTTAAATTAATTTCCGCATTCAATACTTATCGTATTAAATAAGTTTAAAACTTCCTGTAAATCTGTATTTTTCTTTTCTTCGTTTTTTCTATCTAAAACAATATTTCCTTCATGCATCATTATTAATCTGTTGCCATATTCAAGGGCATATCTTAGGTTATGAGTAACCATAAGAGCAGTTAGATTTTTTTCTTTTATTATTTTGTTTGTTAATTCCATTACTATATCCGCTGTTTTTGGATCTAATGCCGCAGTATGTTCATCTAAAATTAAAAAATCTATTGGAGTTAATGATGCCATAAGCAAAGATATAGATTGTCTTTGTCCACCAGATAGTGAACCCATTTTTACATTCATTTTATCTTCAAGTCCAAGCCCGATAGAGGCTACTAAATCTCTATACTCATTAACTTTCTTTCTCGTGATTCCTGGAGTTAAACCAAACAGCTTTCCTTTATTATCCGCAAGTGATAGATTTTCAAGTATGGTCATGTTAGAGGCAACACCTTTAGACGGGTCTTGAAAAACTCTACCAAAACGTTTCGCTCTTATATGCTCTTTTTGAGAAGTTATATCTTGTCCATCAATTAAAACTTGACCTATATCTTGTTTTATAGAGCCTGCAATTAGATTTAAAAGAGTAGTTTTTCCTGAACCATTTGAGCCTATAATTGACACAAACTCTCCTTTTTCTACTTTGAAATTAAAATCATTAAAAACTTCTGTTTCGTTAACAGTTCCGGAATTGAATTTCTTAGATATATTTTTAAGTTCAATCATTTTTAGCACCTCCCGTTGGAGAAGACGAAGGAATATTAAGAATATCCATAACTTTGTTGTCTACAGAATTGTTGTTGGAAGAAGTATCTTTATTTTTCTTTACTCTATGTTTCTTTAAGAAATTGTTTATTATTAAAATTAAAGCAAATGCAACTGCATTCATTAATTTTAAGTAAGTTCCATTTTGGTCAATTAAAGTAAAGTAATTAAGAGCAAGAGCATAAATTAAAGCTCCAACAATAACAGCTGTTGTAGGTTTTACATATTTAGCCCTAGAAAATATTGCAAGACCTATTATAACTGAAGCAAGAGCAGTAACAACTTTTCCAGTTCCGCAAGTGTTATCATAGTTCATTGTCATTTGTGCATATAATGCACCTGCAAAACCAACAAGTCCATTTGCAATGCCAAGACCAAGTATTTTATAAGAGCCTGGATCCTTACCTAAAGATGTAATTAATGACTCGTTGTTTCCGGTTGCAATTAACATCATTCCAAACTTACTCTTAAAGAATAAATCAAGAAGGATTTTTATAATAATAACTATTGCAAGAAGTATAAGTATTACTTTGTAATCTTCAAGTCTTGTTGTTCCCTCGTTAAATATTCCGTTAAAGTTGTGGGCTATATATGAAAAGTTTGTTATCGAATATCCTGTGTCTGTTAAAAGCGTTGTAAGAGCAAGCGTTATAGACAAAAGGGCAGTCATAACTATAATTCCCGCAAGAAGTTTTGAGATCCCAAATTTAACGTGCAATAAGCCGGTAATTGAGCCCATAATCATTCCTGCCATAAACCCTGCAATTAATGCAATGATTGGATGAACGTGAAGTGTGTATATAAACACGGTACCAACGACACCGCCTAATGGGAAAGTGCCGTCGGATGATAAATCAGGGAAATCTAATATAGAATATGCTATGTACATTCCATATGCTAATATCGCATAGCATAATCCTAATTTAATTCCATAAACTGTTGTAGATAAAAATAAATCCATAATTATCCTTTATGCTTTAACATCAGTAAGTCCTGTGTATGTAGGTGCTGTGATGTTTAATTTTGTTGCTACTTCGCTGTTATAGTATGGAGTAGAATTGCCTTCCATGGTTTGAGCTTTAATATCTGAGACAGGAGTTCCTTTTAAGATAGATGCAGCTTGAAGACCTGCTAATTTTCCAACAGTTATATAATCAATAGAAGCTGCGGCTAAACATCCGTCTTTAACTTGCTCGATTTCTGAACCAAATACAGGTATTCCTTTCTCGTTAGTAATTGAAAGTATTTCGCTTAATTTTCCAACGATAGTGTTGTCAAGTAGGTTTACTAAACAATCAACACCTTCATTTAAAAGTGATGTGGTTGCTGTTGTTATTGTTGTAATATCTGCAACTGTTTTGTCAACAATGCTCATTCCAGAGTAAGATTTCGCAGCTTCTTTCAATGAAGCTAATTGCATTTGATCTGAGTCTTCTTCTGTAGACATTAAAACACCAATTTTTAAATTTGTTTTATTAAGCATAGCAACTGCAAGTGATAGAGTATCTGCAAAAGGACATAAGTCGCAAACTCCAGTAATATTTTCGAAAGATTTAACTGTAGATGTATCAGTTACTGCATCATAAACAACAGGTATTCCTGTTCCTGAAGCAGCAGTTGCTGCTTGAATAGCAGAAGGTGTAGCAATTGCGATAATAACTTTTGCTTTTTCGTTTACAAGTTTTTGAGCTTGAGTTCCTGATACTTCAGCGGTAAAGTTTGAGTTTACATATTCAATAGTGTAGTCATCTAAGTTTATTCCACCTTCTTTTAATCCTTGAAGTATACCCTCATAGCAGTTATTTAATGAACCATGTGTTCCGAATTGAATAATACCAATAATTGGTTTAGAAGATGATGAACATCCAACAAAGCAAGCTGTAGTTAGAGCAGCGATACATACGATAGTTAATATAATTGTAATAATTTTTTTCATTTTTTTAATCTCCTTAATTTAATTTTTTAGTTAATAGTTTTGTTTTAAATTAAGCCTCGCCATCGTTTTGTTTTCATTTTTTCTATCTCCTTTGTAAATAAAAAATCCCAAGTAGGACATACCCTTACTTGGGACGATAATTTTCATTTCGCGGTGCCACCCAAATTAATTCTTTCGAATTCTCTTTGTCTCTTTGTACTAACATACATATCATCTTTTATACGGTTATGATTCCGTCGGTTATTAGCCGCCCTCATAAGTCCATTTCATTTTACTAGTTATCTATTACGATTCCACCATCCGTAACTCTCTATATGACTTTCATAAAACTACTTTTCTTAATCGTAGGTTTTATCTATGTTGTCTTAATAATAAACTCAATTTTTTTATGTGTCAATATTTTTTTTCAATTAATTTTATTTGTATATTTTTGTGCATAAATGTATAAAATAAGTTTTTATGGGACAACAAAATCAAGAGATGAAGGAATTATATCAACTAAAAAGTCTTTTCCTACAAACATTTCTCCATCTAAACATAGTTCAAAGTCTTTGTCTGAATAAACATGTGCTTGTTTTATTTGTTTATATACCATATGATTTCCGACAATTGCTGGAGCTTTTTCTAGATGCTCACCTTTTTGATATGGTCCCATTAAAATCATGAATTTAATAAGAGGGATTGGTGTGAATAGACATGCTTCTATTAAGCCATCATTATTTTTAGAACGAGGGGCGCAACAATATGAACCACCTACATATTTATGATTTGCAAGAGTGCATAATAAAAGTTTTCCATTAGTTACTTTTTCTCCATCAAGTTCAACATCAATTTTATTAAATCTTCCAGTTAAGATTCCATGAACTACACCTTTTGGATATGCATTTTTGCCACCTTTTTCTTTTATTTCATTGGCTTTTGAACAAACAACGCTATCAAAACCAAAATTAACAACATTAATAGAATATCTAACTTCGCCGGTGTCTTTGTTTGTCGCTTTTAACATATCAATTCTAGAGATTGTACCGTCAACTAGTTTTTGAAGTGATTTAAAATCTTTACCAGGGTAGTATTTGATTAAATCATTTCCAGAGCCATAAGCAAGAACACCAAGTTTTTTATTTTTAGACCCCATCATACCAAATGCGACTTCATTTATTGTTCCATCTCCACCGCAGGCAACAAAACAAATATCATCTTCTAAATGTTCTTTGCAATAGTTTTGAACAAAAGATAATGCATCTTTTGGACCTACAGTTTCATGAATATCATATTCAATAGGTTCCCTTAAATTAGGTAATTGATCTTTTACTAATTGAAGAGAATTTCTTTTTCTAGCATTTCCATTTACAATAAAAATAAATTTCATGGTTTATTTTGCCTTCTTTTTTTTGTATATTGTATTAATTATAAAAAATAGAAAATAAAATATCAAGTTTAGTTTTTTTAGAAATTGCTTTGAATTTTATTTAATAAAATGTTTATGCAAAGATATAATAAGAGTGTATGAAAAAATTAATAATTTTTGATTTAGATGGAACGCTTTTAAATACTATTGAAGATTTAGCAGATAGTGTTAATTTTGCATTAGATAAATATTCTATGCCAAAAAGAACGGTTAGCGAAGTTAGATCTTTTGTTGGTAATGGTATTGCTAAGCTTATAGAAAGAGCTGTTCCTAATAACACAGACAAAGAAATAGTACATAGCGTATATAAAATGTTTAAAGAGCACTATACAAATAATTGTAATAACAAAACAAGACCATATGATGGCATTTTAGAGATGCTAAGAAATTTAAAGCAAAATAAAATTCTAACAGGGATTGTTTCTAATAAGAACAACGAGGCAGTAAAGGAACTTAGTGATATATATTTTTATGGTATAATTGATGAAGCAAGAGGTTTTGTTGAGGGTAGTGAAACTAAACCTAATCCAAATAGTGTGAACTATATTATAGACAAATATAATATAGATAAAAAAGATTGTTTATATGTTGGAGATTCTGATGTTGACTACTATACGGCAAAGAATGCGCAAATAGATTGTATAATAGTATCATGGGGCTTTAAAGATAGGGATTTTCTAGAAAAGTTAGATAATGTTATAATAGTAGATAGTATTAAAGAATTACAGGAGAAGATATATGATTGATTCTTTATCTAAGGATGCGATTTTAGCAAGGGAGCATGCTTACTGTAAATATTCTTCCTTTGCGGTTGGGGCTGCTATTCTTACAAAAAGTGGTAAGGTTTATGCTGGCGCTAATATAGAGAATGTTTCATTTGGAGCAACGATATGTGCAGAAAGGGTAGCTATATATAAGGCTATTTTTGATGGAGAGAGAGATTTTGCAGCGATAGCTATCGCGGGCGGAAGTAAGGATGTAGATTTTACGTCTCCATGTGGAATTTGCCGACAAGTTTTAACGGAGTTTTGTGATAAGGATTTTAAAATAATTTTAACAAATGGCAAGGAGGATAAGGTATTTAAGTTGGGAGAGTTAATGCCTCAATCATTTGATACTATAAAGTAAATATGAAGAAGTTTTGTTTATATGTTTTGATTTTTATGATGCTCTTTTCGGTAACTTTTGCTTTTTCATGTAGTAAGGATGAAGAAGTATTGCCAAATGGGTATAATTTTACACTAATGAGTTTTAATATTCGTCAAGATACAATGTTTGATGGAAATAATAGAAGTTGGAAAAATGTTAGAAAAAATTTAGTTATAAATTATTTGATTGAAAAAAGTGCAGACATTATTTGCTTGCAAGAGGTTAAGGAAAATCAAGCAAGTGATTTAAAGGAAGGTTTAAAGGATACATATAATATAGTTTGGTACCCAAGAACGACTGATGGGTCGGATTCTGAGGGACTTGCGGTTGCGTATAAAATAGATAAATTTGACTATAAAGAAGAAACTATGTTTTGGTTAAGTGAAACACCAGAAAAACAAAGTAAAGGATGGGGCGCTAATTATTATAGGATTTCTGTTATGGTTTCTATTCAAGTAAAGAATGAGAATATTGTTTTTGATGTATATTCAACGCATTTAGATGCCTTTAATGTAAAAGCAAGAAATGAGGGAATAAAAGTTGTTGTAGATAAAATAGCAGAAAGGGGCAATGTTTCAATTGTTTGTGGAGATTTTAATACTACAAAAGACAGTGAAAGTGCAAAATGTTATACCTATATTTCACAAAGCATGGATGATGCTCAGCAAATGGCAAAAGATGCAGATGGTGGTATAACTTATCAAGACTTTGGCAGTGGTGGTACTTTTGATGATGCAATTGATTTTGAGTTTTTAGCTAAAAATAAATTTTATGTAAAAAGTTTTAAAATATTAAAGGACACGTACATGGACGATGATACAGAAATTTATTATTCTGATCACTATGCTGTTATGAGTGATGTTGTATATAAATACTAAGGATTTAAATCTTGATTAGAAGGATTGTTTAATTGTTCTAATAATTCTTTTCTTTCAACTAAATAACTTTTAATTTTTGTATAAAGAGTTTTAAAAATTAGATAATCAAGGTAAACAAATAGGGCAGAGCAAAGTAAAACCATAATTGCGAGTCCTATTATTTTTATGGTAGATGCTGCGAGCGATGCTGCTTTAGATATTGCTATAAACGAACTGATAATAAGAAGAATATCAGTAACTGCAATCGCAATAAAGCAAAAAGCGAGAACTATTGTAAATACAATATAAAGTGCGTCTGTTGTTGTTATATCTTGTTTTGTTATTTTCTTTTCCTTCATTATATTTCCTTCTTAAATAGTGAACAATATGCATTTGAAGAGATGGCCTCTTCGTGTCCAACAAGTCCCAATTTTTCTGTTGTAGTTGCAGATATTGAAACCTTAGATTCGTCAATTCCCATAGCTTCTGCTAGTGAAAGTTGAATGGCAGGAATATATGACGCCATTTTTGGGTTTTGAGCCATAATGACAGCAGATACATTGTTTATGCTATAGCCTTGGTCTTTTATCATTTGAACAACTTCTTTTAATAAAATGATTGAAGATATTTCTTTATATTTATCGTCAGTATCTGGGAATAATTGGCCGATATCTTTATTGTGAGAAGCGGATAAAAGAGCATCCATTATGGCATGTGTTAAAACGTCTGCATCAGAGTGACCTAAGAGTCCTTTATTGAATGGAATAGTGTATCCGCCTAAAACTAGTTTTCTGTTTTCTACAAGTTCGTGTGTATCCCAACCGACTCCAACACTAAAAGATTGAGGAATAAATTTTGCTAAATCTTCTTTTGTTGTTATTTTAATATTGCTTTGTGATCCACGTGTTATATATACATCGCCAACATATTCTTGGTATAGGGAAGCATCGTCTGTGAACTGTTCATAGTTTGCTTTCGCCATCGCGTATGCGCGTTTAATTAAATCATATTTAAATACTTGTGGAGTTTGTACCCTAACAAATTGAGTTCTATCTACAGGTGTTGAACCAAATTCGCTAAATTGACGAAGAGAGTCTGTCTCATCTATACAAGCAACTGCTGTTCCTTTTTTTATTGCACCTTCAATTGCACTGTCTATTATTTTTTGTGATACAAAAGGTCTTGCTCCATCATGAATTATAACAAGGTCTGTATCTTTAGAAACCGCCTCAAGAGCGTTAGCTATAGATTCTTGTCTATCAAGGCCTCCTAGACACACTTTAATATTGTTATTGTGTAGGGTAGATACAAATTCTTGAAACCATTCAAGGTCGATTCTACTACATGCTAAGATGATTTCTTGAATGTCATCTCTGCAAAATGCAGAAATGGTTTTTTGAATAATAGGCATTCCGCCTATATCAAACTTTAGTTTATTGTATTGAAGGCCAACTCTAGAACCGGAGCCACCGCAAGCAATAATACAACTAATTTTCATTAATAATCACCTCATACATATCCTGTGAGTCTTGCTTTTTTATAGTTTCTTGTACGCTAAGTATTTTAAACTTAAAGTTATTGTCTCCAAAGTGTAGTGTAACAATATCTCCTATTTTAACTTGGGCCCCGGCTTTTGCGGGTCTTCCATTTAACTCTACACGAGAAGCATCGCAAGCTTCGTTTGCGACTGTTCTTCTTTTAATAATTCTAGATACTTTTAGAAACTTATCTAATCTCATACAATCTAATTTTATATTTATTAAAATGTGAGTGTCAAGATATGCTATATAGTGAAAATATGAAATAGTTTGGCTATTTTGAAAAATTTTACAAAGATTTTACATTAAAAATTTAAAAATTGAAAATTTTACAAAGATTTTACATAAAAAAATCGAAAAATAAATATTTTTCTAAATTGTAAAAAAATTATTTGACTCGTAGAGAGGTTTCATATATATTTATTTACGCACGTTAATTATTTAGGGGGAATTTTGCGATTTTTTCTAAATGTAAGCAAAGAAAATTTATTGAAGGAGGGTACAATATGCCTCAAAATATGACACATAAAGTTAAGTATGGCGATAATGTTAGAGATTCTTTCTCTAAGATTAAGGAAGTTTTAGATATGCCTTACTTGCTTGAAGCTCAAATGGATTCTTACAAAGAATTTATTACAAAGGGTATTCAAAACGTATTGGATGATTTTTCTCCAGTAGTTGACAGAATGGGAAGATTTAAGTTGTATTTCTTAGGTTTCACTTTAGAGGGAACACCTAAATACACTCTTAAAGAATGCCATGAAGGTGATCACTCTTATACACTACCTCTACAAGTTAAAATCAGATTAGAGCGTACTGAAACAGGTGAAGTTATTGAAGACAAAGTCTTTATGGGTGATATTCCGCTAATCACTGAAAATGGTTCATTCGTTATTAATGGTGCTGATCGTGTTATCGTAAGCCAATTAGTAAGAAGCCCAAGTGTTTACAATACTTTTGAAAAGGACTCAAAAACTGGTGAAGAAATTTATTCTACACAAGTTATGCCTCAAAGAGGAGCTTGGATTGAATTTAAGCAAGACCAACATGGTGTAATTTCCGTAGCTGTAGATAGAAAGAGAAAATTCCCAGCAACAGTTCTTATAAGAAATTTATTAGCTCAAGGTACAAACGAAGAGTTAATTGAATTGTTTGGTGATGAAGAATTCTTAAGAAAAACAATAGAAAAAGATGGTACAACAGATTTAGATTCTGCAAAGAGAGAATTCTATATGCGTCAACGTCCAGGTGAGGAAGTTTCAGATGAAGGTATTAGTATTCTTCTAACGAACTTATTCTTCGATGATAAGAGATATGACTTAATGAAAGTTGGTAGATATAAGATTAACAAGAAGTTGTCTTTAGCTTATAGAATTGAAGGATTAGAACTTGCAGAGGATGCAGTGACAGAAGATGGTGAAGTAATCGTTCAAGCTAAAAAAGCTGGTTACTTAAGTTTAGATGACGCAAGAAAGATTCAAAATGCCGGTATAAACAGTGTTAAAGTTATCTCAATTAATGGTGAAACAGTTAAAGTCTTAGGTAATAAATCAGCAAACATTGTTGAATATGCTAAAAACCTAGGAATTAAGATTTCAGATAAAGTTTTAGTTGCATTATTTGGTGAGAACTCAGAGTATGATGATCAAATTATCTATACTCCAGCTTTCGACGCTATGCTTAAAGAACATAAGACAAGCAAGGCTGTTGAAGAATATATTTTAAAGAATATAATTGAGGCTTCAAGACTTTTAGTTGTTAAATGTTTAACTCCAGATGATATCCTATCTTCATTCTCAAACAACTTAGGATTATCTCATGGTGTAGGTAAAACAGATGTTATTGACCATTTAGCAAATAGACGTGTTCGTTGCGTTGGTGAACTTCTTGAAAACCAATTCCATATCGGTATTAGCAGACTTGAAAAACAAATCAAGGAAAACATGGCAAGAACTCAAGAAAGTGATGATTGCAGAATTCAACAATTCATTAATATTAAGCCGGTTTCAGCTGTAATTAAAGAATTCTTCTGTTCATCTCCACTTTCTCAATTTATGGATCATCATAACCCAATTGCAGAATTAACAAATAAAAGAAAATTATCTGCATTAGGACCTGGTGGATTATCTAGAGAAAGAGCAGGTTTTGAAGTTCGTGATATTAACCATACTCACTATGGTCGTCTATGTCCAATTGAAACTCCAGAAGGTCAAAACATTGGACTTATTTCATCATTTGCTTCATACGCTAAAGTTAATAAGTATGGATTTATTGAAGCTCCATATAGAAAAGTAGATAAAGAAAAAGGTATCGTTACAAACGAAGTAAGATATTTGCAAGCTGATGAAGAAGATAATTACATCGTAGCTCAAGCTAATACTCCATTAAATGAAGATGGTTCATTTGCTGAAGAACGTGTAATGTGTCGTATTAAGGAAGATATCCGTGAAGTAGATAAATCAAGAGTAGATTATATGGATGTTTCTCCAAAACAATTAATTTCAGTTGCTTCTGCACTTATCCCATTCCTTGAAAACGATGATACAGCTCGTGCCCTAATGGGTTCTAACATGCAACGTCAAGCTGTACCTCTATTAAAACCAGAATCTCCAATGATTGCAACTGGTATCGAGTACAAGATTGCTCATGATAGTGGTGTATTAAAACTTGCTAAAAACGATGGTGTCGTAAAGAGCGTATCTGCAGATAGAATCGTTGTAACAACAGTAGATGGTGAAGATGTTTATGAATTACAAAAATTCGAAAGATCTAACGCTGGTACATGTATTACACAAAAGCCAATTGTTTCAAAAGGACAAAAGGTTATAAAGGATATGGTTCTTGCTGATGGACCTGCTACTCAAAATGGTGAACTTTCTTTAGGACGTAACATTTTAATTGGTTACATGTCATGGGAAGGTTACAACTACGAGGATGCTATCTTAATTAATGAAGACTTGGTAAAAGATGATGTATTTACATCAATCCACATTGAAAAGTTTGAAACATCTGCAAGAGAAATCAATAAGTTAGGCTCAGAACAAATCACAAGAGATATTCCAGGTCTTTCTGATGATGTATTAAAGAATCTTGACGAAGATGGTATCGTAAGAATCGGAGCAGAAGTTAACTCAGGGGACATCTTAGTAGGTAAGACAACTCCAAAGGGTGAAACAGAACCATCAGCTCAAGAAAGATTATTAAGATCTATCTTTGGTGATAAGTCAAAAGATGTTAAAGATACATCAACAAGAGTTCCTCATGGTCAATCAGGTGTTGTAATTGGTGTTAAAGTATTCACTAAGAAGAACAAAGACGATATGGAACCAGGTGTAAATAAACAAGTTAGAGTTTATGTAGCACAAAAGAGAAAGATAGGTGTTGGTGATAAGATGTCAGGACGTCACGGTAACAAGGGTGTTATTTCAAGAGTATTACCAAGAGAGGATATGCCATTCCTAGAAGATGGTACAAGATTACAAATCGTATTAAACCCTCTAGGCGTTCCTTCACGTATGAACATCGGACAAGTTCTTGAAGTTCACTTGGGATATGTTGCTAAAAAACTTGGATTAAAGATTGCAACTCCAGTATTTGATGGTGCAAAAGAATCTGATATTAAGCAATTATTAAAGGAAAATAATTTACCAGAAAACGGAAAGTTTACAGTATATGATGGTAGAACTGGTGAAGCATTTGAAAACCCTGTTACAGTCGGTTACATGTATATGTTAAAACTTTGTCACATGGTTGATGAAAAAATGCATGCAAGATCTATTGGACCATACAGCTTAATTACACAACAACCTTTAGGTGGTAAGGCGCAATTTGGTGGACAACGTTTCGGTGAAATGGAAGTTTGGGCACTAGAAGCTTATGGTGCAGCTCACATCCTTCAAGAAGTATTGACAATTAAGTCAGATGATGTAACAGGAAGATCTAAAGCATATGAGGCAATTTCAAGAGGAAATCAAATCGCAGAGCCAAGTACTCCAGAATCATTTAAGGTTCTTGTTAAGGAAATGCAAGCTATTGGTCTTGATGTTAGAATTCAAAATGAGCATGGTGCTGAAGTTGATTCAATTACCAACTTTACAGATCCTGCTGATACAAATCAACAAGTATACTCAACTGATAGTAATCAATCACAAGGACAAGAAATTTCTCTTGATGGTATGGATGATGCAGATAGTAACAATGATTTAGGTTTAGGTGACAGCATAAATGATAATGATGATTCATTCATGGATTTAGGCAATATCTTTGGTGCTAAAGACGACGATAAGGATTCATTTGATTTATTTACAAATGAAGACGATAAAGAATAAGGAGATTAATTATGGCAGACGTAAATAATTTTGATTCGATTAAAATAGGCATTGCCTCTCCTGAGGTTATAAGAGGATGGTCTCATGGTGAAGTTACAAATACAGAGACTATAAACTATAGAACTACAAAACCAGAGCCAGGTGGTTTATTCTGTGAAAGAATATTTGGACCTACAAAAGACTTTGAATGTGCTTGTGGTAAATATAAAAAACAAAGACAAAAGGGATTAACTTGTGACAAATGTGGCGTTGAACTTGTTAGATCAAAAGTAAGACGTGAAAGAATGGGACACATTGAACTTGCTTGTCCAGTTACTCATATTTGGTATCTAAAAGGTGCTCCTTATAGAATGAGTTCGCTTTTAAATATTCCATTAAAGGAATTAGAGCTTGTTGTTTATTACAATAAATATGTTGTATTAGATAAAGGTACTTCTAATTTTGAATATAAGCAAATTATTTCAGATGAAGAATACTATGAAGCAATTGATGAATTCGGTCCTGGTTCATTTAGAGCAGGAATGGGAGCTGAAGCCGTTAAGGAATTATTAAAGAATATTGATTTAGATAAAGAATATGACGACTTAATTAAAGAAATTGAAAATGCAAAAGAAGGAAGTGCAAGACAAAAGGCTATTAAGAGATTAGATGTTGTTCAAGCATTTAAGAATTCAGATAATAAGCCAGAGTGGATGGTACTTGATGTAATTCCAGTATTACCTCCAGATTTAAGACCACTTGTTTCAATTGATGGTTCAAGCAGCAAGTTTACTTCTTCAGATATTAATGAATTATATAGAAAAGTAATTCAAAGAAATAACCGTTTAAAGAAACTTTTAGAGCAAGGTACTCCAAGTGTTATTATAAGAACAGAAAAGAGGAATGTTCAAGAAGCTGTTGATGCATTAATTGATAATGGTCGTCGTGGTAAAGCTGTTTCTATTAACAATAGAAAAGTTAAGTCATTAACAGAATCTCTAAAGGGTAAACAAGGTCGTTTCCGTATGAACTTACTTGGTAAGCGTGTTGACTATTCAGGACGTTCAGTTATCGTTGTTGGTCCAGAATTAAAGATGTACCAATGCGGTCTACCAAAGGAAATGGCTGTAGAATTATTTAAACCATTTATTATTAAACAATTAATAGAAAGAGGTTTAGCTTCAAGTATTAAAAATGCTAAGAAGATTATAGATAATCCAACTCCAGAAGTTTGGGATATTCTAGAGAATGTTATTAAGGATCACCCAGTACTTCTAAACCGTGCTCCTTCATTACATAGACTTTCTATCCAAGCATTTGAGCCAGTACTAGTTGATGGTAGAGCTATTAAACTTCACCCACTTGTTTGTACAGGTTTCAACGCTGACTTCGATGGAGACCAAATGGCTGTTCACGTTCCTCTATCACTAGAGGCTAGAGCAGAAGCTAGATTCTTAATGTTATCTACAAACAATATCTTAAAATTATCTGATGGTAAGCCAATCGTTTCTCCATCACAAGATATCGTTATGGGTTCTTACTATTTAACAATGCCTGAAAATCCAGAAGTTGCTAAAAAGAATTTAGAAAGACGTGTATTTAGAAATCCAGAAGAAGCTTTAATGGCTTATCAAATGAAACAAATTCCAATTCAAAGATTAATTGAAGTTAGAGTTTCAAAGGTTATTGATGGCGTTACAAAGTCTAAGAGAATTAAGACAACAGTTGGTAGATTAATATTTAATAATGCTATCCCTCAAGATATATTCTATGGACTAGATTCTAATATTGATACATTCAATGATTTTAGTGTATCTGATGATAAGAAAGATGAACTAGACTTAAAAATCAATGCTAAGGTTGGTAAAAAGCAATTATCTAAGATTGTTGATGTAGTATTTAGCAACAAAGGTGCTACAGAAACTTCAGTAGTTCTAGATAAGATTAAAGCTTTAGGTTATAAGTATTCAACAATTGGTGCTATAACAACATCAATATTCGATATGCATGTTCCAGAACAAAAGAAGGGTATTATTGAAGAAGCTCAAAAGAAGACAGTATTAATTGAAAAAGCTGCAAGAAAAGGTTTAGCTACAGAACAATCTCGTTATGAACATACAATTGAAGTTTGGTCAGATGCTAAGAAGGAAATTGAAAATATTCTTAAGAGTCAATCAACAGACTACAACCCAATTTGGATGATGGCTAACTCAGGTGCCCGTGGTGGTATTGGACAGATCGGACAATTATGTGGTATGCGTGGTATCGTTGCATCTACATCAGGTAAGAATATCGAGCTTCCAATTAAGTCTTCATATCGTGAAGGTCTATCCGTTTTGGAATATTTCATTTCAGCTCACGGTGGTCGTAAAGGTATGGCTGATACAGCGTTAAAGACAGCAGACTCAGGTTACTTAACTCGTCGTTTAGTTGATATTGCTCAATCAGTAATTGTTTATGAAAACGATTGTGGAGATAAGAAAGGTACAGTTGTTAGAAATATTGATTACCAAGTATTTAGAAAGAACATCTTAGGATTAAAGTTGGCAGAAGATGCTATTGATTCAAATGGTAATGTTGTCGTAAAGAAAGGTATATTAATTACAGAGGCTGAAGTTCTAGCATTATACAATAAGAAAGTAGCAAGAACTAGCATCGAAAAGAATAAGAAGGTTGAAGTTGAGCCATTAAACGAAAAGGCTGGTAAGACATTTATTGAAAAAATTGATGGTAGATTTGTTATCAATGATGTTATCAACCCAACAACTGGTGAAGTAATAGTCCCAGCAGATACTATGATTTCTCAAGCTCAAGCTAAAGCTATAGATAAAGCTGGTATTTATGAACTTGTAATTAGAGCTATCGTTTCATGTAAAGCAAAACGTGGCGTTTGTGCTAAGTGTTATGGTAAGAACATGGCTTCTGGTAACATTGTAAAAGTTGGTGAAGCTGTAGGTATTATTGCAGCTCAATCAGTAGGTGAGCCAGGAACACAGTTAACAATGAGAACATTCCACACCGGTGGTGTTGCTACAGCAGGCGATATAACAAATGGTCTTCCTCGTGTACAAGAATTGTTCGAGGTTAGAAGACCAAAAGGTCAAGCTGTAATTTCAGATATTGATGGTGTTGTAAGAATTGAAGAAACAGAAAAGTCAAGAACTGTTTTCGTTGATGGTGTAGATAAGTATACAGGCGAACAAGTTAATAAGGAATACCCAATTGACTATAATAAGAAGATCTGTGTTGAAGATGGACAAAAGATTGCAGCTGGTGACAGAATTACTTTAGGTTCTATTTATCCACAAGATTTATTAAGAACAAAGGGCGTTGCTGCTGTTCAAGATTATATTATCCAAGAAGTTAAAGCAACATATGAAGCTTCAGATGCTGAAATCAACGAAAAGCACTTAGAGATTATCGTTAAACAAATGTTAAGAAAGGTTAGAATTGTTAACGCTGGTTCAACAAAACTTGTAGTAGGTGATGTAGTTGATGAAAATGTTCTACAAGAAGAAAACCAAAAGGTTCTTGAAGAAGGTGGAATTCCAGCACAAGGACAAAGAATCCTTCTTGGTATAACAAAAGCTTCTCTTGCTGTAGATTCATTTATTTCAGCAGCTTCATTCCAAGAAACTGCAAGAATCTTAGCAGATGCTGCTATGAAGGGTAAAGTTGACCATCTACAAGGCTTAAAAGAAAATGTTATTATTGGTAAGTTAATTCCAGCTGGTACAGGTTGCAAGTGCTACCAAGATATAACAACAGTTTCTAAAGCCTCAGAAGTTAACATGATTCAAGAAGATAAGTCTTACGAAAAGAACAACGAAAGCTTAGATATTGAATAATTAAAACATCTATAATTTATTTCTATGAAGAGTGTCGGAGGGACAGGCCCTATGAAGACACAGCAACCTCAAGTAAGGTGCTAAATCCTGCAAGTTCACTTGAAAGATAGAATTTAAGGCCACTATCAATTAAGTAGTGGCCTTATTAATTTAGGAGGATAAAATGTATAAACATTATTTTACAAGCGAAAGCGTAACAGAAGGACATCCAGATAAAGTCTGTGATAAAATTTCAGATTCTGTTTTAGATGCACTATTAGAACAAGACCCACTATCTAGAGTAGCTCTAGAGACTGTTTGTAACACAGGTTTCTGTTTGATGACAGGTGAGGTTACATCAAATGCTAAAGTCGATTTTGAAAAAGTTGCAAGAAAAGCAATTTTAGATATAGGTTATGACAGTGAAGATAAAGGCTTTGATGGAAATACATGTGAAGTTATGATAAAGGTAGATAAGCAATCTACAGATATTGCAATGGGTGTAGACTCAAGTTTAGAAAATAAGGCAAAAGATGAGGATAAATATGACTTAATTGGAGCTGGAGATCAAGGTATGGTATTTGGCTTTGCTTGCACTGAAACAAAAGAATTAATGCCACTTCCTATATCTCTTGCACATAAATTAACAAGAAAATTAACAGAAGTTAGAAAGAATGGTACTTTAAAGTACTTAAGACCAGATGGTAAGGCTCAAGTATCTATTGAATATCATGATGATAAGCCATATAGTGTTTCAGCTGTTGTAGTTTCAGCTCAACATAATGAAACAGTTACAATTGAAAAACTTAGAGAAGATATAAAAAAATATGTAATAAATGAAGTTATTCCAAGTGAACTTATAAACAATGATACAAAGTTCTATATTAATCCAACAGGAAGATTCGTTATTGGTGGACCACATGGAGATAGTGGATTAACAGGAAGAAAGATAATAGTTGATACATATGGTGGATATGCACCACATGGCGGCGGAGCGTTCTCTGGAAAAGATCCAACAAAGGTAGATAGATCCGCTTGCTATATGGCAAGATATGCATGTAAAAATATAGTTGCAGCAGGCCTTGCAGATAAGTGTCAAATTGATGTAGCGTACGCAATTGGTGTTGCTCGCCCTGTAGCTATTCAAGTTCACACATTTAATACAGGTAAAATTAGTGAAGAGAAAATCTCTGAAATTATACGAAAAGTATTTGATTTTAGACCACTTGCTATTATTGAAAAATTAAATTTAAGAACTCCAATTTTTGCAAATACGACAAATTACGGACATTTCGGTAAAGAGGATTATGGCTTTGCATGGGAGAAGTGTGATAAAATTGAAGAAATCCAAAAATTAGCTAAGGAGATTTAATGAATCTAACTGGAGAGGTTGTAGAAGTAAGATTTCGAAATCTTGAGAATTTTTATACAATAGTCTATGTTGATACAGGACTTAATATTGAGGCATGTGTAGGGTATTTTCCGGATGTAAATGTTGGCGAATACGTTTCAATGGAAGGTCAGTTCATAGAAAATAAAATGTACGGAACTCAATTTGAAGTCGAAACAGTGGTTGTACAACCTCCAAATAATAAAATGGCAATGATTCAATACCTATCTTCAGGTTTGTTTCCGGGTATTGGCCCAAAGATGGCAGAAAAAATTGTTGCTAATTTTCAAGATAAAACAATTGAGGTTTTATCTTCAGACCCAAACAAATTAGCCCAAATTAAAGGTATAAATTTAAAGAAGGCAAAAGAGGTAGTTTCAAAATTTATTTCACAAGAACATATGAGGGGAGTACTTATGTATCTACAAGGATACGGGGTGACTCTTTCTATGGCCATGAAACTATATTTAGCATACGGCGATGATGTTCAAAAAATATTAGAAAAAAATCCATATAAGATAGTTGAAGATGTTGATGGTATAGGATTTAAAACTGCAGATACTATTGCTATGAAAATGGGAATTGCTTTTGATAGTGAATTTAGAATTCAAGCGGCAATTACTTATATTTTAACTGAGGTTGCTAATAAAAACGGTCATACATATCTATACTATAGAGAACTTGTAGGAGAGATAATTTCACTGCTTAGACTTGAGGTGAATAAACATCAAGATTTAATAGAAACATGTATTAGAAAGTGTGAAGATGATTGTAAGATAGTAATTGATGAGAAAAACGATCAAAAATTAGTTATGTCTTATTCTATATATCTAAAAGAAAGAGATATAGCTAAAAAGTTAGTGAAACTGCTAAATTCTTCAACAAAAAACATTTTAGCTGACATAGATGCAGATATTCTAGAGTACGAACAAGTAAACCATATATCCTTGGATACAAAACAAAAAGAAGCAGTAAAAAATTCTTTAATGTATGGAGTTTCAATAATAACCGGAGGCCCAGGTACAGGAAAAACAACAATAATAAAAGCAATAATTTCAATTTTAAAGAAATTAAATAAGACATTTAAATTATGTGCACCAACAGGAAGAGCTGCAAAAAGATTATCTGAATCCACGCTAGAGCCAGCATCAACTATTCATAGAGCACTTGGCCTTGCTGTTGTAGATAATATATTTAAGTTTGAATATAACGAAACTAAGAACTTAACTGAAGATGTAATAATTGTTGATGAAGTTTCTATGTGTGATGTTTATATAATGGAATCACTTTTAGCTGCTTTGAAAAATAGTGCAAGGGTAATTTTTGTAGGTGATAAAGATCAGTTACCATCAGTGGGTGCGGGTAACATTTTATCCGATATGATTAATTCAAAGGTTATACCTGTATCTTATTTATCTAGAATCTATAGACAAGGTGAAAAGAGTATGATATCTTTTAATGCCCATGAAGTTAATATGGGTAGAATGATATCTCTAAAGAATGATAGTTCAGACTTTTTCTTTAAAGAGGCTAAAGATAGTGAAGATGCAGTAAAACAAGCCGTTTCTATGGTTGAAAATAGACTTCCAAAATTTTATCATTTATCTCAAGATGATATCCAAGTTTTAGCTCCTGGTAAAAAAGGAATAGCGGGCGTTGAAAATTTAAATAAAGTATTTCAAAGAGAATTAAATAAAAATTTTGAAGAACAAGAAATAAAATATGGAAACAATGTATTTAAAGTAGGAGATAAGGTAATTCACATTAAAAATGACTATGAATTAAACTATGTAACCAAAATGGGTGTAGATGGTATGGGAGTTTTTAATGGAGAAATGGGCAAGATTGTCTATATCGATGAAAATATTCCTATAATAAAAGTCGAGTTTGATGATGAAAAAATAGCAACATATACTAGAAAGGAATTTGATGAACTGCAACTTGCATATGCTATAACTGTTCATAAATCTCAAGGATCAGAATTTAAAATAGTAGTATTTATTGCTATGGAAAATAGTTATATGCTTGCAACTAGAAATTTGTTATATACAGGAATTACTCGTGGTAAACAAGTAGTTGTAATTGTTGGATCTAAGGCGATTATAGCTAAAATGATAGGAAATAATAAGATAGATAAGAGAAACTCAAGGCTATTAGATTTTTTAAGAGCTGAGGCTGATTTTAATTTAGATAATTAAGTTTAAAAAATAAGTATACGTACATTAAAGTCTAGAGCAGTTTGTATTAACCTTGACATTTTAACAAGATTAATAAATCTTGACTATTTGCGCGTATACATGTAATAATTCTTTAGAAAGATAAACCACTATAAAGAGAGGTTAATATGGGAATTTTTTCAAAATTATTTATGAGTTCTAATGCTAGAGAATTAGCAAAGATTGAAAAAATAGTAGATAAAGTTGAATCATTTAAGCCAAAGATGGAGGCTATGAGTGATGAAGAACTTCGTGGTTGTACACAAATATATAAAGATAGAGTAGCAGCTGGTGAGAAGTTAGAAGATATCTTACCTGAGGCTTTTGCTACTGTTAGAGAAGCTTCAAAAAGAGTTTTAAATATGGAGCACTATAGAGTTCAATTAATAGGTGGTGTAGTACTTTTCCAAGGAAGAATTGCCGAAATGAGAACTGGTGAAGGTAAAACATTAGTTGCAACACTTGCAGCATATGTAGCGGCACTTGAAGGAAAAGGTGTTCATGTTGTTACTGTTAATGAATATTTAGCAAAGCGTGATGCTGAGTGGATGGGTAAGATATATAAATTTTTAGGACTTACTGTTGGCATTAACTTAGCGCAAGCTTCTCCAGACTATAAAAGAGCGCAATATAATTGCGATATCATGTATACAACTAATAATGAATTAGGCTTTGATTATCTAAGAGATAACATGGTAACAGATAAATCTCAAAAGGTTCAAAGAGGGTTACATTTTGCAATAGTTGATGAAGTAGATAGTATTTTGATTGATGAAGCTAGAACTCCTCTTATTATTTCTGGGCAAGGAACAAAGAGTGCAGATACATACATTACAGCAAATAGATTTGTTAAAACTTTAAATGAAGAAGACTATGAACTTGATGAAAAAGAAAAGACTATTTTCTTAAATGAAAATGGGGCTGTCAAAGCTGAAAAATACTTTAATGTTGAAAATTTAGCAGATTATGAAAATCAAGAATTAAAGCACTACATAGACAATGCTTTAAAGGCTAATTTTATAATGAAGAAAGAGGATAACTACATAGTAATAGATAATGAGATAGTTATTGTAGATGAGTTTACAGGACGTCAAATGATTGGAAGAAGATATTCAAATGGTCTTCATCAAGCAATTGAAGCAAAGGAAAATGTTCCAATTAGATCAGAAAATAAAACGCTTGCTACAATTACATTCCAAAACTTATTTAGATTATATCCAAAGCTTTCTGGTATGACAGGTACAGCCATGACAGAAAAGACAGAATTTGAAACAATATACTACTTAGATATTGTTGAAATTCCAACAAATAAGCCTGTACAAAGAATAGATAGAAATGATCAATTATATACGACTAAGAAAGGAAAGTATGCAGCGGTTTTAAGAGATGTTATTTCGTGTTATGAAAAAGGTCAACCGGTACTTATTGGTACAGTATCAATAGATAAGTCAGAAGAGTTAGATGTACTTTTAAAGAAAAATAAAATTCCACATAATGTATTAAATGCTAAAAACCATGAAAAAGAAGCTGAAATTGTTGCGCAAGCAGGAAAGTTTAAAGCAGTAACTATAGCGACTAATATGGCAGGTCGTGGTACAGATATTTTACTTGGTGGTAACCCAGAGTTTTTAACTAAGGAAAAATTAGCAAATTTAGGATATTCTCATGAAGCTATAGAGCTTGGTTCATCAATGGCTCCAATTGCAGAGGATAATAAAGACGCACTAAAGGCAAGAGAAGACTATAAGAAGTATTACGAACTATTTAAACAAGACACAGACAAAGAAAAAGAAGAAGTTATAAAAGTTGGCGGTTTAAAGATTATTGGTACCGAGCGTCATGAATCAAGACGTATAGATAATCAGCTTAGAGGTCGTGCAGGACGTCAAGGAGATCCAGGAGAATCTATATTCTATTTATCAATGGAAGATGACGTTATGAGAATCTTTGGTGGAGAGCAAATGAAGTCTATTTGTGATAGGCTTGCCGTTGATGAAAATACTCCAATTGAAGCAAAGATTATAACTAATCAAATTAGAAATGCACAAGCTGCTGTTGAGGATAGAAACTTCTCTATAAGAAAACATGTTATTGGTTATGATGATGTGATGAATGAACAAAGAAAAATTATTTATGAACAAAGAAATATCGTATTAGATGGTATGGATGTTCATGAACAAATTAAGGCTATGATGAAAGATGTTATAGCAGAGATTGTTCATAAATATGTAGATTACAAAGTTTACCATGTTGAATGGAATTATGAAGGTTTTAATAAAGAACTTGAAGAGAATATTTTAGCAAATGGTACAAACTTAATGAATCCAGATTATGTAGAAAAGTATGATACAGAAGAAGAAATTACAAATGGTATCTATGAGGTTGCATTGTCTCAATATGAAGAGAAAATTAAGGAAGTGGATTCTACAATGAAGGAAGATGCTATAAACAACATAAAGAATGCGTCAAATATTCCACAAGAAGAAAAGGACAAAATCTTAGAGCAAATAAATGGTTTAAATATGAACTTTGGTATGTATGAGAGAGATTGTCTTTTAAGAAATGTAGATAGAAATTGGATGGATCATATAGATAATATGGATCAATTAAAACAAGGTATCTCGCTTGTAGCGTATGGTCATCAAGATCCAGTTCAAGTTTACAAACAAGAAGGCTATGAAATGTTTGAAGCGATGAACCAAAAGATACAAGAGGATGTTGTTAAGGCATTATGTAAGGGAGAGTTTGCAGGAAGATTAAACATAGGTCTAAAAAGACCAGTTCAACCAACAAAAATTAAGACAAATAAAGATGAGCAAGCAGGAATGCCTATAAAGGTTGCTAAAAAACCAGGTAGAAATGATCCATGTCCATGTGGCTCTGGTAAGAAATATAAAGACTGCTGTGGTAGATAATGTTAACACTTGATGAATTAAAAATGGATTTCAACGAAATTAATAAAGCGCTTTTAAATTTAAAGAAAGCGCTTAATTTCGATATGTTAAATTCTAAAAAAAGTGAACTTGAAAAACAACAACAGGAAGATGGATTTTGGGAAGATATGAAGAAAGCTAAAGCAATAAATAAGGAGCTTTCATATATCAACAACAAAATAGACAGATATAATAAACTTGAAGGGCGAGTAAGTGACATTAAAGTTTTGATTGAACTATCAGAGGAAGCAAATTCTCAAGATGAGTATGAATCAATAGACAAAGAAATTAAGGCAGTAGATAAGGAAATTGGAGAGTTTAAAATATCAATACTTTTAACAGGAAAGTATGACCCAAATAACGCAATTTTATCGTTACACGCAGGTGCTGGTGGTACCGAGGCGCAAGATTGGGTTCAAATGCTTTACAGAATGTACACAAGATTTGCAGAAAGATCCGGCTATAAGGTTACGGTTGTAGACTCTCTTGCAGGTGAAGATGCTGGAATTAAGAGTATAACGTTTAAAGTAGACGGCGAAAATGCATATGGTTATCTAAAGGCTGAGATGGGAGTACATAGACTTGTTAGAATATCTCCATTTAATGCAGCAGGAAAGAGAATGACATCATTTGCATCTTTAGAGGTTATGCCAGAGATAGAAGATGATGACGAAATTGTTATAAATCCAGATGATATAAGAATTGATGTTTTTAGATCAAGTGGCGCGGGCGGTCAAAAGGTAAATAAGACAGATACTGCAATTAGAATTACGCACTTTCCAACAGGTATTGTAGTTACATGTCAAAATGAAAGGTCGCAACTTCAAAACAAGGAAGTAGCATTTCAAATTTTAAGATCTAAACTTGTAGAACTTAGAGAAAGAGAAAGATTGGAAAAAGAGACTGCACTTAAAGGTAGTATAAAGAAAATAGAATGGGGTAGCCAAATTAGAAGTTACACTTTCTGTCCATATACGCTTGTAAAAGACCTTAGAACAGGTTATGAAAATACCAACATAGCACAAGTTATGGATGGTGACCTTGAAGGTTTTATAAATGATTATTTAGTGAAGGCAAACGAATGTATATAGATGAAGCTAGAGAAAAATTTGAAAAGATAAAAAACAAGAAAGATAAAATAATTCTTGCAGTTGAATCATCGTGCGATGAAACTGCTGTTGCTATAACAAAGGGAAAAGAAGTTTTAGCAAATATTATTGCATCCCAAATAGATATACATAAAAGATATGGTGGAGTAGTTCCTGAGATAGCTTCAAGAAATCATATAATGGCAATACAAAATTGTGTAGATGAAGCACTAAAAGAGGCTAACATGAAACTTGATGATATTGACTTGTTTGCTGTAACATATGGCGCGGGACTTTTGGGTGCATTACTTGTTGGAGTATCTTATATTAAAGCTTTAGCTTTTGCTACAAAAAAACCATTAATTGCGGTAAATCATATCAAAGGTCATATTGCAGTAAACTATATTGCTAATAAAGATTTAAAACCGCCATATATTTGCTTAATAGCATCGGGTGGACATACTGCTATTGCTAAAGTTTCAGATTATGACGACATAGAAATTTTAGGACAAACACAAGATGATGCTTGCGGTGAGGCTTTTGATAAAGTTGCAAGAGTTTTAGGGCTTCCATATCCAGGAGGACCTCAAATACAAGAACTTGCAAAAGGTGGTAAGGCTAGTATAGAGATGCCTATACCCTATAGGGATGTAGATACATTAGATTTTTCATTCTCTGGAATAAAGACGGCTGTCATTAATTATGCTCATAAAATGGAACTAAAAGGAGAGGAGATAAATAAAAAAGATTTAGCTTATTCTTTCCAAGATAGAGTTACATCTATTATGGTAAATAATACTATATTATGCGCAAGAAAATATCATATAGGCACTATAGTTATAGCGGGTGGCGTTGGTTCGAATGAAATGTTAAGGGATAAAATGTCACAAGAAGCAAAGAAAAATAATCTATTTGTTTATTACCCACCAGTTAAACTTTGTACGGACAATGCGGTTATGATAGCATCAGAAGCTTATCATTCAATTTTAGTGGGGGCAGAACCCGTAGATATTGACCTAGATGCAGATGCAAATCTTAAAATTACGGATTAAAAAGTATATTTTACAAAAATTTTACATAAATAATTGCGATAAAAACTAAGAAATAAAAAATCGCTGAAAAATCATAATTTAATCGTTTGACTTAATAATTATTAATGTGTAATATTTATCGTGCTATGTATGGGAGACCATGCATTGTATTGCTATAAATTCGAAGGAATCAAGGTGTACGAGAACTTCGATAATTATACAAATTTGAGTTTATCCTTCGGGGTTGCTGGATGGCTCATCCGATCAAAATTTTACAGGAGGTAAAAGTATGCCAACAATTAATCAGTTACTTAAGGCTGGTAGAGAAAAACAAGTAGCAAAAAGTACTACACCTATCATGAAGGGAAATCCTCAAAAGAGAGGAGTTTGCTTATCTGTTACAACAACTTCACCAAAGAAGCCTAATTCTGCTTTAAGAAAAATTGCGAGAGTTCGTCTTGTTAATGGAATGGAAGGTACAATTTATATTCCAGGTATCGGCCACAACTTACAAGAGCACAGCGTAGTTCTTATTAGAGGCGGAAGAGTAAGAGATTTACCAGGTGTTAGATATCACGTTATTCGTGGTACATTAGATAGCGCTGGTGTTGCTAAGAGAATGCAAGGTAGATCTAAGTACGGCGCAAAGAGACCTAAATAGTCGGATGCACAAAACAACAATCTAAACAAAGGAGGTAAATATTTATGCCAAGAAGAAATAGTGTTCCAGTAAGAGATGTATTACCAGATCCTACTTACAATAGCAAGGTTATAACAAAGTTTATTAACCAAGTTATGTACGATGGAAAGAAAGGTACTGCACAAGAAATCGTTTACGGAGCTTTCGATATAATTGAAAAGAAATTAGGACAAAATCCAGTTGATGTTTTCACTAAAGCATTAGCAAATGCTACACCAGAAACAGAGGTAAAGGCACGTCGTGTAGGCGGTGCTACATACCAAGTTCCATGTGAAATCAGACCTGCAAGACGTCAAACTTTAGCTATCAGATGGTTAGTTTTAGCTTCAAGAAAGAGAGGCGAAAAGACAATGATGGAAAGAGTTGCTGCAGAATTAATCGATGCTTTCAACAATACTGGAAATGCAGTTAAGAAAAAAGAAGAAATGCATAGAATGGCTGAAGCTAATAAGGCTTTTGCTCATTATCGTTGGTAATAACCAAAAATTAATAAGAGAGGACAAATATGCCTAGAGAATATACGTTAGAAAAGACAAGAAATATCGGTATCATGGCTCACATTGATGCTGGTAAAACTACAACATCAGAAAGAATCCTTTTCTATACTGGTATCAACCACAAAATTGGTGAAGTACATGATGGTGCTGCAACAATGGACTGGATGGAACAAGAACAAGAAAGAGGTATTACTATCTGTTCTGCTGCTACAACAACTCACTGGAAAGAACATGTAATCAACTTAATTGATACTCCAGGACACGTTGATTTTACAGTAGAAGTTGAAAGATCATTAAGAATTCTAGATGGTGCCGTTGCATTATTCTGTGCAAGAGGCGGTGTTGAACCACAATCTGAAACAGTATGGCATCAAGCTACAAAATATCATGTACCAAGAATAGCTTTCGTTAATAAAATGGATAAGGATGATGCAAGTTTCGAAAGAACAATGCAAATGATGAGAAAGCGTTTAAAAGCTAATCCAGTTCCAATGCAATACCCAATGGGTTCAGCTAAGGATTTTGCAGGCGTTATCGATTTATTAACAATGGAAGCTGTAACATTCGAAGGTAACAATGGTATTAATGTTGTTCGTAATCCTATCCCTGATCAATACAAGGAAGGTGCTGAAGAATATAGAATGAGAATGCTTGAAGAAGTAGCAAATTATGATGATGATATCATGATGTTATTCTTAGATGGTGCTACAGGTGTTGACCAAATTACTCCTGAGATGATTAAGCCAGTTGTAAGAAAGGCTACTATCGATATGAGTATGACTCCATGTTTCTGTGGAAGTTCATTAGGAAACAAGGGAACTCAATGTTTACTTGATGCTATTATCGATTACTTACCATCACCAATTGATTTACCAGATGTTGAAGGTAACGTTCCAGGAAAGAAAGATGAGAAGATTACTCGCCCTACATCAGATGAGGCTCCACTTGCCGGTTTAGCATTCAAGATTGCTACAGACCCATTCGTTGGTAAGTTAGCATACTATAGAGTATATTCAGGTGTTCTTGAAAAAGGATCATATGTATATAACGCTACAAAGGATAAGAGAGAAAGAGTTGGTCGTATCGTTAGAATGCATGCTAACTCAAGAACAGAAATTGATCAAGCATATGCTGGAGATATCGTAGCTATCGTAGGATTAAAAGATACAACAACAGGTGATACGCTTTGTGATGAATCAGCTCCAATTGTACTTGAATCAATGGAATTCCCAGAACCAGTTATCCAAATTGCTATTGAGCCTACAACAAAGGCTGGTCAAGAAAAGATGGGTCTAGCACTACAAAAACTTGCTGAAGAAGATCCTACATTCAAGACATATACAGATCAAGAAACAGGACAAACTATCATCGCTGGTATGGGTGAACTACACTTAGATATCATTGTAGATAGATTAAAGAGAGAATTTAAGGTTGAAGCAAATGTTGGTGCTCCTCAAGTTGCTTATAGAGAAACAATTAGACAAGAAGTTCAAGCAAGAGGAACATTCAAGAGACAATCTGGTGGTAAAGGTCAATATGGTGATTGTTTAATCGTATTAACACCAAATGAACCAGGAAAGGGTGTTACTTTTGTAGATAAGACTGTTGGTGGTTCTATTCCAAAAGAATATATCCCGGCTGTTGAAAAAGGTATTAGAGATGCTGCTATGGGTGGTATTCTTGCAGGTTACGAAATGGTAGATTTCAATATTGATTTAGTAGATGGATCATACCATGAAGTAGACTCTTCAGAAATGGCATTCCAAATCGCAGGATCTATGGCATTCAAAGAGGGTGCTGCTAAAGCTAAACCAGTTATCTTAGAGCCAATTATGTCAGTTGAAGTTGTTGCTCCAGATGAATATCTTGGAACAGTACTTGGAACAATTTCTGGTCGTCGTGGTGCTATTAAGACTACAGAAGATAGAAATGGAGTACAAGTTGTTGATGCTGATGTACCACTAGGTGAAATGTTTGGTTACGCAACAGATCTTCGTGGTTCTACACAAGGTCGTGGTAACTTCACAATGCAATTCAGTCATTATGCTGAAGTTCCAAAGAGCGTATCTGAAAAGATTATCGGCGAGAGAGCTAAGAAATCTCAAAACTAATAATAAGTATGACATTGGTTTAGGCTAGTTCCTAAATCAATGTTGACAAAGAAAATAATTTATATTAAAATTAAAAAAGTAAACGAAAAAACAAAAAAAATAAAAAATTTAATTATCAAAAATAGGAGGATATTTTAAATGGCTAAGGCTAAATTTGAAAGAACTAAACCACACGTAAATATCGGTACAATTGGTCACGTAGACCATGGTAAGACAACTCTTACAGCCGCTATTACAATGTACTCTTCTGCTCACGGTATGGGAGACGCAATGAGATATGATGAAATCGATAAGGCTCCAGAAGAGAAAGCAAGAGGAATTACAATTAATACAGCACACGTTGAATATCAAACAGCTACAAGACACTATGCTCACGTTGACTGCCCAGGACACGCTGACTATGTTAAGAACATGATTACTGGTGCTGCACAAATGGATGGAGCTATCCTAGTAGTTGCTTCTACTGATGGTCCAATGCCACAAACAAGAGAGCACATCTTACTTGCTAGACAAGTTGGTGTTCCTTACATCGTTGTATTTATGAATAAGACAGATCAAGTTGATGATCCAGAATTACTAGAATTAGTTGAAATGGAAATCAGAGATCTATTAAATGAATATGGATTCCCTGGTGATACAACTCCAATTATTAAGGGTTCTGCATATCTTGCATTACAAGATTGTATCAATGGTACTCCAGATACAGAAAACACAAAGTGTATCCAAGAATTACTAGATGCTGTAGATTCATACATCCCAGCTCCAGAAAGAGATACAGATAAGCCTTTCTTAATGCCAGTAGAAGACGTTATGACAATTTCAGGACGTGGTACAGTTGCTACAGGTAGAGTAGAAAGAGGTGTTGTTAAATTACAAGATAAGGTTGAAATCGTTGGTATTAAGCCTACAGCTGAAACAACAATTACTGGTCTTGAAATGTTCAGAAAGACTCTAGATGAAGCTTATGCTGGTGATAACATCGGTGCTTTATTAAGAGGTGTTGATAGAACACAAATCGAAAGAGGACAAGTTCTTGCTAAACCAGCTTCAATCAACCCACATACAAAGTTTACATCTCAAGTTTACGTTTTAAAGAAAGAAGAGGGTGGTCGTCATACTCCATTCTTCAATGGATACAGACCTCAATTCTACTTCAGAACAACAGACGTTACAGGTTCTATTAAGTTACCAGATGGTATCGAAATGGTTATGCCAGGCGATAACGTTGCTATGGAAATTGAATTAATCACTCCAATCGCTATCGAAAAGGGATTACGTTTCGCTATCCGTGAAGGTGGTAGAACAGTTGGTTCTGGTGTTGTAAACGAAATTTTAGGTTAATCTTAAAAGAGTTTAGAAACTAAAATCATGGTGGTCAGAGTAATCTGGCCACTTTTTTTAATCTTGCTATTTAGTATTAAATATTATAAAATATTTATTGGATAAAAATTGGAGGTATATATATGTCAAAAATGGATTGGCTATATGGAAGGAATGTTGTATTAACAGGCTGTTCTACAGGTATGGGTAAAGAAGTTTTACTTCTTCTTGTAAAAAAGTATGGTTGTAATGTAATGGGTGTGGCTCGTCAAAAACCAAAGTTAGATGCACTTAAGGAAGAACTTGGAGATAAGTTCTCTTATAGAAGATTTAATATCTCATCTCTTGAAGAGTGGCAGAAATTTGCAAAAGAACTTGAAGATATGGGATTTATGACAGATATTTTAATTAATAATGCAGGTATGATTCAACCATTTGGCCAATTTAATGATGTTGCACCAGAGAAGGTAGATCAAATTATTCATACAAATATGTTATCCGTAATTTATGGCTGTAAAGCTATGCTTCCAACAATTAAAAAGAGTAAGTTCGGTTATATTTGCAATGTTGCTTCAGCATCTGCAATTTTACCATTTGGTGGCCAATCTATTTATTCTGCAACAAAAGCCGGAGTTTGGGGTTTTACAGAATGTTTAGCACAAGAATTAAGAGGATTTAATATTGGCGTTTCATGTGTTATGCCTGGACCGGTTAAGACAGATATTTATAAAGCAAGAGATGGGGAAGCAGCTCCAAAGGCAGATAAGTTGGTAGAATCTGTTGGCATAACAGCCGCAACTGCTGGTAAGAGAATAGTTAAAGCAATTGGAAAAGGGAAACTAAGATTCTTCCCAGACGGTATGGCAAGTATGATGTCATTTGGAATGAGAATGATGCCAAGATTAACGCCAAAAATGACTGGTGGAATCATGAAAGCAGCTGCCGGAAAGGTTGTTTCGTTTAAGCCTATTTATCAAGAACAGATAGATAGAAAAGCAGAACTTAAAGCTGCTAAAAAGGAAAGAAAATCTATTGTAAAGCACTCGTTGAGTGAAGTAGAAACCAAAGGTGCTTTTGCAAACGATGATGTAACAAACATTTAAAATTATTTTAGCTATCTCCAAATTTTGGGGGTAGCTAATTTTTTACATTATATTTACATTTTAGTTTGACAGTAAAAAATAGGTATGGTAATATATATTAGCACTCTAAAAGGGTGTAATTTTTTTGGAGGAATACCAAAGTGGCTAAAGATAATACAACAAGAATCACTCTAGTTTGTACAGAATGTAAGCAACGTAACTATGATACTTACAAAAATAAGAAAAATAATCCTGATAGAATTGAATTAAATAAGTATTGTAAATTCTGTAAGAAGACAACACTTCATAAGGAATCTAAATAATTATTAGGAGTTATTTATGGCAAAAGAAAAGTTAAATGCACAATTAGAAGCTAATGCACCACTAAGCGATAACTTAGGACAAAAAGTAGAAGTTTCTAATAATAAAAAGGGCAAAAAGGGTCAAAAAACTGATAACAAGTTTGTCGCTTTCTTTAAGGGAATAGGTAGAAAATTTAAAGAAATGTTCTCTGAATTAAAGAAGGTTACATGGCCAACTTGGAAAGTTGTTCTTGCTTCTTTAGGAACGGTACTTGTAGTTGTACTTGTATTCCTTTTGATAACAATAGGATTTGATTCTCTTTGCGCTTGGTTGTTAAAATTATTAACACAGTCTTAATAGGAGGTACTTATGATAGATAAAAATCAACCACAATGGTACGTTCTAAAGACCCAATATGGTTATGAACAAATTGCACAACAAGAAATATTAAAGATGGCAGAAATTAACAAAATGCAAGATAGAATATTCGAAGTTGTTGTTCCAAGAGAAGTAGTTACTGTAGAAACAAAGACAGGGAAGAAAAAAACAGTAGAGAAAAATAAATATCCTAATTATGCATTTATAAAAATGATTTATACTAAGGATGTTTGGTATATGGTAACACATACAAGAGGAGTTATTAATTTCATTGCGGATGTAGATAATAGACCTCTTCCAATGTTCCCAGATGAAGTAAAGAAAGCGCAACTTGAAGAAGTAAAGGTAGAAGATTTACATATTACAGTTGGCGATTCAGTAAATATTATCGCTGGTCCATTCAAAGATTGGACAGGTGAAGTTGTTGAGATTAATGAAGAGACTCAAACAGTTAAAGTTAACGTTCAAATTTTCGGACGTGCTACAGATATGTCTCTTGAATTTTCTCAAGTTGAAAAAATTTAGTTAAAAAGGGCTCAAATAAGGAAAAGAGCTTGGGAGAAATATAAAATTCTTTTTCATTATATTTCGTTAGGCACCACGATTGTTATAGGGAGGTAAAAACTATGGCAAAGAAAGTTAAAGCAGTTGTTAAATTACAATTACCAGCAGGTAAAGCAACTCCAGGACCACCAGTAGGATCTTCATTAGGACCTCATGGTATTAATATTCCTGCATTTACAAAGGAATTTAACGAAAAGACAAAGTCTCAAGACGGATTCATTATTCCAGTAGTAATGACAATTTATGAAGATAAAAGCTTCACATTCATTCTTAAGACTCCACCAGTAGCAGTACTTATCAAGAAGAAAGTTGGTATTGAATCTGGTTCAGGTAAACCTAATACAAATAAGGTTGCAACATTAACAAAAGCTCAAGTAGAAGAAATTGCAAAACAAAAGATGCAAGACTTAACAGCTGGAAGTTTAGAAGCAGCTATGAGTATGGTAGCAGGTACAGCTCGTTCAATGGGCGTTCTTGTAGAAGAGTAATAAGAGGAGGTAGTAAAAATGAAACAAAGTAAGAGATTTATTGAAGCTTCTAAGTTAGTAGATACTACTAAGGCTTATGATCCAGCAGAAGCTATGAACGTATTAATAAACACAGCAACAGCTAAGTTTGATGAAACAGTAGAATTACATGTTAAATTAGGTGTAGATTCACGTCACGCTGACCAACAAGTTAGAGGTGTAGTAGTTCTTCCTAATGGTACAGGTAAAACAAAGAAAGTTTTAGTATTAACAAAGGGTGTTAAGGCAGATGAAGCTACAGCAGCAGGTGCTGACTTCGTTGGTGCAGATGAATACATCAGTAAGATTTTATCAGAAGGTTGGTTAGGATTTGATGTCTGCGTTGCTACACCAGATATGATGGGTCAAGTAGGTAAGATTGCTAGAATTTTAGGACCTAAAGGTTTAATGCCAAATCCTAAGTCTGGTACTGTTACAATGGATGTTAAGAAAGCTATTTCTGAAATCAAAGCAGGTAAAGTTGAATATAGATTAGATAAGACTAATATTATTCACGTTGCAATTGGTAAGAAGTCTTTTGGTGCTGAAAAGTTAACAGAAAACTTCAACACAATTTTTGATGCAATCTTAAAAGCTAAGCCAGCAAGTGCTAAAGGACAATATGTAAAGAGTGTTTCTATCTCTTCAACAATGGGTCCTGGAATCAAAATTCTTGCAAAATAGTAAGTTATAGGTCAAATTAATTTGACACAAAACAAAAACTTATATTATTATTAATACACAATTAATCTTGCCAAAGACAGCAAGTGCTTGAAAAAGCTTAATTTCTTGCCGAGGAAGATAAAGATAATTATAATTATGTTTATTTATCCCTCTTAGTCTTATGGCAAAGAGGGATGATTTTTTATAGGAGGTATAGAATGTCTGAAGCAAAAGAATTAAGAGCTAAGCAAATCGAAGAGATTAAAGAAAAGATCCAAAAATCTAACGGCATTATTCTTGTTTCTTACAAGGGAACTAAAGTTTCTGACGATGTAGCTCTACGTGCTAAATTAAGAGAAGCAAATGTAGATTACAAAGTTTTAAAGAACAGATTAGTAAATAAGGCTTTAGAAGAATTAGGCATCAACGGATTCTCAAAAGATTTGGAAGAGCCAACAGCAGTTGCTTTTGCAAATGGTGAAATTACAGCAGCAGCTAAAGTATTTAAAGATGCTATGGCTACAGTTACAACTTTATCATTCAAGAGCGGCTTATTAGATAATGCTTATATTGATGCAAAGACAGTTGAAGCACTAGCTTCTATTCCATCAAAAGAAGTACTTATCGCACAATTACTTGGTATGTTACAAAGCCCAATCAGCGGCTTAGCAAGAGCATTACAACAAGTAGCAGAAAAGAAAGCGTAATAGCTTAAAAATTATTATTAGAAATTAAAGGAGATATAAAAATGGATATCGCAAAGTTAATCGAAGAAATTAAAGGTATGACAGTATTAGAACTTAACGATTTAGTTAAGGCAATTGAAACAGAATTTGGTGTTAGCGCTGCAGCTATGGCAGTTGCTGCTCCTCAAGGTGGCGCAGGTGCTGCTGCTCCTCAAGCAGAAGAAAAGTCAGAATTTGACGTAGTATTAAAGGAAATCGGAGCTAACAAGATGGCAGTTATCAAGGCAGTTAACGCTGCTACAGGTGAAGGTTTAATCAAAGCTAAGGCTATGGTTGAAGGTGCTCCATCTACAATTAAGACAGCTATGCCTAAGGCTGATGCTGAAGCTTTAAAGAAGACATTAGAAGAAGCTGGCGCAACAGTTGAATTAAAATAGTTAAATAAAATTATAAAAAATTATTCCTAAAAGGAAAGAATGCAGTGGAAATCTCCATTGCATTTTTTCTTTTATTTTAGTAATATAAATATACTTGAGAGGTTTTTATGATTATTGCTATACCATATAATCATGGCCAAATAGATCCACATTTTGGACATGCTAAACAATTTAAGTTTTATCTAGTGGAAAATAATATGATAGCTTTTGTTAAAGTTTTAGATTCTAATTGCGAAGGACATGCGGCAATTTCATCATTTTTAAAACAATGCCAAGTAGATACTGTGATTATAACTAATATAGGAGCCGGAGCTAAAAGAGCATTAGAGATTGCACATATAAATATTTATAGCAGCGAGAATGATAATTGTGATGAGTCCGTTCTTGAGTTGATTAAAGGTAAATTAAAGCTTTTAGAAGAGTCTAATTGCAATTGTCATGAAGATGACCATAATTGTGGTGATTGCAGCGAAAATGGTGGTTGTGGAGGCTGTTGCCACTAGATAAATTGGTTTAGTTTTTTATCATAACTATAATTTATAGATTTTAGTTTTTCTATAATTTCTGATTTAGATACATCTAAATCTTCACAAAGTAAATCAAGGGATGAGTATTCATCTCTTAGTTTTAGATTTATATAACTTAATAAGATAATTGGGTCTTGTGGTATCATATTTTCACTTCCAAAAAGATTTTACTATTAAATATGAAAAAAATCCATAAATATTGTGGAAAACATTAATGTGAAGAAAAATTTCACTTTTTTCAAAAAAAGAGAAAAATTAAAAATTTTAAAATTTGGTATTGACACTAACCACCACCACCACCACCACGCATAATTGATTTAAGGAGTTTTGGACAAAATATGCCAAATATTTTGTGAATAATTTATATAAAGGGGTGGAAAATTATGAAATACAAATCAAAATGTCCAGAATGCTGAAATGAAATTCTTTTTACAGAACACGATAAAATTGTTAAATGTCCAGAATGTGATTTTAAGAAAAAGAATTCAAAGTATAAAGAAGAAAGCTTTATAGATGAGGAATTTGAACAATCAAATAAGGATGATAAGAAAGTAGTATATGTTGTAAAAGAAGATGCAGGAAGCTTTGGCCTTGGATTTTTTTAAGTTTTTTCTTTGGTTTATTAGGCTTAATAATTGGATTGCTAGGAAAGGAACAAACAAAGAAGGGAGCTATAAAAGGATTTGTTATACAAATTATCTTAGCCGCTATAATTGTTGTACTATATTTTTGCATAGTATTAGGTGCTTCAATTTAATCTTTATTAATAAATTTTACCTTCTTGTCTTTTTGTTAGAAACATTGAAAGATGTGGAACTATGTGCTAATATACTAGCGAGGTGAGAATATGAAAGTATTATTATTACAAGATGTAAAAGCACAAGGTAAAAAAGGTGAAATAATAGAAGTAAATGATGGTTATGCTAGAAACTTTTTAATTAAAAAGGGTTTGGCAAAAGAGGCTACAGCTAATGTTGTTAATGAAACAAATCAAAAGAATGCAGCAGAGGCTAAAAAAAGAGCAGAGGAATTAGCTCAAGCAAAAGAAATAGCTAATAAATTGGATAAACAAACAATTTCTATTACTGTAAAGACAGGAGAAAATGGTAGATTATTTGGTGCAGTAACTGGAAAGGAAATTTCAGACGAACTTGCAAAATTAGGGTACAATATTGATAAGAAAAAATTAGTAATAAAAGATCCTATTAAATCTATTGGTGTTTACGGAGTAGAAGTTAAAATTTATACAGGAGTTTCATTTACTATAAATGTAAATGTAAAGGCGTAAAAAACATAAATTAAATATTAAAAAACTTCAGCGATTTTGCTGAAGTTTTTTTGCTTTTATTTATAAGTTATTTATTTTAAATATCAAGAACATATTTATAATTGCCTTCAATGATTTCAAGTATTGGACTTTCTATTTTTCCACCATTTGTATAATCAAAAGCCGTTGTTGAAATATAAACTGTTATCTCATTAGTTTTTCCAAGAACTGAATCTGTAGTAGTTAATGTTACTTTTCTTCCAGAATAAGTGCCGTCTTTATAATCAGGTGCGTTTACAGAATCTAAAGAATTTATAACTGAAACTTTAGTCTTAGATAGATTATCTATATTAAAGTAGTTATAAGAGAAAGATGTATAATCTGAATCATTAGGCATATTTCTTGCTACTAAAAATGTCATAGTGTTGTCGTAGTATGCTGAAGATTCATATTTTCCGTTTTTAATAGAATTTTCTGCTACTTTTTCACCATTTACATATTTTTTAAAATAATATTTATTGTTATCAGTGTTAGAAGATATAACTACTGTTTCTGTTGAATCGTAATTTGTATATGAGTAAGAACCTATCATAAGTAAGTCATTTTTTAAATATGAAATGGTTTTCTTTACTATAGTTCCATTTACAGTTAATGTTGTTTTATAAACATAACATATAGTAGATATTTTAGATATAGTGTATTCAGCATCTTTTTCTTCACATTCACCATCTTTGTTTAAATAACAAGTGCCTGTCATTTTGCTTGCTTCGGTTGTAAATGTTCCAATATTATTGTTGTTTGTATCCTTCATTGTATAATTTAGAGTTTCGGTATCATATTGATTGAATGCTGCTTTATAAACTTCAGTATTAGGGAAATTTTTAGTTAAATAAATATTGTTTCCACTACAACCAATAAAACTAACCATAGAAACTAAGATTAGAAAACAAAATGTAACCAGAATAATAAATACTA
>CAVAVP010000012.1:0-7191 GCA_963592135.1 bacterium
GTTTTGAAAGAGGCGTTAGTTGTTTTAATGAGAATAAATATGCTGAGTCTTTGCGTGCTTTTAGCAAGTTTCTTGAAGATCCTAAAGGTTCAGTAGATGATAAAATTAAGTCTCTATACTATATTTCGTTCTGTGAAGAAAATGGATATGACACAAAGAAAAATGTTGTTTCTGCTTATAAAAACTTTTCTATAGTTCAAAATTTGGTGCATGTTTTTACTGATTTCAATAAAAAATAAAAAAAAAATTTTTTGTAATTTTTTTGTAATTTTATACATATTATAATGAAGTCACAAAAGTAAATAGGAGAACGAATATGGAATCTGATGTTATCACAAAAAATTTGAATAAAATACTAGTTATAATCAGTATTGTGTTCGTTGCTATTTTTGCTACAGCATATATTATTATTCAAGCTAACTATAATAAAGAAATGCAAGATGATCAGGCTAAAGTTGAAGAACAAATAGAAAGCCAATCAATAAATGAAGCGAAAGCTATAAACGATTAATAATTTTTTCATATATAACCCCCTAAGACACAACGAAAGTTGTGTTTTTTCTTTATTTTATAGTTTACCTTCGCGCGACAAATAAATATAATATATATATTATGAGTAAAAAATATAAAATTATAACATATGGATGTCAAATGAACATTCATGAATCAGAAAAGGCTGCCGGTATTTTAGAAGATATGGGATATTGTGCTACAGAAGATGAAAATGTAGCAGATTTAATTTTGTTTAACACCTGCTGTATTAGAGATAATGCCGAATCCAAAGCTTTTGGAAATATTGGTGCAGTTAAGAAACTTAAGAAAATTAATAAAAATTTAATTATTGTTGTTATGGGTTGTATGACTCAACAAAAGGGAAAAGTAGATGTATTTAAAGAAAAATATCCTTATGTAGATATTATTCTTGGAACAAACAACTTAAACATGTTAGATTCTGCGATTACCCAAATTCTTTCGCATCCAAAAAGAAAACAATATTTAATTGACCCAAATGATAGACCAGAAATAATAGAAGATGAAAGAGTTTATAGAACATCTGGAACTAATGGTTGGTTAAATATTATGTATGGTTGTAATAATTTCTGTACATATTGTATTGTGCCTTATGTTAGAGGAAGAGAAAGATCAAGATCAATGCAAGCTATAATTGAAGAATTTAAGTCACTTTTAACGCAAGGCTATAAGGAAATAACCCTTCTTGGTCAAAATGTTAATTCATATGGTAATGATTTAAATGACGGAGTTTCTACGTTTGCTAACCTTTTAAGAGAATTAGATAAAATTGAGGGTAAATATAGGATTAGATTTATGACATCACATCCAAAGGATTTATCAGATGAGGTTATAGATATAATTGCTACATCTAAACATATTTGTCATAACATTCATTTACCAATTCAATCAGGTTCGAATAAAATTTTAAAGAAAATGAACCGTCATTACACAAGAGAGTATTATTTATCTAGAATTGAACATATAAAGAAAGTAATGCCTGATTGTGGAATAACAACGGATTTAATGGTTGGTTTTCCATATGAGGATGAACAAGATTTCATGGATACGGTAGATATTGTTAGAAAGGTTGGGTATTCTTCTGCTTTTACTTTTATTTATTCAATTCGTCAAGGAACACCAGCAGGTGAGTGGGAACAAATTCCACCTGAGGTTTCTAAAGATAGAATAATGCGTTTGATTAAAGAACAAAATTGTATGACTAAACAACAATCAAAAACTTATGAAGGTAAGATTTTTGAAGTTTTAGTTGAAGATACTGTTGAGAAAAAGCCAGGTTTAGTATGTGGTAGAACAGATTCTGGAAGACTAGTAACTTTTGAAGGATCTAAAGATTTAATTGGTTCATTTGTCAATGTAAAGATAAATAGATCACAATCAGCGTCACTTTTTGGGGAGATTGTTAAATAAATGGCATTGTCACCTTTGATGCAGCAATATATGGCCTTAAAAGAAGAGTATAAGGATGCGATAATATTATGCAGACTTGGTGATTTTTATGAAGTTTTCTTTGAAGATGCTAAAATTGTTTCGGATATTTTAGACTTAACACTAACTGGTAGAAATTGTGGACTTGAAGAAAGAGCGCCAATGTGTGGTATTCCATATCATGCATTAAACAATTATTTGCCAAAACTTATAAAATCAGGTTTAAAAGTTGCCATTTGGGAGCAATTATCTGATCCCGATAAAACTCCAAAAGGTGAAATGGTTGAAAGGGGGATAGTTAGGGTAATTACTCCAGGAACCGTTATTGAGGAGTCAATTTTAAAAGAAAAAGACAATAACTATTTAGCTGCAGTTGCTTCAAATGATAAATTTTTTGCTGTATCTTGGCTGGATGTATCAACAGGAGAGTTTAAAACAACAACTATTCCATTTAAATCTATTTCTGATATAGAGGATATATTGCTTACAATTAAACCTGCAGAAATTATTTGTGATGAAAAAACTTATATGATGGCTAAAAATTTGCAATCAATAAAAATGGCAAAATTACCAACATTTCAAAAATATCCAGAGCAAATGTTTAATGAAAAAACAGCTACGGATAAACTTTTAAAACAATTTAAAGTTTCATCACTTCAGGCTTTTGAAATAGATAAATATCCATTATCTATAGAAACAGCAGGTGTATTAATTGACTATATTACAACCACTCAAAAGAGAGATTTATGGCATATTTCATCAATAAAATTTATTAGAACTGTCGATTATTTAACAATAGATGCAACAGCAATGAAAAACTTGGAACTAGTTGAATCCATGAGAGATGGGTCTAAAAAAGCAACGCTTCTTGGTGTATTGGATAAAACCAGAACATCAATGGGAGCAAGAAACCTAAAACAATGGATAGAAAGACCTTTAAGAAATTCAAAAATAATTAACGAAAGACTTGATGCCGTAGAAGAATTAGCCAAATCAACCAAAATCAGAAATAATTTATATGATTTATTAACAAATATAAGAGATTTGGAAAGATTATCATCAAGAATAGTGTATGGGAATCCAAATCCTAGAGATTTTATTGCAATTGCGTCATCTCTTGAGTATATTCCTAATATAAAGAAAATTTTAAATCAATGTAATAGTGATATATTACAAAAAATTAATGCAAATATTGAACCGTTGACTGAATTATATCAATTGTTATCATCAGCTATCGATGAAAATTCTTCAAGTGTAATTAGAGATGGTGGCTTTATTAAGAAAGGATTTAATAAAGAATTAGACGAATATAAATTAGCTTCAACTGAAGGTAAAACTTGGCTTGCAGAATTAGAGGCAAGAGAAAGGGAATCTTCTGGAATAAAAACATTAAAAGTTGGTTTTAATAAAATATTTGGTTACTATATAGAAGTTTCAAAAGGGGCTTTAGATAAAGTTCCATTAAATTATGTTAGAAAACAAACATTAACAACTGGTGAAAGATTTATAACAGAGGAATTAAAAGAAATAGAGGACAAACTATTAGGCGCCCAAGACAAATCAGTAGAACTTGAATTAAAATTATTTGAAGAAATTAAAAACAAAGTTCTTTCTTATATTCCTAAAATGCTTTTAATATCGCATGCTATAGCAAACTTGGATACTTTATTATCATTATCAGTTGTTGCTATCAAAAATAATTATTGTAAGCCTTTTATTGATGACAAAGTTGATAAAATAGAAATTATTGATGGTCGTCATCCCGTTGTAGAGGAAATAAGTAAAAATGTATTTGTTCCAAATAACACACTTCTAGATAACACTTTAAATAGGACAATGTTGATTACAGGCCCTAATATGTCGGGAAAAAGTACATATATGAGACAAGTTGCGCTAATTACAATCATGGCTCACATTGGCTCATTTGTTCCTGCTAAAAAGGCTGAAATTGCTATAACGGATAGAGTTTTTACAAGAATTGGCGCATCAGATGATTTAGCTTATGGCCAATCTACATTTATGGTGGAAATGATTGAAGTTGCAACAATTCTTCAAAACGCAACTTATAAGTCATTATTAATTTTAGATGAAATAGGAAGGGGAACATCAACTTTTGATGGACTTGCAATTGCTAGAGCTGTAATTGAGGATGTTTCGCAAAGAATACGTTGTAGAACTTTATTTTCAACTCATTATCATGAACTTACTGAACTCGAGAGTTTATTATCTGGAATTAAAAACTATAAAGTTTTAGCTTGTGAAAAAGACAAAGGTGTTGTATTTTTACATAAAGTTATGACAGGTGGAACAAATAAAAGTTTTGGAATAGAAGTCGCAAAACTTGCAGGAGTCCCTTTGAATGTAGTAAAAAGGGCGAAGGAAGTTCAAAAGTTATTAGATAAGATTTCAGTTTCAACTCAAGAAAAATCTTCTATTGATGATAATAATTTACTAAATATATCTAAAGATAATGAACTAAGGGATGTCTTGCAAAAAATTGATATGGATACAGTATCGCCAATACAAGCTTTTGCAAAATTACAAGAATTAATAGACATTGCAAAAAGGGAGATTAGTTAAATGTCAAAAATTAATAAACTAGATCCTTCCGTTTATAATTTAATTAGCGCAGGAGAAGTTGTTGAAAATCCGGCATCTGTTGTAAAAGAACTAGTAGATAATGCAATTGATGCAGGGGCAAGTGAAATTATAATTTCAATACAAGAAGGCGGAATAAAGAGTATATCTATATTAGATAATGGTTTTGGTATGAGTAAAGAGGACTTATATCTTTCTTATTTGCCTCATGCCACATCAAAATTAAAAAATGCCATAGATTTATCTAACATTTCAACTTTAGGTTTTAGAGGGGAAGCCTTAGCTTCAATTGCTGCAGTTTCTCATTTAACAATAGCTTCTAATCAAAAATCAAATGAAGGAATAGGTTACAAAATAAAAGTTAGTGGCGGAAAAATTGAAGAGGAAAGTGAATATGGAATGACAATTGGAACAGAAATAATTGTCGATAATTTGTTTTATAATACGCCGGTAAGATTAAAGTTTTTAAAAACTCCAAAACAAGAAGAATCTTTAGTTAAGAATAAAGTTATAGCATTAATATTTTCAAATCCTGATGTGAAGTTTAAATTTATAGTTGATGGAGAAGTTGAACTACAAACATCCGGGGGACTTGAGGATGCAATATATGAGTTATATGGTACAGAGATTTCAAATAAATTAGTTCCATTTGATATTACTTATAGTAGCTATAGAGCATATGGATTTACATCATTGCCAGAATTAGCTAAACATAATAAATCATTTGAAACTATAATTGTAAATGGAAGACCAATACAAAATCAAAATATCGCTTTAGCCGTTATGCAAGCTTATGGTTCAACTTTAATGAAGAGGACATTTCCAGTTTATGTTTTAAATTTAGTTATTCCTTTTGACGAGGTTGATGTAAATGTTCATCCAACAAAATTAGATGTTAGATTTTCAGACAATCATAAAGTGTTTTCAACCGTTTATCGTGGTATTTGCCAAGCGCTTGATAACCAAGTCAAAACCTTGGATTTAACTGAAATTTCAAAAACTGAACAAACAAACGAAACAAAAAATGAACAGCAAAAACAAACATATGTTCAAAATCAAAATGAACAAACGTTTGAACCTTTTTATGCTTCTGAAATTTCTTATGAAATTAACTCTAATTCATATATAAATAATGCTGTAAATAAAAATTCTAATTTAGAAAATCCTGAAATTTTAAATAAAAATGAATATTCTAAATTAGAAAATAGTCAAATAAAGGCTAATGATTTGTTTGAAAAAAACATAAATTCAAATATTGATATTTCTAAAATAATAAGAAGTGATATTTATGATTCTCAAGATATTCTAAATAATATCAATAATTCTAAAATTGATGATTTTTATCCGAAATATAAAGTTATTGGACAGCTGTTTGATACATATTTAATAATACAAGATGATGATAAAGCTTTTTTAATTGATCAACATGCGTGTCATGAAAAAGATTTATATGAAAAATTAATTAATTCTATGAATAAAAGAGAGGTTGTATCTCAGCCTTTATTAATACCATTTATTTACGAAACAAATGCAAATCAATATGATTACATGTTAATGTTAATGAATAATTTAAAAGATTTAGGTTTTGATATTGAAGAATTTGGCAATTTAACATTTAAAGTAAATGAGATACCTGCATTTTTAGTAAATATCAATTTATCTAAATTCTTTGAGGAATTATTGTGCGAAAAATCTACATTACAACAACTAAAAAATTCAGATTTATTTAAAGATAAATTAGCTCAATATGCATGTAAATCTGCAATTAAAGGCGGAGATAGTTTATCTGAAGCGCAAATAAGAGAATTATTTAAGCAAATGAAAAATGGTATTCCTACACAATGTCCACATGGTAGACCATGTATTTTTACATATACAAAAAATGATTTGGATAAATTGTTCAAGAGGATAGAATGAAAAATAAAATAATTATTATTGCAGGTCCCACAGCATCTGGAAAAACAGATTTAGCAATTAAAGTTGCTAAAATGTTGGATACTGAAATAATTTCTTGTGATAGCATGCAAATATATAAAAAAATGAATATAGGAACTGCTAAGGCTACAATATCTGAAATGCAAGGTGTTAAACATCATTTAATTGATATAGTTGAACCTAATCAAGAATATTCTGTTTCTGACTATCAAAAGGCTGCAATTAATATTATTAATCAACTACACATAAATGAAAAAATACCAGTTATATGTGGAGGGACAGGATTATATATTGATTCTTTGCTTTACCCACTATCTATGGGCGCAAAGGATGATTCGATAAGAGAAAAACTTGAAAATGAATTAAAACAATATGGTCCAGGTTTTATGCATAATAAATTAAAAGTAATTGATCCAATAGAAGCTGAAAAAGTTCATGAAAATAATACTAAGCGAGTAATTAGAGCTTTAGAAATTTATGAAATTACTGGCCAAATAAAATCTAATCAAGAAGATAGAAAAAAAGAATTATTATATGATACATTACTTATTTGTTTGAGTCCAAATCGTGAGGAATTATATAACAAAATAAATAAGCGAGTTGATATAATGTTCGAAAAAGGTTTAGTTGATGAAGTTAAAAATTTGATTTATGACGATAAATATGATTTCTCAATGCAATCAATGCAAGCTATTGGTT
>CAVAVP010000013.1:0-91554 GCA_963592135.1 bacterium
ATGCGAATTTATATAACAAGAAAGACAATAATTACGACATAAGAGATATCGAGGTGGAATACTCGGTATGGTACAAGTTGGTATACAAATCTACCCAAAATACTCGCCGAAATACGGCAAAAGCGGAGTTATCATTCACAACTCCGCTTTTTTGTATAAGAAAAGCGGCCAACGCGAGACCGCTTTTGTGATGTTCAGTAATATTTAATATGCTTAGAATCGGACTGAATAGATAACGTAACCTGCCGAAAAAATGGTTTCGCTTGAAAAAAACTGTTCGTTGAGCTCGTCATAATGGTTAGCGCAAAAATCAACGACTTCTTGAGAAATTTTGGAATCGGGATTTTCACGGAGCATTCTGCCAAAGTCGTTGGGTATGAAACTGAACCATGCTTCGAAGAGCAGTTTTTTGTCCTTGCGTGACATGTCCGCAGTTGCAATGCCGTACTTTTCAAGACGAATTGTTTTGGGCTCCATTTTGCGCACGTACGAATAGATTTGCCTTCCGGTGTAGCGGAATCCGCTGTACTTGTTGTGAATGTAGTAAGATTGCATTTTGCGGAAGAGCCCGTCGTTGTCAGGGTAGGCAAACACTGCACCATCGTCAACGTCACGAATTATCATCACAGCATCGTCGTTGAGGCAGTTGCGAATAGCTTGCAGGATGCGAAATGGCTTTTTGAAGTCCATAATTGCCATGCTTAAGCACACAAAATCTATGCCTTCGGCATCAACTGCATCGAGATATTCTTCAAGTTTGTCTTCAAAGTCGTCTGCCTCGAATTGCGTTGTGAAAAATTGAATATTGTTGTCTTTTCTTTCGGCATTTCCTCGCTCAGCAACCTCATTTGAATAGGTGAGGGCGATAACTTTCGATACCTGGGGGTTTTCAAAACGTTGGAACGCGCTTTCGTGATTGAGCACATTCACGTCAAGACATACAACGTCCTTTTTGCCGTCGAGTAAGTCTCGTATTACGGGCGCTTCATACTTGTCGAGAAGAAGGTCTTCCGATTGCAAGCGGTGTTTTTCCTTCAAGTCCTCGTCAATGTAATATCTCACGTCGTCGTGTCGCGACAAAAGATCTTCGTCGTTTTCGCCCTTTTGGATGCCTTGAAGCATGGATATGAGTTTGACCATGGACGCGTCGAAATATTCTCTGCTTATCTGCACACCATTAAAGAAGGGAAGCATTTGCATCGTGAGCGGCAGTTCCTTTGGAAAATCGAAACCATCCACCATGATGGGGATGATATTCTTTTTATTTTTGATCGCGTGTTCGATTTCAAGCCTGAGCCAATCGTTTTCGTTAACGCAACGATCGAGGGCGTGAGAGGGAAGAATAAGAACAAAGTTTGTTGCATCCTCGATTGCGGAATAAAGTTTTTCGTTGAACGGACCTGATCTCAACTCCTCGAGATCAAGAAACACAGAGATGTTTTCGCGGTGAAGCCACTCGTAAATGAGTCTTGCAAACGCAAAGCCACCGTCACGGCGATAACTGATAAAAACGTCCATAATTCCTCTTTATTTTTTGACCATGGCATAGCACGGCACATCGAATACGCCGGGATATTCCTCGACGATTTCAAATCCGAGCCTCTGATAAAGTTTCCACGCGCCCGGATTTGCTATAACACATTCTAGGTGGCATTCGCCTTTGTCACTCACCGTTTGAGTAATGAGTTTTGATGCGATACCCTTGCCACGAAACATTGGATCCACAGTAACATTTGCCACGTAATAATAATCCTTGTCATCGAACATCTTTGCGTAATAGTCGCAATAGATTTTGTGCGTGCGTTCGTCGCACTTTACACCAGCCTGCTCGAATGCTTTACGAATATCCTCTTCGTTTTCAACGACGGGGGCACGCTTCGACACCATTGCTCCTACGACAAAACCATCCTTTGTGACCGCAACCGTGATGTTTTTTTGATTGTAAAGGGTTGGAAGCGACGTCATTTGCGCAATAACCTTCTCGCCGTCCTCGATTGAGTCGAACCAATAGGGATAAATGTATCTGTCGCTGAGATAAATGAGTTTTGCAACCTGCATTTTGTCGTCGCAATCCTGCATAGGACGCACTGTGAGTTCATCTATCGGTTTGACACTCACCTCGTTGTCGATAAAACTCTTGAAAGAGATGTACTCGTCTTTTGTTATCTCACGCGGATATGAGAGAATTTTGAGCTGCAACTCACCGTCACCAAGGTGATATTTCGCTTGAATATGAGCGTGAGAGTTCATGACGAAACCGCGTTTTTGATAGAAATCGAATCTTTTTACGCTTGTGTCGTCAACAGGCTGATCTATCTCCAAAAAAATACTTTTTTCAGTCTGTTGTTTGAGCGCGTCGAGTGCTTTTGTGCCATAGCTATTGCCACGGAGTTCGGGGAGAATCGCAAAATGTTCGACGTATATAAAGTTGTCTTTCTCCCAATACGCCAAAATGCCAACGAAATTGTCATTGTCTGTTATGAAATCAAAATGATAATCGGATTTGCCGAGCACTCGTGCCTGTTCGCCTTCACTTCTCTTTTCAAGATAAGGAAATGACTGCTCGTAAAGAGCCATTGCGGCGGCAAGGTGTTTTTTGTTTGTTTCGGACAATCTTTCAAGTTTCATATCGTTTTGCGGTTGAGTTTATTGAACGCAACGTGCACTCTCCTATACACAGTTATAAAGTAATCTTATCATGCCTACGGCAAATTTGCAATAGCAATTTCCATAATATCACAAAATTTGTATACGTTTTGTCATAATATTCTTGGCTTTTGAACTCATTTGGCAAAAAAATGCATAATGTCTATGCAAAAAAACAGATATTGTGATAAGATGTTAATGTCAAAGTTTTAGAGGACGTATATGAATATTGTGATTTGGATTTGTTTTGCCGTTATGATAGCGATTGCGTTGACTTCGGCAATCAACGTTGCAAAACGAGGCAGAGCAGACAGACTTGAATATTACAAAAACTACAAAAAAGGCAAGTTTTGGGCAATTTATTTTGTTGCCATTCCGCTGTTTTATCTTGCGCACTCGTTCAACGGATCGTCGGTTGGAGAGTCTATCGTTGAGGCGGTAAAGTCAAGTGTCGATCTTGTTGTTTTGAAGTATGACTATTCGACTGCGGAACCTCTTATGAACGCAAATCCGCTCTTTAAGGCGGCAATGATTACGTGCTTCGTTTTTGTTGCGCTCAATGCAAGCTTTTTAGCATTGACGATTGCAGGCAGAAGAATTTTGAATTATGTCTGGAAAAAGAAAGCAAAGAAAAGCAAAAAATGCTACGTTATCGTCGGATATAATCCGCAAAACAAAGCTATTGCAAAATCCGTGATGAAAAAAGGCGCGCACCAAAAGTGTATTCTCGTGTCCGATTCTATAACCGACGATTTGAAAAATTTTGCTTTTGTTGAAAAAATTGCATACGCAAAGGTGAATTCCTTGGACGATTTTGCAAAAAAATTGCGTGAACTATTCAAAGATTATTCAAACCGTAGCGTTGAGGTAATTGTCAATACGGGCGACGATAAAAATAACCTTGCTTTTGTCGAACAAATTGTGGACGTGATCGACAATATGCCCATCGAGGACTGTGTTGCCGACAGCGAGAGAGGACTTAATGCATACGTGTTCGGCGAACCCGAAAATGTGTCGATTTTCGACAAGTTTGTCAAAGCATCGTCGGGGCTTGTGCATTTTGTCAACAAGTACAAACTCGTTGCATACGATTTCATTGACAAATATCCGCTCACCGAATTTATGGATGAAACGCAAATCGATTTTGACAGCGCTACAATCAAATCCAATGTATCTATCAACGTTGCTATGCTCGGCTTTGGCAAAACCAACAGACAAATTTTTCTTGCATCCGTTGAAAACAACCAGTTTATGACAATCAAAGACGGCAAGACGATACAAAAAGCGGTTAATTATTGGATATACGACAAGGAAGACGCACGCAACGACAAAAATCTCAATCACGATTACTATCGTATTGCGCAGGATATCGACGGAAAAGATTGCTTGCCTCTTCCCGAAAAACTCGCAAAAGAAGCGTTTTTCAAACTGGATGTGAACGATGACGATTTTTATACATCTCTTCACAACAACCTTATCGCAAAAGAAAACGAGAGAAATTTCAACTATCTGATCGTTGCGTTCGGATCGGATCTCGAAAACCTCGATTTTGCGGAAAAAATTTGCTCAAAACTCAAAGAATGGGAAATATTTGACTACACCAAGGTGTTTGTCAAAATCCGAGATGGCAAGTTTAAGCATAAAGTGATTGACAGGTTTGACGGCAGTGCGGACTATATCGTTTTTGGAGACGAGAACAAATTGGTGTACAACATTGACACTATCGTCAACGAAAAGAGTGAGAGAATGGCTCTTGACAGGCATATCTGCTATGCACTTGCCTATGCTGCCGAATATCAAACGCCCGATTGTAATGCACAAAGTGTGGCAAACGGCAAAATCGTCGACGTTGACAAGCAAAAAGAAAAGAAAAAAGCAATTGCAGAATGGTATACGCAAAGCAGAATTCAAAGAGACGCGAATATCTACGGCGTGCTTGCGCTACGCATGAAACTGCAACTGATGGGATATGACTATTGCGACAAATCGTCACCCGAACAGGATGCGAGCCAAGAGTTTTTGCAACAGTATCAAAAGGACGATGAAATTCAAAAAAGCGGCAAGACGGTTGAGGGCAGATCGGTTGTCAATTATTGCAACGACGCCTTCGATTTCGGCACACTAAGGGGACGTATGGCGATGCAAGAACATCAAAGATGGAATGCTTATATGATCACTTGCGGCGTGATCCCGATGCCGATATACAAGATGAAACAGGGCATATTCAAAGACTTCGAACTGCGCCGACATGGGTGCCTTACGACGTTTGACGGACTTGTGGAATATAGAAAAATCCGTGCGGAAGTTACGGGCAAAACAGAGGAAGAATGCGACGTTATACGCTATGATTATCAAATTCTTGATGACGCTAAATGGATTTTGGACAAGGCAAATGCAAAGATAATCAAAAAGAAAATGACCTTTGCCGATAAAAATGACACTTGGAGATGTGGCGCAAAATAGCAGCATCGCTATATCATCAAAACACGCCCAATTTAATACCCCCTTACTGCACGATTGATGCATACTCTTTTTACGATAACAATCGATAGAAAATTCTTTCGACGTCATGTGTTTTTATGAAAAACGTCGAAAAACATTAAAGGTCAAGTAAAAATGCATTTTTACTTGACCTTTGCAAATTTCTTACTTTAGGCAATCACTTACAGAAAACAACTTTTTAATACGATGCGTCAAAAACAAACGATAATCTTGTCTCATTTTAAAAAAATATTTGAGGCTTTTAGTATTGTTAAAAATTTGTTCAGTCGCATTTGTCCATGTTGTATTATTTAATTTGTTTTGCAAGAAAGCTAGTCTTAAAACTAATTTTCGAGTAGTATGGTTGATCTATAATAGATTTTAACTTTTTCTTTTTAATATTTTCAACTTTTTCATTGCTTCCATTTATTGGAAATACACTTATTTCTATTTTTTCAATGCAATCAAAATTTAATTGAAAGTATTCTTCATTTAGGTATTCAAATGATCCAAACCGATACTCTTGCTCAAAAGCCGTCTGACCTAATTCATGAAGGTGAGGTTTTACATCACTATTTGAAAAATTTTTTGTATTTTATTTTGATTTCTCAAAAAGTTTTATGAAAAATGTGTGGTTTTGTTTGCAAGTTCGCTATTAAAATGTGTAAAATGCCAAAATAACTCGCTATTAAAATGTGTAAGTCCTTGACTTTATCAGTTCAATCTGTTAAAATGATTACAAAGATACAGGGGAGGAGTTCATGAAAACAAGATACTTAAAACGCAAAATAGACGATTTTTTGCTAAACTGGAAAGCAGATACTAATAAAAAACCTTTGATCGTGAAAGGGTGCCGTCAGATCGGGAAAACCGAATCCATACGACATTTTGCAAAAGCTGCAGGTTATGAAAGCGTTATAGAAATAAATTTTGTTAAAGATGAAAAATATAAAAAAATAACTGTCGACGGATATTCCGCAACAGATATCATTAAAAACATATCGCTACTTGACCCGTCAAAAAAATTTATTGCAGGCAAGACTCTTATTTTCTTTGACGAGATAACCGAGTTTCCCGAAATTGCCACATCGTTAAAGTTTTTTAAGGAAGACGGACGTTTTGACGTAATTTGTAGCGGATCGATGCTCGGTGTTAATTACAAAAAAATTGAAAGCAACAGTGTCGGAAATAAAACAGACTATGAAATGTTTTCGATGGACTTTGAAGAATTTTTGTGGGCAAAAGGCTACACCTACGAAACTATAGACAATATGCTTTCTCACATGAAAACATACACCCCGTTTAGCGAATTGGAAATGTCGATTTTCCATAGTCTTTTTTTAGACTATGTTGTTTTGGGTGGAATGCCGGATGTTGTAAAAAATTATATAGAAAAGGGAACATTTGAAGGTTCGCTTATTACACAAAAACAACTTATCACCGACTATAAAGAAGATATCCGTAAATACGCACAAGGTTTAGATCAAACTAGAATACTTAACGTTTTCAACAGTATTCCATCACAACTTGCCAAGGAAAACAAAAAATTTCAACTGTCAAAAGTCGAAAAAGATGCGAGATTTAGAGATTACCGAGGGTGTGCAGAATGGCTTGTTGATGCAGGTATTGTAAATGTATGCTACTGCTTAAACGATGTTGAGTTACCACTTTCCGGAAATTGCGACACAGATAAATTCAAATTATATTTTTGCGATACCGGTTTACTCGTTTCTCTGCTAGATGAAGAGTCTCAAGAAGATTTGCGTGCAAACAAAAATCTCGGTGTATATAAGGGCGCACTTTACGAAAATATTGTCGGTGAAGCATTGGTTAAAGAGGGGTATAAACTCTACTACTACAAAAAAGAAAATGCGACGCTGGAAGAAGACTTCTTTATTCGTTCTACAGATAGCCTTATACCGATAGAGGTTAAATCTAAAAACGGACGTTCAAAATCTTTGAGATCACTCATTTCCTCGGATAAATATCCGGATATTTCTTATGGGTTTAAGTTGTCTGCAAATAATATAGGTTACAGTGACCAAATATACACGTTCCCATATTTTTGCACATTCTTATTGAAAAGATTCATGACATCCTTTAAGCCGATAGAATAAAATAACATGCAACAAATTTATCCTTTTCTATGGGGAGGTTATCGGAAAAAAGCCTGCTCCGTCAAGGGTATAAAATATCGCTGAAAACTATGAGTTGACCGACTTATACGACAATATTTTCTACTTATTCCTTGACGGCTTGCCCTTTCCCGATTGTTTTTCTCCCCAAAAAAAAGATAAATCTCTTCTCGGAGGTAAATATGGAAAACGGAATAATATACCAAAAGCAAATTATAGACCACCTTGTAAGTCAGGTTTTCGTCAGTGATGACAATACCATCGTTTATTTCAATATTCGTGGCGGTAAAGATATTGAAAAATTGACCATAGACGATACGAAAGAAGTGGTAGAAAAAGTTCAAACGCAATCACCACTTGCCCGCCGGAAAATAGAAATAAAGCGTAGCCATACCGACTACGTCTTTTTCTTTGCAGAGATACCTTCCCTCTATAAACCCCAAGCGAGGAGATGAAACATTATCTCTTTTTTAGATTGTTTTTACTCGAACTTCTTATGGAAACAAATCAGGCATATGGAAACAAATCAGGCATAGGGTCGTCTTTACTATAATAAATGCAGTCTTCACTTGCGATCCCAGTTAACGTTTCATTTCCTTCACCCATACTTTCCACAGCATCAAAACCTTTACCTTTTTCAACCTCGTAGAATCTAATCATTGACACAGTTGTTCCGCTAAACGCATCTTTGCCTACGGTTTTTATCGATGTTGTCCAGCAAGAAACAATTATAGTTCCGCAATTCTTAAATGCACCCTCGCCGATTTCTGCAAGTTTTGTATCTTCATAATAACAATCATTTGCACTAGCAAGTCTAATTTCACTGATGTCTTGTCCACTAAACACATAGTCATTGATTTTTGTTACATAAGCCTTTGTCCACGTATCAATTTGTATATAGGTTAAGATTTGCACCTTTCCGCCGACTTTAGCATAGACAACGCTGGCGGTATATTCGTCATTATTTTTATAAATCGCATATACAATGCCGTTCGTCGCCTCATATATCTTGTAAATACCTGTAAGAGTGCTACCGTAATATTTTGCTTCCGTTTCTGTCAATGTGTTTGTTTCGCTTTCTAAATATATATGCTCTATATCATATAGAGATTTTGCACCAAACGACGTAACAGTCTTTGGAATATAGATATATTCTACCCCCATTCCGTTAAATGCATCTTCTCCAATTCCCGTAATAAAGTCCTCAAAGACAGTATTTTTGCAACCTACTACTATGGTATTTGTCGCTACTTCATAAATGCAATTCATTTCGTTTAATATCGCACTTGTAGAATCAGGTTCATACCCCGACATATATTTAGGAGCGGCGGAATTATTAGACACTTTTATTACTCCAAGATTACAGCAATTCTTAAACGGATTTTTACCTATGTTTTCCATATTGTAAGATATTCTAACCCTTGTAAGCTTTGTGCATTCAGCAAACGCATAATCCCCTATATTAAATGAGTTGACTATTAAATCATCAATTTCATTATTAATAAATGCATAAGCTTCTATTGTATATACCGAACTCGGTATTTCAAACACCGTCTCCGAATCTATTACTTTAGTATCGATTATTTTATTATAAGCAAATGCGCCCTTCGGTATTGTGTGTAGTTTAGTATTGCTACCAAAATCTAAGACCTGTATTTCATTATCGGAAAAAGCATATTCCCCTAAACTCTCTAAACTATCGGGTATTACTACTTTTGCTAATGCATCATATTGGAATGCATAATCTCCTATCGACACTAAATTATCACCAAAGGTAAACTCGGCAAGTTTATTACAAGCATAGAACGCATAATTGCCTATACTTTTAACGCCTGCAGTAGAACCGGGGACAGTCGTTTCGCCTGTCGTGCTTGACGTTGTAGCGGTTCCCATAACGCTTGTTAAACGGTTGCAACCATAGAATGCATAGTCACCGATGGTTTCAAGTGCCTCGCTAAATGTTGCGGTTATAAGATTAGAGCAACCATAAAAGGCATTGTCTTTGATTTCGACTATTTTAGACATGGTTATGCTTCTTAACAATGTTTCATCCTTAAAGGCGTTAGTGCCGATAACCGTAACATCAACACCTTCAATAGCATCGGGTTGTGAAAAATAAAAATCGTCTGCACTTTCGCTTTCACTTTCCGTAAGTATAACCCTGTCTATCATCGCCTTATCGATAGTTCCGTCATTGTAAATTATATAGTCAAACGATATTAGGGATGTAAGTTTATGTGTTCCTACTTTTTTGACACCGTAATAATATAAATAAGAACGTGTATTTCTTTGCCAATTTCCGTTATAAATATCGTTCCAACCGTCAGGACAGTTTTGTCCCTTCATGTAAACTCTCTCTAAGGACATAGTTCCGTGATAATCTGACGGATCATTACCAAACGGTTTTACTGCTGTTTCTACACAAGTCGGCACAATAATTTTCTTAATCGTGGTGGACTCAAACGATCTTGCAGCTAAATACTTTACGGGGTAGCCGTCAATTGTTTCGGGAATTTCTACCAACTCGCTACTGCCGAGATATTTTTTGATAGAAATATAGTAGCCGTCAGCGTTTTTACATAGTACATATTCATAATCGGCGTTAGTTTTTTCCTCTACATAGTCGTAGAACTCAATTGCCGGCGAACCATTACCTTTGTAAGTTTCTATCGTTCCGCTACAAGTAAAGCATTTTGGAACATTAATGCCTACATCAATCGACGCTTCATGATTAGAAACAACCCTTTTCAGTGCATTAAAACTACCAACATGGCAACTTTCCATTGTGTTGTTAAGCGTTATTGTTTCTACCGTGTTATTTTCACCACTTATACTTAGATATCTAATTTCAGCACCACTCCACGTTTCAGGCACAACAAGATTTTTATCTCTGTCGTCGCCATAGAAAGTTTTATATCCAATAATTTTACAGTAAAGTGTTGTCCCCTCTTGATAAATAGAGGAATCAAAGATAAAGTTATAAATATTGCTGTTTTCTGGAACAATTAAACTTTTCGTTTCTGTATGCGAACAATTATCCCTTTGACATTCACTTGTTATATAGTTGGTATCACTAAGTGTCGCTTTGTAATGGTAGGTGTCCCACATATTATGACCTAAAGGCTCACCATACTCGAATGTATCCTCATCTGTTGCATACGCATTACAGTTACTTCTATCACATTTTTTATAATATTTTGCCGGAGTTTCACATGTTGCCTTGGTAGCCAAACTATATGTAGATGCCGGTGTATACTCGACAAAATGATGTCCGAGAGCCGCAGTAGTAAAGGTGTAAATCGAATAATTATTTTCTTCTGCTCTTTCTCCGCACACCGCACACTTTTTATAATAGACGGCTCCTCTTAAACATTCTGCTGCCTGTATAAGATTACTTTCATCTACTATATCTTGATAATCGTGCAAACCGTAGACATACTCAAAAGTTTCTGTATCGCTTATAGCCGAACAATTTGCACATTTACAATAGTAAACACTCTTTGTTTGGCAATTTCCCTTACTCTTCAAGGTATCCTTTGTAGTTTCTTGTCTTGTAAAGGTATGTGGCAACATGTCACCCTCAAACGTCTCTCCTGTTGCATCACACCGAGTGCAATGCTTATAATAAACAGCCTTTTGGGTGCATGTCGCAAATGTTTCTATATAGTCAGCACTTTTTTCCTCTACAAAGTTATGTCCAAGGGCATTGCCATAGGTAAACGTTTCCCAACTCTTCTCGCCACACATCGAACATGTCTTATAATACGTCGCAGGCTCTGTGCAAGTTGCATCGCTATACTTTGTCTCCTCTGTAGCATTTTCTATATAGTCATGATCTACAGTCTGCCAATCATCGAAAGTGTCATTGGTAATATCTTTGCTACTTGTGGTGCAATACTCGCACGAGTAGTAATAAATGTTTCCATGAGTGCAAGTTGCAGATTCTTTAAGATATTTTTTTTCTGTTCCTTCATTATGGAAAGAATGTTCACCCTTTGTTGCGGTTGTATCTTCAAAGATTTCTCCTGTATCAAACCTGCTTGACGCACCACAAATGGAGCATTTTTTATAATAAACGGGATAATTTTCGCAGGTTGCCTCCATAAATAAATAATTTTTGTCAACCTCTTCAATATAATTGTGATTGCCGGACGGCTTTCCGTAGGTAAAAGTTTCACTACTCTTTACGCCACAACGCTCACAAGATTTATAGTAGACGGCAGCATTTTCGCAGTTTGCAGAAGATAAAAGACAGTTATCGCTTGGCAGTTCCTGATAGCTATGCCCGAGTGCTTTGCCATCGGTAAAAGTCAAATCATAATTTGCCTCTCCACAGTCTGCGCAACACATATAATAAACATTAGGATTTTCGCAATCGGCAGGCGATTTTTGCGACTTTTCATATTTATGCTCAGTCTTTTTGCCATCGTCAAAAGTGTCTTTTGCCATTTCACCACATTCACAAAACATATAGTAAATGTTTCCGTGCTGGCAATTTGCTTCCTCAATTAGATATTTATTATCTATAATCTCGCAAAAATTGTGCGTATGCCCCGTGCTGTCGTCCGAGTTTCCACTGTCTTCTTCTTTGTTTGGCGTAATAATATTAGACGTTTTACCGCACGCACACAAAATAGACAGACACAATGCACATAGCAACAATAACACTAACATTACTGTCTTTTTTATAAGATGTCTTTTCCCTTGTTTTTCTTTTTCCGTTGTCAACATTTTTAACTCCGCTACATAAACGCTATAGACAGTTATTGTCGTCCAAAATTTTTGTGTCCCTAAAAGGCAATTTCAAACAACAAACTACCAAAGGCATTATATCCCCCCCCCCCGCAAAAAATCAAGCAAAAACGCCATTTATATTTCTCCGCAAAAAGAGAATCTTTACGAACACTAACGGCAAATCAGAATTCATACTTTTCTTTTCCAATTTTCACGAGCCAACTATTGTGCATATATTGATATTATATTAAAACTTCTATAAAACAGCATTTTTAGTTGGCCATTTTACAGATTTTTCAGTTTACCATTAACAATAACTGATTTAGTTTATTAAAAATAAAATAGTAAATTCTTAAATTTTAAAATCTATACTCTATATAATGATAAACCTTGTCACCTTTTCTTAAAATTGGTTTATCAAATTCTTCTAGATTAATAGAATTAGGAACGAATTGTGGTTCTAGTGCAAACCCTTCATTTTCATTATATGGTCCATTTTTTCCATTATTTACTTTCAAAAAACCACTTGTATAAAGTTGCACCCCTGGCATATCTGTATAGACATCCATCTTAATTCCAGTTTTTTCACTCTTTGCTGTTGCGGCATGATTGCCTTTCAACATAAAATTATGATCATAACCCTTTGTATTTAAAAGCGCCTTATCATTTTTAAACTTATCAATTTTTCTAAATTGTCTAAAATCAAAAGGAGTTCCCTCTACCTTTATTTTCTCCCCTGTAGATATAAGTCCTTCTTTAGTTAAAGTAATTTCATTCGCATTAATAAATAATAAATTATCTAATGCATATCCAGTTCCCTCGCCATTTAAATTAAAATACGCATGACAAGTTGGAGCAAATATTGTATCTTTATCAGTTACTGCCTTATATTCTATTTTAAGTGTTTTATTATTTAGAGTATATATTACGTTTAATTTTAAATTTCCCGGATAACCTTCTTCTCCATCTTTTGAAAAATAAGATAACTCAAGTTTATTGTTATTAAAACTTTCTAATTTAAAAATTTTCTTATCAAAACCTTCTAATCCGCCATGTAATTGATTTTTATTTTCATTATTAGTTAACTTATATTCAACATTATTTAATACAAATTTTGACTCTTCTATTCTGTTTGCATTTCTACCTATAGTGGCACCTAAATAGCAATTGTCATGAAAATAATCCTCAACTTTATTACACCCTAAGACAATATCTATTCCATTTACTCTTATTGAGTTGATTCTTGCACCAAAGTCGATAATATCAACTTCAATATTTTCTTCTTTTAAAGTATATAGATATACCGTTTTTTCCTTATATGTATCAAATAATTTTTTCATAATTGCTCTTAATTTTCCCCTTTTAATATTTTTTCAGCATGTTCCTTTTGCTCTTTTGTTGGCATGTCTACATTCGCTAGTGAATACTTAATCCCTAGTTCCTTATATTTCATTATAGCAAAAGAGTGATATGGTAGAACTTCTATTCTTTTAATATTATTAAATTGAGATAGAAAAACTCTACTTTCTTTAAGAATAGCATCCGTATCTGTATATCCAGGAAGAAGTACATATCTTACCCAAATAGGAAAATTAATATCATTTAAGTATTTATACATTTCCCTAACATTCGTTCCTTCTTTGCCTGTAATTTTAGTATGCAAATCGTCATTTGGTGCTTTTAAGTCTAAAAGAATAATATCTGTATATTTTAATAGTTCATTAAATTTTGTGATAAAAGGTTCTTTTAATGAAAAAGGACCACCTGCTGTATCAATACAGGTAGATATATCTTTTTCCTTCGCTTTTTTAAACAAATCAATTAAAAAATCTATTTGAAGAAGTGGTTCTCCACCGCTTATAGTAATTCCACCATTATCTCTCCAATAAATTTTATATCTTATTAATTTAGCCAATGCTTCATCGGATGTTATTTCTTTACCATCACTTGAATTCCATGTTTCTGGATTATGACAATATAAACATCTATATGGACATCCTGAAAGGAAAAGGACAGACCTGACTCCAGGTCCGTCCACTAATGCAAATGTTTCAAAACTAGAATAATATCCTTTAACCATTATAATGATTCATGACAAGTTCTAGCTATAACGTCTAATTGTTGTTCCTTTGTTAAATCAATAAATTTAACAGCATAACCAGATACACGAATTGTGAAGTTTTGATATTCCTCTTTCTCTGGGTGCTCCATAGCATCTAATAATTTTTCTGTTCCAAATACATTAACATTTAAATGATGAGCTCCTTGGTCAAAGTAACCATCTAGAATTTGTACTAAATTATTCTTTCTTTCCTCATCACTATGTCCTAAAGCATTAGGGTTAATTGTTTGAGTATTAGAAATACCATCTAATGCATATTCATATGGAAGTTTTGCAACAGAGTTTAATGAAGCTAATAAACCATTCTTTTCAGCTCCATATGCTGGGTTAGCACCTGGAGATAATGGTTCACCTTTCTTTCTTCCATCTGGAAGAGAACCTGTAGCCTTACCATAAACAACGTTTGATGTAATTGTTAAGATAGAAGTTGAAGGCTCTGCATCTCTATATGTATGATGTCTAGCTACTTTATGCATAAATACTTTTAATAGCCATACTGCTATTTCATCTACTCTATCATCATCATTACCATAACGAGGGAAATCTCCTTGAGTTTCAAAATCTGTAACAATTCCCGTCTCATCTCTTATACATTTAACTTTAGCATACTTAATAGCACTTAATGAATCTACAACATGAGAGAATCCTGCAATACCTGTTGCAAATGATCTCTTGATATGTGTATCAAGCAAAGCCATTTCTGCTGCTTCGTAATAATATTTATCATGCATATAATGAATAACATTTAATGTATTTACATAGATTTCAGCTAACCATTCAAGCATTTGCTCATATTTAGGCATAACTTCCTCGTATGTTAAATATTCTGATTTAATTGGAGTATATTGAGGTCCAACTTGTTGATGTGTCAATTCATCAATACCACCATTGATTGCATACAATAAACATTTAGCCAAGTTAGCTCTTGCTCCAAAGAATTGCATTTCCTTACCTGTTTGAGTAGCAGATACGCAGCAGCAAATACTATAATCATCTGTCCAAACTGGTCTCATAACACAATCGCTTTCATATTGAATAGAACTTGTCTTAACGGAAATATATGAAGCATATTTCTTGAAGTTTTCTGGCAATCTTGATGACCATAAAACTGTTAAGTTTGGCTCTGGAGCTGGTCCCATATTTTCAAGAGTATGTAAGAATCTAAAATCATTCTTTGTTACTAATGTTCTACCATCAGAACCCATTCCTGCGATAGATAGTGTAGCCCAAACTGGATCTCCTGAGAATAATTGATTGTAAGAAGGGATTCTTGCAAACTTAACCATTCTGAATTTCATAACCATATGATCTACTAATTCTTGAGCTTCCTTTTCTGTTAAAACTCCTCTTTCTAAATCTCTTTCAATATATATATCTAGGAAAGTAGAAATTCTACCCACTGACATAGCAGCTCCATTTTGAGTTTTAATTGCAGCTAAGTAGCCAAAGTATAACCATTGGAAAGCTTCCTTTGCATTTCTTGCTGGTTCAGAAATGTCAAATCCATAGATTTTTCCCATTTCTTTCATTTCATTTAAAGCCTTAATTTGCATTGAGACTTCTTCTCTTAATCTAATAACTTCTTCTGTCATTCCACGAAGACCTGTATATTTTAAGTTATCTTTCTTCTCAGCAATTAAGTTGTCGATACCATATAGAGCAACTCTTCTATAATCGCCAACAATTCTACCTCTACCATAAGTATCTGGAAGACCTGTTAAAATCTTATTGTGACGGCATTTCATCATTTCTTCTGTATAAGCATCAAATACCCCATCATTATGAGTCTTATGATATTTGGTAAAGATTTCATGTAATTTTTCAGAAGGTTCATATCCATATGTAGTACATGCCTGTTCAGCCATTTTAATACCACCATAAGGCATAAAGGCTCTCTTTAAAGGCTTATCTGTTTGTAATCCTACCACTTTTTCCAAATCTTTTGTTTCTTCACTAATATAGCCAGGTCCATAGGCAGTTATGGATGAAACTACTTCTGTTTCAACATCCAAAACTCCACCTTTTCTTCTTTCTTCTTTTTGTAAAGAACTTAACTTACCCCATAAGGTATTAGTTGCATCTGTTGGCCCCTCTAAGAATGATTCATCCCCAGTATATGGTGTATAGTTATCTTGAATAAAGTCTCTAACATTTATGCTGTTTTTCCAACTTGTGCCTTTAAATCCATTCCATGCGACATCATCGAAATTTTTGATCATTGTCTTTCTCCTTTGTAAATTTTATCGCTAATATACTATCATTTTTATATACAAAATAAAACTAAATTTATTATCTTTTTCTTAGAAAAAGACATATTTTAAATATAATTTACATAAATCTTTCACTACTTACAAAAAAAATGTTATAATTTGTCTACAAAAAAATTAAACGCGAGGAATATTTATGATAAAGCTTTGTGCCTTTGCAGATGAGTATAATGATGACCTTGACAAGCAAATCGAAGGTTTAAAATTAAATAACATAGACTATATTGAACTAAGAACAGTTAATGGTACAAATATTGCTGATTTAACTGATAAACAAGCTCTTGATACATACGAAAAATTATCTAAGTCGAATATTAAGGTTTGGTCAATAGGTTCTCCTTTGGGAAAGGTAGATATTGATTGCGATTTTGATGAATATAAAAAGGTTATTGAAAGAGTTTGTGTTATAGCAAACATCATGCATTGTGATAAAATTAGAATGTTTAGTTTCTTTAATGCGTACGATAAAAGAAATATAGTTTTTTCTTACCTTCAAGAAATGGTAAATATTGGTAAAAAATATAATATTTCAATGTGTCATGAAAATGAAAAGGATGTATTTGGAGATAGTGTAGATAGAGTCCTTGAAATTCAAGCAAATGTTAAAGGGTTAAAATATGTATATGATCCTGCAAATTTCGTTCAATGCAAACAAGATGCGGATTATGCTATTGAAAAATTATTTGATTCTATAACATATTTCCATATAAAGGATGTAATAGCCTCATCAGAGCAATTAGTTCCAGCAGGTTATGGTGATGGCAAAATTGAAAAATTTCTATCTAAAATAGATACAAACAAGGATGTTGTCTTAACACTTGAACCACACCTTGCAGAGTTTCAAGCATATAAGAAAATTGATACATCTGTCATGAAACATAAATTTAACTTTAATTCCCATGAAGAAGCTTTTAATTTTGCAGCAAAATCATTAAAAGAAATACTACTAAAGATTGGATACAAAGAAAAAGATAATTCCTTTGTAAAATAAAAAAATAGAGGCGATTTAAGTCGCCCCTAATATTATTTTAGTAATGCCCCACATTTTCTAACACATCTTTAATAGAATCTGTATCAAAAGAATCGTCTAAAACTTTGCATATAAATCTTCATTTGCGTCTTTTGGATAAATACTTTCAAAAATTAATGGGTGAACTTTTTTTAAATCATCAACTGCCTCAAAGTGTAATCTACAAATATATAAAATTCCATTTTTAGGAGTTTCGTAACCATAAGCTACAATTTTATTATCAATTATTCTTTTAAAACATACTTCCTGCATATTTCCGAAGCATGTATGATACTCAGAATTTATTGTAACTTCTAATTTATTTTTATATCTATTTTCTACAAACTGAATAATATCTGAATTTTTTATTTTGAATGTTCTTTGTGTTTTATCGGCTAAACTTAACATTTTGTTTAAAAAATATTCATCTTCATTATTTATATTTTCGCATTTTTTCTTATTTTTCTTAAAAAGTTTAGCCAATATTGACATAATTTTGACACTTCCCCTTATATCTCACAGGATTTATTATAGACTTGTCAAGATTACAAAATAATTACAAATAAGTATTAAATTTTACTTTTTTCAAATAAAGTTGAATTTGTCTCGTCAGCCCAAGGATATTGTGACATATATTCTCCATGATATGCTTTAACAGCAGCAGAAACTCCATCTAAAAATTCAAAATAATCACACGTAATCTTAGTTTTATCTATCGCAAATTGATTCCATTCATTTATAAGAACATCCTCACACTTATATTCTTTTAGCGTATCTATTAAAGCTTTTTTCGTTACAGTATAATAATTTTTGTCATCCTGCTCGAAAATAACTGCCATTATTTCATTTCTATTAGAGCCGGCTCCCTTTCTATCCACAAGATAAGCAAATAATTCTTTAGCCTTTTGTCTTTTAAAATGCACAATTTGACCATCTATAAATACCTCAAAATTACCAAAACATCTTATAACGACCCTGCTTGAAGCTTGAGCTGTTATTTTTGCATTTCTTAAGTTTTCAATTGCATGTTGTATTTTATCTATGGTAATTGGCTTTAATAAATAATCTGAAGCACCTAATTTGAATGCATCGATACCATATTCATCGAAACCTGTTGAAAATACTATATCTGTTTTCGAGTTTGTATCTTTTATTTTTTTTGCTAAATCAACGCCACTCATACCCGTCATATTTATATCTAAAAATGCTATATCTATAGGATTACTCTTTACATAATCTAATGCTTGAAATGGCGAATTATATGACACAATTTCTGCATCAACAAAGACTTGTTTTAAACATTTTGTTAAATTTCTTAATGCCAAAGTTTCATCATCTACTGCTAGTATTCTCATTTATTATTCCCCTTTATTTATAGGCACATCTCTATTGTATAAGGTTATAGTTATTTTAGTACCCTGACCAATTATTGATTCTATATCAAACTTTCCATGACAAATGTGCTCAACTCGAGATTTTACGGATGCAACACCTATATGCACTTCACCTTTTTCTAATTTGTTTTTATACTCTTCATAATCGAAGCCACATCCTTCATCTTCTACAATTATTGTGATTACCTCATCTTTTTCTGATGTAGAAATCTTAACAGTTCCTTTTTCTTTTTTTGCTAGTATTCCATGCTTAATTGCGTTTTCAACTAATGGCTGAATTGTAAGAGGTGGAATTTTAAAATCTACAGTCTTTATATCATATTCAACATTTATTCTATCTTCAAATCTCATTTGTTCAATCCAAACATAAGAAGCGGTATGTTTTAATTCTTCTTCAAAATCTATTGGAGCTTCAGAGGCAATACTTTTCATATTGTATCTTAAATATTTTGAGAAAGAATCTATTGCCTTTTTTGCTTTTTCCGGATCTTCATCTACTAAATAATATATTGAATTTAAAGTATTATATAGAAAATGTGGTTGAATCTGAGAAACCATTATTTTAGCCTTGTGTTGATTTAACTCTATTTGATTTTTCGCTTCAATTTTAGACAATTCAGAAACACTTGTAACTAAGCCAAATGCATAATAAACAAGCGAAATTGCAATAATATAATATACTGTTACTATTGTAATATTTGGCAATACGCATAGCCCAAACATAGATTTTAGTGTTTCTATTTTATCTATCTCTGCTGCATTCACTGCCGGTTGTAACCATTTATTTATATATAGTTCGATAGGCTCTTTAAATGCTACATAGTTTATATCCATATATGAAAAATCTGTTATCACATAAACGTTTAAAAATGCACTTACAATCATTTCTATAACAGCCATTATATAAATTGCCGTTAAAATTTTAAAATCTATGTATCTTCCCGCTACAACCATAGGTATGGAAAACAACAACCAAAGTTTAAATCCCGAAAATAAATTCAAGCAAAAAACCGATATCATCAAAACCACTAATAAAACATACTTCAACCAAGATTTTTTGCCATTATACATTTTATATAAAAGTATTGATATTCCTAATAAAACCTCATTGATTACTAAAACCAATATAGCGTATGTTATATCTCCACTAAACACTCCGAATAAAAACAAAGCCAATACTACTAAATACAAAATAGCAAATGCCAATAAAGTATTTGCTATGATTCTATTTCCTTCCGGTTCTTTTTCTTCAACTAGTTTTATAGCAAGTGCATGACTAAACAAAGGCTTCTTGGTTAGATTTTTCATAAATTATTGTGCCTTTTTTATTAAATTTTCTAAGAATGTCGTAAATTCAGGTGTTGCTATTCCCCTATATTTAGTATCATCTATACTCATGTCTACTCTATCTTCATCAGAAAACCATTGTGAATCTTTTGTAAAGATGTTTGTCCCTATATAATTATAGTCAACATAAACATAATATGTTTTAGCCTTTTTTAAGAATTTCTTTTTAAGCGTAATTTTTAATGTATATTTATAATATTCTTGTTCTTTTGTTGTATTTAAAATTTTCTTATCTAATTCTCCAACATTATCAAAAAGTTTTTTAGCCTCTTCTATTTCTGTATTTGATAGATTATATGTCAAAGTATTCGCTTCATTCCATTCTCTATAATAATAAGTAATTGATTCGATTTCTCTTTTTGGCTGATTAATAGTATTTGTTTTTTTAGAAGAGCAGCCTACAAAAACAAATACACTTAAAATTACAAATAGAGTTAATATAATTAAAACTTTCTTTTTCATAATTTTATTATAAACCTTGTATTATTTTAATGTCAATATGATGTATTTTGTTGTAAACATGTGCAATTTATTTTAAAATAAGCATATGGAAAAGACTAATGTAATGAGAAAATTAGATAGTTTAAAAATCACTCACAAGGAATATGAATTCCAAGTTGGAGAAATTACACTAACTGGAGTTGAAGTTGCAAACATTTTAAACTTAAATGTTGATCAAGTTTTTAAAACATTAGTAACAATAGGCAAATCAAATAATCACTATGTATTTATGATTCCTGTAAATAAAGAGTTAGATTTAAAAAAGGCAGCTCTTGCTGTTAAGGAAAAATCCATCGAAATGATTAAATCAAAAGATTTACTTAATCTTACAGGGTATATTCATGGAGGTTGCTCTCCTATTGGCATGAAAAAATTTTTTAAAACTACAATACATCATACTGCACATCTATATGATTCAATCATATTTAGTGCTGGAAAAACAGGTTATCAAGTTGAACTTTCTTTTAATGATTTAAAAAAAGTTATTAGAATTGAAGAAGCAGATCTTGTAAAGGATTAAAATGGATAATTTTTTAATTACACTTGGAACCGTACTACTAATGTTTGCATATGCACTTCCAGGGTTTTTAGTTGTAAAAACAAAACTAATAAGTGAAAACTCTATTTCAGCTTTTGCTGTAATTTTAATGTATGTTTGCCAACCTTGTTTGACTATCTATTCTTTTGATCAAGCAGACTTTACACCTGATTTACTTATAAAAATGTTAATATTCTTTGCCATCGTATTTGTGGCAATGATTATTTTTCTTGTTTTCTTTTACTTTATATTTAAAATCAAATTCGACAATATAATGTATAGACTTTATATTATATGTACTTGTTTTGGAAACGTTGCATTTTTTGGAAACCCTTTAATGGAAGCAATACTTCCCGACAATAATAACATTTATATATTCTCGACAATGTTCTTTATTGCGATGAACATTCTAGGCTGGACTATAGGCTGTTATCTTATTACCCAAGATAAAAAGCATATATCCCCTAAAAAAATATTTTTAAATCCTGCAGTTCTATCTTTAATTGTAGCTGTTCCTTTATTTTTATGTAAAGTACACCTTGTTGACATAGGGGGCGTAGGCTCAACTCTTGGTAGTAAAATCAGTTCATATGTAACACTACTTGCAAAGATGACTACTCCTATTTGTATGCTTATCATGGGAATGAGATTAGCAACAATAGATTTTAAATCAATGTTTACTAACCTTAACCACTATCCTATTATTTTCATAAAACATGTGATTTTCCCATTTTCCGTACTTTTAATTGTTTATTTCTTACCAATAGAAAGTTATATAAAACAAATTTTATTTATTTTAGCAGCATGCCCTTGTGCGGTTATAGTTCAAACTTTTGCTGAAATGTTAAATCAAGGACAAAAAGAATCTGTTCAGATGGTACTACTTAGCACTATGATTTCGGTAATAACTCTCCCACTTTTAATGCTTATTCCTTTATTTTAACCTACTATTAAATTAGAATACTTTTTCCACTTTCCGCTATAGAAACACCCAACAGCAACAAGCATACCAAGTATCCATCCAACAGGCCATGACCACCAAACGCCATTAACACCAATAAATCTTGTAAATACAAATACACACGCAACTCTAACAAACAAATCGGTAAATGTAGATAGCATAAAATGCTTCATGTCTCCAGAACCCCTAAGCGCCCCATCTGCAACGATTTTCGCTGATACAACAAAGTAAAACGGACTTATAACTCTAAGCATTGTAACACCCGTATTTAAAGCATCCGCCGAAGCATTTACATCTAGGAACAATCCTACCGTATATTTTCCAAAGAACATAAATGCTATAAATAATGGCACTGCAACAATCCATGCAAGCATTTGCCCCCAATTAAATCCGCCTTTTATTCTATCCAAATTCTTAGCACCTATATTTTGTGCAACATATGCAGATACACCATTAGCAACTGCAAAAAATGCTGATGTTACAATATTTATTAATTTTATTGCGGCTGTATATCCTGCAATTATTGAATCTCCATAATTATTAACCACACCTTGAATTGCAATATTACCAATAGATACGGATAGTTGTTGTAAAATACTTGGAATAGCAACAATTAGTAATTTTTTCAATATAACTTTAGAAAATTTTTCATATTTTTCACTTTCTAATTTTTTTAATTTTAGATATAAAAACGCAATTGCAAGTAAACAACTTAATCCTTGGCATATAAATGTTGCCCAGGCAACACCTTTAACACCCATATTAAATACACTTACAAATAAAATATCTATTAAAATATTAGAAACAGATGATATGGCCAAAAATATAAATGGTGTTTTTGAATCCCCCATCGCAGAAAATACACCCGTACATATGTTGTAGAAAAATACAAATGGCATTCCCGCTGTATATATGTATAAATAATCTAACGAATCTTGGAAAATAGTATCTGGAGTATTTATTAAACGAAGCATTGGAATTAAACAAGAAAATCCTAGTCCCATTAAAACCAAACATAGTACCGCGAAAGATACAAATGATGTGGAAATTGAAGTTTTTAATGCCTTATAATCTTTAGCTCCAAAAAACTGAGAAGCTATAACCGAACAGGCAACATTACTGCCTACCGCAAATGCTGTATAAATTAAAGTTATTTCAGATGCATTGCCAACAGCAGCTAGCGCAAGTTCACCTATAAAACGCCCAGCAACAACACTATCTGCTAAATTATATAATTGTTGAAAAACTACACTACCTAAAAGAGGTATTGTATATGCCCATAAAGCCTTTCGAATATTACCTTCAACTAAACTTTTATTCATCGGCAAAAATTATAGGACTAAAATTTTAAATTTTGCAACCAAATTAAATATTGTTTTATATAAACAATCTATGTGGATATAGATTTTTCTATATATTCACTTGCATATTGATAATTTGAAATGGTTGTTGAATAATCATCATAATAAAAATAAGTTTTATAGTCATTTGCCGATTTTACATTGGAAATAATGCCATAAGCTTTTGGAGAAAACCACTCGTCATATGAAAAGAACTCTTTAAATCTTCCATTATCCCATATTTGAATAGTTTCTGTAACTTCAGTGTATTTTGCGTTCGAATCTCCAGTGCCTGACACTAGTTCTAAAAGCGAGGTCCCTAGCGTTTTTTCTTTTGTACAGTCTAGTTTAACTTCTATCTCATAGTAGCCCTCAATACTATTATATTCCACGGAAGCTTCTTTTATAGTGTCTAAATCCCACACAAATGAACAATAAAATTCAGATTCATCTAAAGATTCACTAAAATATTTTGGAATTTCTAGAGATTTTTCACTGTTTTCAAAATAAAGTTTATTCCAATTAACACCAAACTTTACTGTATCTTCAATCTTTTCATAATTTAATTCCTTGGCTTTTTGGTCAAACCCGCGACATAAATCTAAATTTTAATATAATCTATATGCATAGTTTGTGGTTTCAGCAGCCGCTGCCTTTACTATACCATTAACTCCACCGTCTGGAACATAAAAATAATCCGTATTAAAATACTCATTTCCATTTTTAACAAAGTATCTAACTCCACCTGTATCCATACCTAATACCTCAGTCTCATTAGTTACTTTCCAAGCAACTTTGGAATCATTTTTTAAATTTAAGTAAGCAAGTTTATGTAAATTAATAACAAATTGTTTAATTTCAGTTTCATCACTAGATGAAGGCATAATTATATCCTCAAGTTTAGAGCCGCTCGGTCTTATAGAATTATTCATTTGAGCAGTATAGTCTTTTTCATCTATTTTTAATTTTGAGCAAGCGGTCACAAATAAAATTTCGAAAATAATCACGAAACTTATCATTGAAAATTTAAGAAAGTTTGTACATATTTTTTTACAATTTTTCATAACCATGCCCTTCACACTAGTAAAATACAGCATAAACAGAAAAATATAGTCAACATGTGTGCTTGTGTAATTTCCTTTACGTATGGTAATATTTACATAAGAGAGGTTATTATGGCTTTTGATAAAAAGGTTTTCAAAAAAGGACTACTTGAACCTAATCATGTAAAAAACATTATCTCAATTAGGTGCAAATGTCATACTAAAATTGGAAATTTAAAAGCATCGGTTATTAAATCTGACGAACCTATTGCATTTAAAGATTTAGATCAATCTAAATTTGTTCCTATTGTTAAATGGCAAAAATGGGCAAATAAATTTGGTTGTGCATGGTTCCATTTCAAGGGAAAAGTTTCAAATAAAGCAACGGGCAAACATGTTGTTTGTAGACTAAAACTTCAAGGCGAGGGACTTGTATTTAATCAAGATGGGCAAGTTCTTCAAGGTGTAACTCAAGTTTTATCTAAAGGCGATGTTTTCCACTCTTTAATGGGAAAACAAATTATAGATATTTCTAGAAACTCAACTGGAGATGAAGAAATAGACTTTTTTATTGATGCTGGATTTAATGGAAAACTTCGTTTTGAACATTTGGTTGCAAGATTAAGAAGATTTGATATTTGTATTGAGCATGATGATATTATTCAATATTACTACGATTATATAGATTTATTTTTCTTAATGATGAAACTTGACGAAAATAGTGAAAGATACAAACAATTAAGCAAAGTTTTAAAAGAAAGTTTTAAAATCTTTAGAAAAACTGGAGCAACTAGTGCTCGCGAATACATAAAGCCATATCAATATAAAGAAGGCGATTATCCAAAAACAAAACTTTATTGCATAGGACATGGTCATATAGACCTTGCGTGGCTTTGGCCAATACGTGAAACCAAACGTAAAATTGCAAGGACTTTTGGCAACCAATTACGTAATATAGATATTTACGATGATTATATATTTGCTGAATCTCAACCTCAAATGTTTAAATGGCTAAAAGAAGGATACCCTGACCTTTATGAAAAGGTAAAAACTCAAGTAAAAAATGGCAGAATAGAACTCCAAGGTGGAAACTGGGTTGAAGCAGATTGTAATTTAACTGGCGGAGAATCATGGATTAGACAATCCTTATATGGTCAAAGATTTTGGAAAGAAGAATTTGATTTTAAATCTAATATGTGCTGGCTCCCAGATGCATTTGGATTCCCCGCTTCACTTCCACAAGTTTTTAGAAAATGTGGTATGAAATATTTTATGACAATTAAAATTATTTCAAATACAGTAAATCAATTCCCTCATAAAACCTTCTTTTGGGAAGGAATTGATGGTTCTACTATACTTACTCACATGGAGCCACAAGGAGACTATAACTCTGGGGCTACACCTTTTGCCATATACAAGTCAGATCAAAGAAATACAGAAAGAGACACCATAGACAAAGCTTTACAAATATTTGGCGATGGCGACGGCGGCGGCGGTCCTAGCGATGGACATATTGAATTTGTAAAAAGACATAAAGTTTGCCATACAAGCAAGGCTGTTGACTTCTTTAATGACCTTGAAAAAGAAGATTCTGATGCTATAGTTACACATAAAGGCGAATTATATTATGAAAGGCATCAAGGAACTTACACTTCTCAAGCAAATAGCAAAAAATGGAATAGAAGAATAGAAGAACAACTTCACAAGTTTGATTGGCTTGCTTCTTTTGCTTATTTACAAGGCATTTCATTTGACAAGAAAAAATACGATGAAATTTGGCAAGAAGTTTTACTTTATCAATTCCATGACATAATTCCAGGTTCATCAATAAAGAGAGTTTACGATGAATCTATTGCAAGATATAAAGAAATGAGTGAAGAATTAAAAGAAATGGAAGATAACCTACTAACTCAACTTTCAAGCAATACTGATACAACAATAATCAACCCTATAGACTTTAAAAGACATGAATATATAAAGGAAAATAATAAATGGTACGAAGCTATCCTTGACAAGTTCTCTACAGGCAAGTTAAGTCCATTATCCAAAGATAGCTCTAAACTTATAGCTGAAGGAAATATTATAGAAAATGATAAAATAAGAATTGCTTTTGGAAAAGATGGCTCTATCTTATCTTTATATGACAAAAACAGTGACAAAGAACTTGTGAAAGATTACTTTAATAAGTTTGTAATATATGATGACCCATTTATGTTTTATAATGCATGGGATATTAGGTCAGATTATATGGACCTTAATAAATGGGAGCCTACTTTACAGCAATCTACATCTTATATAGATGGACCGCTTGTAATTAGAGAATCTACATATACATACAATAAATCAAAAATTATTCAAAAGGTTATATTATCTTTAAATGATTCCATGGTAAAGTTTGACACAACTATTGATTGGCATGAAGATATGAAACTACTTAGAGTAAACTTTGTTCCTACTATTTTTAATGATAACGTTACTTGTAATATTCCTTGGGGTAATTTTGATAGATCTACTAGGGAAGACAATTCTGTTGAAAAAGCTCAATTTGAAATTTGTGCTCAAAAATACATACATCTTCAAAATAACAATTACGGTTGGGCCTTATTAAATAATTGTAAATATGGCCATCGAGTAAAAAATGGATTTGTTTCTCTTGCACTTCTTCGTGCTCCAAAATTTCCAGATCCTACCTGCGATAGAGGGTTGCATAAATTTACTTATGCCATATACCCTCATAGTGGTTCATTTGAAGATAGTGATGTTTTAGCAAAAGGCTATATTCTAAATAATGAAGTTGAAATTTCAAATAAAAATATCGAAATTAAGCCTATTATAGAAACAACTACAAAAAATATAACCATTGAAACAATTAAAGTCGCAGAAAATAGAGAAGGTATTATAGTACGTGCATATGAAACTACTGGAAATAAAGCAAAGGTAACATTTAATACTTCTTATAATTTCTCTAAGGTTTATGAAACCGACATGTTGGAAAATATAGAAAATGAAACTAAACTTGAAAATCTAACATTTGATCCTTATGAAATAAAAACTTTATTATTAAAAAAATAAAATTAAAAGCAAAGCCAAAAAGAGGCGACTTTTATTTAATAAGTCGCCTCTTAATTTTTATTTCTTACTTAATATTAATAGAATGCATGATAAATAGCATTAATAGCCTTATTATAATCTTGCTCAGAAACACCAACTATTATGTTTAATTCACTAGAACCTTGATCTAGCATTCTTATATTTACATTTGCTTGAGCTAAAGCAGTACAAAGTTTTGCTGAAGTTCCTGGAGTAAAGCTCATACCATGGCCTACTGTTGCAATCAAAGCAATACCTTTTTTAATCTCAATATGATCAGGATTAACTGCATTTCTTATTTTTTCTATAACTACATCTTCCTTTCCTGCAATTTCAGAATCTGCTATTACTACGCTCATTGTGTCAATACCACTTGGAATATGTTCGACAGATATATTGTAATACTCTAATGCTGTTAAAACTTTTCTCATAAATGCTATTTCATTATTCATCATTGATTTTTCAATAAAAATAATACTATAACCTTTTTTTCCAGCAATTCCTGTTACTACTCTTTTGTCTGTATTTGCTGGAATTTTAGGCACAATTAATGTTCCTTTATTATTTGGCTCAAATGTATTTTTAATATTAATTGGAATACCACATGCTCTAACTGGGAATATAGAATCTGGATGTAAAACATTGGCCCCCATATAAGATAATTCTCTTAATTCTTTATAAGATAAAACTTCAATACCTTTAGGAGCTTCAACAATTCTTGGGTCTACGACCAAAAATCCATTAACATCTGTCCAATTTTCATATAATGTAGCTTTCTTAGCTCTTGCTATTACTGCACCTGACACATCTGAGCCACCTCTTGAGAATGTATGAATTGTACCAAACTCATCAGCTCCATAAAAGCCCGGAATTACAGCTTTATTATAGTTCTTTAAAATAGATGCAACTTTTTCGTTTGTTTCTTCAGGCATAAACATACCATCAGGTGAAAATACCATAATATCCTTTGCATCGATAAAATCAAAACCTAATCTTTGAGCCATAACAACAGCGCTTAAATATTCGCCTCTTGAGGCACAATATTCTGCTGAATGAAATTGTATCATTTCCTTTTCAACTTTATCTAAATATGGGTTAATATCAAAGTTTAATTTTAAATCTGAAACAATGCTTGTAAATCTATCTCTAATTTTCTGAAAATTATCTTTACACTCACCTTTAAACTCTAAATCGTAAAAGCATTTATATAATAAATCGGTTACCTTTATATCGTCTTTAAATCTTTTACCTGGGGCTGAAACTACAACATATCTTCTAGTTTTGTCACTTAGAATAATATCAGCACACTTGTTGATTGATTCTGCAGTGGCCATCGATGTACCACCAAATTTTGCAACTTTAAGTTCCATTTTTTTCTCCAATAGAAATTTTAATATAATTAATTTTAATTACTCGTAGAGTTTTACGCAACTAATTTAACATTGATTAGTAAAGCCTTTGGGATTCTAAATAATATCTTTTACTCTCAGCCGAGCCTATAGAAAACGACTTTCTTGGCATTACACCATTTTTTACAACATAATCAAATAATGTATTTTTTTCAACTTTTGGCATAAATATTGCAACGCCTTTTTCTTTTTCTATAAGTTCTCTTAAATGACTATCTCCATGTATGTAATCTAATGAAACTTTGCCATTTTGTGCTAGGTAGTCATCTATTGCTTTTTGAATATCCGCAATAGCTATTGTTGGGTCTTTATTTACCGAAATTAATTCCTCTTTATTACCATAAACTACTCTTATATTTCCATCGCCTTTTAATTGTTCTTTTAAGTATTTTATAAAAGTAGAATTTGCATTTTTTAGGAATCTATGAATTGGTTCAAAAACAATTGATGTATCATGAATATTTTGAAGTTCACATAAAGCATATCTTGTTGGATGTTTTTTTATCTCTTCTTCTGATAGATTTTTCTTTATTAGGTTCCAACATTCTTTAGCAGTAGCAAGCGAATGATTACCATCTCCTACAACAAATAAAAGCTCGTCTTCTATGCCATATTTTTCTCTTAATAATTCTTTATTTAAAAGTGAGTCAATAGTCTTTTTGACTTCGCTTGAATTAGAAACTTCATAACCAGTTATATGTCCACCATTCATATTTAATTCAAAATCATAAAGTTTGTTATAACTTTCTTTATTCTTTTTAATTAAACCAAACACTTTGTCCTGTAAATCATCCATAAACAAACATATATGTGGCAAATCAAGTGTTGCGTCTTTTCTAATTTCAACTCTAACGGGAAGTCTTTCTTTAACCGTTTTTTCTGTTGCTCTTATAGGCATTTTTGCTTTAGGAGAATAATCATATGCTTCTAGGTCTACACATATAATCAACCCTTTTCTAATTAGACTATCCGTTAGTTTTCTTTCAACATAAATAAAGTTATTTACCTTATTAAACAAATTAGATTCGAGATATTCTTTCATCTTGTCATTTATTTCTTTAACAGCTTTCTTTTGATCTACCTTATTTAAATAGACTTCCGGAAATATTAAATTTAAAGTTGAGGGAGCATCTTGAATATATTCTTTTAATTGTTCCCAATATCCTTCTTGAGATGTAAATTGATCACAAGCGATAACTGACCATTTTTCCAGGTCAGTTTTCTCGTTTGGTAATAATATTTTTGGAATTTTTATATAACTATTCATAAGTTAAATAAATTTCTTTTTATCTACTTTCTTCTTTTCTTGTTTTGGAGCAGCTGAAATATTATAAGCACCTTTAATTTCGCCTAATAATTTATCTGGAGTTTGCCATCTTCTAATCTTTCCGTTTTCAACAACTGAAATAATACCTGTTTCCTCGGATGCAACAATAGCAAATACATCACTTTCTTCTGTTATTCCAATTGCAGCTCTATGTCTTGTTCCTAATTCCTTTGCTATATCTACTTCCTTTGATAATGGCAAGAAACATCCTGCAGATAATATTTTATTTCCTCTAATAACAACAGCGCCATCATGCATAGGGCCTTTTGTCGAGAAAATAGATTCAAGCAAGCCTGCTGAAACTAAAGCATTTAATTGAGTACCAGTGTCTAGTATTCTATCAGGAACTGTTGTCCTTAAAATTATAATCAATGCACCAACTTTATTCTTTGACATATTTTGACAAGCAGTAACAATCTCGTGAGTTGCATTTAATAATGCTTCTTCCGATGTATCTCCGTCATATGCTTTGTCTGAGTTTCTAACGATTTTTGCAAATAAAACCTTGAAATCACTTTGATAAACTATAACAACTAAAACTATTAAGAATATTGTAGTAAACTCTAATAATTTTAATGTTATTTTTAATACATCTCCACCAACAACTATACTTAAAACGTAAATTGCAATATATAATAACATATAAATTGACAAGAACACTGCCATCTTAATTGCTTGGTGTCTTTTAAAGAACATAAACAATAATACTGCTATTATTAAAAACATCACAAGGTCAACAATTGACCATAGTGACATTTGTTTAAAATATTCTGTCAAACTTGAACTTAATAAATACATATTTATCTCCTCAATTGATTACTATAATATTATAGTATTATTAATAATAAAATCAATTATTTATTGAAAGACATCATCTGAATCATTATCATTTTGTTTTTCTTCTTCAAAGACATCTTCCTCGTTTTTGCTTTCTTTTATTTTATTTTGCATGCCTTCATTTAGAACTTTATATAAATCCTTATTTGTCTTTAAATTATTAATAGAAACTCTTGCTAATATTATTATCACAATGATTATTAATAATTTAATTCCTATTCCAAAAATATAAGCTGCAGTATTTCCTTGAGCAAACGTACTTATTTCATCAGGTTTTTCTAATATGTTTAATAAAGAATCTTGATTTACTACAATTGTAGAAATTGTTGAATTTAATACAGTATTTAATTGATTAACAATGTAATCTTTGCCTACCCTTTTTACCATTGTTTCAAGATTATCATTTCCAGTTTCATAAACATTTTCTTCACCTTTTTTCTCGCTCCAGGATGGATTTCCTTTATCTTCCCAGTTGAATGAAGCATAAGAAAGTGTTGGAATAAGTTCATTCATAAAATAAACATGATTACCAAACATTCCAAAGTGGGAATATGAATAAATAGAATTTTCAGCCAAAGCAGAATCCATTATTCTTTTATTTACTGGAACTTTTTTAGTATTTAATCCATTTGTATTAGCAACCTGATAAAAATATTCATTGTAATTCACACTCTTGTCTCTACTATACATGTATAAGTTATCTCCCGAGCCTAACATTGAGTAATTTATCATTAATTGAATATTTGCCTTTTCTTTAGCGCTTAATTTGTTTAAATAATATTTTGCGCCATACCAAGTTTTAACGCCTGCTCCAAAAAATACTATTTCTAAATCATAATTTAAATCTTTGTCCTGTAAATATTTAGCAAGGGTAACAAGTGTGGCTATTGCTGCCCCTGATTCATAAGCTCCATCAGGGCTAGAGGTATAGTATGAATAGCAATTATCCCATTGACATCCTATAATTATTTTTTTGTCCGTATTTGGATTATCTTTTAAACAAACAATATTGCTAGTTTCAAAACTCTTAGAATCGATTAGAACGGTAAAATTTTGCTTTTCTACATTGTATCCATATGAAGAAATTATTGACTGAAGTTCATTTACAAAATCTTCACTTTCATGGGATATTGTACTTCTATTTGGATAATATTCACCAATATCTTCAAGTAAAGAATAGGCACTTTCTCCAAGAGCATAATTCTCAGATTTTTCTACATCTTCATAAGTTTTACCTGAACAAGCAAAACAAGAACATAAAATGGCTAGTACTAATACAATTATAGTTATTAAATAGGTTTCCTTTCTCATATAAATACCACCAATAATATCGCAGGAATCACAAAGGCTCTAATAATAAAAGGTTTTATTGTCGAGTCAAGTCCTTTTATTTTTTTAAAGTAAACATAACAAAATAATGCCGCCACTCCCAACACCTTCAAAGGAGTACTTAGTATATTGATAACTAAAGGAAAATAAGACATTGTTATTCCTATAATTCCGTTATAGACACATAAAACAATAAAACATATGTCCATAGAATAATTAATTGAGCTTTTATGTAATTGGATATTAAATATTCTTAAATTCATATTTATGTTTCTTATAATCAATTTTATATATACATGGTACAATCCAAAATAAATTAATGCCAATATTATTGGTAACATCCATTTCATTAATGAGTAATATAAAGAAAAATCTATCTCTTTAGAATACATACTTGAAAAATCATAAAAAGGCAATAGATTATACATCTTCTCTGTAGTTGGGTATACACTAAATGCTATAGAAATAAATAATAAGATTTTAAACATTATTCCTAGTGCTTCACTTTTTTGATTTTTTTTGCTATTTTGTTTCATTATTTATTCACTTTGCCCCATTATATAAGCCATTGCTAAGTTTATAGCTTCATCTACAGTAATTTTTGACAATTTATACATATATTCTAAATTTAATAGATATTCTACTATTTTTGACAATTTAAAGATATATTTTGGATCTCTTTTTCTGTTAGATTGTATTAGTTCCCTTGTTTTTAAAATTCCATATGGTTTTTGTCTTGTTACCTTGGTTATTATATCATCAGAGGCTTTAGTTGTCGCTATTTGATACTGTTTTCTATACTCTGATGAAATTGTCCCAAAAATAAGATTAGGATCAACATCTTTTATTCTAAGGTTATTTAATATTTTTAAAGCTCCTGCATTATCTCCCATTGATAAACATCTTGTTAAATCGAAAGTTTTGTTTTCAATATTAGGAGGAGTGAGTTCTTCAACGTCCGAAAATTTAATTTCTTTTGAATCATTCCTATAAAGCATTAATTTTTTTAATTCAGAAACTACCATTCCATAATCGTTATTACATTCTCTTATAAACTTTCTTATATCAATTTGAGACATATTATATTTTCTATATTTTAAAATTATGTTTATATAGTTACATAGTTCATCTTCAGTTGCTGGATCGCAATTTATAACTTCAATTTTTTCCTCTAATTGCTTACTTAATTTTGAAAACCCCATAAATAAAATAAATGTATCTAAATTAGGGTTTTCTATATAATCCAAAAGAATTTCGACATCCTGTTTTTTTAATTCATAATTAATTTCCTCTACTTCTACCATTTTCTTACTTGAAGTAAATGTAAATGTATCTGCAGTTTCTATTATTTTTAAAACTTCTTTGTTTTGATTTATATCTATAGGCAGATATGCAAAAGCTCTCTCGTCTTCAGGAATTGTTGCTAAAAAAACTTCTCTCACGAATCTTTTTAAACACTCATCCTGCCCTACGACAACATAACAAGGCTTTATTCCTTCTTTTATTTCTTTTTTTATATTAAGAGCTTTTATCATTAGAATTTATTAAATGTTCTTGTATAAACTTCCATATTATCTTTTATTGTTTGCCTAGCGACTTCTGCATTAGAAATCTCTAAAACTTCCATTTTCTTGCCTTCCAATTGTTTATAAACGCCAAAGAAATGTTTTATTTCTTCTATTACGTGATTTGGAAGCTCTCCTATATCTTTAAATGTATTCCACATTGGTTCTTTCATAGGGATAGCAATAATTTTAATATCTTCCTTTCCTTCATCAATCATAGAAATTTGTCCAATAGGATAACATCTAACTAAAGATAGTGGAACTATAGGTTCAGAGCAAATTACTAGAACATCTAAAGGATCTCCATCGTCAGCATATGTTCTAGGGATGAATCCGTAATTTGCTGGATAGTGAGTTGCTGTATATAAAATTCTATCCAAAATTAACATTCCAGTAGTTTTATCCACTTCATATTTATTTTTACTTCCCTTTGATATTTCAATACATGCGAGAAAATCTTCCGGTTTTATTCTTGACGAATCTATATCATGCCAAACTATCATTCTAGCCTCCACTTATTGTTATATATAAATTATATATTATTTTATTTTATAAATCTACTTGTAAAAATATTGCAAAAACTCACAATTTAATGATAATATATAAAAGTATTAGGGGATGTGGTGTAATGGCAGCCGCGACAGACTCAAAATCTGTTGGTAGAAATACCGTGGGGGTTCAAGTCCCCCCATCCCCACCAATTTAAAAAAGTCGACATTCTGTAGGAATTTACAGGATATTTTTTTGTTTTATATACTCATACATATAAACATATGAGACAAAATCGAATAAAACAATGGCACTGTCTACTTTTTATATATTTTTTTGTTTAATTATACTGCTTAAACAATAAAGGTAGCATATTTGAACTGATAATCTAAAAAACTTACACGGTTTTATATTAGCAATATTTTTTACTATACTTTTCAACAAAATAAAGCCATTACTATGGTAAACACAACTATAAGCACAAGTCCTATTGTAGCTTTTAGTTTTAATTTTTCCTTTAAAACTATAGTTGAGAATACAACGGTAATTAGTACACTTAGCTTATCTATTGGGACTACTACACTTAAAACACCAGCTTTAACTGCACTATAATAACAAAGCCATGAAGCACCTGTAGTTAGTCCAGACAATAATATAAAAGCTAATTCTTTTTTATCTATAAATTTAATTTCTGAAGTTTTTTTACGAGCAAATACAATAATCCAAGCCATTATTAAAACTACAAATGTTCTTATTGCTGTTCCTAGATTTGATTCAACATTTTTTAGTCCAATTTTTGCAAATATTGAAGTAAGTGATGCAAATATAGCAGACAAAATAGCATATATAAACCAGCTTTTCTTGCTCTCTTTTATATCAATATCCTTTTTCTCTATCATTAAAATGGTCCCAACTAATATCCCAAAAATAGATAATAATTTTAACCACAACATATTTGTTTCTGAAAAAATTATTATTGCAAGAAGGGCTGTAATTGTAGCACTTGATTTATCTATTGGAGCAACTTTATTTACATCACCAAGTGATAACGCTCTAAAATAACATATCCAAGAAAAACCTGTCATTAAGCCAGATAAAATTAAAAATATCCATTCTTTTATTGAAATTGTTTTTATGGATTCAAAAGAATTCACAATAAGCGTCATTATTATTGCAAATATTAACACAACAATTGTTCTAATTGCCGTTGCTATATCTGAATCGGTATTTTTAACGCCAAGCTTAACTAAAATTGATGTTATACCTGCAAAGATTGCAGAAAATAAAGCCATTACTATCCACATGTCAAATAGATTGTATAACTATTATTTAGCTTTGTTAAATGCTTTTTTATATTAATGTTTTTTACTATAAAACTAATTTTTATTAATGTCTATATTTTTAACTTTACTAACATCATTTGTTCTATTCCTTGGAAAACAAAAATCTCTTCTCTTTATTTTACATTTAGATTCGCCATCTTTCCAAAAAATTAACCCTTCAATATAATTGTTTTTTAAATATTCTCTAATACCATCAAAACTTCTCTCAACAGTTACAATCTCTGACCCATGTTTTACTAATTTGTCTTTTTCTAAATTACATGGATTTCTTTGGTAATGTGCCCTATCGCCTCATACGTTCCATATTCAAGCTTAATTCCACTCCCAAAACAACTAAAAAAATCAATGATTACGCATCCATGCATCTTTGAACAAATTTTTACAAAATATAATATGCCAGAAATAACTAAAGGGTTTTGTATGGTAGACAATCTTGTGTATAATAACTTATCAAATACAAAATTTTATTACACAGAAAGAATAGGTGAAAATAGGAAAATGTGTAACTCTTTTGAAAGAATTAAACAAATCGCTAAAAAGTCTAACCAGTTATTAATTCCTTGTTAAATTTTGAATAGAACTTTTCTTTTATCTTTTTAAAATATTTACTTACTTTTTTCGAAAACAAACAAATAAAATTAAATACAGCAAGCAATAAATATATAATATCAAAATATATAATATTATTATTTCCTATTATTTCATCTGTACATAGAACATTTATAATTGGAAAATATCTTACATAAATATCAGGTGTGGCACATGCTGGCAATATATAATAACTCGCCAATATATATCCAAGTACCATAATTGCAATAAATACAACAAATGGAACCCAATCTTTTTTAAATATTTTCTTCAATAGGGTTGTAAATGAACTCACAAACAAAATTAGCGGAATTATTGCTAATTGTTTAATTAAATAAAATTTTAATATTGACACCACTAATGCTTTCCCCGAGTTATACTGAAATACCATTATATTATCACTTCCTATGGATAAAATAACACCAGTGATGTTAATAATTATATAAATAATAAAAGCCCCTATAATTTTTATTAAAAAATCAGAAAGTTCTACTGCTTTTATATTAACATTTGACATTAAAATATTCTTTTTTTGTTTTTCATTAACTATAACACTTGTAAATAAAATAACTACCCCAAGCAAAAAGATTATATTTGAAAAATATTGCCACATCATAAGTCTTAAGGCACTTTTAAACTGGGGTTCAATTACACCCATAATTTCTTCGTTTAAATTATAAAAATCTTCATAAGACTTTTTAAGTTCAATACATTTAAAATAAAAACTTAACTTCCTTTTATCACTCCAAATATACGCCTTATCGTCAAAAGACTCTGCACTTAACTCTTCGTCTTTTATGGCTTCCTCTAAATGTTCAACACTATCTATATAAAAATTCTCATCATAAGGAAAACGATTTGATTGCATAGTTGTATTATGATTTCCAACAAAAACACTAACTCCTATTATCACTGCAAACACAACACAAATAATAATAGTATTTATAGCAAATTCCTTTTTGTTATGTAATATTTTATATAACTGAAAATTAAAACATTTTTTAAGTTCTATCATAATAGTCCCTTTTTTCGAAATATTTTTCAGACAATATCATTATAACAATACAACTTAAAAAATGATAATTTAAACTTATTACGCTATTTTTTGTTATCCCTAAAATGTTTTTACATAATGAAATAATTGGCAGCAAGACATTATAATTTGGGAAAAGTTCTGAAACTAATATAATTACTGTTAATAGTAACGTGCATATTATTAATGTTTTCTTATTATTCATTATTCCTGCAACTAAAACGTTTAAGGAATAGACAAATATTGCTAAAACAAATCTCCCAAGCATTGCCCAACTATATATATTCACTATGTTTTTTATTATATAATCTCCACTTTTACCATGTAGTATTTTATCTGTATTTTTTATTCCACCTATAATCCATCCTATAAGAAAACATATCATAAACATCAATGTTATAAAAAAAATCCCAAATAGATAATTTGTGTAAAAAAAATTCTTTTTAGATACTCCTGAACTTAATATGTTTTTTATATTTTTTTTATAAAAATCTCCAAATAAAAATAATCCCATAAAAACTCCACAAAGAAATAAAAAAGTCCCCGATGAACTTATTGAATAAAGCATTAATGTTGATGCCTTATAATCACTTGTGTAGTTGTAGAGTATTGAAGTTGACCAATCTAATTCATAAAAATCACTACATACATAATTATTCTCTATCAAATAATCATATAATTGAATTTTTCTAATCGAAAATTCCACTCCCTCCTTGTCTTCTGTATAATGCTCTACAACATATTCATAGAGTTCTCTTTGTGTCTTCATGTTTTCTATTTCTTCGTCTCTTGAAATCTCATTTGGCGAAAATTCTGCATTTAAAGAAGTATATACAAAACCCACAATACACAACATTATTATTAAAGTAAAAATAATAATTTGTTTTGTTTTTACAAAGATATAAGCATTGTATTTTAATAAACTCAAGAATTTATTATTGCGCATCAATATCCTCTAATATATTACTTAAATATAGCTGATCCAATTTTTTATCACACAAATTCTTATCTGAATAAATGATAGTTCCTTTATTTAATATATATATTGAATTGCATAATTTAGATATTTCTCCAATAACATGACTTGAAATCAAAACAGAGCCACCATTGCTTACAAACGATTTTATAATATTTTCAAACTCTACAACAGCCCTATAGTCTATTCCGTTAAAGGGTTCATCTAAAACTAAGACCTTTGGTTTCCCTATTAATGCATACGCAAAATATAATCTTTGTTTCATGCCAAATGAATAATTTTTATATTTTTTATTTGCATGATTTTTTAATCCCATCATGGCTATTAACAAATCCACATCGTTATCATTTACATTATCAAACAATTTAGAAAGTGCTATCAGATTTTCTCTTCCTGTTAAATCATCATAAAAACAAGGATATTCAATCATATATCCTATCTTTGCATCATTTGTAGTAAACTCTCCAGAGGTTTGAAAAATTAATCCGCAAATTATTTTCATAAGTGTACTTTTACCTGAGCCGTTTGGGCCTAATAGTGCACATATTTCACCCTCTTTTAATTCAATTGAAACATTATATAAAGCTATCTTGCCCTTATATTTTTTAGTTAAATTATTTGTTGTTATAATATTTTCATTATTCATAAGTATCAAAACAATATTGTATTCTTACATGATGATGAACTAAAACTGTTTCTTTTAATTCATAAATAACTACAATTTGAACATGTCTTCCTGCGGGAAAACTAATTGTTGTATTTGCTATATCTATATAACTCCATGTCACATTGGACATGCTTGTATAATTTAAAGGCGCGCTTCTATATAATATTTTGCCATTTCCAACCTTTGTATTATTTCTTTTAATTTTTATATGCTCGTCCAAATACCCTAATTTCATACCATCATTGGATAATGAATATGTCCCATTTATTGGAATTATATTTTTAAGTTCCACATTTACTGCCCCGTTTGCGTTATAATTTGCAGTTAAAAGAGAGTGTAAATTATTATTTCCTTGATGTTGTAATTGAATTTTTTCACCTGTTTCATCAGTTGCATAAGCTAAAACTTTTGCATAATTATAAACCACTGATGAATCCCGTGAACAATAATTAGTATTATTATCTAGTATTGTATAATTTTCGTCGCAATGTCCAGCAACTATAGGGACTGTTTCCCATATTGGTTGAATATTTTCTAATTCTTCTCCATACACAAAATCACTTGGGCATGTCATATCAAAAATCACTAAAGTTATATTCAATAAGCATATAATTGAAAAATATTTATTTTTAAAAATAACCATTCTTTTTTCTATAATTCATGTTTAACGATTTCATGATAGCTTCATATTCTTCATCAATTAATTCATCTTCTGATTTTTTCTTTTGAGGTGGTTTCATTTTAGATTTTTTAAATTGCATAGAAATGGCACTTGGCACTTCGTCTTCAAGTTCCTCTTCATCTAATTCTTCTAAAGGAACGCCATATTTTGCCATTCTTGCTTCTCTATCTTTTTTTATTTTTTCATCAACTTCAACTTCATAAGGCTTAACCTTTTTCTTTATTGAAGCTGTCTCTGTTTTAGATTTTTTTTCATTATTACTTTCTTCAATAGAAAGTTTTTGTTCTTTTAAAACTTTATTCTTTTCTTGATTTTTTTCTTGTCTTATTCTTTCCTTTTCCTCTGCTTCTCTTTTTGCTTTAATTGCTGTGTCTTCATTATATAAACCTGCTTTAATATCTATGATTAAAGCGCCTAATTCATTTGTCATTTTTTTAGCTTCTCTTGTTGGACTTAAAGAAACCTTACCAATTAAAGAATTATCCTTAGTTCCAGAATATGTTCTCATACTATCTCTAAGTTTACCCGTTGAATCAGTTGTAAAACTTAAACCTTTATCAAAATCAAGAGAAGTACCTATTAATAACTCTAACCTTTTTCCAATTCTTGGTTTAAATTTTTTTGCTTTTTTGAAATTGCTTATTCCAAAAGATAATAAAACAATAGCAATTACAACAAAAATCAGATTTAAAAGAGGAATGTTTAATCCAAACAAACTAAACATATCAAAAACACTCGTTACCCCTACAACACCAAGTATTACCGATAGTATTGAGCATACTATAAATAAAATACCCTTTCGCATACAATTGTTTGCAAAAGTTGGGTCCTCTTCTTCTTCATAATAATGAGATTTAACAAAAGTTATTTGGTCTATTGGGATTTCTTTCCTTGAAACTTCAAAATTATTCATATATTCTAAAACCAATCTTTTATTGGTTAATATCATTGAAGTTCCATCAACATTGTTTGTTCTTGCAGAAGCGCCGCAAAGAAAATATGATCTAATTTCATATTCATCTTTTGCTAATAATAAATCCATTTCTGCTTGTCTCATAAATAACCCCTTGTTCAGTTTTATTATATTAAAATAAAATATATAAAGTCAATATGGGATTTTTATGGCAGTGTACACCGCAAAATAAAAAAAAGACTTGTCTTTCAACAAGTCCAGTTTATTCATATAAAACAAAACTAAGCTTTAATCTTGTTTAATTGCTTTGTTATTCTAGAAATTTTTCTACTAGCTGTATTGTCTTTATAGATACCATCATATCTTGCTTTATCGATAATAGAAATAGTCTCTGTTAATAACTTTTCAGCTGATGTAACATCCTTAGCTTCAATAGCAGCTTCATATGCTTTAATAGCAGCACGAACTTTAGCTCTTTTTGCTTTGTTTAGATCATTAGCCTTTTGATTTGTAATAACTCTTTTCTTTTGAGACTTAATATTTGGCATAACATCCTCCACTATTTTTATAATTTTTGCTTAATAAATATATCATAAGAAAATATATTATGCAAACAATTTTAACCTTTTTTATTTATTTTTCAGTTATATTGTCTTTTTAATTAACTCCAATATATGCTGCCATCTTCTTTTGATAAAACGCCCCACTTATCATCTTGTTTTATTAGGGCCTTTCCACTAGAAAATGGTGTGCCTTTTTCATATACTGGTTCAAACACATATTTTCCTTCTTTGTCTATATAACCAGTCTTATCGTCTTTGGTAACACAGGCAAGTCCTTCAGAAAAAGAACATGCCGTATCGAATACTATATCTATAATAATATTGCCTTGCTTATCTATATAGCCTATTTTTTCATTTTTCTCTACACAAGCCAATCCCTCTGAAAAGTGTCCTACCTCATCATAAGATGGTTGTATAATAACTTCACCTTTTTGGTTTCTAAATCCCCATTTATCTCCTCTTTTAAACTTAAATAAATCAGGCTTTTCTTCCTTAGGTTCATCCCAATTAAATATTTCTTTTTCTCTTTTGCCATTTAAAAATTCTGCAAGTTCTTTATCACTAAAAATACTAAACTTTATTTTTTGCGGTTTTACATCCATCTTTGCTTGATTTTTTTGTTGATTATTTAACTTTTTTTCTTGCGGTTTTTCTTCTTCTGGTCTAAAGTCTAATTTATATTTTTTAAGTTTTTCTCTTATTTCTAAACAATCCTTTTTACCTATATTTTGTATTCTATACATCTTTGACATTCTTTGAATACAAATATCTCTTATAATCTTTATTCCGCCTTTTTTTAAAGCACTGCTGCAGTGTTCAGATAATTGTAATTCCTCTATGGGTCTATTTAAATCTTCTGCCCTTCCCTGTGGAATATAATTATCTTCTTTAAACTTATTGTTTTTATTAAAATTTTTATATTTTCCCATAACGCTGTTATTTTAGCATGATTAAAACTTTTTATCAAACAACAACTAATACTAATAAATAGTATTATCTTTAATTTCACTTACAATTTATTCTTCTAGACCGTAAATTTTACAATTATCTCTATCTTAATATCATTTAAAAAGTTTTATTTAAACTTTCTCTTATGTTATAATAATCGCAATTATGATTAATGCTAATTCTTATAAAAAATTATATATCATTTTGCTAATTTTAGTACTTACATTTACTGGTACCATTTTGCTATCAAATATTAATTATGCAAATGCTGAAAATACTGATATTAAAATTAGTATGACTTCTAATTCTTTATTTGATGCTTATGGTGAAACATTCGTTTGGACATATGACACAAACTTATATTTAGCAATGAACAATGAAACTAAAACACTGCAATCAGCTTTTTCAGGTAACTGTATAGATATTACAATGGATGATACCTATATTTTGACATTATCAAAATCTGGAAATTCAAATGTGTTATCAGCTTTTACCTATAATGAAACAGGAATAACACAAGTAACCTGCAAAGTAGTTGAGACCATTCATGCATTATTTAGGGATGAAAACAATAAAGCGTGTATTGTTTATGATTATGGTACCTCTACTACGATGGCAGTTTTTGAATCTAATAAAGAAGCAAAAGACTTTACTGAAAAAAAATGTTGGTGGCCACAAAGTAACACTAACAATTATATAGATTATTTATATATCAATGGTCGAGTATTTTTTATTAATAGAGCTGGCGAAGTTTTAACCGAAAAGATTGGAAATGAAGTAACAAATTTAACAACTGTATCTAATATTACTTCAGCTAATTCTTTAACATCATTAAACTCAATTGTTTATGTAAATACATCATCAGGAATAATATCTTTATCTTCAAGCACATTAACTACTTTAAATTTAGGAACTATTGTATCTACAGGTAAGGTATCTGCTATTTCTTATAATTCATCAAATTATCTTATGGTACAAGGTAACAATGCAATTATTCAATATGCATTAACAAACACATCTGTTGAATACATAAACAAGTTTGACAATAGTGGCTACACACATCCAACTGAGTTTGATATTGTAAAAGTAGCAATGCTTGAAAATGGTGGCAAAGTTTACTCTTCTCCAAGAAATCTACAAGTAATCGACACATTAAATTCTCAATCTATAGTATTAGTTCTATGTGAGAAAAATAGTGACGTTATAAATAAAACTTATTACTACATAGTAACTAAAGAAGGAAAAGTTGGTTATATTGAAAATAACTTTAATCTTACAAATTGCATCTTATCTAGATACACTGATACTTCTAAAATAGATATCGGAACATATGCCCAAGGTTTACATGAAACAACAACCATTTATAAATATCCATTTGATACTGGATTAAATGCCGACGAGGATTATAATATTTTAACAACTGTTTCCATATATGAACAACTAGCAGTTGTAGACAATGTTGCTGTTGATCAAAACAATAAGCAAGCATGGAATTATTATAAGGTTGGTTATGTGCAAGATGAAACTTTATATTATGGTTATGTAAAAAAAGAAGATGTTGCACCTTATACATCAATTACTGCTCCAAAAGTTTTAAAAACAATCAAAGTTCGAGTAGATACTGTTGGCGATGCTGTTTCTATTTATTCACTTCCTACGGAGGAAAGCACAAAAATAGGACAACTAACAGATGGATATGAATTACAACTTGCAGAAGAATATGATGAATCTAAAGAATGGACTAAAATTGTATATAAAGACACATATGCTTATGTAAAAACTTCCAATATTCAACAAAACGGTTTAACAACAGTTCAAATAACATTAATAGTTATAGCAGTTATTGTTGTTGTTGCAACAGTAACTATGGTAGGCATTTTAATGTATAAGAAGAAAAAATCTTATTAGTATGAATACAGCTTTAATATATTCTAATATAAGTGAAAAACAATTATCTTTGTTAAAAGATAGCATTTCTAATCTTTCTTTAATAAAAATTAAACCAGGACAAGTTGATATAACTGAAAATTTAAATAACTTTGAAAAAATTTATTTAAAAAGTGATTGTATTAAATTATTAAAATCACTTGTTTTAAAATTAAAACTCCACACACAAATAAAGACTTTAAAAGGCAAAAACTCTACTTTATTAATAGTAACTCAAAGCATGTACAATCATAATGTAAACGAATACACAAACACATCTGGCCATAACATTATAGATACTATTACACATAGTAATTTAGAAGTCGAAAAAACAGCACGTATCGCATACGAAAAAGCAGAAAGTTTATCCAATGAATTATTAAATATATATGAAACAAAACTTGCTTCAAACTTTGAATGGAGCAAAGTTGTTATTGATATAAACGAAGATTACCCTACAGTTTCATTAAATGAAGAAACTTTAATAGATTTTATACTTAAATATAAAACTTTTGATTTAGACAGCAAGTCCATTGTTATATTATCTGAGCCTCTTCAAGAAGATTCTATTTATAAATTTTTAGATGATAAAGGTTTTAATTTCATTTCACAACTATACGTTGGAGATACAAATCAAACAATAGAACTAATTTAACCATAAAAAAATCCAAATGGCTATTTTCCATCTGGATTAAGTCCATATTTTATAATCTACATTAAAGTTTTGTTGCTATATAATTTACAACATCCCCAACACTTATAAAAGAAAGTGCGGCATCATCATCAATTTCTATCCCAAATTCATCTTCTGCTGCCATTATCATTTCAACTTTATCTAACGAGTCAGCTTGCAAGTCATCAGCTAATTTAGTTTCCATTCCGGCTTCTATTTCTGTGCCTAGTTGATTATGTATAATTACATTCAATTTTGCTAGTATATCTTTCTTTTCCATTTTATACCTCCATAGTACCATAGATATCTTAATAAATTTATTAAAAAAAAGCAAGTTATATCTCTTCTATTGTATATTGCTTATCTTCTGAACAAACAGATATAATATAACCTTCTATTTCTGAAATATTAAAAATATTATATTTAGGATATGGTTTATATAGACTTAAAGTAGAAACTCCCTCTCCTGTCCACTTACAAAAAGATTCATATTCAGTCCATTCTTTTATAGTCATTTTAATCTTTACTTTTCTATCTAAAGATTCAATATCTATTCCAACATTTTTCTCTGAAAACGCTATAACAAGAATATCTTTTGTATGAGATATAGATATAAAGAGGTTGTCTAATATAGGCTTTCCTTTTGGTGTTTTCTCTATTTTGGCAATATTTTTGTTATAAAAAACACTTGCCCTTTTTAAAGCCTCTTTTTTTGAACTTTCTTCATCTTTATTAATACTATAGAAAATTATCAATTAAAATCTACCTGTAGCCTTATTTAACTCTAAATAAAAATTTTTCCTACAACTATTAAATTGGTTAACAACTGCCCTATAGGTCCAATTTCCATTAGCAACACCCGGGGTATTCATTCTACAATCTGACCCAAATCCAAACAAATCTTGAAGTGGTATTATTGCAATTTGACATTCTGATTCCATAACCTTTTTAATCATAAGTTTTACAGATATAGAATCATAAGCGCCAGTTCCCCATACTCTTTTATCACATCCAATATACTCTAATACCCCGTCTCGAGTCTTATCGTCAAGTTCAAATAGCCAACCAAGTGAAGTATTGTTATCATGTGTTGCAGTATACCCTATACAATTTTTAACATAGTTACATGGCAAATGAATATTATCACTATCTCCAAAGCCAAAATGCATTACTCTCATTCCTGGCAATCCAGTTTTTTTCAACAATTTAGCCACCTTATTATCAATAATACCTAAGTCTTCTGCTATAAATCTATCCTTATTATATTTTTCAAAAATCAGGTTAAATAAATCCATTCCTACACCTTTAACCCACTTTCCTTCTCTTGCAGTCTTTGCATCTACAGGAATCGCCCAGTATTCTGAAAAAGCTCTAAAATGATCTATTCTTAAAATATCATAGATATCCATCATTTGGTCAATTCTATCTATCCACCAGCTATAATTATCTTTCTTCATTTCATCATAATCATATAATGGATTACCCCACAATTGCCCATCTTGTGCAAAATAATCAGGAGGAACTCCTGCTACTTTCTTTGGTGTACCATCTTTTTTTAATAGAAAATATTTTCTATTAGCCCAAACATCAGAACTATCCAACGATACATACATCGGCATATCTCCAATGATTTTCACATTCCTTTCGTTACAAATTTTCTTGGATTTTTTCCACTGAGTATCCAAGATGTATTGTTCAAATACATAAAAATAATACAAATCTTTATTTTCTTCTATAAACTTTCTTTCATCTATATTTTCTTTAAATTTATATTCTTCTGGCCAATCTATCCAAGATGAATTATTATTTAATTCTTTTATAGATTTATATAACGCGTAATCATTTACCCATTTTTTATTTTTAATAAAAGTTTTTAATTTTTTTTCTAAATCTTTCTTCCTATTATCATACGCTTTATGTAATAGTCTTGTTTTTGAATAATACACAAAACCATAATCCACATTATAAGGTGACCCATTATAAACTGCCTCATTTTTATCGCCGTCAGTAATAAACCCTGCATTATATAATCCATCAGGATCTACATATAAAAAGTTTAAAGCAAAAGCGCTATTTCCAGAATAAGGAGAATTACCAAGACCTATTGTAGTTAATGGCAAAACTTGCCAATAAGTAAATCCTCCTTCTAATAAAAAACCTCTTCCAAATTCTATTTCTTTTCCAAATCCACCTATACCATATTCATTAGGCAACGTAGATATATTTAGCAAAACGCCAGATGCGCGTTTTAACATCTTTTAAGCCTCCTTTATTGATCTTTCAAAGAAATCCTCAAGCTTATCCATATATTCTTCATTTAAAGCCAATGTAACCTCTGAAGGAACAAATTGATATCTTTTTTCCATTAAATATTGAAAATTATTCATATTTCCCTTTTCCATAAACTTTTTCCCTATACATGATTCATTTATTTTATCTTCGGCCCACTTTGGTCTATGTAATGAATGTTTTAAATCATCGAAAATTAAAAACTCAGCTTTTGGATTTGTACATTCATTTTGTCTATAAGCTATTGAGTCTTCCCATTGAACAGTAGGATCATCTTTACTATGTGCAATTAAAATAGGCTTTTTAAAATTATTAACACCACCTATTCCCGAATAACTTGCATATTTACCAAATTTAAAATAAGAACAAGCATAAGCTGCAGGTTTTGCAAATTTTACAGCATCTCCTACAAATTTTTCACCCTGTTCTAATATAATATCCCAAAACTTATTAAAACCTGATGTTGAAGCCACCGCATCTACGTTTTTTGCTGCATAGGAATCATTTAAAACTGCAGCAGAAGCAAATCCCGACCAACTATGACCAAACACACAAAGTTTTAAACCTTGAGTCTCTGGAAGTTCTCTCACATATTTAATTGCATGTTTTAAATCTATAACTGCTTGTTGTAATCCTACCATACCAGAGCCTTCCGAAGTGTCACAACCGGACATGTCGAATCCAAAAACGAGCCATCCTTTTCTTGTAAAATAATCTATAACTTGAATGTAGCTATACAAAGTACAACCTATGCCATGCGATACAATTATTACACCTCTATATTCTTTTACATTTTCGTTATGAAATAATCCACCGCCCAATTTATGAATACCATTAGTAAAATATTTTGGTTCTTTTACTAAACCTTCATAATCCAGTTCTGTTTTTGCATAACTAGATCTGGTTACTCTCTTTTTAAAATAAATATCCATAATACCTTGAGTTACAGCCAAAGGTAATACCACTGTTAATCCTAAGATAACATAAACAAATATTGCACCTATCATTGTAATTACTTTTTTCATAATCTCATTATACCACAAAAACCGCCTTTATTTAGGGAATTTTTATTTAAATTTACTTTTTCATTTTCTGTATATTTCTATTTTTTAACCTATTATTCGGAATAACTATACTGATATTTTTTTCTATTGCATATTCAAATAATTTTTTAATCTTACTATCATAAACAGAGTCACTATAAACAAAAATTTGGTTTAATTCTTTTAGTTTATCTACAGTGTATTCAATTGCTTTTATAAGCAATTCACGTTGCTCACCTTTTTTTATAGAATCTTTTAAAGAAAAACAAACGATTTTTGCATCTTCATATCCATCTAACATATATTCAAAAGATTTTTCAGTCGAATATGTAATTAATGGTATTACATTTATGCCACATTCAAGCATAAACCACAAAGAAACTATACGCGTTTTATGATGATTCATTATATTAAAATCTTCAATAGTATCACCAACCATAGAATAATCTGGAGCTACGACCAACCTAACATTCTTAAACCTCTCTTTAAAACGATTTAATCTTTTTTCATTATTATAATATATTGCATTCCATAAACCATTACTGCCATCAATTACATTGTCAAATTCAGCAAAAATTACTGCGGTTCTACTTGTCTTATGATATTCTGATTTATCTGAATATAATGCAAAATAATCCACAAGAGCATAACTAGGTGTAGGAATATGTGCTAGTTGATGTTTTCCAACAACCCAGGTTTTATTAACCAATGTTAAATAATTAAGATTTAATTTGTTTATTAAATCATTCTTTTCCTTATTGTCAAACAAGCAATCAAAATCATTTATCATTTTATACTCTCCCAAATTTTAAAATACTAAATCTTTATAGATTTTCATAATATTCAGTACAATAATCCTCTATTATGAATCTACCTTTATTTAATACATTTATTCTGCTTTTTATTGTAGATAAAAGTTGAAGTATCAAATCTTTGTTTGCTTTCTCTGCCTCTTTATTCTGATCAAAAGCATATTCCCCCTTTTTTATATTGTGATTTAATACTATATGTCCAATTTCATGGGGAATTGTAAACTTAATTCTTTGTTTTGGATAAATTCTATCATTATAATAGATTTCGATTTTGCTGCTTTTTGGATTAATACAATTAAATCCATCTTCATCTAATTTTAACAACAAACTGCTATCTTCAAACAAATAATATGGAATTAAATTGATATCTAATTTATTACAAACTTCTTTTAGGTTAAATCCTAGTATAGATATCTTTAATTCTTCATATAAATCACATATTACTTCGATAATCTCTTCTCTATTCATTATTTATGACCAAATATTAAATCGATAAGTTCTTTTTTTTCATCATTACTTAATTCGCTTCCACTTCTTGCTAATAATGCTGTCTTGCATATATCAAATGTCGTTCCTTCCTTTTCCTGTATACCAAGCAATTGATACATACTTACATCCAACGCTCTTGCTATTTTGCTAAGCATATCGCTGCGAGGTTCTTTTTTTCCACTTAAGTATTTTGACATTGCAGATTCAGAAATCCCCGTTATTTGACATAATTGCTTTTGGCTCATCTGTTTATTTTCTAATTCCTTTTTTATATTTTTACCAGTCTCATTCATTTCTTTTTATACCTCCTACAGAATCCCCGTATTTATAGCCTATTATTTCCATTTCGGAAAGTCAATTGCTTCTTTAGAAAGTTTTACATTTCTTTTACATTTAACCTTTCAATGAAAAAATATCTCCTTTGTTTTTCACTTAGGAGATATTCAAATAACTTATTTTTTATTTAATTAAATTATATTTTATACAACACCCTCAGCTAGCATAGCTTCTGCAACTTTTAAGAAACCTGCAATATTAGCACCGGCAACATAGTTACCCTCAACGCCATATTCTTTAGCAGCATTTGCAGCATTGTGATAAATATTAATCATAATATTATGTAATTTTTCATCAACTTCTTCAAATGTCCAAGAATATCTCATAGAGTTTTGTGTCATTTCTAATGCAGAAGTAGCAACACCGCCTGCATTTGCTGCTTTTGCTGGTCCAAATAATACTTTATTACTTAAGAAATATTGAGTAGCCTCTAATGTTGATGGCATATTTGCGCCTTCGCAAACACACTTTACTCCATTAGCTACTAATACCTTAGCTGATTCTAAATCAATTTCATTTTGTGTAGCACAAGGTAAAGCTATATCGCATTTAACTGTCCATACACCTTTACACCCCTCGTGGTATTCAGCTTCTGGATGATATGTTACATATTCTTTAATTCTCTTTCTTTCAACTTCCTTTAACTTCTTAACAAGATCTAAATCAATACCATTCTTATCATAAACATAACCATTTGAATCAGACATAGTAACAACCTTTGCCCCTAATTGAGTTGCCTTTTGACAAGCGTAAATTGCAACGTTACCAGAACCTGAAACAGCAACTGTTTTTCCTTTAAATGATGTTCCATGGTCGTTTAATAACTCTTCTGTAAAATAACAAAGTCCATAACCTGTGGCTTCAGTTCTTGCTAAAGAACCTCCATATGTTAACCCTTTTCCTGTTAAAACTCCAGCAAACTCGTTTCTAATTCTTGAATATTGCCCATATAAATAACCAATTTCTCTGCCTCCAACACCTATATCTCCTGCTGGAACATCTGTGTCTGCTGAAATATGTTTTGAAAGTTCTGTCATAAAGCTTTGGCAGAATCTCATTACTTCTCCATTCGATTTGCCCTTAGGATCAAAATCTGAACCACCTTTACCTCCACCGATTGGTAATCCTGTTAAAGAGTTTTTAAATATTTGTTCAAACCCTAAGAACATTATAATTCCTTCATATACAGATGGATGGAATCTAAGTCCTCCTTTGTAAGGACCAATTGCCTTATTAAATTGTATACGGAATCCTCTATTTACTCTAACTACACCTTTATCATCTACCCAAGGTACTCTAAATTTTATAATACGATCTGGTTCAACCAATCTTTCCATAACTCCAGATGCAATAAACTCTGGTCTTCTTTCAAGTACTGGCTCTAAAGATTCTAGTACTTCTCTTACTGCCTGATGAAACTCAGGCTCATTTGGATTACGTTTCATAACCTCTTCCATTAATTGTTGTGAATATTCTAATTTAAAACTCATTTTTGAGTCCTCCTGTTTTTTCTTTTTTTTATAAAAAAAATAACTGATTAACCAATATAAATAATTGATTAATCAGCCATTGATTACTTATTTATTACTTTTATTATAACGTTTTGTTTGTAAAGTTACAATTACTTAGATTCTTTAGTTGTATTTTTAACAAACTCTAGAATAGCTTTATCAGCATTATCTCCTCTTCTTTCACCGTTTCTTAGAACTCTTGTATAACCACCTTTTTGTCCTAAAGATTCAGCTCTCTTAGCATAGAATGGAGCATATTCTCTGAAAATCTTTTCAATTAAAGGATGCTTAGCATCTTTAGTTCTTTCGTTATAAGCAGACTTAGATTCACCATCATTCTTTGATTCTTGTAAATCTCTTAAGCTTCCCATTAACTTTCTTCTAACTGCTAGCTTCTTTGAACCATCATTAACAAACTCAACTTCAACGCTTTTTCCGTCTGTTGTTTTTACTGTTTTTTTAACTTTTACTACATCTTCATATGAATTAATAGCTGCTGTTAATAATCTTTCAGCATAAGCTTGAACTTCTTTAGCTCTTTCATAAGTTGTTTCGATACGTCCATTCCAGAAAAGTTCAGAGGCTAAATTCTTTATGATGGCCATTCTAGCATCTGCTGTTCTTCCTAATTTTCTATTTGCCATAGTCTATAACCTCCTAGTCGATTTCTTTTGTTTTTAAAGAAAGATTCATTTTAGCAATTTTTTCAATAATTTCTTCTAATGACTTCTTTCCTAAGTTTCTTGATTTCATTAAATCTTCAGCTGAATGCTCACATAGTTCTGGAATTGTATTTATATTCATTCTCTTTAAAACATTGTAAGCTCTAACACTTAAATCTAAATCTTCAATTGGTGATACTTTAACTTCAACTTCCTTAACTTCACCAGTATTCATCTTAATAATATTGCTTGAATCAGATAACTCTGTAAATAATACAATATGTTGTTGCATTAAATTTGCTGCTAAACTGATAATTTCTTTTGGTGTCTTTGTTCCGTTTGTTTCAACAGATATTGTTAATTTTTCATAAGACATATCTCCACCAACTCTAGCTTGCTCTACTTGATAACTTGCTGTTATAACTGGAGTAAATATTGAGTCGATTGAAATATATGCTGCATCTTGATTGAATTCGTTTGCTAGATTTTTCTTATGATCACGAGCTGAAACATAACCTCTGCCTACGCCAATAATGATTTGCATATTTAAACTTGCATTATCATCAAGTGTACAAATATACATATCTGGATTAACAATTTCAACATCTGAGTTACAATCAATATCTTTTGCTGTAACTACACCAGCTTCATGTTTATTGATATTACATACTGTAATGAAATTTTCATCAGATGTGTTTGCTTTAACCGCTAAACCCTTAATGTTTAAGATGATATCTGTAATATCTTCTTTAACACCAGGGATACAAGTAAACTCATGTGTAGCGCCTTCAATTTTAATACCAATTGCTGCTGCGCCTGGTAGTGTTCCTAAAAGGATTCTTCTTAAACTATTTCCTAGTGTAATACCGAAACCTCTTTCAAGTGGCTCAACTACGAAATCCATTTTTCTTTCATTACCATCTACTGGATTATATGTAATAACTGGTTGCTTAATCTCTATCATGCGTTTTGTTCCTCCTAATTTTTATACTAGTTTTAACGACTTTTGTTTTTTAATTTAAAATTAGTATTACTTAGAATATAACTCGACAATCATATGTTCTGCGATTGGTTGAGTGATATCTTCTCTTGTTGGCAATTCAACAACTTTTCCTGTTAAAGTAGCGTTGTCAAATTCAACCCACTTAACTAAACCGATAGCCTTTGCTTCCTTTACTGCCTTATAGTAAGCTTTGTCTTGCTTATTTTCTTTAACTGCAATAACATCACCCTTCTTTACTAAATATGAAGGAATATTTACTGTCTTACCATTAACAGTGATTGTAGCATGGTTAACTAATTGTCTAGCTTGCTCTCTTGATGAAGCAATTCCCATTCTGAAAACAACATTATCCAATCTTCTCTCAAGAAGGATTAACATGTTTTCACCGGTGATACCACGCATATTTTCAGCTTTTGCAAAATAACCTCTAAATTGTTTTTCGCATAATCCATAAATTCTCTTTGCTTTTTGTTTTTCTCTTAATTGTGCAGCATAATCTGAAGCTTTCTTCTTAGCAGCTCCATGTTGTCCTGGAGGTGTCAAACGTTTGTCAAAAGAACATTTCCCAGAAGTACATCTTTCGCCTTTTAAGAATAATTTTGCTCCTTCACGTCTACATAAACGACATGCTGGTCCTGTATACTTAGCCATTTTACCTTACCTCCTGAAATTATAATCTTCTATGCTTTGGTGGACGACAACCATTGTGAGGAATTGGAGAAACGTCTTTAATCATTGTAACTTCCATACCTACAACTTGTAGAGCTCTGATAGCGCTTTCTCTTCCTTGTCCAGGACCGTTAACGAATACTTCTACTGTCTTCATTCCCATATCTGCTGCTGCCTTAGCTGCGTCTTCTGCAACGATTTGACCTGCAAAAGCAGATGATTTCTTAGATCCACGTAACTTTAACTTACCAGCGCTTGACCAGCTAACAGTGTTACCTTGTGTATCTGTAATTGTTACTATAGTGTTGTTGAAAGAGCTATGAATATGAACTTGGCCCTTTTCAACACGACGCTTATTTGCATTGCGCTTTTTAGCTGTTGTGCTTGTTTTTGCTGTTGCCATAATTTAACTCCTCCTATTTCTTACTACGACTTACTGTCTTCTTTGGACCTTTACATGTACGAGCGTTTTGCTTTGTGCTTTGACCTCTTACTGGTAATCCCTTACGATGTCTAACGCCTCTGTAACATCCAATTTCTTGTAATCTCTTAATGTTTAACTTAACTTCACGTCTTAAATCACCTTCAACTAATATGTTATTAGCATCAATGTAAGAACGGATAGTATCAGCTTGCTCATCTGTCAAATCCTTAACTCTAATGTCTGGAGAAATTCCAGTATCAGCTAGGATCTTGTTAGATGTTTGTCTTCCAATACCATAAATGTATGTAAGACCGATTTCTACTCTCTTTTCGCGTGGTAAATCCACTCCGGCAATACGAGCCATTTAACTACCTCCAATCTGTAATCAATTTTTATTTTTTAATTTAATATGCACTCATAATCAAGTTTTTTAATGATAGATTACCTGTAAAATTGGAATGAGATAATCCTTTGCCGCTATTAAAAAAGTCGATATTTGTCTATATTAACCAAAGTATTATAGCATTAAAATATTATATTCGCAAACGTTTTAATGTTATTTTTCTATAAGGCGAAACAACGACAATATGAGCTTTTTCATATTGTCATTCTTTCTAGTTTTTATTTTCTATATTAACCTTGAACTTGCTTATGCTTTTTGTATTTAGCACAGATAACCATTACCTTTCCGTTTCTTTTGATTACCTTACATTTATCGCAAATAGGTTTAACTGATGGTCTAACTTTCATTATTCGATCCTCCTAATTTTTGTTTCTCCAAGTGATTCTTCCTTTTGTTAAATCATATGGACTAAGTTCAACTTTTACTGTATCTCCTTCTACAATTTTGATGAAATTTTTTCTAAGTTTACCAGATAAATAAGCTTTAATAATTGCATTGTTTGTCAATTTAACCTTAAATTCTGTGTTTGGTAGTACCTCTACTATTACTCCTTCTGCTTCAATAACATCTTCTTTAGACATCGATACCTCCTAAAATTTTTATTACATTAATTCTATGTTGTACAACTTCCCTAAGGTTTTTTTATCTTCCTCATTTAAAGATAATACCTCAACCCCATCTTCTCTAATCCAAATTGTATTTTCATAGTGAGCTGCAGGTTTATTATCCTGAGTTACAATTGTCCAACCATCTTCAAGTTGCCATACCTTCCATGTTCCTAAAGTTATCATGGGCTCTATGGCTATTGTCATATTTTCGCGTAGTCTAAACCCTCTTCCTGGGGTTCCATAGTTTGGAACGGATGGATCTTCATGCATTTCTCTTCCTATTCCATGTCCAACCAAATCTCTTACTACACCAAAACCAAATCCTTCTGTATATGATTGTATAGCATGTCCTAAATCACCTAATCTAACTCCAGCTTTTAAATCTCTTATACCTTCAAAAAAACTTTGTTGTGTTACATCAACTAGTTTCTTAACTTCAGGAGCTACATTTCCAACTAAGAATGTTCTTGCTGCATCGCCTTGATATCCTTTATAGATGGTTCCACAATCAATTGAGATTATATCCCCTTCTTCTAGATGTCTTTTCTTTGATGGTATTCCGTGAACTACTTCTTCATTTATTGAAGCACAAATAGATCCAGGAAAACCTTCAAATCCTAAAAAGGACGGTTCTGCATTATGTTTTTTTATAAAATCATATGCAAGTTTGTCTAATTCTTTTGTTGTTACACCAGGCTTTACATGCTCTCCAAGCATCTCTAAACAATCTCTGTCAATTTGATTTGCTTTGCGCATTAAGTCAATTTCATCAATAGATTTAATTGTTATCATTAATTACCTTTTCAATAGACGCTGTTACAACTTGAATATCTTGGCTTCCATCTACTGTATATAAAATATTTTTCTTATCATAATATTCAATAAGTGGAGCTGTTTGCTTATTATAGACTTCTAATCTTGCTTTTACTGTTTGAGGTTTATCATCATCTCTTTGATATAGTTTTCCACCACATTTTGCGCATATATCTTTGTTATATGTTGAGATATGATAACTTTCCCCGCAAGCACACATTCTCCTTCCTGCTATACGTTCAACAACCTCATCCTCATTAACTGCGATATTGATTGCCATTGTTACCTGCTCAAAAGTATCTAATGCTTTTGCTTGCTCGATTGTTCTTGGGAAGCCATCTAATAAATAACCTCCCTTACAATCTTCTTTAGATAGTCTATCTTTCATCAAGCCTATTACAACTTCATCAGGAACTAATTGACCTTTGTCTATAATAGCTTTTGCTTGTAGTCCTAATGGAGTTCCGGCTTTAATATTCGCTCTTAATATATCTCCGGTTGAGATATGAGGAATATTATACTTTTCACATACTTTTGTAGCTTGTGTGCCCTTTCCTGCACCTGGAGCTCCTAAAAACACTAAACCTAGTTTCTTCATTATTTTAAGAATCCCTTGTAATGCTTTGCCATATATTGTGTTTCTAATTGCTTATCTAACTCTAATGCTACCGAAACGACGATTAACATACCTGTTGCAGAGAATGCACTTGTTAAACCGATTTCACCACCAATTGCATTAAACACTAATGCTGGAATGATAGCAATGAAAGCTAAGAATAAAGCACCAAATAATACAATACGATTATTAATTGTTGCTAAATAATCAGATGTAGCTTTTCCTGGTCTTACTCCTAAAATTGTTCCACCATATTGTTGAAGATTTCTTGCAACATCTTGTGGATTAAACTGAATTTGTGAATAGAAGTATGAAAAGAAAATTACAAAGATAAACATAAACAAGTAATAAACTATATTTCCTACCCAATAACCATTTGCCCAGTTACCTGATGCATATAAATATTTATAGTAGAATGTATAGAAACCTGATTGAGTATCTATGAAAGACACAATTATTTGTGGGAACATCATAAATGCTGAAGCAAAGATAATTGGCATAACACCACCACTCGTAATCTTTACTGGGATATATGTTGATTGTCCACCATACATCTTGTTTCCTTTTACTTGTTTAGCATAGTTTACTTTAATTCTTCTTTCACCAGCATCCATAAATACGATCAAAGCGAATAATAAAACTATAACTACTAAGTATCCGAAAATGTTCCATAAGTATGTGTAGTTTTCAGAAACTTGTTTAAATGCACTAATAAGTGATTGACCAAATGTTGCAACAATACCAATAAAGATGATTAATGATGTTCCATTTGTAATTCCATATTCAGTAATTCTTTCACTTAACCACATAACTAAACAAGCACCCGCTGTAAGCATTATAATTACATACATTCCTGTGAACCACTCTGTTTTTTCACCCATGAAAGTGTCTAAAATACCTGAGTTATGATAAGTAACAACTATACCAATACCTTGGATAATAGCTAATAAGATAGCAATATATCTTGTAATCTTCGTAATCTTATTACGACCATCATCACCCTGTTTAGATAATCTATCTAGAGCCGGAATTACCAATGTTAACAATTGCATAATAATGTAACTGTTAATAAATGGTAATACACCTAGAGCGAAGAATGTACCATATTGTAATGATCCACCGCTCATTAAACTCATCAAACTTAACAAGGAATTGCTATCACCAACAGCACTTGAAATAGTGCTATAGCTAATGCCTGGAATTGGAATATAGCAGCCGATTCTAAATACTAGCAATATAGCTAGCGAGAATAGCATCTTTCTTCTAATTTCCTTATCGCTAAAGGCATTAATTAATCTTTGCCACATTATAGTACCTCTACTGTGCCACCTGCTTTTTCAATTGCTTCAACAGCTGACTTCGTGAATTTATTAGCCTTAACAACTAACTTCTTTGTTAAAGTTCCTTTTCCTAAAACTTTAACACCGCAAGATTCAACCTTGCTGATAATTCCGTTATTTAATAATACTTCAGCTGTAACTTCAGTACCATTATCTAATTTTTCTAAATCACAAACGTTAACGATTGTATATACTTTAGCAAAATAATTTTTAAAACCATGTTTTGGAAGGCGTCTTGTTAAAGGCATTTGTCCACCTTCGAATCCAGGTCTAACACCGCCGCCAGAACGAGCCCATTGACCCTTATGACCTTTACCTGATGTTTTACCTAAACCAGAGCCGATACCTCTTCCTAATCTTCTTGCGCTTGTTTTTGCTCCAGCGCTTGGATGCATATTTTCTAACTTCATATGTCCTCCTAATTATTCTTGTTCAACACTAACCATGTGTGAAACAACCTTGATCATGCCTTGAGAACATGCATTGTCAGGGATTTTATTGCTATCGCCAGGCTTATGTAAACCTAAAGCTGCTACTGTGTCTTTTTGTTTCTTTGTACAAGCAATTGTACTTTTCTTTAATGTAACTTTCAACATTTTGCGCCTCCTTAAGCCTTAATTTCAACAACTGTTTTACCACGTAATGCTGCAATTTGTTCTGCTGTTCTTAATTTGCATAATCCGTCAAATGTTGCCTTAACACAGTTAATTGGGTTGTTTGAACCTAAAGACTTTGTACGAATATCTTTAACGCCGGCAACTTCTAGAATTAAACGAACTGGACCACCTGCGATAACTCCAGTACCTTCTGCAGCTGGAATTAAAACAACTTTACCTGAACCGAACTCACCTTGAACTTCATGAGGAATAGTTGTACCAACTAAAGCAATCTTTGTCATGTTATTCTTAGCAGCAACTGTAGCTTTCTTAATAGCCTCTGGAACTTCTGCAGCTTTACCCATTCCGATACCTACAGAACCATTACCATCACCTACTACAATTAGAGCAGCAAACTTCATTTTTCTACCACCCTTAACAACCTTAGTCACTCTGTTGATATGAACTAATCTATTAAGTAATTCATTTTCTTCTTTTTGAAATTTATTTTCTCTTTTAGCCATTTTAAGAAACCCTCCTTAGAATTTTAGGCCAGCTTCTCTGGCACCATCAGCAACTGCCATTACACGACCTGTGTAAAGATAGCCACCTCTATCGAAAACAACTTCTTCAATTCCTGCAGCTAAAGCTTTTTTAGCAGCTGTTTCGCCAACTAATTTAGCGGCGTCAGTTTTAGATAACTTAGCAACAGCCTTTACCATATCTTTATCTACAGTTGAGCAAGAAACTAGAGTCTTAGCAGCAACATCATCAATAATTTGAACATAGATGTTAGCTGTAGATCTATAAACGTTGAAACGAGGTCTTTCAGCAGTACCTGAAATCTTATTTCTTACTCTTTGATGTCTTTTTTGTCTAACTTCATTTTTATTAATCTTAGTAATCATAATACCTTATTTCACTCCTTATTTCTTCTTGCCGCCCTTCTTGCCTTCCTTACGAGCAACAACTTCACCCTTTAGAGTAACGCCGTATGCATGGTATGGATCTGGAACACGAAGTTTCTTTATATTAGCTGCTACTTGTCCTACTAATTCTTTATCTATACCCTTAACAGAAATTTCTGTAGCTGATGGACAATCATAAGTAATACCTGGAATAACATCTAATACGATTGGGTGTGAGTAACCAATATCTAACTTAACTGATTTACCTTCTTTAGCTACTTTGTAACCTACACCATTTACAACTAGAACTTTTTCAAAGCCTTTTGTTACACCTTCTACCATATTAGCAATTAATTTACGATATAAACCGTGCATTGCTTTGATATTTGCTTCATCATTCTTACGTGTAACAATAACTTCACTTCCTTCAACTTTTACGACAATATCTGAACTTTCGATCTTTCTAGATAATTCACCTTTTGGACCTTTAACAGTTACTACATTGTCAGCTGAAATCTTAACTTCAACGCCTGCTGGAATTTGAACAGGGATTCTACCAATTCTTGACATAATCTTCTATCCTCCTTCTATTACCAAACGTAAGCTAATACTTCGCCGCCTACTTTAGCAGCCTTAGCTTGTTTATTTGTTAAAATACCTTTATTTGTAGATAGAATAGCAATTCCCATTCCACCTAAAACAACTGGCATTGTATCTACATTAGCATAAACTCTAAGACCTGGCTTAGAAATACGCTTAATACCTGAAATAACCTTTTCGTTTTTTGGGCCATACTTTAGTGTAACAACAATCTTATTGTCTTCAACTTTATATGATTCAATAAAACCTTCTTCAACTAAAATTTTAGCAATTTCTGCTTTAATTTTTGAATTTGGTATTTCTACTTCTTCATGCTTTGCAGTTAAAGCATTACGAATACGAGTTAACATATCTGCAATTGGATCTGTCATTTTCTATCTCCTCCTACCAACTTGACTTCTTAACGCCAGGAATTTCGCCTTTATAAGCTAATTCTCTGAAGCAAATTCTGCAAATACCATATTTTTGTAGAACCGCATGAGGTCTTCCACAAATTTGGCATCTTGTATATGCTCTTGTTGAATACTTTGGAGTCTTTTGTTGCTTATTAATCATTGATTTTTTTGCCATTTTTTTATCCTCCTATTATTTAGCAAAAGGCATACCAAGTAGAGTTAATAACTCTTTAGCCTCTTCATCTGTCTTTGCTGTTGTAACGATACAAATATCAAATCCTCTTACTTTTTCAATCTTGTCGTATTGAATTTCAGGGAAGATAATTTGTTCTTTAATACCTAAAGCATAACATCCACGTCCATCAAAAGAATTTGAAGAAACACCTTTGAAATCTCTAACACGTGGTAACGCTACTGAAACTAACTTATCATAGAAATCAAGCATCTTCTTTCCACGTAAAGTTACTTTAGCACCAATAATCATGCCTTCTCTTACCTTGAATGTAGCAACGCTGTTCTTAGCTTTTGTCATAACAGGAGCTTGACCTGCGATTGCTTTTAATTCTTCAACAGCTAATTGTACGCTCTTGCTGTTATCTTTTATATCACCAAGTCTCATATTTAAAACGATCTTTTCGATTTTTGGAACTTGATTAATATTCTTGTATCCGAACTTTTCCTTTAATGCAGGAACTGCTGTATTCTTATAAAGTTCAGCTGTTCTATAAATTCTATCTGCCACAGTTAATCCCTCCATTATTCCTTATCAGCTGATTCAGCTTTCTTTTTAGCACTTGTCTTCTTTACAGCTTTTGTAGCCTTTTTAGCTGCTGAAGCTTTAACAGCATCTAAAGAAGCTCCACACTCTTTACAAGTTCTAACTTTCTTTCCGTCAACCATCTTGATTGCTATCTTGGTTGTCTTGTTACAAGATGGGCAAATAACCATTACGTTTGATCCATCAATAAATCTTTCTTTATCAACAATTCCACCCTTTTCTTGAGCATTACGTGGCTTTACAAAATGCTTAGCCATTGTTATACCTTCGCCTTGAACAGCAACTTTACCATTCTTTCTATCTACAGCGATAATTGTGCCTGCTTTACCTTTATCGTTACCTGCGATAATCTTAACAGCATCACCTTTCTTAACATTACTCATCTTCATGTCCTCCTATAATACTTCTGGAGCTAGAGAAATGATTTTCATATAATCTTTATCTCTAAGTTCTCTTGCGATAGGCCCAAAAATACGAGTTCCTTTTGGTTGCTTTTGACTATCGATAATAACAGCAGCATTGTCGTCAAATCTGATATAAGAACCATCTGGTCTATTAACACCATATGTAGTTCTTACGATTACAGCCTTAACAACATCGCCTTTCTTAACAACACCGCCTGGGATAGCAGATTCTACAGCAGCAACAATAACGTCACCGATATTACCACTCTTTCTGTAAGAACCACCCATTACTCTGATACATTTTAATTCTTTTGCACCAGAATTATCTGCAACAACTAGTCTTGATTCTGCTTGTATCATTGTATGTTCCTCCTACTTAGCCTTTTCAATAATTTCTACAACTCTCCAGCATTTATCTTTGCTTAGAGGTCTTGTTTCTGTGATACTTACGATATCACCAATTTTACATTCATTCTTTTCATCATGAGCCTTTAGTTTTCTTGTTCTGTTAACAATTTTGCCATAAAGAGGATGTTGAACACGCTCTCTAATTGCAACGACAACTGTCTTGTCCATCTTATCGCTAACAACCATACCAACTCTGCTCTTTCTAAGATTTCTTTCCATGTTGATTCCTCCTTATTATTTAGACTTCTTAGCAGCCTTTTTAACAGGCTCCTTTGAGATGCCTAGATCTCTTTGACGAATAATAGTATTTACCTTAGCAATATCTTTCTTAACATTTGTGATTTGCTTTGGATTTTCTAATTGACCAGCTTTATTTTGGAAACGAAGGTTGAATAATTCTTCCTTTAATGAAGCTAGCTTAACGTTTAACTCTTCATTTGTCATTTCAAAGAAATTACTTGCTTTCATTATTCATTTACCTCCTCTTCTTTCTTAATAAATTTACACTTACATGGTAATTTATTTGCAGCTAATCTTAAAGCTTCTCTTGCTGTTTCTTCTGGAATACCAGCCATTTCAAACATAACTCTACCTGGCTTTACTACAGCAACCCAATATTCTACAGAACCTTTACCTGAACCCATTCTTGTTTCAGCAGGCTTCTTTGTTACTGGCTTATGAGGGAAGATGTCTATCCAAACTTGTCCTCCTCTCTTGATATAACGAGTCATCGCAATACGTGCAGCTTCAATTTGATTTGATGTAATCCAACTTGGCTCTAATGCAACTAAACCATATTCACCATATGCAATCTTGTTGCCCTTGTTAGCATTACCTTTCATTCTGCCACGGAATACACGACGTCTTTTAACTCTTTTAGGCATTAACATTGTTGTTTCCTCCTTCCTTCTTATCTGCAGCTACTGTTGAGAATTTACCATACTTTTCACCCTTGTAAATCCAAACCTTAACACCAATCTTACCGAAAGTAGTATTTGCTTCAGCAAAACCATAATCGATATCAGCTCTTAATGTTTGTAGAGGGATAGAACCTTCATGATAATTTTCTGATCTAGCGATTTCTGCACCATCCAATCTTCCTGAAACCATTGTTTTAATACCCTTAACACCTGATTTCATAGCTCTTGAAATAGCTTGTTTCATAGCCTTTCTGAATTGAACTCTCTTTTCAAGTTGAGCAGCAATACCTTCAGCAACTAATGTTGCATCAATATCAGGCTTAACAACATTTTGAATTGAAACAGCAATCTTCTTGCCAGGAACAATCTTTTCAATGAATTTTTGGATTTCTAATACACCAGCACCATTTGCACCAATCATGATACCAGGCTTAGATGTATATATTGTGATATTTACACTATATTCATTGTTGTTTGTAGATAAAATTTTTCTTTCAATCTTTATAGATGAGATACCATTATCATAATATTTATTCTTGATAGCTTTTCTGATTTTGCTATCTTCTACTAAATAAGTAGAGAAAGACTTCTTATCAGCAAACCATCTTGCATCCCAATCTTTTATGACACCGATTCTTAATCCTGTTGGACTAACTTTTTGTCCCATTGTTTACCTCCTATTATTCAGCCACTTCATCAAGGATGATAGTGATATGACTTGTACGCTTGTTGATTCTAGCACCAGAACCCTTTGCTCTAGCTCTCATTCTCTTAAGAATTGGACCAGCATTTGCAAAACATTCTGCAACATATAAGTCGTTCTTGTTCTTTCCTAAATTATTTTCTGCATTAGCAGCAGCTGAATTTAGAAGTTTAACAAGTGGTTCAGAAGCTGCTTTAGGTGTATTCTTTAGAATAGCTAAAGCATCTGTATATTTTTGTCCTCTAACAATATCAAGAACAACACGAACCTTATCTGGAGATATTCTAACGTATTTAGCAGTAGCACTTGCTCTCTTATCGGCTTTCTCAGCTCTAGCAGCAGCTTTTTCTCTAATTCTTTTAGCCATTGTTTACCTCCCTATTTCTTAGCAGCGGTAGCTTTTTCGCCGCCGTGGCCTTTGAATGTACGTGTTGGAGCAAATTCCCCAAGCTTACAACCAACCATTTCTTCAGTAATATATACTGGAACATGCTTTCTACCATCGTGAACGGCAATTGTATGTCCAATCATATCAGGATAGATTGTAGAAGATCTTGACCAAGTCTTTACAGGCTTCTTGTCATTGTTCTTATTCATTTCTTTAATTCTATTTAGTAATCTTTCTTCACAGAAAGGTCCTTTCTTTAATGATCTACTCATTTCTAATCCTCCTAGTTAACTCTCTTAATAATCATCTTATTAGACTTTCTCTTATTTCTTGTCTTGTGACCAAGAGTTGGAATGCCCCAAGGTGTAACTGGGCTTGGCATACCGATTGGAGCCTTACCTTCACCACCACCGTGTGGGTGATCACATGGGTTCATTACAAGACCTCTAACAGTAGGTCTAACGCCCATATGACGCTTTCTGCCAGCTTTACCAAGAGATACGATTTCATGTTCTGTATTTCCTACTTGACCAATTGTTGCTCTACAATCAACTGGAACATATCTCATTTCACCACTTGGTAATCTTAATGTAGCATACTTGCCTTCCTTAGCCATCAATTGAGCAGCTAAACCAGCAGATCTTACTAATTGACCACCTTTTCCTTTTGTCATTTCAACATTGTGAACAAGTGTACCAACTGGGATTGCCGAGAATGGAAGGTTGTTACCTACCTTAATATCTGCATTAACACCGCTCATAACTACATCGCCTACTTGTAAGCCGATTGGAGCTAGAATATATGCCTTTTCGCCATCTTTATAAGATAATAATGCAATATTAGCTGTTCTGTTAGGATCATATTCAATACCAACAACCTTTGCTGGGATATCATCCTTAACTCTCTTAAAGTCAATAATTCTATATTTTGTTCTATTTCCACCACCGATATGTCTTACAGTGATTCTTCCTGTGTTATTTCTACCACCAGTTTTAACAACATTATCTAATAGGCTCTTTTCTGGAGTTTTCTTAGTAACTTCGCTAAATGTAGAAACTGACATAAAACGACGTGCAGGAGAGGTTGGTTTATATTTCTTAATAGCCATTTTTCTTTCCTCCTATGCTAAGCTCTCGAAAAATTCGATTGCTTTACTATCTTCTGTTAAGAATACTATTGCTTTCTTGTAGTCAGAAGTATAACCTTCACTTCTACCCATTCTCTTCTTCTTACCGCCAACGCTAACAGTGTTAACTTTAGCAACCTTTACTCCGAAGATATCTTCAATAGCAACTTTAATTTGTGTTTTTGTTGCACTCTTAGCAACTTTGAATGTATATTTCTTACTTGCGATACCGTCATAACTCTTTTCTGTTAATACTGGGCAAATAATAATGTCATAGTTTTTCATTATGCATATACCTCCTCAAGTTTCTTGATAGCATCTACAGTTGCAATACACTTTGTATTTGCTGCTAATTCATAAACATTAACTAATTCAGCATTAATAACTGTAACATTTGGAATGTTAGCACTTGCTCTTAATACTGCTTCGTCATTGTTTGCTACAACAACTAAAACCTTTGTTGTTATGTCAAAGCTCTTTAACATACTTGCAACAAGTTTTGTCTTTGCTTCTTTTAATTTAATTTCATCAACTACGATTAAGTTCGAATCAGTTACTTTTGCACTTAAAGCACTAATTGTAGCAGCTCTCTTCATAGACTTATTAATCTTTTGAGAGAAATCTCTTGGCTTTGGTGCAAATACTACACCACCACCTGTCCATTGTGGAGCTCTAATAGATCCTTGTCTGGCACGACCTGTACCTTTTTGTCTCCAAGGCTTCTTTCCGCCGCCAGCAACTTCTGTTCTTGTTAATGTGCTCTTTGTTCCTTGTCTTTTATTTGCAAGTTGAGCAACTACTACTTGATGAATTAAAGCTTCGTTGTATTCCGCACCGAATACTGCATCATTTAATTCCATTGGCTTATTTAAATTTTTGCCATTCATATTAAATACATCAACCTTCATAAGTCTTCTCCTTAAGCTTTAACACTTTGCTTAACTACAACGATTCCACCTTTAGCACCAGGTATAGCACCCTTAATTAAAAGTAGATTACGTGCTGCATCGACTTTTGCAACAGTTAAGTTTTGAACTGTAACTCTTTCGTTACCCCAATGTCCAGCCATTTTCTTATTCTTGAAAACTCTAGATGGATCTGAGTTAGCAGACATAGAACCAACACCTCTGTGGTAACCTGAACCATGAGCTCTAGGTCCAATACGATGGTTCCATCTCTTTACAGCGCCTGTAAATCCGTGGCCTTTAGAAGTACCAACAACATCTACATAATCGCCTTCTGCGAAGATAGTGCAGTTAATTTCTTGTCCAATTTCATAAGCAGCTACATCTTCAATAGGAAGTTCTTTAAGAACCTTCTTTGGAGTTACATTTGCTTTTTTGAATTGACCTAGAACTGGCTTTGAAACGCGATTTTCTTTAACATCACCAAATGCTACTTGTAATGCGTTATAGCCATCTTTCTCTTGAGTCTTCTTTTGAACAACTGGGCATGGACCTGCTTCAACTACTGTTACAGGTACAACTAAGCCTTCAGCTGTAAAGATTTGGCTCATTCCTAATTTCTTTCCAATGATTGCTTTATTCATAGATAAAGTTCACCCTCCTAATTTATTTTTTCTTGGTTACCGACACTTGCCAGTAACTATAATTTTTGTCAATTATAATTTAATCTTAATATCTACACCAGCTGGTACATCAACTTTCATTAATGCATCAATAGCTTTCTTAGATGGGTTATAGATATCTATTAATCTCTTATGTGTTCTTAATTCGAATTGTTCTCTGCTATCTTTGTACTTATGTACAGCTCTTAAAATTGTAACAACTTCCTTATCAGTTGGTAGAGGAATAGGACCAGATACTTGGCCACCGCTTCTCTTAACTGTTTCAACAATCTTTTGTGCAGCTACGTCAATTAAATTATGATCATAAGCTCTTAATTTGATTCTTACTCTTGTTCCTGCCATTTTTGTTTTCTCCTTTTTTTCTAACTTTCTTTTATCACACTTCCGTGTGTTTCGCTCTGACTTTTTTAAAAAATGACACGTCTGTCATTCGTTAGTCGCCCGATTATTACGGACTTTTGTCCACGAAAGTTCTCTGCTGAGCACAGTAACCTCTCGCTTCATCCCTTTCGGTCAGTGCTCGATTATTATATATAAAGGGTAAAAAACCTGTCAAATTAAGATTGTAAAATTTATGTAAAATTTATTAAATATTTTTAATTTTGATATTTTTTTAGGTCAACTTTGTAATTTACGACCTCTATCCCATCTTTTTCAAGCCTTCTTTTTTGTTCATCAATACCAAGCGCAAAATTCTTAGCAAGATAGCCTTTTCCATTTACTACTTTATAACATGGATAAACATCAGGCATAGGATTTACATGAAGAGCATTACCTATAGCCCTACAGGCTTTTGGGTATCCTATTTTTTCTGCAATCTCTCCATAGGTTACAACCTTTCCTTTTGGAATGGTTCTTAAATATTCGTATACTCTTTTTTGAAATTCTGTCATTAATAATAGGCGACCTTTTAGATCGCCTTATATTTAACTATTAGCTGCTTTATTTAAGTCTTCTACTAATTTATCTACATCAACACCATGAACTTCAGCTGCTTGAGCAATTGTTTCGCCTCTTGCAATAGCACAACCAAAACAATGCATTCCAATACCTAAAAGTGTTTGAGCAATAGCCTCTTGGTTTCCTGCTTGAATAGCATCACCAATTAACATATCCTTAGTAATTTCTACCATTTTGTTACCTCCATTTACATAAAATATCTATATATTAGGTATACTATAACCGCAATTGCTATCGCAATAGTAATACCTATTAATGTTGACTTTAATGCAGAGACTGGTGCTTTTCCATCCGCATTTCCATTACGGCCATTTATTACACAGCCATATACTTTCTTCTTATATTTATAAGGTATAGTCCAAAGAGGAGCTAACACATATTTATAAGTCTCTTCATTATAATTTGTATCCACATTACAGTAATCTAGTACATCATAACTGTATTTACATATTATGGAATTATAAATAGCTGTATCCATCTTTCCGTGTGCAATACCTCTACTTTCATCTAAACCTGTTGAGTATCTTTCAGCATTAAAACCAGCTATGTATTGATTATGATATCTAACTGAATTGTCTGTATCAAAGCCACCTGTCGCAGAAAGATTTTTATCTGTCATATATTGCGAAGCCTCTACTTGAACATCATTAAAAAGTTCATTATGATGTCCTGATGCTGTATGCCACGTTGTATAGACTTGTGTTACCATCTTTCCATTTCTTCTAACTACTCTTGTATGATTAATACCATATCTTATATGATACGATGAACTTGTATCAGCATCAAAAGTAAAGACGGGGATATAAATACCTTTCATTGTCATTTTAGAAGCCTTTTTCTTTAAACCAAAGGGCGCCATCTTTTTTTTCTTAATCCAATCTGCAAAAGATTTATGTGCCTCTTCACTTGAAATCTTAAAAGGCAGTATCCCATTTGGCTTAAGACCTGGCACGTCATCTATAGACACAATATTTGTCGCCCTGCAAAATGGACAATTCGAAGCGGTTTCAAACTCGTTCAAAACAAATGCCGCTCCACAACTTCTACATTTAACAGTTTTTACATCTCCCCAAGGCTCATAGCAGGTTTCTGATGATAATTCATCATATTCTTGCTCCATTGCTTTAGGAGTTTCTACTAGATTATATAGAGAAGCACAATGTGTACATTTTAGTTTTTGACTTTTTGGATCAAATACTAAAAAACTTCCACAATTAGCGCATTTATATATTTTCCCTTTCAATGCGTCATTTGAAATGCTATCTACAATTTCTTCAGCAGTATTAACTTCCCTAGCCATTATTAAACTTTAGCTCCGCATTCTGGACAGAATTTAGCATTAGCTTTTACTTTTGCTCCACATGCTGAACATATTTTTTCAGTTTTAAGCACTTCAAACTTAGCTCCGCATTCTGGACAGAACTTAGCGTTAGCCTTCGCTTTTGCTCCACATGCTGGACAAACTTTTTCGGCAACAGTTCCGCCAGGTATTGATGTGTTGCCATTTTTAGCATCATTCATTTCTTGCTTAAACATACTAGCAGCAGCCATTCCAGTTGCAATATTCATGCCAAGACCGCCCATATTAGTATTATTTTTTGCAGCATCTCTCATAGCTCCAATGCTTTCCATTTGAGCATATCCTTGCATTGCACCATTACCCATAACGCCGACTTGAGTTCTCTTATCCATCATCTTTTCAACTTCTTCTGGCAACGATAAATTCTCAATATATAGAGCATTTAATTTTATACCAATATTTGCAAAATCATCTTTTAATCTATTCTTTGCAGCATTTGCCAATTCTTCATAATGCATTGATAAATCCAAAGCTGGAATTTCCGATTCTGCAATTACATTTGATAAAGTTGATGTAATAACCTTACGGAAATAATCATCTACTGTTTTTGTTGTCATAGTACCTTGAGTGCCAATTAATTCTTCCATGGCCTCTGTTGGATCACCTACAGAGAAAGAATATGTTCCAAAGCCTCTTACTCTAACCATACCAAAATCTTGATCTCTCATCATAACCGGATTAGTTGTTCCCCAGTTCTTATTCAGAAACTGTTTTGTAGATATAAAGTAAATATTTCCCTTATATGGACTTTCCCAAGCATATTTCCAATTATATAACTTCGTTAAAATTGGAATATTTTTTATATCAGATAATTCATAAGTACCAGGACCAAAACAATCTGCTACTTTTCCTTCTTGAACAAATATTGCCTTTTGTCCAGGATTTACAACTAGGACAGATTTTTTCATAATCTCGTCTCTATCTTTTTCAAATTGATATCTGTAGGCAATAACATCTGCCTCTTGATCTTTCCATTCAATAACCTTTCTAAATTGTCTACTTAACCAGCCCATCGTTTACCTCCTTGGGTTTTTAACAAAGTTAATTATATAGATATAATTCTCTTGTGTCAATATAAGTGATTTCAAAAACCAAAAAGCGATAATACCCTAAAAAAATATATTGACCGAATAGGCGCTATCATATAAATTGTAATTTCAAAACTCTCTTTTAATTAAAATGCAACATTTGTTTGCAATTTTTCACATTTTACAAAAGTTTATTTTATTTTTGCTTATTAATTCAATCAAAATCCTACTCAAATTACGCCAAACACTCGAAAAATCCTAAAAAAGAAGAGGGGCCGCTAAACTTTAAGCAACTCCTCTTCTAATTATATGATAAGGGGGAAAATTATGAGCTATTTAAGTAATTTCGTGATTATTATAAGTTCAACATTGCAACATGTCAACTCATTTTTTGTATAAAAATAAAAAAATTGCAACGATTTGTTGCAAATTTTTCTCTAACCTTATAATAAGCATAAATTATTGCACATCTAAATACTCTTCGTAAGTCGTAAGCTTATCAAAAGTCTTAGTTCCATTTATTTCAATTATTCTATTCGCTACGGTTTGCATTAATTCTTGATCATGAGAAGCAAATAAAACACATCCTTTAAAGTTTATCATTCCTTTATTTAATGAAGTAATAGCTTCTAGATCTAGATGGTTTGTTGGCTCGTCTAAAATCAAGAAATTTCCACCCATCAACATAGCTCTTGCCATCATACACCTTACCTTTTCTCCTCCAGATAATACTGAAGCCTTTTTCTTTGCTTCGTCTCCCGAGAATAACATTCTTCCAAGCCAGCCTCTTAAATAAGTTTCTGTATGATCTTTAGAATACCTATCCAACCATTTTGTTAAATCTAAATCACAGCCTTCAAAATAGTTATCAAAATCTTGTGGTACATAACTTTGAGTAATTGTTTTTCCCCATGTATAAGTTCCAGAATCTGCTTCTACATTTCCCATTAGAGTTTCAAATAACATAGATATATCTATAGACTTATTACCCACAAATGCTATTTTTTCATCCTTTTGCACAGTAAATGAAACATCCTCAAAATATCCTTTCTTTGTTAAATGTTCTACAGTTAAAATTTCTCTTCCGACTTCTTGTTCAAATTCAAAATTAATATATGGATATTTTCTCATAGATGGTTTTATATCTTCTAGTTTTAGTTTCTCTAATTCCTTCTTTCTTGCAGTAGCCTGCTTTGCCTTTGAAGCGTTTGCAGAGAATCTTTGAATAAATTCCTGAAGTTCCTTAGCTCTAGCCTCTGCTTTCTTATTTTGCTCTTTTGCTTGTCTTGCAAGTAATTGGTTTGTTTCATACCAGAAATCATAGTTACCTACATACATATTAATTTTTCCATAATCTACATCGCAAATATGAGTACAAACTTTGTTCAAGAAGTGTCTATTGTGAGATACAATAATTAATGTGTTTTTAAATTCCATTAAAAACTTCTCTAACCACATTATTGTTTTTGCATCTAAGTTATTTGTTGGCTCATCTAATATAAGTACATCAGGATTTCCAAATAAAGCTTGGGCTAAAAGAATTTTAACTTTTTGCTTTCCATCTAACTCACCCATTAATTTATCATGATACTCATCGCCAAAACCTAAAGCATTTAATAAAGAAGCGGCATCAGACTCAGCCTCCCATCCGCCAAGTTCTGCGAATTCATTTTCTAGTTCTCCGGCTCTATTTCCATCTTCTTCAGTAAAGTCTTCCTTTGCATAAAGTGCATCTTTTTCATCCATAATATCCACAAGCTTCTTGTGTCCTAACAAAACCGTTCTCATAACAGTACAATCATCAAATGCATTTTGATTTTGATTCAAAACACTTAATCTTTCATTTTTACCAATCGCAACAGTTCCTTTTGTAGGCTCAAGTGCTCCAGATAAAATTTTTAAAAATGTTGATTTTCCAGCACCATTAGCTCCTATAATTCCATAACAGTTACCTTCTGTAAATTTTAAATTTACATCTTCAAATAACTTTCTTCCACCAAATTGGATCATTACATCAATTGCTTGTATCATTTACTCTCCTTAAAAAGCACTCCCTAGTGCAACTTTATATACATCATATGTTAAATATAATTCACTATATTTTTTTACCTTAAAAATTATAACAAAATTTTGTTCATTTCCACTACTAATATATGTAGGAATATTTTCAGAGGACACAAACTCAGCTCCTGTTATATCAAAATCTGAATTTTCTACGTACAAATTATCTTTAGCTTTAATTTTAAAACTTATTTTAGCATAAGAATTATTTTTGTCTATTTCTTCAAAAGAAATCCCCGTCACCATAAACGAATAAACATTAGTTTTACCCTCTTCATTTATTTGGATTTTAGTGTATGAGATAGCATTTTTATTGGAATTCTTTTCCGTTAAGTACATACTAAGGAATATACCCCCTATAACTAAGATAGTTAGTACCACGAGTCCTATTGATATAATCATTCCTTTTTTCTTTTTATTAATCATTTTTAACATATTTAATAATACCTTATACAGTTATTATGTTGTCAAAAGTTTTATCTTATAATTTTAACAAAAAAAAAGGACTGCTAAGCTTATATTCCTAGCAGTCCGTTTTTTCAAATTCTAATTACTCTTCAGAAATTGCTTCTACTGGACATTGTGCTGCACATGAACCACAAGATAAGCATGAATCAGCATCGATAACGTACTTGTCATCTCCTTCTGTAATACATGAAACTGGGCATTGTTCTGCACATGAGCCACACTTAATACAATCATTACCAATAACGTATGCCATAATGTTTTCTCCTTTTTAAAATGTATAGTTTATTTTTGTACGTTCATAATATCACATCAAAAATATGTTGTAAATTGAAAATTTATTTTTAGGCAAAGTTAGCCTCAGGTTACTCCATTTTCTTTATTTCTGGATCCACATCCTCATCGTCATCTTTTTGATTTCTTCTATTGTCCCCTATTAATTCAAATTGACCAACTTCGTATCTTTTCTCTACGCTTGAACCATCAATCTCTGTTATAGCAGTAACATACTCTCTAAGAATATTAACATCCTTGACTTTAGATATTCCATCTTCTGTTTTTATATTTGCACCTACCTTAGGCATTTTTTTAAGCAGTTCTAGATAATACTCATTTTCAAACTTTAGGCAACACATTAGTTTTCCACACATTCCACCAATTTTGCTTGGATTTATGGATATGTTTTGTATTTTTGCCATCTTTACTGTAGATTTTTCACATATACTTGGACATCTGATACAACAGCACTCTTGACCACATAGTCCCATTGCTCCCCTAAGTTTTACATCATCTCTATCATAAACCTGCTTAAGCTCTACTCTGCATCTAAGTTCGGAACCTAAATCAGGAACCAAAGCTCTAAAATCTACTCTATTTTCAGCAGTATAATTAATTAAAACTTTTGATTTATCCAAAGTATATTCAGCATTAATAAGTTTCATTGGAAGCTTATGCTTTTCTACTTTTCTAATAGCAACGCTAAAAGCTCTTTCAGCTCTTTTTATATTATCATTATATTGTCTTTTATCCTTTTCATCAGCTTTCCTAATAACTTCCTTTAAAGGAGCTTTTAAATCAGATTCTTTGATTTCCGTATTCTTTTGACAGCAAAAAGCGTATTCTACACCAACTGGAGTCTCGACCACTACACCATCTCCAACTTCAAACTCAAAGTTTTTAGGATCATAATAATATAATTTCCCTTTATTATTAAACTTTACACCTATTATATTTGGCATTTATATTTTACCTCCAAAATATTCATTAGCAATTTAAATAACACAGCTTCTGTTCCTACATTTTGTTCTAGCATTTTTTTAGAATTTATTACCAATTCTTCAATATTAACAAGGGTTGCTAGTGCGTATTCATTTGCTAATGAATCTATATCTTCTTCACTATTTGTTGATATTCCTGTTTTTCTTTCAATAACTTGCTTTATTATTATTTCAAGAGCATCTAGATAAGCTTTTGTTTTTGAAGCATCTAGTTGGCTCATATAATCTATAACACTAGTAGATTTTTTCATATTAAGCAATATTATTTTCATTGATTCATAACAACCTATAATTTTATCATCAGATAATATCATTAAGGCCTTTGTCAATGAACCTTCACAAAACAAAATCGCTTTATAAAGGTTATATGGATCATATTTATCTCTTAATGAACTCTTTAAATCATCATCCTTAAAAGTTTCTATAGTTAATTTATTTGATCTAGATTTTATTGTCTCTAGTACATTTGTAGGCTTTGTTACACCTAGTATAAAAACAGTATTTCCACTTGGTTCTTCAATTAGCTTTAAAAATTTGTTTTGTAGACTTAAATCAATATCATTAAAATTATTAATTAAAATTACTTTTGATTCACTATCTACCATAGCATAACTTCTAGTTATAAGACCTTTTATTCCCTCACTATTTAAAGATTCTGGAATTATTAAACCATCATGAACATTATTCTCGACATCTAAACAATCTTTACACTTTCCACAATTATTATTTTTACATAAAATATCTCTAGCCACTAAAAGACAAAGATTTCTACATGCAACCTCGTCTTCAGAAATAATCATATTACAATGACTTAAAAAACCATTTTTAATGTCATTATCCAATATTTTATATACTTTAGTGTTCTTTAAAAGATTCTCGTATTCTATCTTCATTTAATATAACCATTCGTCTTTAAATATTCTCTTATTTTTTCTTGTGTTTCAAACTTTGTTCCAAGAACATTAAAAGAAACTATTCTCTTTGGATGTCTTTCTTGAGCCATCTTATAACCTTTATAAACATCATTATGAAAGTCCATTCCTTTCATTTCCATTCTATCGTTTAAATCGGCTCCGCCTTTTCTTTCAAAGGCTTCCTTTGGCGATAAATCTAAAAATATAGTTAAATCAGGAACAACTTCTCCACAAGCACAATTATTTAAACTTTCAACAAGTTCAGCACCAAGTTTACCTGCAATTCCTTGATACGCAAAAGTTGAATCTATAAATCTATCACAAATTACAAGTTTACCGCTATCTAGTGCTGGCTTTATAACCTCACTTACAAGTTGTGCTCTTGCTGCACAATATAATAAAACTTCACATCTTGAAACCATACCTTCATTTTTAGTATCAAGAATTATATTTCTGATTTTCTCAGAAATTTCATTACCTCCCGGTTCTCTTAAAAACAAACTTTCTTGGTTTGTTTCTTCTAAATAACTTTTAAGTAATGCCACTTGTGTACTTTTTCCTACACCCTCACAGCCTTCAAATGTAATAAATTTACCTTTCATATATCCTCTAAAAAAATAACAAAGTTATTTTAACACAGGAACCTTATTATTTACAAGACCATATAAGTGTTCCTTGTTGTCTTTAATTATTTGTATTTGCTCTTTAGTTATAATTTGCCTATATTTAATAACAGCTCTAGCTGGTGGATAAATTCCAATCTCAGCATTTGAAATTAATCCCACTGCACTATCTAAACTTACAAAACTCGGTTTAAAATTTTCTATATTTTCAATTTTTATATTACTTTCTTTTGTATTATTTTGTTCAAAATTTACAGTGTTTATTTTTCTTAATTCAGTATCTAATAAATCAAGACTTTTATAATTAAATGGTGTTACGATAAAAACCAATTTATCATCAATAGCCATCTCTACACCTATGCCTTTATCTTGAATATTAACAAGCACCTTATATGCATCAATTCCTTTCTTTTTTAAAACCAATCTTGAAAAATCGTCATTTTTAACTATTTCAAAACCACCAATTGTGCCTTTAAATGATTCTATTTTATTTTTTACTTCCTTATACCACTTTTCACCATTTGCCTCAAAGCTTTCTCTTGCAAAATCCATGCTTGCCATTGATAAATAACTTGGAGATGTTGTGTGAATTAAACTTCTATACAACATCAGCATTTCATAATCACTTTCACTATTACATGTAATTAAACTAGAACCACCAAAACATGGAAGGGTTTTATGAGTGCTTATTAGTGCTATATCTGAATGCACTCCAGGAAATTCCGGAAATAATTTAGAAAACGGAAAATGAGCTCCGTGTGCTGCATCTACAACAAATTTATTCTTTGTACTTTTTGTTAATTTATATATTTTTTCAATATCAAAAATTTCTCCGAAATAGTTAGGTGAAGTTATAAAAACTGCAAACACGTCTTCATTTTTTTCTATTTTTTCACTTAAATCTTTTAATGTGTTTACTTCTATATAATCAAGATTATTTATTCTTAGTGCATTGTAAAATGAGCTATGCATCTTGCCAAATGCAATAAACTTATATCCCAATTTTTTTAGCATAGCTATAGTTATTTGCATGCTACATGTTGTACCACTTGTGCCCATTAAAGCAAATTTCGTTCCGTAAACTTTTGCAAGTAATTTTTCAGCATCTTTAATTACACCATTACTCTGCAACAAATTATCAAGTCCAGGCACTTCAGTTAAATCCATTTTAAAATCACTGAACAGGCCAAACGATACTCCACTATGTCCTGGCATATGGAATTTTACTTTTATGTTATTGTTATAGTTTAAAATTGCATCGTATAGTGGTTTCATAAAATAAAAGCAGTCTTTATAGGCTGCTTTTTTCAAGTTTAATTTATTTTATTGGCTTCATTGTTGGGAACAATAAAACATCTCTTATGCTAGCCTGATCTGTAAATAACATCACAAGTCTATCTACTCCAATTCCAAGGCCTCCTGTAGGTGGCAATCCATACATTAAAGCATTAACATAATCCTCATCCATCATTTGAGCTTCATCATCACCTTTTTCTCTTTCGGCAACTTGAGCCATGAATCTTCCTTTTTGATCTATTGGATCATTTAATTCAGAAAATGCGTTACCCATTTCTCTTGCACACATAAAGAACTCAAATCTTTCTGTTAATCTCTTATCTGATGGCTTTCTCTTAGCAAGAGGAGAAACCTCTACTGGATAATCTAAAATAAATGTTGGTTGAACCAAATGTTCCTCAACTTTTTGGTCATATACTTCGTATAAAAGTCTTCCCCATGTTGTATCGTCCTTAAATTCAACGCCAGCTTTTTTTGCGGCTTCTTTAAAGTCTTCGACATTATCTGAAGAAGCAAAATCTATTCCTACATATTCCTTTACTGCTTCAATCATTGTCATTTTCTTCCAAGGAGCTGTTAAATTTAATTCTGTTCCTTGATAAGTAATCTTTTTATTACCATCACAAACAACATCGGCAATATGTGAGAATAATCTTTCTGTCAAATCCATCATTCCATAATAATCTGTATATGCTTGATAAAGTTCAACTGTTGTAAACTCTGGATTATGTTTTGTATCCATTCCCTCATTTCTAAACAATCTTCCCATTTCATAAACTTTTTCAAATCCACCAACAATTAATCTTTTTAGATATAACTCTGGTGCGATTCTCATATACATGTCAATATCCAATGTATTATGGTGAGTAACAAATGGTCTTGCTGTAGCTCCACCTGGTATTGTATTTAAAACAGGAGTTTCAACTTCAACAAATCCTTCTCCATCCAAAAACGATCTAATTGCACTGATAATCTTAGATCTCGTAATAAATGTTTGTTTAACTTCAGGATTTGCAATTAAATCAACATATCTTTGACGATATCTTAAATCAACATTTGTTAAACCATGGAACTTTTCTGGCAATGGAAGTAATGATTTTGAAAGAAGAGTCATTTTTTCTGCATGAACAGAAACTTCACCAGTTTGTGTTTTGAAAACATAACCTTCAATCCCTACTATATCGCCTATATCATATTTTTTGAATTCGGCGTAATTTTCTTCGCCCATTCCATCTCTAGAAGCGTAAATTTGAATAGTTCCAGTACAATCCATTAAATGAGCAAAGCTTGCCTTACCCATAACTCTTTTTGAAATTAATCTACCAGCAATATTAACATGCTTTTGATCATATTTTTCAAATTCATCCTTTATGGTTTGAGCATATGCATCCTTTGAATATTTTACAATTTCAAAAGGATTCTTACCTGCTTCAACTAAAGCAGCTAACTTTTCTTGACGAGCCTTTACAATATCATTAATATTTTCTTCCATTTTATTCCTTTGTAATTTCTAGGATTTTAACCTTGTAGAAATCAGTTGTACTTAATTCAACCTTACAAGTATCTCCAACCTTATGACCTGTAACTGCCTTTCCAAATGGAGAATCCATGCTAATTCTGTTTTCTAGAATAGATGATTCTGTTTCACCTACAAGTTCATATGTATATTCTTCGTTATCTGACAAATCTAAAACTTTGTATATTGTAGCCTTTATAATTTGAATATTACCATCTAAAATTCTATGAAGTTCTGCAATTCTAGAATTGTTCTTTTCTGCAGCTTCTCTTGCGGCATCTAATTCTGCGTTTTCTGAGAAGTCTCCTAAAGACTTTGCATACTTTAATTGCTCACTAATTTCATTAGCTAATTCGTTTTCACGATGATATAATTCTTCTTTTTTTTCTTCATAACCACGTTTAGTTAATTTGATTACTTCATCTGCCATATTCTTATCCTCCAACTTATGAGTAAAAAAATGCGCTTTACTCGCGCATAATAATTTTATATAAATAAACAAGATTTGTCAACGAACTTTTACACGCATTATTTTTATTTAATCAACCTTTTGAGGTCAATATAATGTCTTTAAACTCTTTTATAATAAGGGCTTTTGTGATATAATTTTGTTGTTATGAAAATATGGGCAAAATTATACATAAAGAACGATATTGCAAAAGATTTAATTTACAAAAGTAATCTTGAAATGTCATATGAAAACTATCAAAAATGGCTTCAAGATATTTGTAATCTTTTGGATATACCAAATCCAGTTGTTATTCCTTATCATTACAAGAACTTTGTTTACTTTCATAACACTCTATTTAAGGAAGACGATTTTGTTCAACCTTTAAATTACGAAAAGTTTAGAATTGAGGATTGTAATGAGGACTAATTTTTTATTGAATATCCCTTCTTTTAAACAATAAATGCGCTGAAGTAAGAGATAGTACTATCCACAAAGTAGATATAAAAATCATTGAATATGTATTCATATAATTCAGAATTGGCCCTGTTATTGTTAAAGTGTTTATCCAATTTGAATTTATATTAATGCCGATAAATCCAACATAAATATATGCAGCTAATATTTCAATAGTTTCACCTATTAAATAGATAACTAAAGTTAAAGCAATTGCAACGGATTGTGTTTTTACAATATTAGATATTCCAATAGCTACTGATGTAAATAAAACAAGAATTGTAATATAGGATAATAGATATATAAACAATACTCCCACAGCAGATATTTTTACAACTTTAGTAGCATTAATAACCATCAAATAAGGAGTAGAATCAAACTTAAAAACTATAATTCCTATAAGTAAAGCAAGAACAAAAGAAAAAACTAACATTACTATACCAAATATCCATATAGTTATATATTTTGCTGATAGTATTGCATCTCTTGAAATTGGTCTTAAAACCTGCATTTTCATTGTTCCATTTTGAAGCTCGCCTACCATTACCTTGCATGCATGAACAATTGAAAAAATAATTATCATAAATGCCATTATTTCTAAAACTACAATAACAAAAGCATTGCCGTTAAAAACAATAGAAAATGTGCTACTTATACTTATAACATTTCCTAAAAGATTGTAGTTTGCTAAATCAATATTGTTATCTATTGCATATTGATACAAAGCAATATTTGCTCTTAAACTATAGGTTGAAGTATCTACTAATTTTAAAAGCGGAGTAGTTTCGTTTTTTTCATACTCCTGTAACATCGTTTTTAAAGAATCAACATATTCTGGATATGTCGATGGATCTATATACGAATCTACAACTCCATCATAAGAACCAAATGTATTATATAAAATTTTATATCCCGCAGTAAAAACAATAAACACGACAATTAAAACTATTAAAAGTTTTATAAATTTTCTATTTAAAAGTTTATACATTTCGCCTTTAAAAGCATTAACAAATCCACTACTTATCATCTTTCATGAGCTCCCTGTATACATCCTCTAATGTTCTTTTTCTAACAGAAAGAGAATTAACTGAAATATCTTTTAAAACTAGTTCCTTGTTTATTTCAGACATTCTATTGCCTTTAAATTTAATATAAACAAAATTATCTACAATTTTAACCTCAATATCTCCCATTTGTTCAATAACACTTGCAGCTAGTGTTGGATCTGAACATTCAATTTTGGCTATTGTATATCCGTTTTCCTGGTTTTCGATTTCATCTAATGCTTTTTCAACCACTATGTGGCCTTTATTTAATATAGCAACTTTATCACACAAAGCCTGCATTTCGGATAAGATATGTGAAGAAATAAGAATTGTTGTTCCATAGCAATCTCTTATTTTCATAAATAAATCCCTCATTTGAATAATTCCACTTGGATCCAACCCATTAACTGGTTCATCTAGTATAAGAAGCCTTGGGTTTGACATAATTGCTTGAGCTATTCCAAGTCTTTGTTTCATTCCAAGAGAATATGTTGAGAACCTTGAATCTTTTCTTTCCGTTAATCCTACTAATTCTATAATATCTAAAATTCTTTGTTGTGAAATATTCCCATGAAGCATTGCAAAATATTGAAGGTTTTCAAGGCCTGTCATTTCTTTAAACATTATCGATGATTCCACAAGTGCCCCAATATCCTTTAACACTTCAGTTAGGTTTGTTTCTATATTTTTCCCAAATACTTTGATTTCACCACAATCTTTTTTTATAAGGCCACAAATAAGTTTAATTATTGTAGTTTTTCCAGAGCCATTTGCCCCTAACAATCCATAAATATCCCCTTCATTTACAATAAAAGAAATGTCTTTTACTGCTTTTGTTTCTTTAGAACCTTTCTTTAATTTTTGTAGCGGCGACGAATTATAAATCTTTGTTACGTTCTTAAATTCAATTATTGGATTGTTTTTTATTTCTACATTTACAATATCTTCCACTTTTTTGTTTACCCTTTTTTGTTACATTTATATTTTACTCAAACAAACAATATTTTACAGTATTTTCAGCTTATAATTAACAACTATTTTATATACTTTCTTGCCATTATTCCTTTAGGTTATAAAACTACGAGTAATTTTCATTAAAACTTTTAATGTATTATTTTTAAAATATTGTGTATATTCTTGTTGATTTTCAAAAGTTGCAACATTTCCTAAAATAGTTACATATAAAACATTTTCTTTTAGAAAAAGAACGAAAATATCTTCAAACACAACAAAACTATCTGTATTAATCCCTTCCTGCCAAGAAATTTCTTCATTAAATTTTTTTGTTCTAATTCAGGAAAATTTAACAATAAATTTTCTTACACAATGAATATATGTTAAAATTCTTTTCAAATATATTGTAATCAATTCTTATTTGCAAAGCTTTGTCATCAACTATTTTATAATATTCAAGTTCTACTTCATCCATTATCTACTCCAAATAATGCTTTAACAATTTCGGCTTTTTGTTCATTTGTTAGCTTTTTCCTATTTCTAGTAACAACACTTATTGTTTCATCATAAAAATTAATATCTTTTTTAAACTTTCATAACCTTCTATTAAATCAGCAGCTTCTAAACCAAATACACACGCAATATTTGCAATAATAACGATCCTTGGTTTTAAACTTCCAGATAAATACCTGCAAAGCAATGCTTCTGAAACTCTCGATTTTCTTGATAGTTCTTTTTGATTCATACCAGAACTTCTCATTAGCTCTTTAACCTTTTCTTCAAATTTCATCTTATCCTCCTAGTACTTAACTCTTAAGTACAATATAGGTATGTTATTTCATAAATGAAATTACAAATATAGTGTTTATGAAATTCAAACAATATTTAAGAACAGCTTATATAAACTTAAAATATAAAAAATTTAATCAACTTTTTAAATCCATCAATAAACATTTTACATTTTTTCTATTTTGCTTTTATGTGCGTTGTGCTATTATTGTTATACATCTTTTTAAGGAGTCAATATGCAATTTTGTTATTATTCAAATGATAATCAAGAAAGAGGTTTTATCTCTATTGATACAGACTTCTTAAATTTGTATATTTCAGAATGCACTGGAGAACAATTAAAGGTATATTTATTTGGACTATATCTTTGTTCTAAACCTTTATCTCAAGATAATTCTTTATCTCATATGATGTATGCTCTTAATCTTACAGAGGATCAAATCAAAGAAGCTTTTGCTTACTGGGAAAACAATAATCTCGTAGAAATTTCAAGCTACAATCCACTTCAAATTCAATACAAGTCAGCAAAAAATGCTTCTTCTAGTAAATTATACGATAAAGAAAAATATGAAGATTTTAATCTTGAAATAAATAACCTATTCCCAGAAAAAACTTCAAATATGACTATGTACCATAAATATTATGATTTTATAGAATATAATCATATCGACCCTATAGTTATTGCTACCATTGCAGGATACTGTGTCAACAAGAAAGGCAAAAATGTGTCACAAAATTATATACTAACAGTAGCATCTTCTTGGATAAAAGACGGCATTAGATCTAGACAAGAGGTTTTAGATAGAATAGAACAACAAGAAAGAGATTCTTCTTCCGTTAGAGAAATAGCAGGAGCTATTGGAAAAACAAGTTCAATCACGGAAGAAGATAGAGATTTTTACACAAAATGGACAAGCACTTGGGGATTTAATCAAGAAGCAATTATTTGTGCCTGTAAAAAAAGCATGAAAAATATGGCTCAACTAGACAATGTGCTTGATGAATGCTTTAGAAATAATGCAACATCCCCTCTTGAAGTTGAGGAATATTTAAAAAATAAAAATAAATATATAAAGTACGCATGTGAATTGTGCAAACAATTAGGGCAATATTATGCTAATGTTAATCCTATTGTTGAGGAATATATAACTCCATGGATAAACAAAGGGTACGATATAGATGGTTTAAAAATTATATCTAATTATTGTTTTAAAAATTCTCTTAAAGAATTTAAACAAATGGATAATATAATAAATGATTTATATAAAAAAGGTATCATTTTAACATCAAGCATAAAAACTTATTATGAAAATATTCAAAAAGAAGATTTAGATATTAAATCAATACTTGAAATATTAGGAACTTCAAGAGAAGTTCGAATGCAAGATAGAGATGCATTTAATATCTGGACTAAGGCGTGGGGATTTTCTCTAGAATATATAAAAAAGGTTGTTTCCTTATCTTTTGGTAAAGGAATGCCTGATGTTGCTAAAAAACTTTCCATTCTAAAAGAAAACAATATTGTAGATATTAATTCTATAGAAATATTCTTATCTAAAACTAGTAGCACTACCACTAAAAAAGAAAACAAAAAGATGTCTATAGATAGTTACTCACAAACCACACTATCTCCTGATGAAATTAAAAATATTGAGGTTTAATTTATGAACAAACTTGAGATAGAAGAAAAAATAAATAGCTTATACAAAGAAAAATTAGACCTCGCTAAATTTAATTATAACGATAGATTTAATAAGGCTATGCAAGATCCTACTTTTTCTACTCTTTATACAAAAAGAGCTAAGTTAATAACGAATCAAGCATATGGAGCCAAAAACAGCAAAGAGATACAAATAGTTTCTAAGGATTTATTGGACTATATAAATAAGAACAATATAAATTTAAACATCTATTATTCATGTCCCAAATGCAAAGATACAGGTTATTTAAATAACCATGAATGTGAATGCAGAAAGGCTCAAAGAATTAAGCTTTTAAGAGAGAATTCAAGATTGCCGGTTTTAGCTTCAAGCGTAACTTTTAAATCTAACAAGATAGATAAAATGAATGTTATACAAAAAGATACTCTATCTTCTCTATATTCAGTTTGCCAAAATTGGGTTAATAATTTTAGTAAAACAAAAAAATCTTTAATTTGCGTATTAGGACAAGTTGGTATAGGAAAAACTACCCTTGCAGTCTCTATTGCAAATGAGTTATTAGAAAAAGAATATAGCGTATTTTACGCCACAGCTTTTGATATAAATAACATATTTGTAGACAAAAAATTTAATAAACTTTCTAACGAATCATTATATGATGATGCAATTTCTTCTGATTTATTAATAATAGATGACTTAGGTGTCGAAGTTAGTAATACTATTGGAAAAGAATATTTATTCAATGTAATAGACAGCAGAACAAACAATAATCAAAAAACAATTATTTGTTCAAACTTAAATATGGAAGAAATTGAATTAAAATATGACACTAGAATTGCATCTAGATTATCTAATAAAGAAAACACAATCTCAATTGGATATATAATAGGAAATGATTTGAGAAAATAAACTAATATGGCATAATATATTAGTAATAAAATGCTGATGTGGCACAGCAGGTAGCGCAATGCCTTGGTAAGGCATAGGTCGTCGGTTCAAGTCCGATCATCAGCTCCATAAAACAAAGGATTGATATATTTATTCTATCCTTTGTTTTTTTAAGACATTTTATGTATCCTACTAAATATTGAAATCTAATTTTTGAGTCGTCCATACATTCAGCTTTAGACAATCTTCTTAACAACAAAAATATAATATACCGCAAGCATTTATCTTATGTATTGGTAATATAGAAAGGATAAATAAAAACTATATTTACCCGTTTATATGATAATGTTTTTAACAAAAACACCACCTATAAAAACAAAATTTGCATTAAATTTGTCTACATTAAATCTTTAAAAAAACCAAAACTTATTCGCCTTTTTCATTTTTTGGTTCTACTTTTTCTAAAATTTCTTTCTTATTTTCAACCTTCTTGTTTGAGCCAATTTTCTCTATCATTGGAGATACTTTCCAAGCTAGCACACCTGCGAGTATACATAAAACTAAATCCTTTGGTATATACAATAAATTGTATGTAACAATTGATGACCATAAGTTTGGATAATTATTAATTTTCCATAAAACAATAAAATATAGTATACCAATTAAATAATCTACAACCAAGGCAGATAATGAAGCTACTATATATCTTACTAAAGAAACCTTCTTATCTTCTCCAACAACCAAACCAGAAAGTAGCGCACCAAAAACAAAGCCAATAATATACCCAAACGAAGGTTTTACTACATATGCGATTCCTCCACCTGCTGTAAAAATAGGAATACCTACAAGTCCCATAATCAAATATATAATCATGGCGATACTGCCTTTTTTCCATCCGATCAAAAGACCAGCCAAACTACAGAATACAGTTTGAAAAGTTAATGGTACCAGAGGGAATGGGATTTTTACAAATGCCCCTACTATCATTAATCCTACAAATATTGCTATTTCTGCTAAATCTATTGCTGCTAATTTTGTTTTTTCTTTATTCATAAATATAACTCTTAATACATTGTTAACCATATTATATAAATTGGTTGACAATAATGCAAATAAAATAGGCAAGATTTACTTGCCTACATTATTTAATCTTCTATGACTTGAACATCTTTTATAATAAATTCATTTCCCTGTTTTAAGTATGTTCTATCGCTTTTACAGTAAGGGCATATTTTTGCATACTTTACAGTTTCATATTCTCCACCACAATTTTCACAATACGTAATAGCTGGAATGGTTTCTATTTTTAATTTACACTCTTTTAGTATTTCAGATTTTTTCACAGCCCAGTTCCAACAATCTTCAAGCAAATATGGTATTACTGCACTTACCTCTCCAAGTTGTAACGTTACCACGTCTATTCTATCTGCATTATTGGCTTTGGCTATGTCTTCCACTTTATTGATAACATGGAAGACAACACCTAATTCATGCATTTATTATTCCTCGCCCTTCTTTTTTCTCTTAAATACAGCACCTAAAGAATATGGAAGAATATATTTAAATTTATCTTCTGTTGGTACAAGTTTAGCGTTTTCTGGATGATCTCTATATAACTTAATAGCACCAAAGTCACACTTAGTTGTACATTGTCCGCAGCCAACACATCTATTTTGATCTACAACTGAAGCACCGCAAGATAGGCATCTAGATGTTTCAAACTTAACTTGTTCTTCAGTTAAGCACTCTCTATTATCTTCAAATGACATCCTAGCATCAATATTTGGATTTACACCTGGTTCTTGTCTTGGAGCTTTATCATAATTAGATAAGTTAATATCTTCCTTATTAAGCTCAATAAATTCTCTCTTGTCTTTTCCTATTGTCATAGATGTTCCTGGTTGAACAAATCTATGTAATGAATCAGCATCCATATGACCTTGAGCAATTGCATCAATAACAAACTTAGGACCTGTAAATACATCACCGCCAACGAATATGTCTGGTTCAGCTGTTTGGTGAGTTAACTTATCTGCTACTGGATAATTTCCATGCCAGAACTCAACCTTCGTACCCTCAAGCATTCCACACCAGTCGATTGCTTGGCCTATAGCAAATACAATATGATCTGTCTTAATAGACATTGTTGCTGTTTCATCATATTTTGGATTAAATCTCTTTGTTTCAGGATCTATTGTAGATAAACACTTCTTAAATACGATTTCTGTAACTTCACCCTTATCATTAACCTTAATTTCTTTTGGTCCCCAACCTGGGTTCATTACAACTCCCTCTTCTTCTGCCTCTTTTATTTCATTTACAGCGGCAGGCATGGTTTCTCTACTTTCAAGACATACCATAGAAACATTCTTAGCACCAAATCTATGAGCAGTTCTAGCGCAGTCAATAGCAACGTTACCACCACCAACAACTACTACATCTCCTTCCATCTTTTGGTTGTTATTTTCTATAGCTTTCTTTAAGAAATCTACAGCGATATAAGTATTCTTTGCATTTTCATTTTCAATACCAGGGAGTCTTCCGCCTTGACAACCAATTGCGATATAGAAAGCCTTATAGCCTTGTTTTCTAAGTTCAGGAATTGTTACATCCTTTCCTACATTAACATTGTTCTTAAATTCAACGCCTAATTCTTTTAAGATATCAATTTCTGCAGCAACAACTTTTTTATCTAACTTAAATGCTGGAATACCATAAGTCATCATACCACCCATCTTTGCATTCTTATCAAATACAGTTGGTTTATAACCTTTAATTGCTAAGTAATATGCACAAGATAATCCCGCTGGACCACCACCTATAATTGCAATCTTTTCATCAAAATGATCTTTCTTAACTTCTCTTGCAGGAGATACAGGCATTTCAATTTCCGGAACATATCTTGTCTTTGCATTTAAATCTTGTTCTGCAATAAATTTCTTTACTTCGTCAATATTTACAGCACCATCAATTAAGTTTCTTGTACAAGCAGATTCACATCTTTTGTTACAAATTCTTCCACATACTGCTGGGAATGGATTATCTTTTTTGATAAGTTTTAAAGCTTCATCATATAAACCTTGATTTGCCTTCTTTAAGTAACCTTGAATTGCAATATGTGCAGGACATGCTGTCTTACAAGGAGCTGTACCTGTATCATAACAATTCTTTCTATCATCATCTCTATAATTATGATTCCACTTATCTTCACCCCACTTAAATGGACGAGGATCTGGTAATTCTTGTTTTGGATAAGTAACCTTTGTTCCATCAGCCTTACATAATTTCTGTCCTAACTTAACAGCTCCTGCTGGGCAGTATTCAACGCACTTTCCACAAGCTACACACTTTTCAGGATCAACCTTTGCTGAATATGCTGATTTAGATAAGTTTGGAGTATTAAATAATAATGATGTTCTTAATGCATTACAAATTTTAACATTACAGTTACATAAACCGAAAATTTTATTTTCACCATCTATGTTTGTAATTTGATGTACATATCCTAATTTTTCAGCCTTTTTAACAATCTCCATTGCTTCATCATAAGTAATATCATGACCTTTACCTGTTTCTCTACAATAATCTGCAAAGTCTCCAAGGCCTATACACCAGCTTTCCATATCATCACCACAGCCTTCGCCTAAAGTTTGACGAATATGACGACATGAACAAATACCTACGCCAATATGGCCTTCATATTTTTTCAACCAATACGAAATTTTTTCAATATTTAATGCTTCATTTTCCATAGAGATAGCTTCCTCTACTGGGATTACGTGCATGCCAACACCAGAGCCACCAGGAGGAACCATATTTGTAATTCCAGCAAGTGGATTATATGTCATTCTTTCAAAGAATGAAGCAAGTTCTGGATGTTCTTTTACTCTGTCTGCATTCATATTAAAAAGTTCTGCTGAACCTGGAACGAATAGAGGTAAACAATATCTTCTTTGTTTTGGATCTGGCTTAGCGTTTTCAAGTGGATGATCATATTCTGGATCATTAGCTCCTTTATGATCGTGAGTATAATGGTCACCATAGTCATATTCAAGCAAGCCAATATAAGACATTTCATCTAAAAGTTTTTGAAGCTTTTCCTTCTTTTCATCCGTATCAGCTTTGTTCATTTTGCATAATTCATCGAAAAGATAATGATGTCTTAATTTCATTTTAAGTGCTACATCAGCCATTTCATCTGTAACAATTGAAGCAAGTCCCCAATATTCTGGAGCATCTGTTGGCATAGATAATTTATGTGCGAAAACATCAGTTATTTTTCTGCCTAATTTTTGGATTTTTTTATTTGGATTTTTATCACCATAATGTGGTGCTTTCTTTCCAAATTCGTTGTAATCAAACCCCATAGTTTCCTCCGTAATTTTATAGTTTATATAATAGTTTATTTATTTTTCCAATCTTTTACTTGGCGTCTACACCAATCAATCCAGGCATCCATTCCCTCACCTGTTTTTGCACTAATTGGGAATATTTCTGTATTTGGATTTAATTTATGAATTCTCTCTTTAGCTTTTTCTATATCAAAATCAAATACACTTAATGTATCTATCTTGTTTATAACAACTGCAGAACATATAGAAAACATTAGAGGATATTTAATAGGCTTATCATCGCCTTCAGGAACAGATAAAATCATTGCGTTTTTACTTGCACCAGTATCAAATTCTGCAGGACAAACTAGATTTCCAATATTTTCAAGAATAGCAAAATCTACTCCATTAACATCTAATTCTTCTATTCCTTGTTTTGTCATGTCTGCATCTAAATGACACATTCCACCGGTGTGAACCTGAATAACTTTAACACCAGTTTTATCTTTAATAGTATGTGCATCGCATTCTCCATCAATATCTGCTTCCATAACTGCGATATTCATTTCATTTTTTAATACATTAATAGTTTTTGTTAAAGTTGTAGTTTTTCCGGAACCTGGCGATGACATTAAATTAAGTAAAAAAGTACCCTTTCCTTTTAATTCTTCTCTAAGCTTATCAGCTTGTTTGTTGTTATCTTCAAATATACTTTGTTTAACTTCTATTATTTTAATCTTTTCCATATTGCCTCGAGCATATATCAATATTATATATATTTATTTAATTAAATGCAAGATTACAAGCATTCAAACTCAAACATATGTTGCCTAAATTAATCAAAAATTTGTCAATCTATATAATTTTTTTTATAAAAAATTTAAATTTAGTTGATATATTTTTACCAATGTACCATACTATGTACAAAATTATATAAGGAGCATTTATATGCATATTGTTTTATTTGGCACTGATATGAACCTATTGGCACAAATAATTGACTTGGTAGGTTTTATTATTATAGGTGTTGCCTATTTCCAAAAGAAATATGGCTATATAATCACATGTATTTTTGCGTATTTATGTTTCATAGCAGAATCTATTGTAATTATGGCAATGGATGGCACTAATACTTGGGCAAACATTATAGGAACTACATCCGGCGTTATTCGTAATTTATTTATGCTATATTATGCAAAAAAATGGGGCAAAGAAGTCCCTACTTGGATAGCTGTTGTTATTCTTATTATAACCTGGTGCTGCAATATCCCATTTTTCGATAATTGGTTTACATACATCCCTTGTATTGCTTTAACAGTGTGCACATTAACTGCCGTTCAAAAAAATTATTATATTTTAAAAACAGGAGCCGTATTTAATGAGACTGCAAATGGAGTTTACTACTTTGTAGTAGGTGGCTATTTTGGAGCTGTTAGAGAATTAATTTTAACTCTTATAATTGGAATTTCCATGATTACTTTATTTTTCCAACAAAAGAAAGAAGTAAAATCTAAAACTCTATCAATAGAAAGCAGTTCAGAAACTGATTCTCAAAAATAATTAAGTTGTATAGACATTCTTTATATAGTAAAATAATCAAAAGATTATTTTATTAAAAGGTTTGGTTTATGAATTATATTTTAGCTTATGACATATGGGGAGTTGCCCATCTTGACGAAAATGGATACCCTATCCATTATTCAGATAATTATTATCTATATGGAAAAACTCATATAATTTCACTTATTATAGTAATTCTTGCATTAGCCGCTTTTTTAGTCGCTTTTTATTTTTTAGCAAAAAAATCTAAAAAAGCATATACAATCGGAATAAAAATATTTGCTGTTTGGATGATTTTATTTGAAATAGGCTGGAGAGTATTGTTCTTAACATCAGCCCCTAATTTTATTAATCAAGATTATCATTGGTATCCAGCGTATGCATGCAATTTTACTGCTATAATGCTGCCTATTGCTTGTTTAACTGGCAGCAAAATTATGAAACATATGTTCTATGTGTTTGCAATTGTTGGAGCTTGTCTAATGATGTTATATCCTTCCTCTGTATTTGTAGAACCTTACATAACAATTGGAGCAATAAAGAGTTTACTTCAACATTGGAACATTATCCTACTTGTAAGTGCTGAAATATTGGTTGGTGAATATAAAGTTAAGTTCAGAAACTATTGGCTTGGGTGGCTTGGTATGATAGTGGTTGTTATAAATTGCACATTCATTACATGGATTTTATATTTAGTTGGAGTAATTCTAAAATATGGAGATTACCTATTCTTTAATTTCTTCGGCGCCGGAACTCCAGGTTATGTAATTATTCCTGCGATAGCAACTGTTGTTCTTGCACTAATTATGGCGCTTAGTGATAGAAAAGGCTTTAAAGAATTTACCCTTAAATTTAAAGAGTTTTGGAGAAGGGAAAGAGAATTAGATAAAACTGAATAATTTTATCTAATTCTTCTAACTAATATTTATATTTTCTCTATTGATTTTTATAAAAAAAAATTGCCATATAAATAGGAATACAAATTAATTCCCCATCTTTTCTTAAATCTTTTGTATACACTAAATATTTTTGCCCAATTTTACTTGAAAATTTACTTATAAACGCATCGATAGATGAATGAGTTTTATATCCTGAAGATTTTGCTTCAATAGGACAAATTTTATTTTTATACCGAAAAATTTCAAAAATGCCAGCATTCAACTGTATTTTCAAACAAATAATTTCACAAAGAATTTTTAGTTAAAATATGTTG
>CAVAVP010000014.1:0-12515 GCA_963592135.1 bacterium
CTACCAAGTATTGCAACTACAAAAACATCTTCAATTAAACTTCTTACTTTTGAATTCATAAGAACCTCACTATTTGCATTATACCATAATAACGTATTCTTTATATACGAAAAAAAAATAACCAGCTTGAACTGGCTATTTTCTTTTTGGAGTTTTTTATGAAAAATTTAAATCTATTCTATAAGCACACACCTCTTTTATTTAGTGATTAAATAATAAATCATAGAACTAAATTGTACTTAAAAGGTAATTAAACTTTAACTAAAAAAAACGACCACAACAAATGTGGTCGTCAAAATTTATGTTTTAATTATTTCTAATTAGAAAGCTGCAACTCTTTCGTCAAAATCAAATACAACTGGATCATGATCATTCTTAGAAACATTAATATAGTATTTAACTTCCTCTGAACTATCAAAAGAGAACTCGTTCATACAATTATTTGTAATACCCATATTAAGACTACCGATAACTGGAACACCAGATACGTCCATATTATATGATTCGTTTACTAACATATACTTAATAAATCCATTTTCATAAACACAGAACTCAAGTTCTAATGTTGTAAATACTAAACTATTAACAGTAAATCCCATGTTAGAACCTAATTGATACTTCATAACTTCAACATAATCAGCAACAGCTGTATCCTTATTTGGTTTAATTGTAAAATAATAACAACCACTTTCTTTATCATAAGTTACTTCATCATCATAATTAGAAATTGTGTCTTTATTTACATTATAAGACCAAATCTTTGTAAAATCAGTAGATGTAGCATCTATAAATTTATCCATTGAAGCATATTCAACTTTATTTTCCCAGCCCTTAGCTGCTGCTATATAAGCTTTTTCGCCGCCTAAAATTTGGTAATTTACTTCTTCCTCTGGAATTTCGTATTTAACCACCTTCTTTGCCTTCTTATATGTAGCTTTATTACCTGTTGAATAATACTCTTCATACAAGTTAGCAATACCAAACGATTTAGAATTTACATAATATTTAGAACCAATAGAATTTGATGAATCACCAGCATCACCTTTACCAATTCTTACTTTAAAACTTTGAACAGCTTGGTTAACCTTTATTGGTCCAACAGATGTAACTACACCGCCATTGTTACAAACTTGAGCAACATAATCTGCATTGTAGTAATTATCTACAACAGCTAAACACATTTCTCCTGCTGTCATTTTATCGTTTATAGCAGTATGAGCTGTAGCTGTAGGGGCTTTTGTTCCAAGAGTGCCGGTATAGGCTTGAGCTGCACTTACATCAACATCTTTTCTAAATAAACCTAAGAAACCTAAAGTAAACTCTTCAACAATAAATGCAATCACAAGAGCTACAACTACTGCAGCTGTAATAATTCCAGCCTTAGCGCCTTTGCCTAGTTTCTTTTTGCTGTTCTTTTGATTAGACTTTAAGCCTTTTCCTGATGGGACTTCAACCTCCTCATCAACGTCGTCAACAACGTCATCATCAACTACATCATCAATGATTTCATCATCAATTTCGATATCTTCGATTTCGTCTTTCTTTTTCATAATAATTTCTCCTATTTTTTAATACATTTATTATTTTAAGTTATATATACCATCTTTGCAAGTAAAAATTCTTAACCTAAACTTTTCACAAAAATTACAAAATCTCAATTCGTTTGCTTTTTTTGACCAAAATGTTATATAGTATAGTTATATTATGTGAGGTGATTATATGATTATAATTTCAACAGAAGCAACCGCTGACTGTCCTGAATCTATTTTTCGCGATGATTTAAAAATCATTCCAATGGGATATACCGTTAATGGCATTGGTTACGATGGTGTTAACGAAAAGCTTTCCCCTCATGAATTTTATGAGGCAGTAGCTTGCGCAAAAACAAAATCTGATTTACCACAAACAACAATGGTTACAGAATATACAGCAACTGAGTTTTTCGAAGATTTATTAAAACAAGGTCACGATATAATTCATATTGGTTTTTCTTCTCATTTATCAGGAACTTTTGAGCAAGAAACTAAAGCAGTAGATGCATTAAAAGAAAAGTATCCTGAAAGAAAAATAACTTTAATAGATTCTTTCTCTGCATGTTTTGGTGAAGGTTTAATTGCTTACTACACTCTACTAAAAAAAGATGAAGGAGCATCTTATGAAGAGATTGTTGAATATACTAAAAGCATTATTCAAAACTCAAATGCAGTATTTGTAATTGATGATTTGATGCATTTATGCAGAACAGGAAGAGCTGCAAAATCTGAAGCATATCTTGGAACAGCCTTTCATATTAAACCTATTTTATACATTGCTAACGATGGGTCATTACAACCTTTTGCTAAGGAAATTTCTCAAAAGAAAGCTTTAAAAACAATGCTTAAAGTTTTTGAAAACAATGCATGGTCTCCTGAAAAAAGCAAACTTATAGGCATTGGTCATGCTGATGATTTAGAAAATGCTAATTTAGTCATTGATACAATAAAAGAAATGGGATATAAAAATGTTATACCTTTTGATGTAGGACCTGTTATAGGAACACATGTAGGAAAAGGTATGATATGCATTATCTTCATGGGTAACGAAAAAGATCAAACAATAAAAAATAGATAAAAAAATTAAACAAAATAAAATATTGCGTAACAAACTTACGCAATATTTTTATTGCTCAATATATAAAATTCTATCCCACACTATATAAAACATTTTACTGAGTCTATTTCTTGTAATTTATTTTTTAACAAAAAAAGTGACACTTTTTATCAGCATCACTTTTTTAATGTCTTTTATTTATTATTAATTAACCTTTGTTACCCAGCCAAATGAATCAGCTTTTGTTCTATTTTGAATACCAGTAATTTCATCATATAAGAATTGAGTAATTTTACCCATCTTTTGATCGTTAATTATAATATCTTTTCCTTTATACCCAAGAACACCAACTGGAGAAATAACAGCTGCTGTACCAGAACCAAAGGCCTCATTTAATCTACCCTCATTAGCAGCTTTAATAACTTCATCCATGGAAATTCTTCTTTCCTCAACAGGCATATTGTGAGCCTTTAAAACTTGAATACAAGAATTTCTTGTAATACCTGGTAAAATTGATCCTACAAGTGCTGGAGTTACAACAACACCATCTATAACGAAGAACATATTCATAGAACCAACTTCTTCTACGTATTTATGTTCAGCTGCATCTAACCATAGACATTGATCATATCCAAGTGAGTTAGCTTTTTCACCACCCATTAATGAACAAGCATAGTTGCCTGCACATTTAGCTTCACCTGTACCACCAATAGTTGCACGCGTATAATAGTCTTCAACTAAAATCTTTGTTGGCTCTAATCCATGAGCGTAATATGAACCAACTGGAGATAGGATAATAAAGAGTTTATAGATCTTTGATGCATGAACCCCTAATTGTTCTTGATCAGCAATTAATGTAGGTCTAATGTATAAAGCAGTACCTGGAGCTGTAGGAATCCAACTTTCTTCAAGTTTTAATAAGTCAAATAATGCAGCTTTTACTTTTGCTGAATCAAATTCAGGCATACACATTCTTCTTGCTGAATTATTCATTCTTATAAAGTTATCATCAATTCTAAATACAGTAATTTCACCTTTATCATTCTTGTATGCCTTAGCTCCTTCAAAAATCGCTTGAGCATAATGTAAAACGTTTGATGCTGGTGACATTGCAAATGGTTGAAAAGGAACAATTTCAGGTTCTCCCCATGCACCATTCTTGTATTCCATAAGAAGCATGTGATCTGTGAAATACTTACCAAATCCTAGTTTAGTAAAATCTGGCTTTTCTTTGCGTTGTTTAACTAATGTTGTTTTTGTTGCCATTTTATTTCGCCTCTTTTATAAATTTATTATATTTTGTTTCTAATATTTCAATTTGTGCTTGTCCATTTGATTTGTCTATTACTGCTTTCTTGCATTCTTCTACGTTTTCATTTGGAAGAATTGCTTTTACAATAATTTTATCCGAATAATCAATACCTTGCACTTGGCCATTATAGTTTTCAATTATTTCTTGTATTTTTTTATGTGTAGAATAATCTGTATGTACTATAAAACCATTACTCTCTTTATACTCTACTATTTTAGCATTGTCAACAGCACTTGCTACGCAAGATGAATATGCACCCACCAAACCACTTGCGCCTAATTTAATACCACCAAAATATCTAGTAACAACAGCAAGCGTCATATAAATTTTTCTCTTCTTTAGAACCTCAAGTATTGGGACTCCTGCCGTGCCTTGTGGCTCTCCATCATCAGAAAATTTTTGTTCTAATGCATTTTGAGAAGATATATATGCATAGCAATTATGCGTAGCATCAGAGTATTTCTTTTTTATTATGTTAAGTTTCTCTATAGCATCTTCTTGCGAACTAATAGGAATTAGTGTTGTGATAAACTTTGATTTACTTATCACTATTAGTTCTTCAAAAGCTTCATCTACTGCTAAATAATTCATTATTTTGCTGAAACTTTTAAGTGAATCTTCTTGCCTTTATGTAATGTAAATCCATTCTTTAAATCATCTTTTGTTACTTGATATGAAAAATCTGGGACAACTGTATCATCTATCTTTACAGCGCCAGCCTTTATTATATCTCTTGCTTCACTTTTTGATTTACAAGCACCTACATTTACCAAAATATCACAAATATTTAAACATGTTAAATCTACTTTCTTTTCTAGAAGTTCACCACCTTTTCCACCAAAAGCAGCTTCAGCTTGAGCTTGAACTTGTTTTGCTACATCTTCACCGTGAACAATCTTTGTAACTTCGTATGCTAAAACTTTTTTGGCTTCATTAATTCTTTCATCTTGATATTTGCATAATTCTCTTATTTTATCCATTTCAACGAATGTAATTAATCTTAAACATTTTTCAACATCTGCATCTGCAGTATTTCTCCAATATTGATAAAAATCATAAGGTGATGTCTTATTTGGATCTAACCAAACAGCTCCCTTTTGAGTTTTACCCATTTTCTTACCTTCAGATGTTGTTAATAATTCAAAAGTCATAGCATATGCAGGTTTTTGCAATTTTCTTCTTATTAAATCTGCGCCTGCTAACATGTTTGACCATTGATCAGCACCACCACACTCTAATTTACAGCCAGCATGTTGATATAAATATAAAAAGTCATAGCCTTGCATTAACATATAGTTAAACTCAAGGAAAGATAATCCTTTTTCCATTCTTTGTTTAAAACATTCACAAGTTAACATTTGATTAACTGAGAAATATCTTCCTATGTCTCTAATAAATTCAATATAATTTAAATTATCAAGCCAATCTGCATTATTCATAATAATAGCTGCATTTTCACCTTCAAAAGATAAAAATTTGCTCATTTGCTTTTTAAAACACTCAACATTATGATTAATAACATCGTCTGTCATCATTTGACGCATATCAGTTCTACCTGATGGATCACCAATTTTACCTGTACCACCACCAACAAGAATAATTGGCTTATGTCCAGCTTTTTGCATATGACTCATTGCCATTAGCGCTAAAAAATGTCCAACGTGTAAAGAATCTGCTGTTGGATCAAATCCAATGTAAAATGGAACACTTTCCTTTCCTAGTAATTCATATAGGTCATTTTCATAAACTGTTTGATGAATAAAACCTCTCTCTCTTAGTGTGTCCATAATATTTTTTGACATATTTAAAATCTCCTATGACGCGTTTTTGCCGCAGTCTAAATATTATTATATTTATATATTAATATTTTCTCAACTTAAAATTGTTAATAAATTGTTCAACTCTACATGAAAACACACAAAATCAAATAAAAACTAATAGATTTTGCTAAAAATAATCTTTATTGCATGTAATTTTTAAATAAAAACCTTTTTAAGTTCCTCTTCTTTTTCGCACTCTTTTTCAAATATTGTAAACATCAAAATCATAAATAATTGATAAGGAAGAGGACAAAAATCTCCTGGATTTACAAGTGCTAATAATTCAAATCCTATAAAAGACAGCATTAAGGCAGATGTAAATTTGTAGTGACGCCTTCTGTATAAATTTACTCTAAATAAAAATTGATAAACATAAGCTATAATACCAACGCTTCCTAAACTTCCAATTACTTGAAATGGTGTTGAGTGATACCAATACATTGCGGCTTTCTTTGGATAGTAATACTCTCCATGAGCACCCAGTCCTTTTCCAAATATAGGGCTTTGTTTAAAACACTCAATTGCATAGTTAAATAAGCCAAATCTAGCCTCACCACTTTTTACCTTTAACATAGAGACAATTTTATCAAACTTAATTGCAATTAAAACAACTATACCAGTAAGCATAATTGTTAATAGTACGCTCATAATTATCTTTAAGTTTTTATCATTAGTCTTATATATGTAAATCATATAAAGAGGAGACATAACAATCCCCATAATAATTCCGCCACGAGATAATGTTCCAAAAAGAGCAATAACTTCAAGTGCGCCTAAAAGCAATGCCCTAATTGGCTTTTCTTCTCTTCTCATGTAATAGAATGCAAAAGGTATTGTATAGAACAAATTTGCAGATAAATTATTGCCCATTTGAAGTTTGTTATTAAAACTAGAAAAATCTGTTATTAATAGTTCAAAATTCTCCACATAAAACAATGCTAAAACAAGCACTAAAAACATTCCATAGAAAATCATAGTCTTTGTTAAATTTAAAACATAATCGGATTTAAAATCTATATATGTCCTAAACAAAACATAAAGTATAACAAGTCCAATCCCAAGTCCAAAAACATAATAAAGTGCTGTTAATTGAAAATATTCATTTGCACTTATGCTAAATAGTCCACCAAATGTTATAGCTACCGCAACTGCACTTGTTGGAATAATCATTTTAGAACAATTTAGTTTATGTGGGAATCTCACAAAATGTGTTATTAAACTTGCAATAATAAATATACCAGCAGGCCATAATTTAACCCAATAATCAAAACTTGCATATTTTCTTAAAACAATTGCTGTAAATAACAAAAATGGCAGCAATGGCTTCATAAAATCATCAATCAATATTAAATCTAAACATATGATACTAAATAAAAATATTGCAGCAACATAATTAAAACCAAATGCATAAAAAACAAATGTAAAGAACACACAAACAATATTGTAATATTTTGACTCTAAAAATTCTCTAACATCTAAGTAATTTATTTTACTACTAATAGCTTTCATAACCATTTTTAGATTATACTATTTAATCCATATTGTCTACTATTTTTTTAATATTTTAAATAGTATGCACTAGCAAAAAAACATTTTTTATATTTATAGTAAATAAAAATACTGCCTACTTTTCATAGGCAGTACTTTAGATTTTTTTTGTTAATTATTCACCATATTTTTTATCAAAATTCTCTAGCATTTTTACAGAAACTGCATAACAATCTGCAAGAGCTTCTTGATCAAGGTTAGTCCATGTATCTTTTCTTGTATGGTAATATGGTTGTAAGTTATAATCCATGGCACCTATAGATATGGTTTTAAATCCACCAAACTTTTTAAATGCAGCAGCATCGGTTGCTCCCCCAAAAGGAGGAATAATACCTTTTGAACATTTAATACCAAGTTCATCTGCTGCCTCAACAAAGGCATCGCCTACTTCTTTATCTAATGCAACTGTTGCATTTAAATCTCTATAGTTTGCAGCTAAGAACTTTCCTTCTCTTATAGTATCGTAAGATATAATCCATGTTGGCACATCATTATAATCGTTTTTATGAGCTTCGGCCCATGCCCAAGCACCACGAAGTCCAGCCTCTTCAGATCCTGTTGTAATAACTCCAATTTCTGTATGCTCAAGTTCTATTCCTTGCTCTTTTAATGCCTTTAAAATAGCAATACCCATATAGCAACCAGATAGGTTATCATTAGCACCATCTACTATAATTTTTTCATTCCACATAAAACAAAGTGCAATAAACCAAGGAATAAAGAAAAGTCCTATTAAAGATAAAATTAAATTTAATGTCATGGTTGACTTCATAATAGGAATAACTGGTCCTAATATTGCAGTATTAATTATTCCTACTACAAACATATAAACAAGCCCTAGTCCACCAAATATATATTGAGAAATATGTGCAATACCACCATATTTTTCGTTTACTGGCCATAACCAACAAGCATCAGCATGTCCATTAAAGAATATTCTAGCTTTAACCTCACCTTTTGGCTTTTTTATAGCCGTCATATTATGTCCTGTCTCTTCTTTAAATAATGGGTCTAATAATTTTTTATATAAACCAAATTGTAAAAATAAAATAACAAGGGCAATAAAAGATAAAATGATTCCAACTACTGGAACAAAAAAGTTTGCAATAAAAGCAGCAGTACCCAATGCCACACAATAATAAATCCATCCGAAGAAAGAACCAGGATTTTCTTTAAAACTTTCAAGTTTAGTATATTCTGCCCCACCTTCTTTTACCATAACTTCACCCATATATTCACAGGCCATTTTTTCACCTTCTGAACCAGGGTTTCTTTTTGGCATATCACGACAAATATGAGTAATTTCATCCATCATAAATTTTGCCGATTCATTTTTGTTCTCAATTAATTTTGATAAATCTGCCATACAATAAATCCTCCACGTTTCTTATTTTAGCAAAAACAAATACGCTTTTTAATAGAAAAATTAAAAATCTATGTAAAATACATAAAAAAATAGCTACCCATAATGAGTAGCTATTCTAAAATTAATATTTAAATTTATTTGTTCATTGCTTGAGATACAGCAACTGCAACTGCAACTGTAGCACCAACCATTGGGTTGTTACCCATACCAATTAATCCCATCATTTCTACGTGAGCAGGAACTGATGATGAACCAGCAAATTGAGCATCTGAATGCATACGTCCCATTGTATCTGTCATACCATATGAAGCAGGGCCAGCAGCCATATTATCTGGGTGTAATGTACGTCCTGTACCACCACCAGAAGCTACTGAGAAGTATTTCTTACCCATTTCGATACATTCTTTCTTGTATGTTCCAGCAACTGGATGTTGGAATCTTGTTGGGTTTGTAGAGTTACCAGTAATAGAAACATCAACTCCTTCTAAATGCATGATTGCAACACCTTCTCTAACATCATCTGCACCATAGCATCTTACAGCTAGTCTATCTGGATTTGAACCATACTTTGTTTCTTTAACAATTGATACCTTACCTGTTGCATAATCAAAAGATGTTTCAACGTGTGTAAATCCATTAATTCTAGAAATGATCTTAGCTGCATCTTTTCCTAAACCATTTAAAATAACTCTTAATGGTTCTTTTCTAACCTTGTTTGCAGTTTTAGCAATACCGATAGCACCTTCTGCAGCAGCAAATGATTCATGTCCTGCCAAAAAAGCGAAACACTTAGAATTTTCATTTAATAACATAGCACCTAAATTACCATGTCCTAAGCCTACCTTTCTATCATCAGCAACAGATCCAGGAATACAGAATGATTGTAATCCTACTCCAATCCATTTTGCAGCTTCTTCTGCTGTCTTTGCTCCTTTCTTAATAGCAATAGCAGCACCTACCATATATGCATAACATGCATTTTCAAAACAAATTGTTTGGATATCTTTTACCATTTGGTAAACATCTAATCCCTTTTCTTTTGTTATCTTTTCAGCTTCTTCAATAGAAGAAATACCAGCTTCGTTTAAAGCTTTATTAATTTGGTTAATACGTCTTTCGTATCCTTCAAATGTGATTGCCATAGTTAATATTCCTCCTTATTATTCTTTACGTGGATCAATGTACTTAACAGCATCATTGTATCTTCCGTATTGGCCTTTTGCCTTTTCAAGAGCTTCTTCAGCTTTTAAGCCCTTCTTCATAAAATCTGTAAACTTACCTAATGATAAATATTGATAACCGCAGATTTCATTGTTTTCATCAAGTCCGATAGAAGTAATATATCCTTCAGCTAATTCTAGATATCTTGGTCCTTTTTCTTTTGTAGAATAAATAGTACCGACTTGTGAACGTAATCCCTTTCCTAAGTCTTCAAGACCAGCACCTACTGGTAAACCATTTTCAGAGAAAGCAGATTGTGTTCTACCATAAATTATTTGTAAGAATAATTCTCTCATAGCAGTATTGATAGCGTCACATACCAAGTCTGTATTAACAGCCTCAAGAACTGTCTTACCAACAATTGCTTCACTTGCCATAGCTGCAGAGTGTGTCATACCTGAACATCCAATTGTTTCAATTAAAGCTTCTTCTATAATGCCGTTTTTAACATTTAAAGAAATCTTACAAGCACCTTGTTGTGGAGCACACCAACCAATACCATGAGTGAAACCATTGATATCTTTGATTTCTCTTGAGTATACCCATTTTCCTTCTTCAGGAATAGGAGCACATCCATGTGAAGCGCCACAAGTAACTTTGCACATATTTTGTACATCTTTTGTGTATTGCATTTTAAAAATCTCCTTGTTATTTTTTCTATCTCGAATATTATATAATATTTTAATTTTTTTTCAAACAAAATAATTATCTAAGTTTATACATTTTGATATATAATCATACTATGAAAATTTATATTGTAAGACATGGAGAAACAGATGCCAATAAACAAGGTAAACTGCAAGGTTTATCTGATGAACCATTAAATATAAATGGTATAAATCTAGCCAAAATAACTGGTAAAGCTTTAAAAGATATAAACTTTTATAAGGCTTATTCTTCTCCTCTTTTACGTGCAAAAACGACAATTTCAACTATATTAAATGAAAATAATAATCCATCTACTCCAATCATCTTGGATAACAGACTAATTGAAGTTGATATGGGTGATTGGCAAGGTAAAAGATTTAAAGAACCCAATGCCGAAATCAATATAAGTGATGCAAATCAATTTTTTACAAATCCTTTTGAATTTAGTGGAATCCCAAATGGAGAATCTGTCTATTTAGTTTGCAATAGGACCCAACAATTTGTAAAGGAATTAATTTCACTAAATAATGATAATAATTATCTTATAGGCACACATGGTTTTGCTATGCGTGCCATGCTTAATTTTTTATATAAAGATAAACATGACTTTTGGCACGGACATGTTCCGTATAATTGTTCATTAAGTGTTATTGAAGCAAAAAATGGCGATATAAAACTAATTCAAGACGATATCATTTTTTACAATAAATAAAATATTCCTTAATTTATTGATTAATAGTAGGAACGTTATTTACATAATGCCAGTAGATAGTATCTGAATCACTTACTTTAGTTTCATCATAATAACATACTTTAGCATTATTTAATTCTTCTTGATCGGTATCACTATGTTTATTAATATTTTCCCAATTTATTTTACTAGATGTATAATAAATAGTTATTTGTTGAGTATTAGACTTAAAGAATCCTTTGTTGATTTCATTTACGCTGCTAGGAATCACAACATATTCTAATGATTGACAATTTTGGAACATTTGAGCATTAAGAAGCGTAATATTGGTTTTATCAAATGATATATATTTTAATTTAGAACAATTCATAAAAGCTGCAGATTCAATATTAGTTACACTTCTAGGAATTTCTATACTTGCAATACTCGTTCCATAAAATGCACCATTCCCAATACTATTTATTGTAGAAGGTAAATTAATACTAGTTATACTTGAGCAACTAGCAAATGCCATATTACTAATAGTTGTTACTCCGCTAGGAATAGTTATAGTGATATCCTTATGTTCATTTATACTATATCCGCATTCGCTATCTTGACATATTCCACGATAATAATTATGAAATGTTTCATTTTGTCTTTTATCACATCTATTACATTTATTAAAATGCACATTTTGATCAGCAGATAATGTAGTTTCAAAGTTATGTTCTAATTTATTAATAACTAATGAAGTTAATTCTATATTCCCGGCATTATCTTCAAAATCTTTTGAACACAATGAACATGTATAATGAGCTTTTACACCATCTTCAGTGCATGTTGGCTCTACTTGTGCTATATAAACAATATTATGAACAAGTTTATTTAAAGTTGTGTCAGTTACTTGATACAAACCCTCAGGATCATAATATTTTTTATTACAGTGAAAACATTCGTAATATGCTATATTCCCACTAGCCGTACATGTTGGTTCCACTTTTTCATGTCTTACAAGCTCATGTGTATTTGTATTTTGACATCCTTTACACAAAAAAATTATTAAAACAATTGCTATTACTAATAATAAAACTATTGAAATTGTTATATAAATTCTCTTTTTTGATTTATTATTTCTATTTTCTCTTTCAGTTTCTTTTTCTTTATTCTGTTCCATTATCTACTCTTATTTATTTTACAAGCTAATCACAAATACTATGTATTTATAAATGCATTCAAAAGTATACATCTTTAGCCATTTAAAATCAAACAAATTACGATCTAGTAAATTTAAGTTATATATTTATTCAAGCATTATATAAATAAAAAAAAAAAATATTA
>CAVAVP010000015.1:0-67635 GCA_963592135.1 bacterium
ATATTATACAAGATATAAACTCTCAAAAAACATATGAATTAAATAAGGCACTAAATTGTGCTAATATAATAGAAGAGTCTATAGTCTAGGGATTGATATAAAACCTTATGTATTCAAATATAAAAATAGATAATTCAAAAATAGTTTTATCAAGTAAAAGCAGAATCTTTAAAACTGAGCAGTTTGTAAAACAAACAGGCGATTTGCTTTGTATAGATAAATTACTTAATAAAATATCTGAATCTATTTTATTAGAACAGACAAAGGGAAGGTTAATTAAAGAAAATAAACAAAATAGTTATATAGTTTCAACGCTTGATAATAAAAATAAATTATTCTTTAAATTTGGAGAGAGTTTATCTTCAAATTTTAATTTAAATAAAGATGATATAATATTTTATAAGTTCATAACAGATAGCAAGGTAAAACTGCAAGATAAAAGGTTATTATCTTTCTTTAAAATAAGTAATTTTAATATGTCACTAAAGACAACCATAGATAGTGCTTTTGAATTAGATTTTTCAAAGATTTATATATTATCTAATACGGACAAAGTTAATTTTCCACTTTTAAATAAAGAGCAAGAAAAGATTGTAACAATAGAGGATAACAATGTTGTTGTTCAAGGTGTGGCAGGCTCCGGTAAAACTAATATTTGTATAGACAAGATAATATACTGTGCTTGTAGAAGATATGTAGGAAAAGTTCTTTATTCTACATACTCTCATGCACTTCTTGAAGACACTAAAGAAAAAATAAATTTATTTTCTACAAATATAAAAAACTTTGTAGTATCTTTAAAATCAGGGCGTTTAGAGTTCGTTGATTTAAACCATAAGGTAGCCATAGAGAATAAATTAGGCATTTGGCTTGATGTAGATGATGACCAAAAAATTATAGAAAAATTAGAGTTTATAGTAGGGTTTTTAGAAAATAAGGTAGATTATTTTATGATAGAAGACCTATATCGTCTTTATGGGGACAAATATAAAGAATTTTCTGATGAACAATTCTTTATTAAAGAGTATTTAAAGAAGATAAAAAATTATAACGTTTTAACCTCATTAGATAAAATAAAATATATATCTTATGAACTTATATATAAAGAAATTTATGGATTAATTTTTGGTTGGTGTGAAAATGTAAGTGGTGAATTATCTCTTCAAGAATACATTAATCTAAGAAAAGATAGTTTTTCAAAACAAGAAGCAGAATGTATATACTATATATCTCAAGATTATAAAAAGTATATACTAGCAAATAATATTTTAGATAATAATATTGCATCAAAGATTCTTATAGATAGGTTAGATAAAATTGAAAAATATTCATTAGTTGTTTTGGATGAGGTACAGGATTTTACTCAAATAAATCTAAAATTATTTAAAATGCTCGGAAGAAAGATGTTCTGTGTTGGAGATGTGCTTCAGATGATTAATCCAACATATTTTTCATTTGCTTATTTAAAGAGATTATTATTTGAAAAAGATATTACAAATGTAGTTGAGCTTAAAAATAATTATAGAAATAGTGAGAAAATAGAAGAAATTATTAATAAACTTTGTGATTTAAATGTATCTCAATTTGGAAGCCATAGTTTCGTGCTTAAAGGTAAGAGTGTAGATAATGGGCTCCCAACAAAAACAGTTTATGTAAACGATGGAAATTTTGTAAACAGTATTGAAAATGAAAGTTATGCTGATGTAACAATTGTTGTAAGCAGCATAGATAAAAAAAATAAATTAAGAGAAATATTTAATAAGCAAGAAATACTTACCGTATCTGAGATAAAAGGGTTAGAGAGAAATTGTATAATTCTTCTAGATATTCTTTCAGATAATTCGGAAAAATGGGATGCACTTAAAAGACAGGTGATTAACAAAAAGAAAGCAGAGGAAAACTCTGTTTATAGATATTATTTCAATTTATTTTATGTAGGATTGTCCAGGGCTAAGCAAAATTTATTTGTTGTAGAAAGAAAGAATGTTGAAATGTTTAATGATTTCTTTAAAGATAACTTTGAAGTTATGAATCAAAAAAATGCTTTTAATTCTTTAAATAATATTGCTTCAAAGACGGAACTTAAAAATGAAGAAGTTATATCAAGAATTGAAGAATTTATAAAACTTGAGCAATATGATAACGCAAGGTGGCTTTTAGAAAAATTAGACAGTGTGGATGTAGAAAACTATTCAAAGAAAATAGATATATTTGAAAAGTATGTAAGAAAAGGGGACAATAAGCAAGCAGGAATTGAACTTTGGAGAAATGGACTTTTAGATGATGCAAAAAAACAATTCACAATTTCTCATGATGAAAAACTTATAGAACTTATAGATTCATGTGCGGAAAGGTCATCAAATACGCTTGAATATGATATAGTCCAATTCTACCTGGATGTTTTAGATAACGATGTGGCAAAAGGCGTTATTATTGATACATTAAATAAAGACGTAGAAGATATAAAAACTAATATAAGGAAAATAAATGAAAATTTAAAACATAAACGAGGTTAAACAATATGGAAGTAAAAGATGTACAAGTATTGATAGAAGCATTTAAAGGTTATAGAGATTTATTAACACCAATTCAATTAAGTTTACAAGAACTTGCGGATACTTACTCAACAATGGAAGAGAACCTAACTAAGCTTGGCACAACATTTAATGGTGATGCAAAAAATAAGTTAGAAGAAATTTATGCAAACTTAGCCTCACAAACCAAAAAGTCTACCGACCTTGCATTAAATATTGATCAATTTTTAAAAAATAGCTCAAAATACTCATCTGATTTAAAAACAATGACAAGCAGCCTTGAAGTGTTAGAAAAAAGTTTAAACAATCTAAATGAGATAGAAGATCAAGCCAAGTCTCAAATGGAAAGACTTGAAAAACTTATAGAAGAAAAGAAGTTAAACTATAATGTAAGAGATTTGCAAAAATCTTTGGATAGTTATAATACAAATGTGCAAAAAATTAGTGACTTCATAAATAAAGATGTTGCCTCTGTTTTAAATGAAAATTCTAGGAAAATAGACTCAGTAAAAAGAGATAACGAAGTAATTATAAAACAAATAGAAACTGAAAATAATTCAATAAATGAACTTATTGGCACTTTTAAATCTACTAACCAATTTTTACAAAATGCTGTAAGTGGAGAGAGTGTAAATGAAGAGTATATATTTGCCATATTAGACAAGTGGGCAGTATCAAGAGGAGTAAAAATTAAAAAATAATGCAAGATAATATATTGCTAATAATAAAGCAAGATAATGTGCAAGAGTTTAGTAAAATCTATGATCAATACAAAGGTATAAGTATTGGTAGATTTCCTATATTATCACTTTGCTATCTATATGATGCTAGAAAAATTATTAAGCAATATGAAAAGAAATTATTACAAGTAAAAAGTTATGAAAGAGTATCTTTAGATTTAGATATATTTAGCGACTTTAGAAAGATAGCTGAAAGGTGTATAAGATTATATTCCAAGGACGAAATAGTACATCCTCTTGAAATGCTTTTAATATTAGGAAAAGTGGCAAGATTAGAAAAAGTTTATTCATTATCTTATAAAACAAATAATGTAGTTGAGAACTTAAAATTAATACAAAAAATAAAAACAGATGAGGAAATTAATCCAACTGAAACTATAATAAAAGTTCCAAAACCAAAGTTAGGTTATAAAAGGAAAAAGGCAATAGGGTTAATAGCTCTGTTTTGTGTTTTTATGATAGTTGTGTTTTCAGGTTTATCTATATTTGCTTTGTACCTTGGAACGGGAAGTGATAAATATCCACTAAGAGTAACAAATGAATTGCAGTTTAAAAAAGCAGTCGAAGGGGGAAAGTCTATAATTCTTCAAAAAGATATAGAGATAAACAATTTAAATCTTGATGTTTATAAAAGCATAATAGATGGCAATGGACACACCTTAACTATTAATAATTCTTCATCTTTTATAAACACATTAAGTGGAACCATACAAAATATAACTATTAAAGTTAGTAAAAACTTAGCAGTAAATACAGATTTTGCTTATATTAAAGAAAATAAAGGTACAATAAAAAATGTAAATCTTGTTATAAATGGCGGATTTACAAGTTCTTTAAAAGAAGATAAATATTTAGGCCTTTCTATTTTAGTATTAACTAACACGGATTCTGGATTAATAAAAAATGTACAAGTGTCTGGAGAGATAAATTTATCTTCAGTTGGAAATGAAAGTACGCAATTTGCAATTTTTGCTTATGAAAATAATGGAACAATAGAAAATTGCACATCAAGTGCAAATATAACTACATCACTTGTAGACACATCAGTTTTTGCTTATTCAAATTTGGGCGAGGTAAAAGGTTGTAAAAATAGTGGAAATATAGACTATTCAACGCAAAATATTTCTTGGAAACCACTTGTATCATGTGTAGTTGGAATCAATGAAGGTGGAAACGTAAGCGATTGTGAAAATGAAGGAACAATTAAGATAAATGTAAGTGAAAATAAAACTGGAGTTTACATCGGAGGTATTGCAATATATAACTATGGAACAATTACTCATTGTAAAAATACAGGCAAACTAAATATAGATATTGTTTTGTCTGTTGTGTATGCAGGTGGAATTGCAGCATTAAATTTGTCGGGCTATTCGTATGGTTATTTGTGCCAAGGAATAATTGAAAATTGTGTATCTATTTATGATATAGACTTAAGTGTATCAAATGAAAACTCATATGTCTATATGGGAGGTATAGTTGGTGTTAATAGTGCCTATAATGATGGATGGAGTTATTACTATCCAGGTTATATTAATAATAGTATTGCTGTTATTAATTCCTTAAATTCAAATGGTGCAAGTGATAATAAATATATTTATGGTTTAGTAGGATTGGTTGAAAGAATAAGCGGAGAGAATAATGCTTATCTTAAAACTAGTCAAATAGAAGGAGCGATGGCTACAACATATCAAGCTATAGAAGAGGGAAAAATAGTTAATAAACGTAAAATTTACGAAGAGTATGAAGGCTTAGTTTCAAAGTTTAGTGATATTGAAGAAATAAATAAATTGGAGATTTATTGGTAATGAAAGAAGATGTAGCAAAAATAATTTTTTATTTATCTACAATTGTCTTAGGAATATTAGATGTAATATTTATCATTTTTAGTGCAATTTTCTTATGTTTAGTATTAACTGGAGTGATTTTAGGAACAAAGGTGTTCATTATTTTGTTATTTATTCTTGCTGGACTTAATGCTTCGTTTTTAATATATATTCCTATCTATCTTAAAATTAGAAAAGACTAGTTAAAAATGTTATATGTTTTTCTTAATATATGCTATACTTTCCGTATTATAGGTGGTATATGCGTAAGTTACTAAAATTTTTAAAACCCTATAGGGCCCAATGTATAATTGCGCCTTTATTTAAGTTTTTAGAAGCATGCTTTGAGATTATAGTCCCAATATTAATGAAGGTAATAATCGATGAAGGTATTCCAAATGGGGATTCAGCATTAATATATAAGTACATAATTTTTATTTTATGTATGGGAGCGCTTGGTTTGACAGTTTCTTGTATTTCTCAATATTTTTCAGCTGTTGCTGGAATGGGTATGGGAACTGTTTTGAGAAGAGAAGCTTTTTCTCATTTAAATACTTTAACTAATAAAGATATCGATGAGTTAGGTTCTTCTACATTAGTTACAAGATTAACATCAGATATAAATCAAGTATCAACAGGTGTTAATAGATTTTTAAGATTATTCTTAAGATCACCATTTATTATTATAGGTACTGTTGTTATGTCGTTTGTTATTGATGTATACATGGGAATTATAGTACTTGCTTCAGTTCCTCTTATATTTTTAATAATTTGGTTTGTAAGCAAAGTTACAGTGCCAAGTTATAAAAATATTCAAAAAGATGTAGATAACGTTTCACTAAAATCTAAAGAGAATCTTGAAGGTATAAGAGTTATAAGAGCATTCTCAAGACAAAACGACGAACAAGAAGAGTTTGATAAAACAATAAATAGTGTTTCTAAAAAGCAAATTAAAGTTGCTAAAGTTTCAGCTCTTTTAAATCCATTAACTTATGCTGTTACTAATATTGCAATAGTAGTTGTTTTGTGGCTTGGTGGTGGATTTGTAAATAAGGGACGATTAACTGCCGGAGAAATTACAGCGATTGTTAACTATTTAATTCAAATTTTAAATGCAGTGGTTATGCTATCTAATTTAGTTGTTATTTTAGCAAAGACACAAGCATCTGCAATAAGAGTAAGCGACTTTTTAGATACAAAACCATCATTTAATGATGAGGGTAATTCGTACATTGAAGTAGACGAAAATAAACCTAAGATTGAGTTTAAAAATGTAGATTTTGCATATAATGAAGATAAACTGGTTTTAGAGAATTTAAACTTTACTATTAAAAAAGGTGAAACCATAGGGATTATAGGTGGTACAGGTAGTGGTAAAACGAGTTTAATTAATTTAATTCCAAGGCTTTATGATGTAACAGATGGTGAGATCCTTATAAATGGAGTAAATGTTAAAAAATATACATTTAATCAACTTTGGTCAGAAGTAGCAATTGCTGTTCAACATTCAACATTATTTAAAGGTACTATTAGGAGTAATTTAAAAATCGCTAATAAAGATGCAAGTGATGAGGATATGTATAGAGCATTAAAAATTGCTCAAGCTTATGACTTTGTTATGGAAAAGCAAGGTTTAGATACAGAAGTTGCAGCAAAAGGAGCAAACTTCTCTGGTGGCCAAAAACAAAGATTAAATATAGCAAGAGCGGTTGTTCAAAATCCAAAAATATTAATACTAGATGATTCATCATCAGCATTAGACTATGCTACTGATTTAGAGTTGAGAAGATCTTTAAAGTCTTTAGAAGGATTAACGACAATAATTGTTTCTCAAAGAGTAGCCTCAGTTTTACAAGCAGATAAAATAATTGTACTTGATGATGGTAAAGTTGCTGGAATTGGCTCTCATGATGAATTATTAGGAGCAAATACTGTTTATACGGAAATTTATGAATCACAAACAAGAAAGGAGGACTCAAATGAAAAAGTTTAATAGTTCTGCTTTTAATAAATTAATGAAATATACATTAAAGTATTGGAAATACTTATTATTGGTTATTTTTACGGCTTTAATTGAGGTATTTGCATCTCTTTATTCTGTTATAAAGATTGGTGATGCAGTAGATTGTATGGTAGAGCAAGGAAATGTAAATTTTGATTTCTTATCTAAAATTTGTGTTTTAATTGGAGTTCTTGTACTTGTTTATGTATTATCGGAGTGGTTAATGGAATTATTTGCTTCAACAATAACATCAAATGTAGTTAAGGATATAAGACATAGTATGTTTGAAGCGATACAAAAAGTTCCTCTATCTTATATAGATTCTAATAAAACAGGAACCATTTTATCTAAAATGATAGTTGATGTAGATCAAATCTATGAAGGTCTTTTAATGTCATTTAACCAACTATTTTCAGGAATAGGAACAATACTTGCAACAATTGCTATTATGATGTCTATAAACTATAAGATAGGTTTAATCGTAGTATGTATAACTCCATTATCATTAGTAGTTGCAACTTTAATAAGTAAAAGCACACACAAATACTTTAAAAAACAATCAGAATTAAGATCAGACATCTCGGCTCAAGTTACTGATGCTGCAACTAATCCAACACTTTACAAAACTTGTAATTTTGGTGACAGAAGTGAAGAGATATTTGATGATGCAAACAAGACTTTAGAGAAAGTTTCAATTAAGGGAACGTTCTATTCATCTTTAACAAACCCATCAACAAGATTTATTAATAATGTTATTTACGCACTTGCTGGTCTTATAGGTGCATTTGCTGTAATAAATGGTGGAGCATTTAGTTTGACGGTAGGACAATTTACTATGTTTTTGACTTATGCTTTAAAATACGGAAAGCCATTTAATGAAATATCGGATGTGTTTACTGAAATAGAAAGCGCTACAGCCTCAGCAGAACGTGTATTTGAAGTTATTGAAGCATTAAAAGAAAAAGAGGATAGCAGCGATGCTATCGTCTTAAAAGAAGTTCAAGGTAATATAGAATTAAAAGATGTTGCCTTTTCGTATACTAAAGATAAGAAATTAATAGAGAATTTAAATTTAAATGCAAGCCATGGAACAAATATTGCAATAGTTGGAAGAACTGGTTGTGGTAAGACAACACTTATAAACTTACTTATGAGATTCTATGATATAGATGCGGGTTCAATAAAAGTAGATGGAAGTGACATATATGATGTTACTAGAAAAAGTTTAAGATCATCTTATGGAATGGTTTTACAAGAAAGTTATATTTTCTCAGGAACAATAAGAGATAATATTTTATTTGGAAGAAACGCAAGCGAGGATGAGATAATTGAAGCAGCTACAAAAGCTCATGCCTATAACTTTATAAAAAGATTACCACAAGGCTTGGATACAGTAATATCTGAAGGTAGTAATTTATCTGAAGGTCAAAAGCAATTATTATGTATTGCAAGGGCAATGTTATATTTGCCAAATATGTTGATATTAGACGAGGCTACATCTTCAGTAGATACAAGAACCGAAATAAAGATTCAACAAGCATTTGATGAAATGATGAAAGGAAGAACATGTTTTGTAGTTGCTCATAGATTATCTACAATTAAGAAAGCTGATTGTATTTTAGTTATGGATAAAGGTCACATAATAGAGCAGGGTACACATAGTGAACTTCTTAAAAAAGGTGGATTATATTCAGAGTTATATAATTCCCAATTTGCTAAAAATTAGAAAAAGTTTAACTATATAATGGCTTATTAGCCAATCTGAATATCTGCTTAAGCTTAATTATGGTTATTATACTTTATTGACAAATATTTTTACGAATAATTGACCAATATTTGTCAATATAGTTGAGCAATATTTTAGTGTTGTTTTAACTTATATATTCCGTATTTTTTAGTAATATATTATATAAATGAGGTTATGTGGCTTTTGAGTGTGAGTTTTCTTTAGTGATGGCATTTTATTTTCGATATTTGCGGTATTCTGTTTTCTATATTTGCAACAAAAGCAAAAAAAACTTAAAAGTTAGGCCATGTTTTTGGTTAGATTTTTTTTATGTAAAGGCTGTCAAACTATCCATAAATTTTATACTATTTGTCAAACCTTACGAATTTTCCAAATAATATTTTAAAATTAATATAAATAGCGTATTTATTAATTATTTTCAGTATTGTTTTGTGTTAAAGCAGGTTCTATGTTTTGTTGTTCGGTTGAACTCTCTATGTTTTGCGATTTATTTTCGATAGAGTTTTCTTGATTATCTAGAGTAAGTGTAGAGTTGCTTGTCTCAGTTTCTTGTTCTTGAGGTGTTGTTGTATGTTCAAGGTTTGGATTTTCTAACATTAACTCTTTTACTTTGTTCAAAGAAAGAGGAACGCCTATCTCTTCTTTTATATTTGCTGGCATTTGATCTTTTTTCCAAAGAAGGGAAGCATAAACAACTTTTTCCTCTGGAGTTATAGCTAATTTATATATTTTTAATTTGTTTTTCTTGTTCATACCAAAGCCTATATTTCTTTTAATACATTTAGGGTCGGTAATTTCTCTTATTCCATCTAATACGTCGGCTTCAAGTAAGGTGTTTTTAATTTCAGTTATGCAATCAGTTAAAATAAAGCCAGTTAGTACTATCATTGGAAGAAGTAAAGATAGAAGTAGGGCTAGTGTTGAAGATAGCCAATTTAAAACATGGGATAGAACTGATGCAGAGCCAGTGTCAACATATGAACCTAGTATATAATCTTCACGAATCCACCAAGAATCATCAACTGCATTTGAAGAGCCGTATGTTTGGAACCACCTAACACCATTTTCATCTTCCCAAACAGTCTTTATATGGTGAAATACAAGTGTTGATTCAGCCTTTGCGGCAGTTTTTATTTCGTTAGAATAAAATCCAAATGCTTGTTTAAATGAAACTTCGTAAGTTTTATTAGAGATTGTATCTGGCATAATTCTTTTACAACCACTTATACTAAAATCTTTATAAGAAGGATAGTAGTCATAAAAAGCTATAATATCTCCATCTTTTAGAGTATCAGTGTTTGTAGCTCTAACTAAAACATTATCTCCGATATTAAAGCCGCTTTTTACCATTGAGCCTGATATAACTTGTAGATTGCTATATCCAAACATAGATGGAGGAGTATTTTGATTTTTACAGTTAAAACTTACTATAGAAAATAAAATACCAATCAACACTAAAAGAAAGCAAATAAGATCTAAAATGCTTCTTATGGTTAACTTGATTACACCAATAGCTGTAATCTTTGGTTTTTTAGATAGTGAATTTATGCTTTCAATATTTTCCATAGTTTTGGTTTCTCTTGATATTATAAGAAATTATGCACCCTAAATCAAATCGAAATAGAGTGCATTTTTTTTCATTCGTTTGTTTAATCAGATTTTGATTAAGCTTTTACTTGAGCTTCAAGTACCCATGTAAATGTTCCATCTAAAACTGCAGATTTTAATGTATCTGTAACTGTAACTTTAACATAGTATACACTTGTAGCACCAGCTGCAACTGTAACTGAACTTGAAGAAGCTGCATATGTTACGCCATCAGCACTGTATTCAACTGTCATATTTGTATCATCATTACCTGCTTTATAAGATAATGTAGCAATATATGGATTTTCTTCAGAAGAGTTTGTGAAATCAAACTTATAAACTACTGAATTGTTTTCTGCAGATAAATCTAAAGCTGTTGGGTTGATAGCTGTATTTTGATCAGCTGTTTCATAACCTGTGAATGTAGCTGTACCTTTTAATGTGTCAGACTTATAGCTTTCTGTAATCTTTACTGAACCAACTACATGTTTAGCAACGTATGTAACGTTAACTCCTGAAGTTGTTGTTTGTCTTTCGTAAGCGAATACTGCTACTGCAGAAACTGTCATCATGATCATAACTAAGCATAAAGCTGCTAATGATACTATTAATCTTTTCTTTGTTGTCATAGTTTTTTTCTCCTTAAACAATTAAATTTTATTTCATAGTTTTAATTTTTTTTGAAACAGCAATTTTTATAATTTGTGCCATTTCGTTTTTGACACCTACATTCTATCGTTTAAGTAATTACAAAATAATTACAAACAAATTGTAATTTTTTGCAACATCTGCCAGATTATAGACAAAAATTGCCAAAAAAGCGAATTTTGCTTATGTTTTAACAAAAAAGGCTTGTAATTATTAAAAAATAAAGCAACAAATTGTTGCGATTTTTATTACTTTGTTTGCAGATAGTTTTTCATGAATAAATTCTTAAATATAAGGAATATAGAATATAGGATTATATATATAATGATTATAAATACTACACCTAGTAGTATTTTTCCAATTATGCTGCTAAATATATCGTTGAAGTTAATTTTTTTGCCGGAAAATAATTTTTCAATTAATGAAAGCGATGGAAGTGAAACATCATCAATATTTAGATAAGAAGCAATTTTGTCTATAACTGTTTGCTGAGTATCGGCACTTGTCATTGTTACGTGCTCTTGCATTAAATCATCAAGAGAGTAGATAGAGTCTTCTCTTATAATGCCTTTACATGAGTTTATGTATTCCTCGTAATTAATCTCATTATTTAAGGAATTTAATTTCCCATAAAATTGCATATAAGCATATAAAGATATAATATATTCACCTGATTCTCCGTAAGTAATAGAATCTACAAGATTAACTTCTTGTTTTTGGAACCATGTAATATCACTTGTGTCGGTTGTGGACCATCCCTTAAAAATGTAAAGGGCATAGTCTTTGCCAACATTTAAACTTCCAATTTTAACAGCATCATAATTTTGGCCAATAAAACCTTTTACAAATGTTGGCAGTTTGACTTTATCGCCAAGGCCGCCAGCAGTTTCCATGTAATAAATACCATTAACATAATATTTTATAGAGAAGTGTTTGTAGATATAAACCTTCGCAGGAAGTCCATCTTCTGCCGAAGAAAATAAAAAGCCATTATATTCAAAACATTTTATTTTTTCATTTTTTTCATTTAGAACGAAAAAGGATGTAGCATCATATTTGTCATAATAATATCCAATTCCTGTACTTCCGTCGTGTTTACCATAACAGTACATACTTTTTCTTAAATGGTAATAACTATCTCCAATATATTCATATTTGGCTGGTTGAATGCCTGTATTATAGTAATAAACAGATATAGGATGTTTTTCAGACCATTGTGCATATAAAACTATATCTTTACCTCCTTTAAATTCAGAAGAGGAGGTTGTAGTTGTAAAATCAGCATCTAAGTACCAACTTATAAATTCATACCCATCAAGAATAGGGACCGCTTGATCTTTAGGTACATCGTATTTGCGTATATAGTAATGATATAGTGGATTATCTGGATCTTCTTTTCCACCATTGAACACATACGAGATAGAGTATATTGCAGGACTATCTATTTGAATATAGTCTGGAACGCCCAAGGAGACAGAAGATATGTAATTTCCTTTTAATTGTGAAAGACTTATAATACTGCCGCCTGTTGAGATTACACTAAAAGTTGTAGCTCCGCTTACTTTAGATGTAAGACTATTTAAATCTTCAGAATAATAATATGTGCCTTCGTGTTCATAATAACTTATAGTATCCACTTTTTTATCTATAATCTTATAAAAATCTGTTGTTTTATAGTACGCCTTAGCAAATTTAAGTTCACTGAACTTTGCATATAAAGTAATATCGCTTGCAACAAAGTCCGAGGAGGCAGGAGTAGAAGTAAAATTTTCATCAAGATAATATCCAATAAATTGATAGCCATACTTAAAAGGAATAGGAATAGATGATGAGGCTAGTTCGCTCTTAGTATTATAGTAGTTATATAAGGCAACTAATTTTTTACCACCATTAAGCTCATATTTTATTGAATAAAAGGTGTTATATATTGCAATATGGTCGGGAATTCCAGCGGATTTAAGACAGAAGTTTTTCCCCATGGTTGTTATAAGTCTAAAATTATTATCATTTTTATCTTGAATAGAATAGTTTTCAAGATTATAGCCAGAATTAAAATTTTCAATAAGTTCAGTGAAACCATACATTTCTTGTGTCATTATGTCGTAGTAGCCTACGGTTCCTATTTGTGTGTAAATTTTTTTATAGTAGTCGTGGGTTATTTTATATACAGGTATGTATTCTATTTTTGAAAAACAAGCATATAGTGTAATATCGTTAGAAAGTTTAGTTCCTTTGATTGAATAATAACTATGTTCGTAGGTTGTTTCTGAAAACCAGCCTATAAATTTATAGCCATCTTTGCTGGGATTATTAAGAGAAATATAAGTTTCGTTGTCCGCGTAAACATAGTGGATATTTTCTGTTTCTAAAGTCCCTTCGTCTAATTCGTAAGAAATCTTATAATATGGCCTATAAATATGTATTTGCGTAGGTTGCCCGTTAGTATCTATGTAGTAATGGCCATTTTCAATGTAAGCGCCAGTTACCATTAATCTAGGGCCTCTGTATGCTTTACAAGTTGTAGCATTATATGTTTTATAAAAATATCCAAGTCCTGATGTTGTGTCAGAAACAGCACCTAGGTCAATTTTATAGTTTGATACATTAGTAAGTTCAGAATTGAATTTAAAATATCCAAGATTATTGTTTTGAAGTTCACCATCTACAATTGAAATATCATGAATTGTTACCGTTAAAACCTCTGTAGAAGATTCAGCTTCAACTATATTTTCATTTGAACTAAAAACAATAAAAAAGGCAACGACTAATAAAAGTAGTAGGAGAACAAAAATATAATAAACTTTATATTCTTTTATCATACGCTTTAATAAGTGCCTGCTGATTGCGAATTAAGGGAGAAGCAAAAAGCAGGCATGGGAGACGAAGTAATAAACCCACTTCGAATATAAACTAACCGACAAGGGTTAATTTAAGTACATTGTATAACCGAGTAAGGTTAAAGTCAACACTTTTATTAAAGAATGTGCTAAAGTCTATTTGAATAATTTAACACAAGTAGGTTAGAAATGGTTTTTGCGGAAAGATTAAAACAATTAAGAGAGGATAGAGGTTTGTCTCAATCAGCGCTTGCAAGAGCAACAGGTTTAAGACAAAGTCATATCTCTGCATGGGAAAGCGGAATAAGGCAACCTCTTCCCGATGGTTTAATGAGACTTGCAGATTATTTTTGTTGTAGTATAGATTATTTGTTGTGTTATGGACCAAACAATCAAGAGAAAAGAAAAATAGATGAAACAATTGCAGAATTAAGTTCTTTATCGAAAGATGATCAACTAAAAGTTGCAGGCTACATAGATTGTTTGAAAGGAAAAAAATAAATTCATAAATTCAATAAAAAATATATTTTGTTTTTATCTACATAAAGTAGAATTAAGGAATCTTTAGGTATACTTCAAATCAATATGACGATAATTGAAAACAATGAATGTTCATTGTATTATTAAATTGATGAAAAGGAAAAAATTTTTATCGAAAAAGGTTATCAAGAGGTGAAAAATGAAAGAAAGAATAAAGGCTGAACTTTGGGATAAAACTCAATATATATTATCTAAATTCTATGATAGGATGATGCATTATGCAGTCTATATGGACGGGGATTTAGATTTAGACTTAATTAGAAAATCTATAGATAAAGTAATTAAAAATGTTAAGGTGTTAAGATCAAGATATGTTCCTAATCCTATAAGACAATACTGGCTTGTAACAGAAAAATACAGCATAGAAGAACTTGCTACAAAAGAAGAAATTGACGATTTAAATGGCAGTGTTGAAGAATTTTTAAAAATACATATATCCCATAAATCTAGATTTCAATTTAGAGCAAAGATTTTTACATGCAAAGATAAATGTGCATTTGCTTTAGTAGTTAACCATCAATGTTTTGATGGAAGCGAATTAAAATATACTGTGAGAAAAATAGTTGAATGTTATAACGCATTTAAAACTAATGGAAATGCAGATTCAGTTGAAATAAAAAACGGTTCTCGTGCTATAAAGCAATTGTATGAAAAAATGGCACCTAGTACTAAAGCAAAGGCAAAAAAACTTTATAACAACGCTTCAAAAACTGGAGTAAAAAGTCACTTTAGATTTACTCAGAATAAAGAAGTGTCAAAGATTTTCTTTACAAGAGTGTTGGATATAGATTTTGTAAATAAATTAAAAGAAAAAGGGAAAAAATACAATGCAACATTAAATGATGTTATTCTTGCTGCTTACTTTAGAGCTTATGCAAAAGAAGCAGGATTTGATAATAATAAGCTTTTGAATATTACATCAATTGTTGATTTAAGAAGACATTTGCTTTCAGGGAACGATTTAGAAGGTTGCACAAACATGGTTGCATTCATGCCATGCAAATTAAATGGAATTGGTGAAAACTTTATAGAAACACTAAGGAAAGTTGCTGAAAATAATAATAATCAAAAAAAAGATGAAGTTGTAGGTTTATATGGAATTCCACTTCTTGCTCTTGCTTATAAGATTATTTGGTTTGATATAGTATCTGGAATTGCTGTAAAGATAGGTTACGAAAATCCTGTAATGCAGATGAGTAATCTAGGAAAAATAGATAGAGGCGATGTAACTTTTTATGGTTGCAAAATGACAGATATATTATGTACAGGAGCTGTAAAGAATAGACCATATTTCCAATTAACATGCGTTTCTATTGATACTCATTTAAATATATGTATCGCTGAAAATTGTTCTAAAGAAGATGAAGTATTAATAAATAGTTTCTTAGATGATATAATAGAAATATTAAAGGAATTTATTGAATAAGGAATTTGTTAAATAATGAAAATTGTATTTGTATGTTCGTCTAATATTTGTAGAAGTCCTTATTGTGAAATTATGATGCAAAGAATGATTGAAAACGATAAGGATTTAGCAAGCAAAGTTAAGAAGGTGTCTTCGGCGGCTATGTTAAATAGATCTTTTAAGATAAATCCAAAAGCAGTTTTGTCTTTAAGAAGGGAAGGGTTTAGTGATGATGTTATATATGCTCATAAACCTAGATTTAAAATTGCTGCATGGAAAGATTTAAAAGAAGCTGATCTAATTATTGGAATGAACAATGCAAATAAATTTTTTACTCCACTTGTATTTAAAAAGAAGTTTAGAACATTATCCGAGGTTGCAGAAAATAAATATAAAAACATACCAGACCCATGGCTTATGAAGGATATGAATGATTATTATGCAGTCATGGATATTCTAAAGGATTATTTAAATAAATTTGTTGAAAGAATTAAAAGAGGAGATTCTTTTTAAAAGGCCCAAAGAATCGGTAAAAACTTAAAAATATGGGTATAGACACATAATTTTGTTTATGTTATAATTCTTATGATTAATAATTTTACTAAGAAAGGAATTTTATGGAAAAAATAGCAATTATTGATGTAGGATCAAATTCAGCTCGTCTAGTTATAGTAGATATTCTAGAGAGTGGTTATTTTCAAGTTAGAGATCAATTAAAGGAAACTCTAAGACTAGCTCAAGATATGGAAAATGATGGCTTTATTCAACCTGTTAGAATAGCTCAAACAGTAAGAACCTTAAAAATGTTTTCTAAACTTTGCGAAGCAAATAAGATTGATAGAATTTATGCTTATGCAACAGAAGCAGTAAGAAAGGCTAAAAATCAAAGAGGATTTTTAGATGAAATCGAATCCTCAACAGGTATAAAATTAAAAGTTCTAAATGAAGAAGAAGAGGCAAAACTTGTTTATCAAGGAGTTATAAACTCATTAGATATTCCAAGAGGATTAATTGTAGATATTGGTGGTGGTTCTACTAACTTTATTTACTACAATAGAAAGAACTTGCTTTACTACGCAACACTTCCTCTTGGTGCAGTTGTTATTACCGATATGTTTAAAGATGATGGCTCATCCCCTCTTGAGAAGTCTGAAAAGATGGAAAAATATGTTATGGAACAATTAAAGACTCTTCCATGGCTTCCTGAGATTGCTCCTGATACAAAACTTATAGGTGTTGGTGGTTCATTTAGAAATGTAGGTAAGATTTCAAGAATGCTTAAGAAATATCCATTATCTATGGCGCATAACTATGAATTAAAAATAGATGATTTTAATAGCATTTATAATAATATAAGATCTATGGCTATTGATAGCACAATGAAGATAAAAGGTTTATCCTCTGTAAGAGCAGATATATTCCCAGCAGCTCTTGCTGTTATGAGTGGAATAATGAAGCAATGCTCATTTGATGAAATTGTTATGTCTGGTTGTGGGTTAAGAGAGGGTGCAATGTTTAAATATGCTGTACCATCAACAAATGAAAAACCTATTAATGATATCTTAGGTCATAGTATTTATTCGCTTTTGAATTTCTTTAATGAAAATATTGATCATGCTGAACAAGTTTATGAATTGTCTATGCAACTATATAAACAATTAAAAGTTATTCATAAATTACCAAGACAATATATGAAGGTTTTAAGAGTCGCAGCGCTTTTACATGATACGGGAACAAGAATTAAATATTATGAACATCAGTATCATTCACAATATATAATTCTAAATAGTAATTTATATGGTATTTCTCATAAAGACTTGGTCGTTGCGGCATTTGTAACTTCACTTCATAGAAAAGGTGAATTAAATGTACAAGAATTAAGTAAATATAAGGATATACTTACAGAAGAAGATTTGTCCGCTATATTAAAACTTGGCGTAATTGTAAGAATTGCAGAGAGTCTAGATAGAAGTCAATGTAAGGTTGTTAACACAATTATTTGTGATGTTCTTGGAGATAGCGTAATTATGAAGGTTGAAGGTGAGGGCGATATTTCTCTTGAATTAAAAGATGCTATGTCTGCAATCCCAGACTTTAAGAGAGCATACAAAAAGAATCTTCAAATTTTATAATAAAAATTAATGAGTTAAAAAACCGTTAAGAGAAGTCTTGACGGCTTTTTTATTAAGAATTACTAAAAAGATTGCTATAGCAATTATATTAGTTTTAACGATAATTAAGATAATTTAAAATAGAAAATCAGGTTTTTATAATATAAAAGCAACCGATTGAAATGGTACTTTTCTTTTGAGAATGTTGTTTTTATTTAATTAATTCATCTAAATTTTACGCTTCATTTAATCTCATTAATCACGATTTTGCGAATTTTATGGATATATGATTTGTCCATTATTGCATAAGATAAATATTATTAAAATTAAAAAATATCTTTTTTCCTTTATATTGCGTGTTTATTGATAAAAAAAAATGTGCATGCTAAAATATATGTATAATTTAAAGTAGGTAGGATATTATGGGTTTAAAGACACTTCAAAAGCAAGCTTTGGAATTAAATGACGTTGAGGCAATGGTTAAACTTGGCAAAATTTATTTGCTTGGTATTGGTGTAGATAAAAACGAAAAAGAAGCATATAAGTGGTTTGAAAAAGCTTCAAATATGACTAATGCTGAAGCTAAGACATTTATAGCCTATATGTATTTAAACGGTATTATTGTAAAGCAGGACGATAAAAAGGCAATTGAATTTTATAAAAGAGCAGCCGATCTAGGAGATCCTGTTGCTTGTTATACGGTAGGCCTTATTTATAAAAAAGGTTTAATTGATCAAGATCCTAATCCTAAAATGGCACAAAAATATTTTGAGCTTGGAGTTGAAAAAGGTAATACAGGTGCTAAATATGAACTATCTATCGAAGAAGCAAAAGAAGCTTTTAATCAAATAAAGAGTATAGATACAGTAAAGCAAGAACAAGGATATAAGACTCTTTTAAAATTAGAACCAATATACAAAGCTGCAGCAGACAATGGTATTATTACTGCAAAGTATGCTTTAGGTGTAATCTATGCAAAATCTAAAGATAAGGAAAAGCAAAAATTGGCAGCTCCTATTTTTGAAGAGTGTGTAAAAAATAATATAAACTCAGCCTACATGGCACTTGGCTATGTTTATGATTTGGGAATAGGCGTAGATGTAGATTATTGGAAGAGTTTTGAATGTTATGAAAAAGCTTATAGAAAAGGTAATAAAAAGGCAATATTAAATATAATTTATGCAAATATAATGGGCCTTGGTTGCACTCAAAACTTTAAAAGAGCTATTGATTTAGCAAGAAATGCAGTTAACTCTGGAATAAAGGAAGCTAACTATTTTGCTGGAGTTTTATTTAAACATGGGTTTGGAGTTCAAAAAGATGTTGAAAAAGCTGAGGAATTATTTGGCTATGCCTCAGATGTAGGATTTGGCCCTGCTGTTTATCAATTAGGACTTCTTGCAGATCCATTCCATGGAATAGGAAATGATGAAAAGGTTGCCATAAGTAATTATGAAAAAGCATATGAACTTGGTGTTTTAGATGCAGGAGCTGAACTCGCTAGAATAATTTATACAAAAGATAAAATAAAAGGTCTTAAGGAATTAACTTCGCTTGCAAATAACAAATCTACAAGAGCAAATGAATATTTGGCAGTAAAGTTTGAAGAGGGAGATGGAGTTACAAAAGATTTAAATAAATCTCGCTCATACTATAAAGAAGCAGCAACACTTGGTTCAATGCTTGCTGTTGAGCATTTATTAAATGAAGCCGAAAAAGCTTCAAATAAGGATGATGAGCTTTTATATAAATCAATGAAACTTGAGGGTGGTGATACAAAAGAGTATGCCGCTTTCGCTAAAGAGTGTAAGGAGTTTGAAAGATTTGAACTTGCAGCATATTGGTATGCAATGGCTGCCGATGTTACAAATGATGAAAGTAGAATAAATAAGATAGAAACTATGCTTTCAAAGGAATATGAAAAAGGCCAAGATGGTATTTGGACTAAGAAGGCATAAATGAGAGTAATACTAGCTTCAGCATCTCCAAGAAGAAAGGAACTTATAAGTAAGATTTTTGATAATGTTGAGTTTATGCCACAAAATGTGGATGAAAATATAAAAGAAAATAATCCAAAAGAATTAGTAAAAAAACTATCTTTAAAAAAGTTAAACAACCTAGATTTAAAATATCCTGATTCTTTAGTGATTAGTGCAGATACAATAGTTGTTTTTAACAATTTAGTTTATGGAAAGCCAAAAGATATGGAGGATGCAATTAGAATATTAAGTGAGTTAAACGGAAATACTCATACAGTATACACAGGCGTTTGTATATATTTTAATGGGGAAAAATCTGTATTTGTTGAAGAATCTAAAGTAACATTTAAACAAATGACACTTGATTATATAAAAAAGTATATAAATGAGAAAAAGCCTTTAGATAAAGCGGGTGCTTATGGTGTACAAGATAATGAGGTTGTTAAAAGCTTTGAAGGAAGTTATACTAATATAGTAGGCTTGCCTGTAGAAAGGTTAGAAAATAAACTTAAGAAAATAGGAGCTATTAAATGAAAAGTATTCAATTAGTAATAGATATAGGTAGTAAATTTACAACAATAGCACAGGAACAAAAGGGCTTTGTTTTAAAGGATGCTTCACTTGTTTATGTTGCAAGTAAAGGTAACAAAATTGAATTAATTGATTGTGGTAGAAATGTTGCTAATTATGTTGGACGTACTTCTCAAAATGAACAAATAATTGCTCCTATAAAAGAAGGCGCTATATTTCATGAAAGAGCAGCTGTTTTAATGTATAGATATTACTTAAATAAAGTAGTAAGTTCAAAATCTTTAATAAAACCAAGAATAAAAGCAATTGCATGTGTCTCATGTGGTCTTACTAATGCACAAAAACATGATATAGAGGTTGTATTAACAAGGGCTGGTGTATCAGAGGTAGTTGTTCTTGAATCACCACTTGCTGTTTATGCAAGTTCTAACGATGGAACTGCACAATGTGTAGTAGATATAGGAGATACAAAAACAGAGATAGCCGTAGTAAAAAAAGATGGAATAGTATCAGGTTGCACTATAAATATTGGTGGTAAAACATTTAATCAGGCGATTGCGGATCAACTTTTAGATAATCAGCGTTGTAAATTAGCTCCTGCAAACATTGAAAAAATAAAAAAAGAAATGGCATCGCTGTCTGACAATGTAAGATTAGTTGTAAATGAAAATGTAACAATCTTGGGAAGCTCCGAAATGAAGCAAATTCAAATACATTCATCTGATGTGAAAATTGCGATAGAGCCACTTGTTAAAAATATATGTACAGTAATATTATCAATATTAACTCAAACACCGGAAAATATAGCAAATGAAGTTGCTTTAAATGGTATTTTGCTTTGTGGTGGTTCATCTAGAATGGATGGAATTTGTGAATACATAGCAAATGAAGTAGGACTTCCTGTAAGAAAATTAGAAAATCCAGAGAATGCAATAATACTTGGTGGTATGTATTATATAATGCACAAAAACCAATTAGCAAGTTTGCTAAATATTGTTAATTTAAAATAAGTTAGTAGTTAAAAATATCTTCGTTTAGTAAACATAAATCTTAAAATAATATTTAGATATTTTAATAAGTTGTTTTTAGGGTTTATCCATAAAACAACTTATGTATTTTTTTAAGAGAAATTTACTATGGTTAACATAGATAATGTTTTTATTGTCTTTATTAAGCACTATTTATTATAATAAATATGAGGATTTTTATGTATATTGGTGTAGATATTGGCGGAACTAATGTAAAAATTGGAATTGTTACAAAGACAGGAAGAGTTATTGATTCAATGTCTTTTAAAACTAATATGCCAAAATCAGCAGATACTTTAATTGATGAAATTATACAAAACATAAAAAGCCTTTTAGAGCAAGATAATTTACCAATAAAGGATGTAAATGCAATAGGTTTTGGAATTCCAGGACTTATAGATTCAAAAAATGGAATTGTATTAAAAGCTGCAAATTTAGGGTGGTCTAAAGTAGATTTTTTAAAAAGGTTTAATAGTAAATTAAATATTCCGGTTAAAATTGAAAATGATGCTAATTGTGCTCTTTTAGGAGAAGCAAGATTCGGCGTTGCTAAAAATTTTAAAAATTTAATTTTAATAACATTAGGTACAGGAATTGGCTCTTCAATTATGATTGATGGGAAACTTCTTCCAGGAAATAGCTTTAACGGAGAGTGTGGCCATATGGTAATAGCTATAAATGGAGAGCAGTGTCCTTGTGGAAGAAAAGGCTGCTGGGAAAGATATGCCTCTGCCTCTGCTTTAACTAGAAAAACAATTAAAATGGCAAAAGCTTACCCAGAGAGTAAAATTAACGATATAATAAGAAAATGGAATGGGCAAGTTTCTGCAATTACTACATTTAATGCAGCAAAAATGGGAGATATGATCGCTAAAGAATTGGTTGATGAATATATAGAAAATGTTACATGTGGTCTTGTGAACCTTGCATGGATTTTTCACCCAGAATGTTTTATTATCGCAGGAGGAGTTGCTAACGAAGGTGGAGAGTTTATTGCACTTTTACAAAATAAAATGGATAATTTTGTTAGAGAAAACGATTTTTATCCAAGTATAGAAATTAAGAAAACTGTTTTAGGAAGAAACTTAGGTATTATAGGTGCCGCAAGTTTGGTTATGTAATATGGATAATGAATTAAAAGCAATTTTATTAAATGTAGATAGACCTGCAAGATATGTAGGTGGTGAGTTTAATATGCCGGATATGAATAAAGCAAATAAAGAGCGTGTTTGTATTTGCTTTAGTGATAAATACGAAATAGGTATGTCAAATATTGGTATTCGTATTTTGTATCATATGCTAAATGATATGGAAAATGTTGTAGCAGAAAGATGTTTTGCGCCTGATCTAGACTTGGCAGGTAAACTTAAAGAACATAATATGCCACTTTTTTCACTTGAGACTAAAAAACCGCTAAAAGATTTTGATTTAATAGGTTTTTCTGTTCAATTTGAACTTCAATTTACAAATATTGTATATATGCTAGATTTAGCGGGATTTCCTTATTTTGCTAAAGATAGAGATGAGTCTTTTCCTCTTTTAGTCGCCGGTGGGCCTTGTTCTGTAAATCCAATGCCATATGCGCTATTTTTTGATGCAATATTGATTGGGGATGGAGAAGAAAATTTATATAATTTAACAAAACTTCATATGGAGCTTAAAGATAAACATTTAACGAAGCTTGAATTTTTAAAGATTGCAAGTGAAAAAATTGACGGTATTTACGTACCACTTTTACATAACAAGACAAAAAGAGCTATTGTTAAAGATTTAGATAAAGCATATTTTCCAACAAAAGTTTTAGTTCCAAATTGTCAAATTGTACATGATAGAGCAACAATTGAATTGTTTAGAGGTTGTGCTAATGGTTGTAGATTCTGCCAAGCTTGTTTTTATTATAGGCCAATAAGAGAAAGAAAAGTAGATACATTAGTTGAATATGCAAAACAGCTTATGGATAACACTGGATACGAAGAGTTAAGTTTATCTAGCTTATCTACATCAGATTATTCATCACTTAAAGAACTTGTAGATAGAGTAAAAAAAGAAACTGATGAAAGGAAGGTAAAACTCGCAGTGCCATCACTAAGACTTGATTCATTTGAGGCTGAAATATATGAAGAGTTAAATGGAGCTTCACTAACATTTGCTCCAGAGGCTGGAACTCAAAGACTTAGAAATGTAATAAATAAGAATATATCAGAACAGGATATTGAAAGAGCATTTGAAGGCGCTATGAAAAATAATGTTAAAAATGTAAAGTTATACTTTATGATAGGTCTTCCAACTGAGACAAAAGAAGATTTAGATGGAATTGCTAACATTGCAAAACTAGCACTTTGGATGCATAAAAAATATGGTACCTCAAAAATTATAAACATAACGGTTTCAACATCTGTGTTTATTCCAAAGCCTCTAACTCCTTTTCAATGGGAAAAACAAATAAATATGGATGAGATGCTTGAAAAGCAAAAATATTTACAAGAAATATTAAGAATAAAGAATGTAAAGTATAACTGGCATGGGGCTGAATCTTCGGTGCTCGAAGGTGTGTTTGCAAGGGGTGATGAACGTTTAGCGCCGGCTATTGCTAAAGCGTATGAAAAAGGCTGTGTTTTTGATAGTTGGAGTGAAAACTTTGATTTTAATAAATGGACGGAAGCATTTAATGAATGTGGGATAGATGCCACTTATTATACCGGTGCAATTGAAGAAAGTAGAGAGCTTCCTTGGGACATAATAGATAATGGTGTAACAAAAAAATATTTATTAAAAGAAAAGCATTTAGCATATAGCGAAGTGACAACTCCTAATTGTTTACACAATTGTAATGGATGCGGAGCTAATAAACTAGGAAGGTGTTTTCAACAATGATTATAGTTATTAAACATGTTAAAGCTGGAGATTTTGCTTTTGTTTCACATCTAGATACGATGGATGTTTTACATAGAGTTCTTAAAAGATCAAAAATTGATGTAAATTATTCTCAAGGATTTGTAAAACATATGCTAACATATGCAACAACTCCAATTCCGCTTGGATGCCAATCAATAGCTGAGTATTATGCAGTAGATTGTAATAATATAAGTGCTAATGAGTTTTTAGATAAATATAACAATAATGCGCCAGATGGTATTAGAGCTACATACGCTATAGAAAAATTAAAGAATCCAAATTTGGCTGGAAATGTAGTCGCAAGTGATTTTAGAATTAAATGTCAAAATATTGTTCCTGTTGAGATAGAAGATTTAAAGGAAAAGGAAGAGCTTATAATAGATCTAAAAAAGAAAGGTGAAATTGTTCAAAAAGATGTTAAGTCGATGCTTTTTGATATTTTTGTTGAAGGGAAAGATTTATGGGTAAGAGCAGCAAGTGGGAATGTTAATTTAAGAATTGATTCTTTAATTCAATATTTTATTAAAGAATATAAAATACAAACTACAATAAATGATATTACAAGATTAAATCAATTAGTTAAACTTGAAGATAAGCTTATTGCAGTTGATGACTATTTAAAGATATAAGATGAAACAAATTATTATTAATGTAATTAAATCTGCTACACGTGTTTGCATTGTTGAAGATGGCAAACTTGTTGAGTTTTGGGTTGAAAAAGAAAGCAAAGAAAGATTAGTTGGAAATATCTACAAAGGAAGAGTTATGAATGTTATAAACGGCATGAATTCAGCCTTTGTTAATATTGGTCTTGAGAGAAATGGTTTTTTATTTGCCGGCGATATAGTTGGAGCAGATGAGGGTGCTGATATTCAAATTTCTAATTTAAATGTAAAGCAAGGCGATGAGATACTAGTTCAAGTTGTTAAAGATCAATTTGGGACAAAGGGTGCTAGAATCACGATGAATATGTCTCTTGCTTCTCGTGGACTTATAATGATGCCTAATGTAGATTATGTTTGCGCGTCTAAAAAACTTCCAGATGATGATAAAAAAACAGAGCTTGTAAATTATATAAATGAAATTAGAAAGAAAGGCCATGGATATATACTTCGTACTCAATCCATTAATTGTTCAAAAGAAGAATTAAAACAGGAAACTGAAGAACTTGAAGAAAGATGGGATAAAATTCAAAAAGCATACTATAGCAAGTCAGCCCCAGCTCTTATTTTTAAAGAAGATTCACTAGCCGTACAATCTGTTAGAGATATGCTAAGAGATGATGTTGATGAAATTATTGTAGATAGTGAAAAAGTTTATAACGAATTAAAACAAGAGTTTCCTCATGTTGATCCAGGACTTTTTAAACTATATTCAAATACAAAAGGTATCTTATATGAATACAATATAGATTCTCAAATAGATAAATTGCTTGAGAAAAAAGTAGAACTTTCTAATGGAGCTAACTTAGTTATAGATAGAACAGAAGCACTAACAGTAATAGATGTTAATACTGGGAAATACATAGGTGAGAAGGAACTAAGTGAAACTATCTTTGAGACAAATATAATTGCAGCTAAGGAGATAGCAAGACAAATAAGACTTAGAAACTTAGGTGGAATAATAATAGTTGACTTTATTGATATGAATGAAAAAGGCAAAATAGATAAAGTTTTAACAGTGCTTCAAGACGAGCTTTCTAAAGATAGATTAAGAGCAACCGCAATAGATATAACCCCACTTGGCCTTGTAGAGATAACAAGAAAGAAAGCAAATTGTATGATAGAAGATGTAATGCTACAAACTTGTCCATACTGTAAAGGTAATGGATATGTATATAGCGATGAACACGTAGCTTCAAAAATAAAACAAGATTTAAATATAATTTTTAAAAATCCAAAAAACACTTCAGTTGTTTGTAATGTGTCAGTTTCTGTGTTTAATAAGATATTCACGTATAAACTGTTTGAAAAAGAATGCTTAAACGAATGGAAAGATAAAAGAATATACCTTATTCCAGATGAAACAAAGCATATAGAAAAATATAGCGTTAAAGCTTACACGACAACAATCATTGACCTTCCAAATGAAGCAAAACTAGTATACTAGAAAATTGACAAGAAAAATGTGTCCTAAAATCGGGACAAGAAAACTTGCTTTGACAAGTCATAATTTTACTTGAATATATCTATGATATATTCAACGCTTAAGGAGTAGGGGGAGCCCTGGCGTTCTTGACATAACGCAAAAAATTTGGTATTATATATACAACAAATAAAGAAATATTTGTTAAGATCGATCAAGAAAAAAGAAAAGTAGAAAACACCTTTAAAAGGTCAGAAAAAAATCAGGTACGTTTCAATATATTAATAAAAAAGCACATATTATGTGGTTAAGACTTTTTATTACAAAAAATTGAAACAAATAAAAAAAGGAGAATTAAAAATGACAGGAGAAGAATCAAAATAAGTATTAGAGATGTTAAAGAAGCAAGGATATAAAGATGAAGAACTATTAGGTTCATTTTTCTTAATGTTTGTAGATAACAAAATAAATGTTAAAGAGCTTGAAGTATTAAGTAATGCAATAGGGTATAGGCTTACAGAAGACTTTAAGAAAATGTCAACTTATGACCAAAAAACTAAAGGGTTTGAAAGAATAAAATAAAAATTTAAATAAAAGGAGAAAAAGAATATGCTAGGAGCGCTAATCGGAGACATTATAGGATCATATTATGAATTTGACAACACTAAAAGAAAAGATTTTAAGTTAATTAATGATGGAACATCTATGACAGATGACAGTATTATGACAACTGCTGTTATGGAAATCTGTGAAAACGAAAAATGGGATGATAATGACTATATTATTAAAACATTTAAAAAATGGGGACAAAGATATCCAAGAGCAGGATATGGTGCAAGATTTGTATACTGGGTATTAAGTGATGATTCAAAGCCATACAATTCTTGTGGTAATGGTAGCGCTATGAGAATAAGTCCTTGTGGATGGTTTGGAAATAGTGAAGAAGAAGTTAAATATATATCTAAGCAAGTAACTCAAGTTACTCATAATCATCCAGAGGGTATAAAAGGAGCTGAAGTTGTTGCTATGTGTATATACTATGCAAGAATTGGAAAGGATAAAAAATTTATTAAAAACTATATTTTAAAAGAGTATCCAGAGGTAGAAAATCTAGATTATGATGATTTAGTTGCAAACTTTTACCATGGAGCAGAAATATGTCAAGCAACAGTTCCGCAAGCATTATATTGTTTTTTAATTTCATCAAGTTTTGAAGATTGTTTAAGAACTACTATATCCATAGGTGGCGACTGTGATACAACAAGTGCTATGTCATGCGCTATTGCTGAGGCATATTACGGAATCCCAGAGGATATTTTAAATCAAGTTAAACCTTTTATTAAGCCTGATGTTTGGGAAATAATGGAAAAAGGTTATAAGAAGTTAAATAAGAAAATATAACTTACATATTATTCTTTAATTTAAGTATTAGAGCATAAAGAGTATCTATGGTGGGTTGAGTTCGCTGTAGATACCTAAATAAAAGAATTTTCAGTACATATTATTAGATAAATTCTTTAATTATAATGATGGTGGAAAAAATAAATATATAGGAGGATAAAGAATTGAAAGATAAATTTTTTAAAGTAACAGCAGTATGTGGACATGTGGGTAGAAAGAATGGTTTATTAAAAGATTTTGCAATAAATACCAATTCAGCTGAGGATGCAGCAAAAATAGCAAGAGACCTTCCTAGAGTAAAACATCATAATAAAAAAGCTATAAGACAGGTAGTTGAAATTACAAGAGAGGAATATTTTGAATTATTAGATAAAAATAGAAAAGATCCTTATTTTTCTTGTACAAGTATTCAAGACCAGAATAAAACTTGCGAAGATATAAGACTTTCTGTAATAAAGATGAAAACAGAAAAAGATTATACAGAAACAAGAGATGAAAGACTTAAATACAAGTTTAAAAAGAGAAGATCTCTAGAAAAAGATTTTAAAAATTATTATAAAAGGACAGGTAGAATTTATATAGCAGCGTAAAAAGACTATCTTTAAAAAGAATTTAAAGTGTGTTAATATTAAGAAAGGATTTAGTAGTAAAGTCAAAAAAATCAAGATTTGGGGAGAACGTAGTATATGACTTAACTATGACTATTTGAAAGAATGGGTCGCATGTTAGATTCTTTTTATTTGTTGATTTTAAAGTGCTAAGTTGAAATGTTAGATTAAGCATGAATGCTTATAACTAACTCTAAGTTTTTTTAACTCAATTGATTTACATATTTATATAAATATAAATTGTTTGACATAATAGATTTGTTTTTGGTAATATCTATCGTGAGCCGCATGGAGAAGGTAATAAGTCCGCTTGGCACCTTAACAGCGAGACTGGAGAGAGGAGGTATAAAAATGTACGCAATTGTTACTACAGGTAATAAGCAATACAAAGTTTCTGTTGGTGATATTATTAAGGTTGAAAAATTAGAAGCTGAAGTTAAAGATATCGTTAATTTAGATGTTGTTATGCTTAACAATGATGGTAAGGTTGTAGTTGGCAAAGATGCTGCTAAAGCTAGTGTAAAGGCTGAAGTAGTTGCTCAAGATAAAGCTAAGAAGATTGTTATCTTTAAGTATAAGGCTAAGAAAAATGAGCGTAAGCGTCAAGGTCATAGACAACCATTTACAGCTTTAAAGATTACAGAAATTAAATAATGACAATCGTTAAAGTTAAGAAGCAAGAAAATAGTATAATTCAAGTTGAATGTAGTGGTCATTCAGGCTATGCAAGTGAAGGCGAGGATATAGTATGTTCTGCAATCTCATCAATAGTGCAAACAGCAGGAATGGGACTAAAGATGTATCTTAAATTAGATATAATTGAAGATATAGATGAAAAGAAAGGATTTTACGAAATAAGTATTCCTAAAAACTTGAATTCAAAGGATAGACATGATGCTGATGTAATTCTTGAAACAATGTTTCTTGGATTGAAGGATATAGAAAGTGGCTATTCTAAAAACCTAAAAGTGGAGGTAATAAAGTTATGATAATGAATTTACAATTATTCGCACATAAGAAAGGTGTTGGTTCTACAAAGAATGGTAGAGATTCTGAAGCTAAGAGACTAGGACCTAAAAAGAGTGATGGACAATTTGCTACAGCTGGATCAATCCTTGTTAGACAAAGAGGAACAAAATATCATCCAGGTAACAATGTAGACATCGGTGGCGATGACACATTATTCGCACTAATTGATGGTATCGTAAAATTCGAAAGAGTTGGTAAAGATAAGAAACAAGTTAGTGTATATGCTAAAGAAGCAAAATAATTAAATTTAAAAATTAAAAAAATTAGGAATTAAGTAAAATTAATTCCTATTTTTTTTTATTATCAAAAAGTAAATATTTATATATAAATTACTAAATGTCTTGTAGTAAATTAAAATAAATGGTACTATATGTTTGAAATTATAAAATAAAATAGTAACAAAATATAAATAACAGGGTATAAAATGGTATCAAAAGAATTAATCAACAATTTATTAGAAAAATATAATATAGGTAAAAAACCATTCTCATTACTTTTAGGTTGGGGAGAAACAACAATTATTAGATATTTAGATGGAGAATCAGAGCCGTCAAAGAAATATTTTAATATTTTAAATGAGTTACAAGATCCAGAGAAATATTTAAGTTTATTAAATACTAATAAAAACAATATATCAAAAGTGGCTTATATAAAGTCATTAAATGCTGTTAATACGCTTATTTTAGAAGAAAAAGGGAATAACCTTCCTATGCAAGGTTTTATAAGAGCAGCGGCTGAGACTATAAAAGTTTCAGTTGCTGATGTTGATGAAAATAAAAAATCTATAATAAATTCAATAGATAAAGCTAATAAAAATGGTGTTGAACTTCTTGTTTTTAATGAGTTAACTCTTACTGGTTATACTTGCCATGATATATTCTTACAATCTTTGCTTTTAGATAAAGTAGAAGAAGCTTTATTAGATATAGCAAAAGTAACACGTAATTTAAATATGATTGTAGTTGTTGGAGCACCAATAAGATTTAAATCAAAATTATTTAATTGTGGTGTAGTTATCAATGATGGAAATATATTAGGTGTTGTTCCTAAGATAAATATTCCAAATTATAATGAGTTTTATGAAATAAGGCACTTTACTTCGGGTGAAGACATTGTAAATGAAACAATAGACATAAATGGAATGAAAGTTCCGTTTGGAAAAGATTTATTATTTACATGCAAAAATAATAAAAACTTTGTTTTAGGAATAGAAATTTGTGAAGATTTGTGGGTTGCAATTCCGCCATCATCGCATTTAGCACAATGCGGTGTTACAGTAATTGCAAATTTATCTGCTTCAAACGAGGTTATCGGCAAGAGTGAATATAGGCGTGATTTAATTTCAAATCAATCAGCACGTCTTGATTGCGCGTATATCTATGCTTCAGCAGGAGATGGAGAATCAACACAAGATTTAGTATTTTCAGGCCATAATCTAATTGCCGAAGAAGGAAGTATTTTAAAAGAATCTAAATTATTTGACAATGAAATGGTTATAGGGGATATCGACCTAGAAAAAATAGTTCATGAAAGACAAAGAAAAAATACAACAATTAGTACAATAAAAGGAAACCTTAGAAATATATATTTTGATGTTAAAACAAATAATTATATTGTAGATAGAAAATATGATAGATTCCCTTTTGTTCCAAATGATGATAAAAAACGTAATGAAAGATGTGACTTAATTTTAACAATGCAAGCTAATGGCCTAAAAAAGAGAGTAGAGCACATTAATTGTAAAAAAATAGTTGTAGGATTATCTGGTGGTTTGGATTCTGCGCTTGCAATACTTGTTGCGGTTAAAGCGATGGACCTTCTAAATAGATCAAGAAAGGATATAATTGCTATAACTATGCCTTGTTTTGGAACAACAAAAAGAACTAAATCTAACGCTGAAATTTTGGCTGATGGACTAGGTACAGACTTTAAGGATATAAATATATCTAATTCTGTTATAAGTCACTTTAAAGATATAGGACAATCTATGGATGATTTGTCTGTAACTTTTGAAAATGGTCAAGCAAGAGAAAGAACTCAAGTTTTAATGGATATAGCAAATAAAGAGGGCGGAATTGTTTTAGGTACTGGAGATTTATCTGAACTTGCTTTAGGGTGGGCTACATATAATGGAGATCATATGTCAATGTATGCTGTTAATGCCTCAATTCCAAAAACATTAGTTAGATATATTGTTAAATATTATGCAGACACATGTAATAATACAAAAACTGCGCAAGCTTTATATGATATCTTAGCGACTCCTGTATCTCCAGAATTACTTCCTGCAAAGGATGGTGAAATATCTCAAAAGACAGAAGATTTAGTGGGACCATATGAACTACATGACTTTTTCTTGTATTATATTTTACGTTTTGGTTATTCTCCAAAAAGAATATATGCAATGTCCATAAATACTTTTGACAAAATATATTCAAGAGAGATTATTTTAAAATGGTTAAGAAATTTTTACTGGAGATTTTTCTCTCAACAATTTAAGCGTTCATGTCTTCCAGATGGTCCAAAGGTGGGTTCTGTTACATTGTCCCCAAGGGGGGACTGGAGAATGCCATCTGATGCAACATCAAAACTTTGGGTAAAGGAAATTGAAGAAATAAAAAATAATATATAAAAAAGAAGGATAGTAATAAACCATGGAAAGATTAGAAAAACTTTGTGAAAGAATAGATAAATTTAATAAAGACAGGGAATGGGATCAATTTCATACACCAGAAAATTTAGCAAAATCAATCTCTATTGAAGCTAATGAGCTTTTAGAGTGTTATCAATGGAATGATAACGCTCAATTAGAGGATGTAAAAGAAGAGCTTGCTGATGTTATGAATTATTGTTTGCAACTATCTATGGTATTAAAGTTGGATGCTATTGAAATAATGAACAAGAAAATGGATAAGACAGAGAAAAAATATCCTGTTGAAAAATCAAAAGGTGTTTCTACAAAGTACGATAAACTTTAAAATTATTTTTTGTTTTCAAACTTTTCTTTTAGGTGTTTTAAATCAAGACAATAATCTATTATGTCTATTACATATTCGTTTGAAATTAAGCAATCGTCCTTAAGCCATTGCTTAACAATTGACATAATGCTTTCAATATAAAATTTTATAAGATATGGCTGAATGGTTTTATCTATCTTGTAATAATCCATGATAGGCTTAAAATAAGATTCATTTAAACTGTTAAAAATGTCATGCCCATTTAAAAGTTGCGGTTTTTTTATTGAAATAGAGAATAATTTTTTATTATTTCTTATAAAATCTAAATAAATATTAAGATATTTAGGTGTTAATAAGAAAAAGCTTTGTGTTTGGTTTGTTTTTATAATTTCATCGATATCTATTTTTACATTAAAGCTGTCATAAAATTTTTGCGTAAAACTTTCGATGGTTTCTTGAAGTAAATCATCAAGTGTTTCATAATGCAAATAAAAGGTTGATCTATTAACGCCTGCTTTAGTGCAAATTTCTTTTATTGAAATAAACTCATATTCTTTCTTGTCTAAAAGAGATATAAGTGCCTCTTGCATTAAAGAGGCGGTATTATAATATTTAGATTCGTGCTTATTCATATATAATACCGCTCCTTTTAATTATTCTTCGTTTGCAATTTCTTTAGCTAAAGTTGTTATTTCAAAAGCAAACTTTTCTTTTCTCTTATTTAAGATTATAGAATAAATCTTATAATTAATTCCACACATAATTATTCCAATTACTCCTATAACTATTCCAAAGATTGTGCCTATAGTGCCACTTGGCCCAAATGTAGTCATTAAAAAACTCATTCCCAATCCTAAAACTAGGGCTCCAATTATTCCAAATGTGTAAGCGAATATTTTTGCTGGTTTTTTTACTTGTTCATCTAATTTTTTTAGTTGAACTACTTTTCTTTCTGTTTTTGGAGCATATTGCTCTGCGATTTTGTTTGCATATACTTTATCTAGGTTTTCCATTGTTGTGTCCTCCTTTAACCTATTTACACCTATATTGTATTTTTTTTGAAGAAAAAGATTGAACAACACGAAAATTGAAAAATGTTGATTTTTGCAAAAACAAAAAAGCTGATAAAAAAGTTTACCAGCTTTTATTCAATCAATTTTGTTTATTTATATTATGCGCATTTATTGCAAAGTGAACTTCTTATTTCTTTTGCATAAGTGCAATCAGAATCTTTTATATCATAACCATATTTAATCATGGTTGTAGAATTAGCTTTGCCGGTATAGTAAATTATGGCAGCACCTACTTTTCCGCTCCATGATTCATCAATGTAGAAAGATTTAGCAAGGCCACACTCCCAAACCTGTAAAGTAACCTTTAGAGATTCATACTTTATGCCTTTACCAGAGTTGTCTTTATCAAGAGTATTGCACGTATGAGTATCATTTGCGGCTTTTTCAATATCTGCTTCAAAGTATATTTCATAGTATTCATCTTCCTTTTCGATTCTAACAGTAGATGCGTCAATTAAATCGGCATATACGGTAGAAGTAGCTAATGTGTCTTTTAATTCACCTACATATAATTGAATCTTTCTTACGTCAGAGTAGGAGTCATCATCATTATCTTCTGTTAAATATTTTGTATAGTCACTGCTTTTATGCCATTTATCTCCTTTCTTCCAATTAGATTTATCTACTTCAAGCATTCCAGTTGTCGCGTTATATTGAATATTTTCAGAATTTACAGTGATTTTATGGTATAACCCACCTTCTTCAAATCGTATTGTAGCATCAGTAACAAAACTGGCAGCAGTTGAGTCAAAGTTATGATTTATTGGAAGTTTTATGGTTGTATCATATTTCATATGATTGGCCTCTCTTCTAATTCTTTGGTAAATCATTGTTCCTGAATTTTCACCTAAATTAGTAGTTCCAACTTGGTATTTAAAGTAAGCAGAGTTTGAAACAAAGACTTCATTTCCAGTTGAGAATAAAACTGCAGCAGCTGCTTTATATTGGTCAGATAAAGATGTATCATCAAGTATGCTTTGTAAATCATATCTACATGATTCAGCAACCGATGTAGATGGTGCTTTATCTACGCTAGCAATTTCAGCAGAAAAGTCGATGTTTCTTGGATCTAATATATCTCCAGTTACGTTAGAAGCCTTTTTTAATATACCTAAAAATCCTAAAGTGAATTCTTCAACGACAAATACAATTATAAGAACTGCAACTATACTTGCCGTAATAATCCCGGCTTTAGCACCTTTATTTAATTTTTTCTTAGAGCTTTTCTTAGTTGGCTTTTTGTATTCAATATCATCATCCATTTCAGTATCATCAAAATCTGAAAAATCAAGGGATTCATCATCTATAGCCTCTATGTCTTTAATTTCTTCGTTCTTCTTATTTTTCATAGTTCACCCATATATTTTATTTATATTAAAAGTATAAATGTTATAAACCTAATTAGTCAATATTGACTTTAAGTCCTATTTTTTTATATTATTTTCATTGAGGTAATTATGGTAGAAAGAACAGCACTATATCCACAGCATGTGGTACATCTATTAAATATAAGATCAAAGATTTATAAAAAAGTAGCAACGCTTTCTTGCGAAGCAGCATTATCTAAAGAACCAATAAAAAAAGAAAATTTAGAAAAGGCTGAGTTTTTACGTATAGAAACAGGAACAACATGGGCATCGGACTTTGATTGTGCCTGGTTTAAATTCACTGGCAATGTGCCAATGGAATGTAAAGATAAGCATATTGTAGCGCTTTTAAATATTGAAGGAGAGGGCGTTGTGTATAATGACGACAAGATACTTCAGGGGATAACACAAGTTTTATCCCCTATAGATATGGTTCAGTCAAGAAAAGGAAAGCAAGTTGTTGAATTATTTGATAAGGCAGAAGGCGGAGAGCAAGTTAATCTTCTTGTTGATGCTGGATTTAACGGCAAGAGAAATAAACCTAATACTTTTGTTAAATTGGTTAAAAAAGATTTAGCAATATGCAACGATGAAGTTCTTACTTATTATTATGATTATCTTCAATTATTTATGACGCTTTTAACCTCAAAAGAAAATAAAAATTTAAAAATTGAGCGTAAAAAAGAAATAGAAAAAGCACTTTCATTAAGTTATAAATCTTTTTCTAAAAATGATTGCAAAAAAGCTCATGAAATTTTAAAAGAAATAATCACAAAACCTATAGATTATGAAACAACAGAATATACAGCAATTGGCCATGCTCATATTGACCTTGCGTGGCTTTGGCCAATAAGAGAGACAAAAAGAAAAGGTGTTAGAACATTTGCTACCGCCATTCATAACATTGAAAAATATCCTGAGTATGTATTTGGGGCATCGCAAGCGCAACTTTTTGAATGGGTAAAGCAGGAGGAACCAACACTTTTTGAAAAGGTAAAAGAAAAGGTGAATGAAGGAAAAATAGAGATTCAAGGTGGTATGTGGACAGAGAATGATTGTAACATACCATGTGGTGAATCTATTATTAGACAATTTGTTTATGGTGAGAAATTCTTTTTAGATGAGTTTGGCAAGACATCAAAGATGGTATGGCTTCCTGATGTGTTTGGATATCCAGCCTCACTTCCACAAATATTTAAAAAATGTGGTAAAGATTATTTTATGACAATAAAACTTACATGGAATACTCATAATAAGTTTCCGTATAAGACATTTATTTGGAAGGGAATTGATGGAACAGAGATGTTATCTCATATGGCTCCACAAGGTACATATAACTCAACAGCAACGCCTATGGCTTTAGTTAAGTCAGATTTAGGAAATCCTCAAAAAGACAACATAGGAAAAGCATTGCTGATATACGGTGTAGGCGATGGTGGTGGAGGTCCAGGTGAGGCTCAAATAGAATTTTTAGAGAGAGAAAAGAACAATAACGGATTATCTAAAGTTGTAAGAAGAAGTGCTCAAAATTTCTTTGAAGACTTGGATAAGGAATATATTGAGGTAATTCCAAAATATGAAGGTGAGTTATATCTTGAAAAACATCAAGGAACTTATACATCTCAAGCTAGAAATAAATATCATAATAGAAAAATAGAGAACGATTTACATACTCTTGAGTGGCTAACAAGTATTGCGGATATAAATAGAGTAGAATATAACAAAGAAAAAATAGAAGCTATTTGGAAAGAAGTTTTACTTTATCAATTCCACGACATAATTCCAGGATCATCAATAAAGAGAGTTTACGATGAATCTATTGCAAGATATAAAGAAATGGAAAAAGAAATAGAGCAAATTCAAAATTATATCTTAGCAAAGATAGCAACAAAGCAAACTCTTGCTGTTATTAATCCAATAAGTTTTGATAGAACAGAATATGTAAAGGTAGAGGATGCTTGGTATTTAGCTGAGGTTGGGAAATATTCTTCAGCGTCTTTGCTGCCAATTCAAAAAGAGTTTAATTTAAAATATGGTGATGATTTTATATCTAATGAAAAGATAAAAGTCACTTTCGATTTTGATGGAACAATAACATCTATTTTAGATAAAGAATTTAATAAGGAACTTTGTAGTGAATATATGAACAAGTTTGTTGTATTTACGGATCCTGTTTTGTATTACAATGCATGGGATATAAAAGATAACTATAGAAAACTAAAGACATATTCACTTAAACTAGTAAATTCAAATACATACGTAGATGGACCTGAGGTTATAAGAGAAAATCACTTTGTATTTAACAATTCAAGTTTAGTTCAACATATAAAACTTAATAGTTTAAACAAAATGATAACTTTTGAAACAATAGTTGATTGGGAAGAAACTAATAAAATGTTAAGATGTGAGTTTAAACCTACTGTATTTTCAGATAAGGTTAATTGTGATATTCAATTTGGCAATGTAGATAGGTCAACAAAAGATGAAACGCCTATTGAAAAGGCTCAATTTGAAATTTGTGCTCATAAGTTTGTAAATGTAGATAAGGAGAATTATGGCTTAGCTTTAATTAATGATTGTAAGTATGGTCATAGAGTCAAAGATGGTTTAATTTCATTAAATTTATTAAGATCTCCAATTTTTCCGGATCCTACTTGCGATAGAGGTAAACATTACTTTAATTATGCCTTATATCCACATGAAGGAACATGGAGTGAGAGTGATGTGGTTAAGCAAGCATATTGCTTTAACTACCCACTTTTAGTTAGTGATTACATGGTAGATATAAAGGACATTGTAGATATAGATAATGATGATGTAATTGTAGAGACAATTAAACCAAGTGAAGATGGAAAGGGTATTACATTAAGATTATATGAAAGATATGGAAGTTCATGTTCAGTAAAATTAAGAATAGGTGTTAAAGCAAAAGAAGTATTACTTACAAATATGCTTGAAAAAGAACCTGTAAAACTAATTACTTCAAATTTGGACTTTGCTCCATATGAAATAAAGACAATTGTAATTAAGTATTAAATTATAAAATAATCACCAAAAAAAATTGTTTAATATTACCATAATTATAGCATAATTATGGCATAACAAAAAAAGAGGTGAATTATGCAAAAAATTATTCTAATAAAGGAGCTTAAAAATACTGAGAAATATCTAATCTTTGTGAAGAAAACAAAGAGCTCGTATTTGTTACGAAAATGGGTATAATAGTTTAGTTGTAATGAGCCAAGAATGTTTTGACGAAAAATATGGAGACGATTTTTTGTCGTTAATTAAACGTTTATGCGAAAAGAGATACGATTATTTAGATATAGAACTTTTTGAAAAATTAATCGAAAATGTAAGTAGTGATGATGAAAAAGAATTTTATACTGGCGTTTTTAACACTGTGCTTAAGATAAGACAAAAAAGAGGTTCTTCAAAATGAAAAATACTAAACTTGTTATCTTTGCAGGCGTAAATGGCGCAGGCAAAAGTACGTTATATAAAATGCTAAATAAAAAATTTTGAATAAGGTTAAATAGTGACGAAATAGTTCAGAATAATAATTGGGACAGGAAAGATGATTCATGCCAAATTGAGGCTTCTAAAGAATTATTAAGTTTGCAAAAAAAATATTAAATGAAAATAGATCTTTTAATAGAGAAACAATACTATGTGGTAATTCAATTTTAAATTTATTAAAAGAAGCAAAAACTAAAGGATACTTTATAGAATTATTTTATGTAGGTGTTGCATCTTCGGATATTGCAATTAAAAGAGTGCAACAAAGAGAAAAAAGTGGGCATGGAATAAGTGTAGACCTAATTGAAAAACGTTATGAAAACTCTCAAGAAAATTTAAAGTTAATATTTGGTTTATGTGATATTGTTCAGTTTTATGACAATACAATTGCTATGAAGGAAGTATGTTTCTTTAAAGATAACGAATTTACTTGTAATTTTAATGAAATAGATTGGAATAATGATTTTACGTTAAGTTGGGTAAAAATTCTTATACAAAGTATTTATGAAAATAAGAGCATAAACTTTAAAAAATAAAGTGACAAATTTGTTTAAAAATGTCACTTTAAAAATTAAAATTTCTATTTTTTTATTCTGCGTTGTAGTGGTCAAGTCTTGGGCTTTCAGTAAACTCTTTTGGAGAAACCCCAGTTATTTGTCTAAATACTCTTGAAAAATATAATTGATCTGTAAAGCCGCACATTTCGGCAATTTCAAATATTTTATAGTTATTAATGTTTTTAGAAAGTAGAAGTTTTTGTGCAAAGTTTATTCTTGTATTTTTTAAGAATTGTAAAGGTGAAATTCCTTTTTCTTTAATAAATTGTCTTCTTAAATAATCTTTAGTTAAATCAAATTTGCTGTATACATCTTCAAGTTCAAATTCAGGGTCAGAGAAATTTTCTATGATAGCACTAGCTATTGCTTCAACTTGCTGAGATGCATGATTAGCACCGCCAAAATTGTTTAACATAGATAAAACAAGTTCGGAAAACGAAATGATTATATCAGACTGTTCGGATGTGTTTGCATTAAAATATCTAAAACACATATTTAAAATAGTAAGAAGGTCATTATTGCTGTTATCATCAACTAAAACTACATTTTTAAATGTTGGAGTCCAGTTAGCAACCGTTAAATGGATATTTCTAAAGCCATTTTGTGAATAGTTTGAGTGGATGGTATTTGGTGGAATTACAACAACTTGATTTTTGCTATATTCTACTTTTTGACTATCTGTTTCAATAATTCCATTACCATTTGTGCAATAAATGATTTCCCAATAGTTGTGTTGATGAGCTGAAACATTGAATGTTTTCATGTTTTTTCCGATATAGTTAATAACTGGCATAATTGAATATCCTCTTAAGTTTTGTAAAATAATTATTACACGAAAAGACTATTTTGTCCATAAATTAATCTAATTAATGTTTTAAAATTTTCTCTATAATAATTATAATAAGTATAAAGAGCAAAAAACTCTTTGAGATTTTGCGTTAAAAATGAGGTGTTTGTCATGAAAAAATATGAAGTTTATCAAGCAGTAAAAAACGAGGGCGTTGTAGTTGTCGTTAGAGGAAACTCAGTTGAACAAGCAATAAAGACTGTTGAAGCTTGTTATGCAGGCGGAATTAAAATTATAGAAATTACATTTACAGTTCCAAATGCAGATCAAATCATAAAAGCATTAGTTGAAAAATATAAAGGTACTGATATGATAGTTGGCGCTGGAACTGTTTTAGATCCAGAAACAGCGAGAGCTGCAATTCTTGCAGGTGCACAATTTATAGTATCTCCAGCATTAAATGTCGAAACAATAAAACTTTGTAATAGATATTCAGTAGCTGTTATGAGTGGTATATTTACTCCAACTGAAGCGATTACAGCTCTTGAGTATGGCGTAGATATATTAAAACTATTCCCAGGAGATGTAGCAACACCAAAGGGATTAAAAGCCTTAAAGGGACCTCTTCCAAATGCAAATATTATGCCAACGGGTGGAGTATCTTTAGATAATGTTGGTGAATGGTTTAAAGCAGGAGCATATGCAGTAGGTGCTGGCTCATTTATTACTAAAGGCGCAAGTGTAGGAGACTACAAGGCTGTTGAAAACACATCAAGAGAATTCGTTGAAAAAGTGCACTCAATTATCAAGGGAGATAAATAATATGACAAAGGTTTTAACAGTTGGCGAAATAATGATGAGATTGCAACCATCTGGTTACAAAAGATTAATGCAAGCTGAATCTTTAGATTTAGTATTTGGTGGAGGAGAAGCAAATGTTGCGGTATCACTTGCTCAGTTTGGGGTTGATACAGTTTATTTTACAAAATTGCCACAAAACCCACTTGCAGATAAATGTATAAATACGCTACGTGGTTGGGGAGTAGATACAACAAAAATAGTTCGCGGTGGAGATAGAATGGGAATTTATTTTTGTGAAAAAGGCTGTTCTCAAAGAGGTAGCAATGTTATCTATGATAGAAAAAGTTCAGCTATTTCTCAAATGATTCCAAGTGATTTTGATGTAGATGAAGTTCTTGATGGTGTTGAGTGGCTTCACTGGACAGGAATCACACCTGCCATATCGGATTCAGCAACTGAATGCATGAAGGTTTTACTAAAGGCCGCAAAAGAAAAGGGTATAACTGTTTCTTGCGACTTAAACTTTAGAAAGAAACTTTGGAGCAAAGAAAAAGCAAATAAGGTTATGAGCGAACTTGTAAAATATGTTGATGTTTTAATTTCAAATGAGGAAGATTCAAAAGATGTATTTTCAATAGAAGCAGATAACACGGATATAAATGCTGGTGTTATCTCAACGAAAGGATATGAAAGCATCGGCAAGAAACTTATGGAAAAGTTCCCTAATTTAAAATATGTAGCATTTACCTTAAGAGAAAGTATATCCGCAAGTGAAAATGGTTGGTCAGGAATGCTTATATCTAAAAATGGTGCTTTTAAATCAAAAAGATATTTAATTCAAATTGTAGATAGAGTGGGCGGTGGAGATAGTTTTGGCGCTGGTTTAATTTATGGTTTATATAGTAAAATGAATGAACAAGACGCTATAGAATACGCGGTAGCTGCTTCATGTTTAAAGCATACAATTGAAGGTGATTTTAATATAGCAAGTGTTGAAGAGGTTAAGAAACTAGCAGGAGGCGACGGAAGTGGTAGAGTTCAAAGATAGACCAGTGAACTTATTAAAATCTAAATTTTCAGTAGATTTATATAAGCAAGTTAAAGATTTACCAATTATAGATTATCATTGTCATTTATCTCCAAAAGAGATTTATGAAGATAAGCCTTTCGATAACATTGGAGAAATGTGGCTTGGTGGCGATCATTATAAATGGAGATTAATGCGTTCAAATGGCGTTGACGAAAAATATATTACAGGGGAAGCTTCGTGGGAAGAAAAGTTTAATGCTTTTATTGAAACTGTTTCAACAGCTTATGGTAATCCTATAATGGACTGGGTTGCTCTAGAACTTGAGATGTTTTTTAATATAACGCTTCCTCTTAAAAAAGAAAATGCAAAGAAAATTTGGGATGAGGCAAATAAACAAATTAGAGAAAAGAAATTATCTCCAAGAAAACTAATATTAATGTCAAATGTTGAATATATAGCAACAACTGACGATCCAACAGACTCTCTTGAGTATCACAAACTAATTGCTCAAGATGATTCATTTAATGTTAAGGTTGTTCCATCATTTAGAGTAGATAATATTTTACTTGCAAGAGATCCAAATTATACTAAATACATTGAAAAATTAAGTAAGATTTCTGGAATTGTAATTGAAAATTTAAAAGATTTAAAAAGTGCAATTGAAAAGAGAATGGATTACTGGGTATCTTTAGGATGTAAGTTCTCGGATGTAGGAATACAGGATTTCCCAACAAATATATCCTCAGTTGAAGAAGCTAATGAATCATTTAAAAAACTTCTTAAAGGCGAGAAAGTTTCGGATGAAAAGTACTTAGGCTTTATAGGAAATATGATGATATATCTTGGTGAGTGTTATTTTATGAGAGATATGGTAATGCAACTTCATATTGCCGTTACTAGAAATAGCAATTCCTTGATGTACGAAATTTGTGGAAAGGATTCAGGTTTTGATTGTGTAGGTGATGTAATCCCTGTCAAGTATGTTAGAAATATCTTAGATAAATTAAATCTTGAGAATCAATTACCTCAAACAATTATTTATACACTAAATCCAACAATGAACTATACATTAATTACACTTTGCGGTGCATTTAGAGATGTGCACATGGGAATTTCTTGGTGGTTTGTAGATCATAAGAGAGGAATGTATGAAATACTAGAAAATGTATCAGAACTTCTACATATTAAATCAATGGTAGGTATGCTTACTGATTCAAGAAGTTTTCTATCTTATGTAAGGCACGATTATTATAGACAAATAGTTTGTGACTTTTTAGGTGGAATAATTAAAGAATGCGATGAAAATGCAATAAATATTGTAAAGGCACTTTGTTATCAAAATGCAAAAGATATTATAGGAGAGTAATTATGAGTTTTAAAATGACGTTCCGTTGGTACGGAGAAAATGACAAGATTACATTAGATTATATAAGACAAATTCCAGCAGTAACTGGTATTGTTTCTGCAATTTATGATGTACCAGTTGGCGAGGTTTGGCCAATGGAAAATATCTTAAAAATGAAAAAACAATGTAATGATAAGGGGCTTAGTTTTGAAGTTGTTGAATCAGTTCCAGTACATGAGGATATAAAACTTGGAAATGCTAATGCTAAAAAGTACATTGAAAATTATAAAGAAAATATAAGACGACTAGGAAAAGCAGGTGTTAAATGTATTTGCTATAACTTTATGCCAGTATTTGATTGGTTAAGAAGTAATTTATCAAAAGAACTTACCGATGGTTCATATGCTCTAGCATATGATCATGCAACAGTTTTATCTATGAATCCATTAACATCAGAGCTTTCTCTTCCAGGTTGGGATTCAAGTTATACAAAGGAAGGACTAAAAGATTTATTAAATCAATATAAAGATATTGATGAAGAAAAACTATGGGAGAACATGGGAGTGTTTTTAAAGGAAATTATTCCTGTTGCAGAGGAAAGTGGAATTAAAATGGCAATACATCCTGATGATCCTCCATGGGGAATATTTGGACTTCCAAGAGTTATAACAAACAAAGCGAACTTAGAAAGATTTTTAAAGATTGTGGATTCACCTGCAAATGGTGTAACGCTTTGTACAGGCTCGCTTGGAGTTTCTACGACAAATGATATCGTTGATTTAGTTAAGACTTGCAAGGGTAGAATGCCGTTTGTTCATTTAAGAAATATTAAAATAACAGGAGATCATTGCTTTGAAGAGTCAGGACATTTATCTTCAAAAGGCTCTTTAGACATGTATGCAATCATTAAAGCATTAAATGATGATGGATTTGATGGTTATGTTCGTCCAGACCATGGAAGAATGATTTGGGGAGAAACAGGAAGACCAGGTTATGGTCTATATGATAGAGCACTTGGTGCTATGTATTTACAAGGAATTATAGAAGCTGTAGAAAAGGCTAATAAATAGGAGGAATTTTTATGAAAGTAGATATGAGAGGTGAAGTTGTAGTAATTACTGCAGGTGGTGGCGTTATTTGTGGCGCAATGGCAAAAGAATATGCTAAAAATGGAGCAAAGGTTGCCGTTTTGGACTTAAAAGAAGATGCAGCAAAAGTAATTGCCGATGAAATAGTTAAAGATGGAGGAGTAGCAAAAGCTTATGGTGTTAACTGCCTAGAGATAGAATCTCTTGAAAAAGCTCATCAAGCAATATTAAAAGATTTAGGAAAATGTACAATCCTTGTTAATGGAGCTGGTGGTAATAATCCTAAAGGTACAACAACTAATGAGTATTTTGATAAATTAGATTTAGATGATCCTACAAAGGTATCTTTCTTTGATTTAGACCCAAATGGTGTAGATTTTGTTTTCAAGATTAATTTCTTAGGAACATTCTTAACAACCCAAGTATTTGCTAAAGATATGTTAGATAATGGTGGTTGTGTTATAAATATTTCATCGATGAATGCTTTTAGACCATTAACTAAGATTCCTGCATACTCAGGTGCTAAGGCAGCTGTATCTAACTTTACTCAATGGCTTGCTGTTCACTTTGCTGGTGCTAATATTAGAGTAAACGCTATTGCTCCAGGATTTTTCGTAACAAATCAAAATAGAGCATTATTATACAACAGCGATGGAACACCAACTCCAAGAACAGGAAAAATTATAGCTGGAACTCCAATGAGAAAGTTTGGTGAAATTAGTGATTTAATGGGAGCTACAATGTTCTTGTCAGATAAGAGCGCATCAGGATTTATAACGGGGGTTGTACTTCCAATTGATGGTGGTTTTTCAGCATATTCAGGAGTTTAATAAAGTAAGGAAAATTTTATGGAAGAAGTAAAAGTTGCGATATTAGGTTTAGGTAATAGGGGAAAAAATTATGGCGGACACTTAGCATTACAAGAAGGTGTTAAGATTGTTGCCATATGCGACAGGTATCAAGAAAAAATCGACAAGGTAAAGACTGTATGGGGAGTTGCTGATGAGATGTGCTTTACAGATGAGGATAAATTCTTTGGACTTGGCAAAATTGCAGATACTATGGTTATTGCAACACAAGATAGAGATCATTATGGTCATGCGATGAAAGCATTGAAACTTGGCTATAATCTTATGATAGAAAAACCTCTATCTCCAAATATTAATGAGTGCTTAGAGATGGAAGAATATGCGAGAAAACAAAATTGTAAAGTTTTAGTTTGCCATGTTTTAAGATATGCTCATTACTATAAGAAAATTAAGGAAATAATTGATTCTGGTATCCTTGGAAAGATAGTTTTAATTAATCATGACGAAGATGTTGCTTATTGGCATTTTTGCCATAGCTATGTAAGAGGAAATTGGAGAGTCGAAGAAGAGACAAGTCCACTGCTTCTTGCAAAGTGCTGCCATGATATGGATTTAATGTATTGGTACGCTGGTTCAAAGGCAAAGAGCGTTTCTTCATACGCATCGTTAAACTATTTTAAAAAGGAAAACGCACCAGAGGGTGCTACAGATACTTGTTTTGATTGTCCAAACAAAGATACGTGTAAGTTTGAATGTACTTACCAATATATTGGCAGAAAAAAGGGTATTTTTAAAGAAAAGAAAAAATATAAATGGAAGCCATATGCTTTTTGTATTTCAAATAAGCCAGAGGATATTATAGATAAATTAAAGAATGACGAAAGAGGAAAACTTTGGTCAAGATGTGTATTTAAATGTGATAATGATGTTGTAGATTGTCAAACTGTAAATATGGAAATGGAAAATGGAATAAAAGTAATGCTTAATGTTAACGCATTTAATGAACATGACCATAGACATACAGAAATACATGGTTCGAACGGTATTTTAATTGCAGATGATTCGGGTTCTGTTTTAAGGCTTCAATTATTTGGGAAAAAAGAAAAGAAAATTGTTGTTAACCTAATTCCTGTAATAAAAGGACACTTTGGTGGTGACCAAGGAGTTATAAAGGCAACAATAGATTTAGTTAGGGGGCAAATTGATCTAAATGGTCAATACACTTGGATTAAAGACACAATAGAAAGCCATAGAATTTGTGCTGCTGCAGATTTGTCTAGAAAAGAAAATGGAAGAAAGGTAGATATGACTGAAATTCCAGATATAAGAGAGTAAAGTAGGGGTTTATATGATTACTGCACATGGTGGTTCATTTGGTTCTGGTAGAAATTCGCATAGTTATTTAAATAATGTCGATGTGTATGAGGCCGACGCAATAGAAGTAGATATATATAAAAATTTTGGAATATTGTATATATCTCATATGCCAGCTCCATTTACTTGTTGGAAAAAGATAAGACTTAGAGAAGTATTTAAACTTGTAAAAGAAAAAGAAATAAAAGTTAATTGTGATTTAAAACAACATGGTATTATAAAAGATGTAATAAACTTAGCCAAAAGTATGGGAATGGAAAATCAATTAATCTTTACAGGTAGTGTAAGAGAATCAGATTATAAAATTATTGATTGTGGAGAAGTATGGTTAAATAAAATGAAAGGAATTTCTTATTCAACTAAAAATGTGCCACAAATTAAAGCAAGGTTAGATAGTTTTAACAACCCAAGATTTAAAGGAATTAATATAAATTATAGAAAACTTTCTGGAAAGTTTATAGAAACATGTAAAATGTATAATGTACCAATAAGTGCATTCACTATAGATAATGTAAATAAGTTGTTAAAGTTGGTGCCTATTATTGATGGCAATATAACAACCAATTTGCCTTTAGTAGCAAGGTCTATATTAAATAAGTCAAAAAAGGAGAATTAAGATGGTAAACGTTGCGGTTATAGGCGTTGGAAGAATGGGTTCTAAACATGCAAAAAATTTATCTAAGTGGGTTAAAAATGCACACCTTGTTTCAATATGTGATTTAAATCCACAACTTCTAAATAAGTTTTCAAAAGAATTACATATAAAAGGTTATCAAGACTATAAGGAAATGATAGAAAAAGAAAATTTAGACGCAGTTGTTATTGCAACACCTCATTATTCTCATGTAAAAATTGCAAAAGATTGTATAAATAAAGGTTTAAATGTTTTGTGTGAAAAACCTATATCAGTTACAACTAAAGAAGCAAAAGAAATTATAGATTTATATAATGAAAATCAAAACTTGATTTGTGCTATGATGTATAACCAAAGAACAAATCAAATGTATAAAAAAGCAAAAGAATTAATAGAAAGTGGAAGTATAGGTAAAATTCAAAGAGTTAATTTTATTATTACTGATTGGTATAGAGCTCAATTTTATTACAATATGGGAGGCTGGAGAGCTTCTTGGAGTGGAGAGGGCGGGGGTACCCTTATAAATCAATGTGTTCATCAAATAGATTTAATACAATGGCTTTGCGGTATGCCAAAAAAGATATACGCACATTCAAAAACTGTAGGAAGAAGAATTACAACAGAAAATGATGTTACGGCAATAATGAAGTTTGATGATTTTGACTGTGTATTTACGGCTTCTACTCATGAAATTCCTGGAACGAATAGATTAGAAATTGCAGGAGATAAAGGAAAGATTGTTATTAATAGTCTTACTATGAACTACACTTTAAATAAAATGAGTGAAAGTGAAGTTAATAAAAGGGCTAAAAGAGATTATGGAAATAAATCAGATAAAAAGGGAAAGAAACATTACACTTGGTATGGTTTAAAGAATGTAATAAAGGATGGATTTAGAGGCCAACAATGCAATATTTTAGACAACTTTATTGAGGCTGTTGAAACTAAAAATAAAGATATGCTTGTAGCAAAATTAGATGATGGCTTAAATGCTTTAACTATTATAAATGCACTTAATTTAGCTTCATGGGAAGAAACGGAAATTGATATTCCTTTTGATGAGGATAAATATAATGAACTCTTAAGGATAAGAGTTGATGCCGAAAAAGTTACAATGGAAGATGAAGAGTAAGGAGATATATATGTCTAACGTTAAAATTTCAGGATTTTATGATGAAGCAAATCCAAACATTGAGGAACAATGTAAGTTAGTTGTTTCATTTAATGAAAAATATCTTTGTCCAAGAAGAATAAAAAAAGATAAAGAAATTACTGATTATACAAAAGAAGAATTTGAACAAGAAGTAAAACCAATTTTAGATAAATATGGTGTTAAGTTTTCATCTATTGGTTCAAAAATTGGAAAGATGAATCTTTATGATAATGAATCTTTTGAAATCCAAAAAAATAAATTAAAAGAGCTTGTAAAAATAGCTCAAATTATGGATTGCAAATACATAAGAATATTCTCGTTTTTTGTTGATTCAAAAGGAAATTATGATGAATATTTCCCTGAGGTTGTTAGAAAATTAAATGGCTTTTTAGAAATAGTAAAGGGAACTGATATTGTTCTTTTACATGAAAATGAAAAGAAGATATTTGGAGATATTCCAGATAGAGTTAAAAAATTGTATAATGAGTTAAATGATCCTCAATTTAAACTTGTATTTGACGCTTCAAATTATATTCAATGTGATGTAGATGCAAAAATGGCCTATGAGGAACTAAAGGATATTACAGAATATTATCATATTAAAGATTGCTCTAAAGAAAAAGTTGAAGTTCCAATAGGAATGGGTGAGGGTGATTATGAACATATGATTTATGACTTAATTGTAAATAGAAATTATGATGGATTTTTAACACTTGAGCCTCATACTGGGAAATATGCAATAGGAAGAAATTATACAAAGATTTTATTCCCAATTACAAATTTAATTCCCATAACTAAAAATTGGAAGAAAGTTTTTGATAAAATAGACGAAAAGATGGGGATTAAAAAGAGTGAAAAAGTTTCAACTGCACAAATATTTAAATGGCAATATGATGGCCTAAAAAAGATGATAGAAAATGCGGAGCAAAAGGAGAATTAATTATGAAAAATATCGATAAAAAGAAAGTTTTAGTACTAAAGGATGAAGTAAAATATTGTGATGGACAAGTTGTAAGTAAAACATTAGAACAAAACAATCATCATTCTGTTACTCTATTTTCTTTGGATAAAGGTGAAGAAATTTCATCACATAGAGCAGGCGGCGATGCCTTTGTGTATGTTCTTGATGGAAAATGTGAAATAACTATTGATGAAGATAAGTTTGTACTAACTGAGGGAAACAGTATAGTAATGCCTAAAGATCATCCACACGCATTACTTGCGCTTGAAAAATTTAAAATGTTACTTGTTGTTTGTTTTGATTAATAAAAAAGGAGAAAAAAAATTATGAATAAAGTTAGATATGGTATTGTGGGCATAGGAAAACAAGGATCAAAATACGCTGAATTTATATATAAAGGTTTAGATAAAAATGGTGTACTTGCGGCAGTTTGTGATATAAGCAAAGAAAGAAGAGACTGGGCAGAGCAAAATTTAAGAGGTGTTAAAATTTTTGAAGATTATAATGAAATGTTCAAAAGTGGACTTATTGATGCAGTTCTTGTTGAAACACCACATTACCAACACCCCGTAATTCTAAAAGATGCATTAGATGCAAATTTACATGTTATGTCGGATAAGCCAGCGGGTGTTTATACAAAAGCTGTCAGAGAAGCAGCAGAGTACGCAAAAACAAAACCTGAATTAAAATGTGCTCTTTTATTAAATCAAAGAACAAATAAAGTATATAAAGAAGCAAAGAAAATTATTGATTCTGGAGAACTTGGCGAATTAAAGAGAATAGTTTGGATTATTACAAACTGGTATAGACCACAAGCATACTATGACCAAGGTGGCTGGAGAGGTACTTGGAATGGCGAAGGTGGTGGAGTTTTAATTAACCAAGATCCACACCAACTAGATTTATTCACATGGCTTGCTGGTCAAAAGATGACAAAAGTTTGGGCTACGGCAAAAACTGTTGGTAGAAAAATTAATGTAGAAAATGATGTTACTGCATGCTGCGAATTTGAAAATGGTGCCACTGGTGTGTTTATTACATCAACTCATGATGCACCAGGGACAAATAGATTGGAAATTACAGGAGATGGCGGAAAGATTGTTATTTATGGTAAAAACGACTTATCTATGAAGTTAGAGTTTACTAAAAACGATATGTTAGAACCAGAATTTTCAAAAGTTAATAAAGTATTTATGGGCAAACCAAAAACTACAACTAAGAAAATTAAATACTCTCCATGTGAAGTTTTAAGAATGTTAATTAAAAATTATGGATTCCAACATCCAGATGTTATAAGAAATTTTTCAAATGTAATTTTAGGAAATGAAAAAGAATTAATCGGAAGATATGAAGAAGGCTTAAATGGTTTAACATTCTCAAATGCAATTCATTTATCTTCATGGACTGGTAAGGAAATTACACTTCCAATGGAAGAGGATTTATTTATAGAAGAACTTGAAAAGAGAAAACAAGAAGAAAACGCTAAATCTGACAAATAAAAAGGTGAAAAATGGCTGTTCAGTATAAAGATGGGGAAATTATTGTAAGCAATTTATATCATGAAGCAACGTATTATGACGTAGCAAATAATTTAATTACAGCTCAATTTGATGGAAAAGGGGCTATATCTAAATATGCTGTTATGAATAAATTTTCAGTATTTTCAGCATACTATACAATGTTTAGTGTAGATGGTGTAGCTTTTGATTGGAATGCAGAAAAAATAGTTGAGATGATTGGTAAGAAAATGGTGTCAAAATTTGGAAATAAGGATTTTGATATTGTTTTAACACAATTCCTTGATGATAACACAAATTGTATTTATTCAGAGTTTAAAGTTATTGCCAAAAAGGATATGGATTTTAGAATTACAAATAATTTTGGTATAGATTTTAGATCATATCTAGAACAATTTTTAGCTAATAGATTAAGCATTGGTAATATTTGTAAAGTAATAGGTGGACTTGTTAAAAAGACGCCAAAAGTTAAAACTCATAATAATATCTCTTACGTAAGAGGTAATGTTATGGGAGATTTTTATTTAGATATTGCAACAAACTATGAGCTCGTAGCACTAGAAGCTGAAAGAGGATTTACAAATCAATTTGAAATCGGCTCAAAGATGAAAAAGGGTGAAACTAAAGTATTTAGGTACGCTTTATCTTGTGGAACAAGAGGAGATTTTACTTATAGTGATGTTGTTGCGTGTTTGCTTGATTTTGATAATGCCTACATGAGAACTGAAAATTATATTAATTCTCTAAAATGCCCAGAAAGTGTAAATAGTGAATTTTTAAAGACATATTATAAATCTTTATTAAATGCATCACTTTCTAATTACAAGGAACTTGGGAAATTTAAAGGCTTTTTAGCAGGTATTGTTTATCAATTCCCAGCAAGAACTTATTATAGAGATTCGTATTGGACCGTACTTAGTGTGCTTCCTGTTCAACCTCAGCTTGTAAGAAATGAAATTATTACTCTTGCAAACGGAATAAACAAAAAAGGTGAGTGTCCAAGTGCTGTAAAGTTTAACTTTAAAAATTATTGGGGCAATCACTATGATTCACCATCATTCTTCGTGATGATGATTTATGACTATGTAGTTCATACAAAAGATAAGACAATTTTAACAGAGTCCGTTGCATGTGGAACGGTGCTTGAGAGCGCAAAATTAGTTATAGATAGACTATATCAAGAAGTAGAAGAATCGACAGGACTTTTGCTAAAGGGTGGAGAATATAATAGAAGAGATTGGTGTGATAATGTTTTTAGATCAGTATATTGCACATATGATGAAGTACTATACGCTAGAGCTTTATATTGCTTAGGAGATATTTATTCTTTATTTGATCAAGATTTATCTAATAAATATTTAGCAATGTCTCAAAAGGTGAAAGATAGTATAAATAAATATCTTTGGAATGAAGAAAAAGGTTGGTATGTAAACTATAAGTCTAAAGATTTTACAGAAGATAATTTGTCTATAGACACGGTAGTGGCTGCATTGTATGGAATAGCTGATGATAATAGAGCAAAAAGAATGCTATCTAATATGGAAAAATATCTAGAGTCTAAAAATAACAAAGAGCAAATTGCTGGTGATTTTGGAACTTTAAGTGTTTATCCATTCTATAAGAATAATAGAGATATTGTACAAAAGTCATCGCTTCCATATTACTATCATAATGGAGGGGACTGGCCATATCTATCTTGCATTTACGCATATGCAAAATTGATGTATAATATGGATTATATGTATCCACTGACAAGATGGTATGAATATAATATTGAAAAGGGGAATTATACTCCAATTGAATTCTTTAATCCATTGCAAAAGGATGGTTCGCTTTTACAAGCATGGTCGTCAACTGGAGCTTTTGTGTTAAGTTATCCAAAGGGAGATTTCTTTAAGAAAAAGATTGAAAAATAATTGGGAGGGGTTAATTGTGAGTGAAACAACATCAACAGAAGAAGTTGTCTTAGAAAACGATGGTTCTGCATGTTTGTCTGAGGATCAAAAAAGAGTAATGAGCAAAAAGTATTTATCCGGAAAGGATTATACTTTATTCTCGTTAGCTAGATTTGCATCTTCTGCGGTTACAGGCTTGGTTCAAGGTTATTTGCTATACTTTTACACTTCATGTATAGGTATTTCAGCAAGTGCAGTAGGTGTAATGTTTTTAGTATCAAAAATATTTGATGGTTTAAATGATCCTATAATGGGTGTTATTGTAGATAAAACTAGAACTAAAATGGGGAAAATGAGGCCTTATTTATTGGCGGGCGCAATTCCATGGGGAATTATAACTATTCTTATGTTCTTACCTCAGATATATGCTGGCATGAATATGTCGGGTAAAATTGCTTATATGTACGTTACATATTTGCTTTATGGTATTATGGGAACAATTATAGGTGTACCTCTTGATGGTATTCCGGCTGTAGCGTCTCCAAATACTGATGAGAGAGCAAAAATAATTTCTATAAGCCGTGTTTTAGGAAGTATTGGTGAACAATCAGCTTTAGTTTTACTTACATTTTTCTTGCTACTTACACATGATGATTATACAAGTTCATATATGTGGATGGGGATTATTATAGGTGTGCTTGGGCCTCTATTTATGGTTCTTGGATGTTTATCTATAAAAGAAAGATTAGAGCCAACAAAGCAAACACCAAGTATGCTTGAAGGTTTTAAATATTTATTTAAGAATAAGCAATTTTTCCTATTAATTTTGTCTAATTTGCTTACATTCTTTAGAAACTTAGTATCAGCAATGATAGTTTATGTAGTTTCTTATGTAATTGCTAAAGGCTCTCTTCAAATAGTATTTTCACTCCCAGGTGCCATCGCCTCTATGATAGGTATGATGATAGCCCCTAAACTTAGAAAATTAATGGATTCCAAGAAATTGTTTATACTTGCAACAATTTGGCATTCTGCAGTATTAGCTTTAATATTCTTTATTTGCTTAATTGTAGGTGTAGATAAGCTTCCTACAACATGGGGATGGATTATGCTTGCAGGATTAATGTTCTTTGCAATGATTCCAGTTGGTATATTAAACGTAATACCACACTTAATGGCAACAGATACTCTAGATTATTGGGAAGATAAAACAGGTGAAAGATGCGAGGGTATTACATTCTCGCTAATGAGCTTAAGAAGTAAGATATCTTCTGGATTTAAAGATTATGTTTTAGCATGGTTATTATCGTTCTTCTTATTTGCTCAACCAATGAGTTATATAACAAGTCATAAGCCTGTTCAAACTGAGTTTACAAAAGTTGGATTAATTATGATTTATACAATAATTCCAGCAGTTACAAATTTGGTTTCTATAATTCCAATGTTATTCTATAAACTAAGCGGAAAGAAAATGGCAGAAATTCAATCAAGACTTGCTGTAACTCGTGCCGAATCAGCTTTAAGATTAGAAAAGGCAAATAGCGGCGAGACAGTTCAAGATATAAACATGGTAGAAGATGTTAAACAAGAGCCTATTCAAGAGACTGTATTAGAAACTTCTAAAGAGGAGCCTTCTATAGACGTTGTTAATAATGTTAAAAAAGATACATTATTAGATGTAAATAAAGAACAAAAGGAGGAAATATAACATGAAAAAGAAAGTTTTATTATTAGCATCAACACTGCTTCTAATTGTTGTATTATCTTCATTTTTGTTTGCATGCTCAACAGAGACAAGACTTTCAACAAAAAGTTACAGCAAGCAAGTAGAGTATTACGAAGATTGTGTAAAGCAAGTTCAAAAATGTGAATCAACATTAGATGAATTAAAATCTGAACTTTCAAAAACCAAGTTTAAAGCAGAGTTTGTTTTAGAAAGAAAGTATTATAGTACCGTAGATAATAACATTGAATTTTTAGGTGCGGAGGGCATAAATAATTCAAATGCTGGTTTCGACAAGAGAAAAAACGAAACTGGAAGTTGTTGGATGATGGAAAATGTAAAATATGTTCTATTATTTAATAATGGTTCATACAAGATAACAGCATCAGTTGCGGATCCGGTAAAGTATGATGATTATGATGAAGATAAGGTAGATTATAAAAACAATTATGTGTTTGCATATATAAATGGTGAATATACACAAATAGGTGGGGATGTTGCTGTTGTACAAAAATATTGTATAAATATGATGTATGAATATATCTTTGGTCAGTTTACTTCAAAAGAATTTTTAGAAGCCTATGCAATATCAGCAGAGAAAGGATTTAGAATATATACGTCTATGATGCAATATCAATTAACTAGAGCTTATGGGTATAATTCAGATGGAACAATTGACATAAGTAAAGTTTTAGATTATTCGCTAAATAAAGATAAGTTGTTATTCTCATCGCTAACAGAAAGCGCAGATGGAAACGGGAAACTTACATATGTAGATAATGATGAAAATAAGGTTGATCCAACAAGTGAAGATGTTTCTTATTGGGACAACTATGGAGAGGATATTTCATATAATTTCTATAAGACAGCAGAGGTTGTAAACGATAGAATAACAATGACATATTCAAACTCTAAAAAGAAAATTGATTCATTTGAATATTACGGAGAAAAAGTGCTACCATATTACGCACAAAAGAGTGACTTTAAGACATATAGCATAAGACAGTGTGTGGTTGCAGAATCTACTCATTTTGTAGTAAATTTTGATTATGAAGCAAATGTAGAATTATAAAAAAGATGGGCAGTAAGTTGCCCATATTTTAAAAGGGGAATATATGAATATAAACGAATTTAGTAATGTTTTTGAAAAGATTGGAAAAGAATGGATGTTAGTATCAGCAAGTAAAGACGGTAAGAATAATTGCATGACAGTATCTTGGGGTGGTCTTGGAGTTATGTGGGGTAAAAATGCAGCTTTTGTGTTTATAAGACCTCAAAGATATACTAAAGAGTTTATAGATTCTTCAGATTATTTATCTTTATCTTTCTTTACAGAAGATTACAGAAAAATTTTATCTTTTATGGGAAGTAAATCTGGAAGAGATGTTGATAAAATTAAAGAACAAAACTTGCATTTGCTTGATGGTGAACTTGCACCTGTATATAAAGAAGCAAGCGTTACTTTAATTTGTAAAAAAATGTATAGACAATCGCTTAAAGAGGATTGTTTTATAGATAAAAATTGTGTAGATAAATGGTATCCAAATAAGGATTATCATGACATGTATGTTTGTGAGATTATAGACATAAAATAATTTTTAAGTATACGCTTTTACTTGTAATTGTTTATGTTGCTTTTATAAGTTTAGGTCTTCCTGATTCTATTTAATGGTCCGCTTGTCCTATTATACACATAGAGCTTGGTGTTTCTGTCTCCGCTATAGGAATAGTTACAATGGTAATCTTAGGCGTAATCATCATATCAAGTTTTTTTCTAACAAGTTAAAAACAAGTCATAATTTTTTCTAAAATCAAGAAATTTACATATTTTTTACTTTTAAAATTAAGATTTTACATTCTTTATACATAAATCTCTATTGACCTATATTATTATATAAATGTAGGTTTTGGCCTAAGAATCAAAAACTAATGGAGGGATTTATGAAAAAGAGATTACTTTTAGTTGTAGTTGCTATCGTTTTAGTAGTAGCTATGTGCTCATCTCTTGTTGCTTGTGCTAATAGCAATAACACTAATGCAAAGCCTGAAGACAAAGGTAGTTCTTCATTTAATGTAAATGGTGGTTCAAGTACAAGTAGTTCAACAAAATTAATTCAAACAACATCCAAGGCTTCTTTTGAATTATATTCAACAGAAGCTATCAATGAAACAGTAGCAGCAAGTGGTGTTAAGGTTATTAACTCAGAAACTGGTGCTGTTTTATATTCTGTAAAGGTTGCTGTTATTGATAAAGAAGGGAAGAGATTTAAATTATATGCACCTAACGGAGGGTACGATGTTGGTGGATGGTATGAAATCGAATTAACAGACTCTCGTTTATCTTTTGCTGCATATGAAAATACAAAGAAAGTTTCAATGTACATTGTTAATGGCAATGTAAACGCTGGTTATACATCTAGTGTTAAATACAGCCAAGCTTTATATTTTAGTAATTTCTATACAAACAACGAAACTTCATATTTTGAATATAACTATGCAAGCGCAGGTCAGCTTCTAAACGTTGGTGATGTTGTACTTGTTGAAGATGATACAAGCAAAGAATATGCAGCTTATAAGATTACTTCAGTAAAAGACTTAGAAGGTGGATATTGCTTATGTTCTTATTTAGCTCCAAAATATAACGAAATTTATGAAACACTTGAGGTTTCAGAATCAGCAGCTGTTGGTACAGATGGCGTAGTTGAGTTTGAAACAGAAGCTATTCAAGAATTTGCAGATAACTTAGTTTCAGAAGCTTTAGAGTTCGGTTTAGGAACAGCTAAGGTTGCAATTGATGCTAAATTAGATGGAGATACAGTTAAACTTTCAGTTAAATTAACTATTCCTGATGTAGTTGAAACAGCAGATATGGTATTAACATTCAAGATAGATTCAAAGATTACAGCTGATACAGACATTAGTTTAAATACTATTGTTGCAGCAGCAAAGAATGGTATTGATGTTACAGCTTATTTTGATAACACATTAACATTTGATGTTTCTATTGAAGATAGATTTGAAGCTTCAGAATCAGCTGAACTTGATGATTTAATCAACAAGGTTGCTGCATTTATCAAGGGACTTGATGAAAATGATGTTGAAATCACGATGTTCACATGGACTGTACCTATTGGTAATGGTATTGCTGATGTTTCTTTTGATGTTAAAGCAACAGCTAACTTCTCTTTCTCTGGAAAGTTAGGAGTTGAATCTACATCTTCAGTTAAGTTTGCTTCAACAGTTACATACGATCCATCTGCTGAAAATAATCAAGTTTCATTAAATACAACAAAACCTGAATTTGAATTCGAAACAGTTTCTGGACACATGGAAGGTGTTGCTGAAGTTAAAGTAGGTCTTTCTAGTGAAATTAAGTTTGAACTATTAGCAGGCGTTTTAATGTTAGGTATCGGTGCCGATGTTGGTAACTACAATAGAGTATATGCTGAAGTTATAACAGATAACTTATTAGAATCATTAAATGTAAATGGTGGTGCATACTTTGTAGGTGGTGTTTACTACAAGATTAAACTTTTATATGGTATCTCTACATTAAAGACAGGTTCTATTGATTTAAAGAGTGATGAAATCCAATTATACGAAGCTGGTTCTAAATATTATGTAAATCAAATTGATTCTCAAGAAATCACAGTTAGTGCTGAACCTGTTGACTTAAAGTTAAAGGGTACACAAACAGATATGGTTGCAAATTCAAAGGCTAAAACAGAAGCTGTAGATTTAAAATATGTATCTATAGTAGATACTAATGGATATGTTCAATTAGTTGACGGAAAGATTTCTTTAACAGCCGCTGGTGTTGCTCAAGTTGCTAAACAAGCATTAAAGGGATATTCAATTACAGTTAAGTATGGAACATTTACACAAACTATTACAATAAATAGTGTTGCTACAATTGAAAAGTCTGCTTCGGATGATTCATTCACTCTTACAGAACAAGAAGTTGGTACATCAATAGTTGCAGCTGAAGCTGAATATGCAGATGGCAGCGATGTTGTTTACTCAATCAATAATGGAGTTGTTACAATCTCTGGTGCTAAAGCTGGTGTAATATTCATCAAAGTTGACGGTAGTATCGTAGCTATGGTTGTTGTAAAATAATCTTAATTAAAATATAAAATTTTAGGAGTAGTTGTAAAGCTACTCCTATCTTTATTTATTGAAATATTTATATATATAATATAAAATATTTAATGCAAGAGGAAAAAATATGAAGAAGACAATAGTAGTATTAACAACAATTATTATGATTATTTCTATGGTATTTGTATTTGTATCATGTAAAGATAAAACTAAGCAGGTAGAATTAAAATATTATGAAGATTCTGAATTTGGTTTATTCTTTTATGGAACTAATCATGATGCCTTATATAATAGAACTTCAAATGGTTATGATTTAGTTGGAACTGTTGATATGGTTCGTGCTAAAGATGCGGTTTCAAATATAGATTATTTTGATTCGGAAAAACCTACAATAATATGGGTACATGGTTGGGAGCCAGATGCTATACCTACAACGGATTATGTATTATGTTTAGGTGGTGATACTCAAAAGAATATAGATATGGACAATATGTCATATCCTAAATATTTAAGAGAATTAGGATATAACGTTGCTACATTTAATTATTGTGGTGACGGTACAACTAGAAATTATGCTAATAGTTTACCAGATATATATTATTATGCATTTGCTTCAGTTGATGGGTACGAAGAATCTTTAGCGTATTTATTTGCCTCTGAACTTTGTTTAAATCTTAAAGATTATACAAAAGATATTACATATATAGGTCATAGCTGTGGAAGTTTTGTGACTCTTGCTGTAAATAATATGGTAGATTATTTTATAACAAACGGTACAGTTACTAATAAAAATCTACTTGCATCAAGCATTCATTTAGCTGATCCTTATATAAATACAATGGGTGATACACAATTTGAATATATATATGCTACAAATGAGCTAGTAAATGGTCGAAAAAAAGTTGAGGTTTGCCAAGATATTATTTGTAATTTATATGACAAATATTCAGTTCCTACTGTTGTTTACTTGGGAATGAGTGTTGCATCATCTGAGTTTAAAACAAATGACACAGAAAAGTATAACCTTATTGCTTCGAAATGTATTGTAGTAGATATGACAGGATTACAAAGTAAATACACAGGCGTTTTAGGCAGCGGTGGAGTTCATGTTATTGCTAGAGATTGGGTATTACAATCTGTAATGTCCGAAAAATTAAAAGATCAAAATGAAGATTTAGCACCATCTGCAAAACTAACAAAAGATGAACTTTTAAGTCTCGTTGGTAATCAATATAAACAAGTTAATAAATCATTAAAATTAAATTCAGATTCTATGACAAAGGTAGATAGTTTAATTTAAAAATGAAAATATGCGTTTAATATGCATAAATATGCGTATAAAATATGAAAATAAAGTAAATTGTTGAATAAAATTGATTAAAAATAAAATTTATTTACAATTTATTCAAAAGAAATTAAAATATGTTTGAAAATAAAATTTAGGAGATACTAAAAATGAGTGAAATTAAGAAAGTAGTACTTGCATATTCAGGCGGACTAGATACATCTATTATTATTCCTTGGTTAAAGGAAAATTATAATAACTGTGAAGTTATTGCAGTTTCAGGTGATGTAGGACAAGGAACAGAACTTGATGGACTTGAAGAAAAGGCAATCAAGACTGGTGCTAGTAAGTTATATATTGAAGATTTAAAAGACGAGTTTATTGATGATTATGTTTTTCCAACATTAAAAGCTGGTGCTAGATATGAAGGAACATATCTTTTAGGTACATCTTTTGCTAGACCAATTATAGCAAAGAGAATTGCGGAGATTGCTTTAAAAGAGGGCGCTGATGCAATTTGTCATGGTTGTACAGGTAAGGGAAATGACCAAGTAAGATTTGAATTAACAATTAAAGCTATTGCTCCAAAAATGAAGATTATTGCTCCTTGGAGAATTTGGAATATTAAGTCAAGAGATGAGGAAATTGATTATGCTGAAGCACATAATATTCCTCTAAAGATTAATAGAGAGACAAATTATTCTAAAGATAAGAACTTATGGCATTTATCTCATGAAGGAATGGATCTTGAGTCTCCTGCAAATGAACCACAATATGAAAAAGAAGGGTTTTTAGAGCTTGGTGTATCTCCTATTCAAGCTCCAGATAAGCCAACATATGTTTCAATTAGTTTTGAAAAAGGTGTTCCAGTTGCTGTTGATGGAGTAAAGATGAAGGGCTCAGATATTGTTGCTAAATTAAATAAACTAGGCGGCGAAAATGGTATTGGTCTTATAGATATAGTTGAAAATAGATTAGTGGGTATGAAATCTCGTGGAGTTTATGAAACTCCAGGCGGAACAATTCTTTATCATGCTCATGAAGTCCTTGAAACAATATGCTTGGATAAGGAAACAATGCACTATAAACAACAAATGTCTTATAAATTTGCAGATATAGTATATAATGGCCAATGGTTTACACCGCTTAGAGAAGCATTATCAGCCTTTGTAGATAAGACACAAGAAACTGTAACAGGTGAAGTTAAATTAAAGTTATACAAAGGAAATATTATTAATGCTGGTGTTACATCTCCATATACATTATACGACGAGGATGTTGCTTCATTTGGTGATGACGGTGGTGCATACGATCAAAAAGATTCTGCTGGATTTATTAACCTATTTGGATTACCAATTAAGGTTAAAGCCATGATGGATCAAAAGAGAAATAAATAAGGAGTTCTAAATGAACGATAAAATGTGGCAAGGCCGCTTTACAAAAGAATTAGATAGTAGAGTTAATGATTTTAACTCTTCTATTTCTTTTGATTGCCGTCTTTATAAGGAAGATATTACTGGAAGTATTGCTCATGCAACAATGCTAGGCAATCAGGGAATTATTGCAAAAGAAGATAGTCAAGCTATTGTTAAAGAATTAAAAAATATTTTAGAAGAGTTGGAAAGTGGCAAACTTCAATTTGATATGACTGCTGAGGATATCCATATGTTTGTTGAAGCTGAACTTACAAAGAGGCTAGGTGTTGTAGGAAAAAGACTTCACACAGCGCGCAGCAGAAACGATCAAGTTGCTTTGGATGGAAAGATGTATGTAAAGAATCAAATAATTGAAATTAAAGCTCTATTAAAGGCTCTAATAGGTACTTTACTAAACATTGCAGAAAAAAATCTAGATACAGTTATGCCTGGATATACACATATGCAAAGAGCACAACCGGTTACATTTGCTCATTATATGATGGCATATGTTGAAATGTTTAAAAGAGATTTAAAAAGATTAGATAACGCATATGAGATAATGGATTTAATGCCACTAGGTTCTGGTGCGCTTGCGTCTACTACATACAATATAAATAGAGAAGAAGTAGCATCTCTTTTAGGATTTAAGAGTGTAACGTTAAATAGTTTAGATGGTGTTTCAGATAGAGATTTTTGTATGGAAACAGCATCAGATTTATCTATTTGTATGGTTCATCTATCTAGATTAAGTGAAGAAATTATCTTATGGTGTAGTTGGGAATTTAAATTTATTGAACTTGATGATGCGTATGCGACAGGATCATCTATTATGCCACAAAAGAAAAACCCAGATATAACAGAGTTGGTTCGTGGAAAAACGGCAAGAGTTATAGGAGATTTAAATACTCTTCTTGTTATGATGAAAGGAATTCCTCTTGCTTATAATAAAGATATGCAAGAGGATAAAGAGGCTATATTCGATGCAATAGATACTGTAAAGATGTGCTTGAAGACTGTAATTCCAATGCTTGAAACAATGAAAGTTAACAAAGAAAATATGTTAAAAGCAGGACAAAAAGGTTTTATTAATGCAACAGATTGTGCGGATTATTTAGTTAAAAAAGGTCTTGCGTTTAGAGATGCGTATAAGATAACAGGAACACTTGTTGCAAAATGTATTGAACTAAATGAAACTTTAGATTCACTTCCAGTTTCTGAATATAAGAAAATATGCGATGTCTTTGAGGAGGATATTTATAACGAAATTTCGCTAAATGTGTGCGTTAAAGGAAGAAAAGTTGTTGGAGGCCCAGCACCTGAGACTGTAAAGAATCATATAGATAAAGTTAGAAAAGAATTGAAATAATTTTGAGTAGGCAATATATAGAGGTTATTTGGCAAAAAAAACAATAACCTCTATTTTTTTTTCCAATTTGTATATAAATTAAATATGGACAAAATATGTTTTATAAATATTCAATAAAATGAATAAAAATTAATAAATAAAAAATTCTTAAAAAAGGCATAAAAACTATAAAATTGGGTATTGACACTATATTTTTGCTTTGGTACAATGTAGTTGTGGATGGATAAGGGGGGAAAGCTCGATATTCCAAGAAAATAGGTCTATCCATACAAAAAAATAATCGTTGTATATATACAACACAAAAACTAAATTTATAAGGAGAATTTGGAAATTATGAATAAGACAGATTTAATCGCAGCAGTTGCAGATGCAGCTAAGATCACAAAAGTAGACGCAGAAAAAGCAGTTAATGCTACAGTAGATTCTATTGTTGCAGCTTTAAAGAAAGGCGACAAGGTTGCTATCCAAGGATTTGGTGGCTTCGAAGTTAAGACAAGAGCAGCTAGAGTTGGTAAACACCCACAAACAGGTGCTAAGATTACTATCCCAGCTTCAAAGACAGTAGCTTTCAAAGTTGGTAAGGCTCTTAAGGAAACTCTTTAATAGTTAATTTAATTATCGAGAAAATTAAGCACTTAGAAATCTAGGTGCTTTTTTTTACATTATGATTTATAATCATCTTATGGAAAAGATTAAAAATAGAAAACAAAAAGCTTTTGATTTATTTACACAAGGATATTGTTGCGCTCAAGCTGTTGCCGGAGCCTTTTCGGATTTAGTTAATATCTCCGAAGATGATTTATTAAATTTGTCTTGTTCTTATGGCGCAGGATTTTCAGGTACAAGAAATTTGTGTGGTGCTGTATCTAGCATTGGACTCGTTTTAGGTCTTGTAGATAAAATTGAAAATATAAAGCCACAAGATAAGCAACTAGTATTTGCTAAAGTATCTTCCTTGGCTGGAGAATTTCAAGATAAAAATGGCTCACTTATTTGTGCGGAACTTTTAAAAGGCGTAGCTGAAAAATATAAGAATTATACACTCCCTGTTGAAAATAAGGACGATAAGTTTGTAAGACCATGTATTATTTTTGTGTTAGAGTGTGTTGATTTAATTGAAAAGTATTTAGAGAAGGAATAAAATATATTTGTCAATAAGAAAAAACTAGAATGATTCTAGAAAGCACATATTACGTGTTTTCTAGTTTTTTTATTCTTGAATAATAAAATATAATATATTATTATATTAATGTTGAATTGAAAAGGAGAAGGATACTATGAAAATAGCAAACGAGTATGCAAAAGACTACAAAGTTCAAGAACAAACTGACTTTGCAGTAAAGGGAATTACTGATATTTGTAATGATATCGGTCCAAGACGCCCAGGTTCGCCAGAAGAATTAAAGGCACAAGAATATATGGGCGATTTAATGAAGAAGTATTGTAATAAAACAGAAATTGAATCATTTACTCTTCACAGACAAGGATTTATGGGATTTATTCCGTTTACTGTTGTTTGTGGTGTAGCTTCAGTTTTTGTAAATGCATTTGCTTCATCTTTAATAGCTTTTATTTTGTGCGTTCTAGCATTTGTTCCTTTTGTCTTGGAATTTATTATGTATAAAGAATTTGATGATTGTTTATTCCCAAAACAAACATCTCATAACTTAATTAACACAGTATCTCCAAAGGGAGAAGTTAAGAAAAGATTTGTTTTAATTGGCCATTCAGATAGCCAATTTAACTGGAATATAAATGAATTATTTGGTAAGTTTACGGAAAAGGGTGGACTTCTTGCAAAATTATTAGTAGAAGTTCCCGCAGTTGTAGGACTTGTAATTCAAACAATTTTTGCACTTGTATCATTTATTGCAATAATGGTTCAAGGAGAAGGTATAATGACAGGTGTTTTAAACTCACGATTAGACTCTTATTGGTTTTATGTATTATTCTTTGTTGTAAGCTGTGTGTTTATTCCATTTGAAATTTCGTTTATTTTCTTCCAAGATTGGAAAAAATCAGTTCCTGGAGCTTCTGATAACTTATCGGGCTGTTTCGTAGGCATGTCTGTTTTAAAGGCTCTAAAGGAAGCAGGAGTAGAGTTTGAAAATACTGAACTTAGAATGATTTGCTCAGGTTCAGAGGAGGCAGGTCTTCGTGGTGCTAAGGCATACGCTAAGGCTCATGAACAAGAATTAAAAGATATACCAACAGTTGTTATTGCTATTGATACATTTAGAGATTTAGAGGATATGGCAATTTATGATAGAGATTTATCTGGAACATTACAGCATGATTGGGGTGCCAAATATCTAATAAAGAATGCTGCATTAAATTGCGGTAGAGATTTAAAATTTGAATCAATTTATGTAGGTGGTTCTGATGGTGCTGCATTTACTCAACGTGGTGTTAAAGCTACAACTCTTGCAGCTATGAACCCAGATCCTCCAACATATTACCATACAGTTAATGATACTCCAGAAAATTTAAGACCAGAAGCAATTACAGCTGGTATTGAAATTCTAATTGAAGCTGTTTGTATGTATGATAAAGAAGGTTTACCAGAAAAACCTGAAAACAAATAATTTTTAAAAAGATGTTTTTTAAGCGTAGCAATTAAATGCTACGCTTTTTTGTTTTCATCTAACTTAACATCTTGTGGAATTTTTCCATGATATAAAGCATTTCCGATATTAATAGGGGATAAATAAACTTTTAATTTATTTTTTAATATATTAAATTTGTTTTTGCTAAACTTGATATCCGAAAGGCTAAATGTGGATATGCTATTTATTAACTCCTCTATAGATAAATTTTTATCCCTTTTTATTGTGATAACTTTACTTTCATTAGGTAAGATATCAAAGAAATTATCACTAAAAGGTAAAAACGATTTATCACTTTCTATCTTTACAAGTCTTGCATATGCATCACTTTTTAATGTGATTTCGATATAATCACCCATATTTGTAATTTTTGTTTCAATATGAGCTTTTGGTAAAGAAAGATTTTTTTCGTTATCTAAAAGCAAGGTCTTTTGTTGAATTAAATTATCATTTTCATCAAATAAATTAAAACAAATGCCTGTTTTCTTGTAGTTATAAACCTTTTTAAACTGTTTTAAATCAATATTAAATACGCACTCATTAGTTAGTTTTTCAATATCTAATATTTTTGTTTCTCTACTGCATGCGCCTTTCGTAAAATTAAATACTAAATATTCAATTTTAACCTTTTTATTCTCGTTTAAATCGTTTAAAACATAAGTTTTAATATAATCCTTGGAATCTTCAATAGAAACGCTTAGTGGGGCGTTAAAATGCTTTGCGGTATATTGCAGTGCTTTATAGTTTCCAAAGTAGTCAATGCTTGACCAAGAACATACTGGCCAGCAGTCATTAAATTGCCAATACATTGAACCATTACATCTACCTTTGTTTCGTCTCCAGTGTTCTGTTGCATCTGCAATACAGTTGCTTTGAGTTACTTGAGATAGATATATCATGTCATTAAATTTTTTAGGCAAGTTAAAACGAGAAGCAACATAGTAAACGATTTTATCATTACCGTTTGCGCATTTTTGGTGAGCATTAAATACTTCATTATCAAGTGAGTAATTGCCTTTGTTTTCCGCAAAGATATCTATAGTTTTTGCATCTGGTAAACTTTCAAAGCCAAATTCGCTACAAAAGCGAGTCATACGTTTTCTATAGTAATTCATAGGCTTAAGTCCATGCCAAACTGCCCAAATGTGTGTATCTCCAACATTATCACTACCAACACCAACATTGTGTTTTTCACCTACTGGTGAACCAGGAGTGTAAGGGGTTAATGTATCATATTTTCTTATTTCGTTTTCAAGAATGTGATAGAAGAATTTTTCAGTCCATTCAACATATTTTGACATAGTAAACCATGCCATATGCATATCTTCAATTTCGTTATTTCCATTCCAAAGAGCAAGGGAAGGGTGATGGTGCAATCTTTTAACATTGTACTTTACTTCTTTTTTTACATTTTCTAAAAAGTCATCATTAAAAAACGGATATGCTTGGCATGCAAATTGAAAATCCTGCCAAATTAAAATCCCTCTTTCATCACAAGTATTATAAAACTCATCACTTTCGTAATATCCGCCACCCCAAACTCGAATCATGTTCATATTTGAAAATTGAACAGCATCAAGTATATAGTCTAGCTTTTCTTTATTAAATCTTGTTATAAAGCTATCAGGTGGAATGTAGTTTGCTCCTTTAATAAATAAAGGAATGCCATTTAAAATGAATTGGAAGTTACGTCCATATTTATCTAAACTTCTATTAAGTTCAATTGTCCTTATTCCAATTTTTTTACTTTGACTATCTAATATTTGTTCATTATTTCTTAATATTGCAGTTATTGTATATAGTGGTTGAGAACTGTTTTTAGATAAATCATAAGTCCACCAAAGTTCTGGATTTTTAATAACAAATTCAGTGCTATTGCCTGTAACTTTTATTGTTTCTCCAGAAGGATGGGTGATACTTAATTCACATTCATAGTTTTTATCAAAAAATGAGTCTATATCTACATTTACTTTTATATAAGCAACATTATCTTTAAGATGTTGCTCTATATTAAGATAGTCAATTTTAGCTGTATTTATAAACTCTATTTCAATATCTTTGGTTATTCCACAAAGTGGTAGTACAGGACCCCAGTCCCATCCAAAATGGCTTTGAGGTTTACGAATATGAACTATACCATTTTGGCCATTAGAATTTACTGGAGTTGGACATTTTTTATATTCCTCTAATACATACTTTACAGGAGACTTAAATAGAATATGTATTTCATTTTCTCCAATATTTAAAAGTGATTTAATACTTTTAGTGTAGCCAGTAAAACAATTATTTCCTTCAAATAAGAACTTAGAATTTATATATACGCTACATATAGTATCAAGCGTTTTGCAATTTAAAAGAATTTCGTCATATTCTAGTTCTTCTTTTGTAATTGAAAAAACTTTTTTATACTCCCAGTCTTTTTCGCCAACGAATGATGCATCCTTTTCATAAGTTGAAATAAAGGGATCTTTAATATCTTTATTGTCTATTAAATCAAGAAAATTACATCCAGGTACAGTTGCGTTTTTCCATATAGAATTATCTGCTGCTTTAAATAACCATTTACCATTTAGAGATTTTTTCATATTTGTTATAACCTTTTTATTGAAATCTATGTCTATTGTAATTGAACATCTTTGTTTTATAAAGAAAAATATAAAAATAACGTTTTGAGATGTCTTTAATTAAACAATTTTAATTGGCTATGAGTGTGGATGAAATGGGCAAAAATAGTTTTTT
>CAVAVP010000016.1:0-76999 GCA_963592135.1 bacterium
ATTTAAATCACTCATCTTTTTTTATAAAAAAAATATTTTGCTTTTTCCTATATTTTTTTATTCACTTAAAACATTTATACGTGTTGAAATTATATTTTTCAATCTCTCTTTTATATTATCTCTAACATATGATTCTTCAATCATTTCAAGCATGTTTTCTTTTTCTTTAATAATCTTAGTAATAAATTTTTCAGCGGTTATTTTTTCTATACCAATTTCTTCAGCAAAATAAAAAAAATCTTTTCTACTAAACTTGTTTTTTTACTGCACATTGTTAAAGCAAAATCTTCCATATCTTCAGGCAAGATTGCATTAACAGGAATCAAATCATAAGCGCTAGATAAAATATACACACCACTAGTTTCTTGTTTTTCAATCATTGAAAAATTTTTCAAGTGCATATCTGAATTATCTATAACAAATAAAAAAACCAATCCAAAATAAAGTTCTGTTAAATCAAATAATTTCATAGATGAATATTTTTTTATAATTTTTGCACATCTTTCATAAGAATCTTTATACTTATCCTCGGTCAATCGCTCATCAAGTTGACAAAAATCCTCCATTGCAAGCATTTGAACTTTCCCATTACTTTAAACTCTATCTATTCTTTTGGTTATATAAGCAAGTTCTCCTTTATTATTCATTTTAATTAAAACAAAAGGCACTGTTTTAATCCCCAATTTCTTTGCCATTTGCATAACTAAGTATTCTGCTTCTGATAAATTTTCATATTCTTTTGTTTGTGCCTTAAAAATATAACCTGTTGGATAATTTACAAGCGTAAGTCTTGGGTGTTTTTCATTTGTTAAATATAAGGATAATTTCTTTTGTACACCTGGAACTGTAAATCCCCTATTTACTGTTTCATCAGTAAGTCTTTTTAATGTTTCTTCTGAAATATCTACTAAAGGTAATTCTTTACTTCCCAAAAAAAACAGTTTTATACATTTTTTGTGCCAGCCATTTTCAAATTCCTCTACTGACATATTAGGCGCAAATTCTTTACCACAGCACAAACATTTCATATTTTTTTTGCTCCTTATGCTTACATTACCAATTGCATCTTTACATGCAACCAACAGCACTCCAAATCTATCACTTGGCAAAATTTTCCAATTATGTATTACCACATCAAGCAATCAGCCTTCTGAAATTAGATCGTCAAAAAATGAAAATAAAGTTTTTGATTGATACTCATTTTTAGAAATAGGCAATGTTAAACTAACAGCTAAGGCTTTATCTTTTTTTTAAATATTCTTTGTCATAAGAAAAAGAATACCCATAATCATTTTCTGATAATATCCCTGCAAAAACATTGCATACATATACATAAGCATTTCTATATATATCACTCATTACTATCTAAACTCCCTACTGTTACTACTTGCGCCCCTCTAATTCACGAACAAAACGTAATCCAAGTCCAGCTCGCATAGCAAATTCTACTTATGTTAAACCTAAATCCTTTCTGTTTTGTTTTATAAACTCACTAATATTGTTCATAGATTTCCTTATTTGTTAATTTTATAATATTATTTTATACCCAAACGGGTATGATATATTATGTTTATGTCAATTTTATACCTAATCGGGTATAAATTCATTTTTTTGCACGTAAAACAAATAGGCAATCACTTATTAATGATTGCCTATAAATTTTACTTTAAAGATACGTTTATTCTAATTATTTTCTAGGATTACGTATATTTGCTTGAGCAGCTGCAAGTCTTGCAATAGGTACTCTAAATGGAGAACAAGATACATAATCTAATCCAATATTATGACAGAATTCGATTGAAGATGGATCTCCTCCATGTTCACCACAGATACCGCAATGAATATCAGATCTTTGTGCATGTCCTAACTTAACAGCCATATCCATTAACTTACCTACACCTACTGTGTCTAACTTAGCAAATGGGTCAAATTCGTAAATCTTTGCACCATAATAAGCAGGTAGGAACTTACCAGCATCATCTCTTGAGAATCCAAATGTCATTTGTGTTAAGTCATTTGTTCCAAAGCAGAAGAACTCAGCTTCCTTAGCAATTTCATCAGCAGTTAAAGCAGCTCTTGGAATTTCAATCATTGTACCAACTTCATACTTCAAGTTAGAACCAGATTCTTTAATAACAGCATCTGCTGTTTCTACAACTGTCTTTTTACAATATGCTAATTCTTTAACATCACCAACAAGTGGAATCATAATTTCAGGAACAACGTTCCAATCTTTATGTCTCTTTTGTACAGCAATTGCAGCCTTAATAACAGCCTTTGTTTGCATTACTGCAATTTCAGGATATGTAACAGCTAAACGGCAGCCTCTATGTCCCATCATTGGGTTAAATTCATGTAATGAATCACAGAATAATTTAATTTCTTGTTTTGTCTTACCTTGAGCATTAGCTAACTTTTCAATATCTTGCTCAGTTGTAGGAACGAACTCATGTAGAGGTGGGTCTAAGAAACGAATTGTAACTGGTTGACCTTTTAATGCTTCCATTAATCCTTCGAAATCTGATTGTTGCATTGGCTCAATAGCATCAAGAGCTTTAATTCTTTCTTCTGCTGTTTCTGAACAAATCATTTCACGGAACTTATCAATTCTTCCTTCGCCGAAGAACATATGTTCTGTACGGCAAAGACCAATGCCTTGTGCTCCTAATTCTGCAGCTCTTTGAGCATCAGCTGGAGTATCAGCATTTGTTCTTACTCCTAAAGCTTTATATTTATCTGCAAGTTGCATAATTCTTCCAAAATATCCTGTGTTAGGATCTGCTGGAACTGTATGAATCATAATGTCATAAATATTTCCTGTTGAACCATCTAAAGATAAATCATCACCTTCATGGAATACCTTTCCGCCAAGTTCAAATTTCTTATTTTCTTCATCCATCTTGATATCGCCACAACCAGATACACAACATGTTCCCATACCACGAGCAACAACTGCAGCATGAGATGTTTGTCCACCACGAACTGTTAAAATACCTTGAGCATATTTCATACCTTCAATATCTTCTGGAGATGTTTCAAGTCTTACTAAGATAACTTTCTTACCTTTCTTTCCTTCTACAACTGCATCTTCTGGAGTAAATACAATCTTACCAGCTGCAGCACCTGGAGATGCAGCAATACCTTTTCCTACGATATTTTTCTTATCAGCATCTTTTAATGCATTAGCATCAAATGTTGGGTGTAATAACATATCTAAAGTCTTAGCATCAATTTGCATTAAAGCTTCTTGCTCTGTAATCATTTTTTCATCTATTAAATCACAAGCAATTCTAATAGCTGCTTGAGCTGTTCTCTTACCACTACGACATTGAAGCATATATAACTTACCATTTTCAACAGTAAATTCCATATCTTGCATGTCTCTATAGTGCTCCTCAAGTTTATCACAAACTGCTAAGAAATCTTTGTAAGCTTCTGGGAATCTTTCTTCCATTTCAGAAATTTTCATTGGAGTTCTAATACCAGCAACAACATCTTCTCCTTGAGCATTTACTAAGAACTCACCCATAAGACCTTTTTCACCTGTAGCTGGGTTTCTTGTAAATGCAACACCTGTACCAGAGTTATTGTTTAAGTTACCAAATACCATTGGCATAACGTTAACAGCTGTACCCCAACTATATGGAATATCATGATCCATACGATATACGTTAGCTCTTGGGTTGTCCCATGATCTAAATACGGCTTTAATAGCTTCATTTAATTGAACTTTTGGATCATCTGGGAAATCCTTTCCTAATGTTTCTCTATACTTATTTTTGAATTGTTTTGCTAAATCTTTTAAATCATCTGCTGTTAATTGAACATCGAATTCAACTTGTTTTTCAGCCTTTTTAGCATCTATTAATTTTTCAAACTCTTTCTTAGAAACTTCCATAACTACATCTGAGAACATTTGAATAAATCTTCTATATGAGTCATATACGAATCTAGCAAATTTTGGATCTGGATTTTTCTCTATCATTGCGTTAACAACTGCATCATTTAATCCAAGGTTAAGAATTGTATCCATCATACCTGGCATTGATGCTCTAGCACCTGAACGAACTGAAACTAATAATGGATTTTCTAAATCTCCGAACTTCTTGCCATTGATTTCTTCCATCTTAGCAACATTCTCCATGATTTCGGCCATAATATCATCATTAATTTTTCTGCCATCCTCATAGTATTGAGTACAAGCTTCAGTAGTAATAGTGAAACCTTGTGGAACTGGCATACCAATGTTTGTCATTTCTGCAAGATTAGCCCCCTTTCCTCCTAAAAGTTCACGCATTTTTGCGTTACCTTCAGTGAATAAATAAACATACTTTTTCTTCATTTTACTCCTCCTTAAGAGTCTTTTTTATTTGTTTTTTCAAAAATTTATGCGTAAATATTTTACTATATAAAATATAAATATACAAGTACTATTGACTTACTAAATAAGCATTTTTAGCTTTTTAGATTTATTCTATAACCTCAATTGCACTGGTTGGACAATTATCTACAGCCTCCATTGCTTCCTTAATAGTTTTTTCATCTATAATAACTTTATCTACAGCTTCGGCTTTTTCATCATTTATAACTGTAAAAACACTGGGACAATGGTATTCACACGAGCCACATCCTATGCATGAATCATTAACAACAAATTTCATTTTTGCCTCCTTTAATTTAGCTTTATAAGTTCTTTTAACGAATTAATATTTACTCCATGCGTATGCAGCAAATAATTGTAATATTCCATAAATGTAACAGCATTACACTTGTAACCAAGTGAACTTAAAATTTCTCTAAGATATATAAACAAAACTTTTTTAGTATCTTCTTTTCCATAAGCAATTTCTTTTAAGCATTTCAAACAAGTTACTAAAAGATTATTGTTATAGTCATCTTCCATACCCATTTTTTCCAAAATCTCAACTATAACCGCTGCAGAATAAAACTTTTCTGGATCTAATGCTAAATCATAAAAACTGTCTATTAAATCACACCCAGTTAAGGTATACATTGTGCCTTTCTTTGTTAAATAATAATGACCAAAACAAAAAATAGATGCAGCAAACTTTAACTTAGCTTTAGGCTTCTTACACCCTTTTGCGCAAACTACAATCTTGCCAAGTCCTGAGGCATACAACGTAATCAACTTATCATTGTCTTTATAATCTACAGCTTTTAAGCAAATCGCATCTGTTTCTTTAATTTCCATAATTACTCTATATGTATTTACAATTCACTTGGCTTATATCCAAGAGAATTTAAAAGGTCTGGTCTATTTCTCCAATCTTCTTTTACTCTTACAAAAACTGTCAAAAACACTTTTGTTTGTAAGAGATTTTCTATGTCTTTTCTTGATTGCGTGGAAATTTCTTTTATCATATTTCCACCCTTTCCAATAATTATCGATTTATGAGCTTGCTTTTCGCAAATAATATCTGCATCAATATCTACAATACCATCCTCTCTTTGTGAGAACTTATTAACAACAACTCCTACTCCATAAGGAATTTCATCGCCTAATAATTTTAATGCTTTTTCTCTTATATATTCTGACACTATAAACGATGTTGATTTATCTGTCATTTCATCATCCACAAATCTCATCTCACCTTCTGGCAGCAACTTTACAAGCTCATCTTTTAATAAGTCAACATTTTTGCCAGTTCTTGCAGAAATTGGAATAATAGCTTTTACATTTTTTATATCTTTAAGCATATCTATTCTAGACAAAATATCTTCTTGCTTTGCTTCGTCGCACTTATTTATAGCAATGATAACTGGTGTTCCTAATTTCGCATATTTTGAAATAGATTCTATTTCCTCATCAGTTAGTTTTTTATCACAAGAAATCATATAAACAATGCCATCAACGCCTTCTATAGCACTTGTCACACTTTTCATCATATATTCTGACAATTTATTCTTTGGATTATGTATTCCTGGAGTATCTACAATAATTAGTTGATAATCCTTTTCTGTACAAATTCCTAAAATTCTATCTCTTGTTGTTTGTGGTCTAAATGTTACAATAGAAACCTTCTCGCCTACAATTTTATTTGTAAGAGTAGATTTTCCAACATTTGCCTTTCCTATAATTGTTATAAAACCTGTTTTAAACATCTCTTGTTAAATTTAATTCCTTCAATATATTTTCAGCGTGTCCCATCATTACAACTTCATCTTCTTTCTTTATGTGATCAAAGCCCAATAAATGCAACATTCCATGTAAAACCAAAAATCCTATTTCTCTATCAAACGAATGACCAAACTCTATTGCCTGTTCTCTTGCTTTTGCTTCGCAAAGCATTAAATCTCCAAGCATAATTTTACCATCCTCTGGATTTATGGCATCTATATAATTTTCTTTATTAAATGGAAAAGAAAAATTAACAGTAGGAAAAGATAGAACATCAGTTACCCTATCTATTCCCCTTGTTTCTCTATTTGTCTCTTGAATAGTCTTTTCATCAACTAAAGTTACTTCAATTGAAAAGATATCCTTTAGATTAAAATATTTTAACGTTGATTTATAAATAGCCCTTAATAATTTTGTATCAATTTTTGTACCTTTAACTTCTTTATAAATCTTTAATCCCATTATCTATTCTCCTCGGCCTTCTTGTAGTCAATTCTTTGATGAAGAAGTGCTGGCATTACTTCACAAATTGTATCTTTAATCTTACTTAATTCTAAAAGTGATATATCACAATTGGTAAATTGTCCATCAGTAATTCTACCTTGAATTATGTTATAAACAATATTTTCCATGTCATCTTTAGTTTGAGGCTTAACGGCACGGATTGTAGCTTCTGCCATATCACAAATCATAATAATAGCACTATATTTTGTTGAAGGTTTTGGATCGTTATATCTATATTCATCCGTTTCCAAATCGCCTTCCGTTAATCCCTTAGCTTTTAGATAGAAAAACATTAATGTTGAATTACCATGATGTTCGTATGCGGCTTTAACAATTGTATCTGGCATATGATGTTGTTTTAAAATTTCAGCGCCTTCTTCTGGATGTTCTGTTATCATCTTAACCGAAACGTCAATAATTAAGTCATCATGAGGATTGTATCCGCCCTCTTGATTTTCTGTAAAGAATTGTGGATTTTTAACTTTTCCGATATCATGGTACATAGCACAGGCTTTTGCCATAAATGGATTTAATCCTATCGCTAACGCTGAAGCTTCTGCAAGTATTGAAACTGTCATTGAATGAGAGAATGTTCCAGGAGCTTTTTCTCTTAATTCTTTCAATAAAGGTTGATTCATAGAACAAATCTCTGCCAATCTAAAGTCAGTCCAAATTCTAAATAATCTTTCAAATATAGGCAACAAAATTGTTGTTGTACCAATTGCTATTGCATTTCCAATAAATATATGACCAATTGTTAAAATTATACTTTGATAAGTAAAATTCTTTTCGATAAATCCAAGAGGTATTCCTAGTAACGAAACAATAACCGCAATTATTAAAGCACCTAATGTTATTTTCAATCTTGTATATCCTCTATGGACTAAAAAGCACATAGAAACTGATGAAATTAAGCCTACAATCAATCCAAATATTTGAGACAATGAACCATTTAAAAGCACTGTATCTTTAGTTATAAAACATGTTGTTGTTGGACATAAAATCATCAAAATAAAGAATGTTGAAACACTTGTCATAACAGCAATTCTTTGACCTATTAAGATCGCAACTAAAAGTGCTGCTGCTGACATTGGTACCACATATGGATTTTTAACAGATAAAATACAAGTAAACGCTACTATTAATGTTATCATAGTAAATATTATTAAAACTTCCCTTAATTGTGAACCATTTACAAACTTATGTTTAATAATATAACTTTGATAAATAAACAACATCATTAATGCAAATAATACCGCAAATATCATTGGGATCATTACACTATAATAATAGACAATAGAGTTTATCTCATTTGTCAATAAAGCAACTCCCACAAACACAATTAACACACTATATAAAAGCGCTATAAGCGTATATAATGCTATATTTTTTACACTAGATTTTGTAGACATATAATTTTCCTACTTTTTATATTTTATTAGCTAATGCTTGCTGATTCTTCTCATATTTCTCATAAGCATTAACTATATTTTGTACTAATTCACTTCTCACAACATCCTTTGATGCTAAGTTTATTATAGCAATATCTTCAACATCTTTTAAGGCTTTTTGTGCTTGGATAAGTCCTGAATTTTTGTCTTTTGGTAAATCTATTTGTGTTATATCACCAGTAACAACAACTTTTGAACCTTCTCCAATTCTTGTTAAAAACATCTTCATTTGTTCTTGTGTGGTATTTTGTGCTTCATCCAATATTATAAACGCATTAGATAAAGTTCTTCCTCTCATATATGCAAGTGGCGCAATTTCTATTGCTCCTCTTTCTAATAATTTGTTAAACACATCAAGTCCAAACATCTCTTGTAAGGCATCGTATAATGGCCTTAAATAAGGATCTACTTTAGCTTCTAGATCACCTGGTAAATAACCAAGTTTTTCTCCCGCCTCAACTGCCGGCCTTGTTAATAATATTTTATCTACTTGCTTGTTCCTATAAGCTACAGACGCCATCGCAACAGCAAGATATGTCTTACCTGTTCCTGCAGGACCTATACCAAATACAACACTATTTTTCTTTATTGCATTAATATATTTTAATTGTCCTAAAGTTTTACAAGAAATAGGTTTACCCTTTGCATTTATTGTTATATTTTGACTAATATCTGATAATAAATCTAAATTGTTTTCATCAATTAAGTCTATAATCATATCAATAAATACTTTGTTAATATTAGTGTTATTTGCTTTTGATAGTAAAACCTCTATTATTTTTTTTGCCCTATTAACATTTTCTTCGTCACCAACAATTACTATGGATTCACCATCTAATCTAATATTTACATTACATTTTTTCTTTAAATATTTAACATTACTATCTCTCATACCAAATAAGGATATTTGATCTTGTATGTTATCTATCTTAATTGAAGCTTCTATGTGGGCCTCCTATATCTTTAAAATTATTCCTTAGTATTATATTATATTTAAATAAAATTGTAAAACTTGAATTAATATAGTTGAATAAAAGTTGCTTGAAAATATTTTAATAGCACTTAAATTTATTACCCCACTTATTGTGTAATAAATGGGGTAATTTGTTCATTGATTATTTTATTAATATCTTTGTTAGTATTTTTATATAAAGTTAATAAATCGAATTAATCTTATATATTTGGATTTTCGTCCGGATTATCACCTAAATTATATAAACTATCCCCAGCTGATGCTTGTAATGATTCCAATAAATCACTTGGCAATGGAGCACCTTCAAACTCTGGCTCATACTCACCACTATAATCTTCATCCATTTGAGATTCATTATAAGAACCACTTTCACTATTTTTATTAGGAGTTTCATTATTTGTATTTTCTTTTCCTTCTCTATTTACATGTTCTCTTTCATAGAACGAAGATGTATCTAATTGCCATTCATAATATAAATCTTTTAACTCGCCAGCTCTGTTTTTAAGCACGCAAGCTTTTATTGGTTTTCTGTTTTCAACTTGTTTAGCTAATATAAAATCATCATCGGTTAAGAATATAATCATATCAGCATCTTGCTCTATAGCTCCAGATTCTCTTAAATCTGACATCTTAGGATCTCTTTTTACTCCAAGCTGTTTGTTTTCATCTTGTTCAACAGAACGTGATGTTTGAGAAAGTACAATTACAGGAACTCCAAGTTCTTTGGCCATAATTTTAACCATACGAGAAACTTCAGTCATTAATTCATATCTTGATTTACCTTTCTTTGAGTTTTTATCTTCTGATATTAATTGCATATGGTCGATAATAACTAAATCCAAACGTCCTTCCCTAACTTTTAATCTTCTAGCTTTCATCATAATATCTGAAGCTGAAACATCTGAAGAATCATCTATAAATAATTTTTGCCTTGCAAATTCTGCTTTCTTGATTATTAATTTCTGATAGTCTTCAGGAGTCAACTCCACCTTGGAGATAAGTTTTGAATCTATACCTGTATATGTAGCTAACAATCTTTTTACAAGTTCAGCTGCTGACATTTCTAGGTTAAATACTGCTACTACTTTTTTAGAATCGTTTCTTACAATATTTGCGGCAACATTCATTGCAAAAGATGTTTTACCACAACCAGGACGAGCAGCAAGCACTATCATCTGACCTGGTAAAAATCCACCGTTTGTAATATCGTCTAAACATCTAAACCCTGTTTTTAAACCTATATTTTTCAATGTAGGATTATTATATTTGTCTGTTATATCATTAAGAACTGAGTCAACTGCTTCATATGCACTTGTTAAATCCTTTTTATTTAATACGCCAGTTACTTCATAAATTTGAGTTTGAGCAAAAGATAGAACGCTTGCGGCATCTTCATTATTAAAAGCCTTATCGCAAATAGCGTCAGATACAAATATAACCTTTCTAAGTTGAGATAATTGTTGTAATTGAGCAATATCATTTTCAAGCGTTGCCGATGAAATAGAACTACCACTTAAATCAGTTAAGTAAGCAAATCCACCTACTTTATCTTTAACATCTTCTGTCATACTTGAACTTAAAGATACTAGATCATAAGGTAAACCTTGAGTTATTCTATTCTTTATCTCACTAAAAATAATTTTATGTCTTGCAGAATAAAAATCATCTTCAGCAACTCTGCCAATAAAATCAAAAGCTCCCTCTGGATCTGTCATAAAAGTACCTAAAATTTGTTTTTCAAGTTCCAAATTATTAGGCATAATTTTATTTCGCACTGCTGCCGCTTGTTTTTCTTTTTTTTCTGCCATCTTTACATTTCCTCCCTTTCATCTAGTATTATTAAATTATATATTTGTATAATATTTCAATCAAGACAAAATTACATCCTATCCAATTCTTCAAGAGTTTCTTTATAGAAATTCATTGCTTTTGTATAAGGTTCATCACTTGTTAAATCTACTTGTGCAAGTTTCAAAATTTCAACTGGCGACATAGATCCTCCTGCAGATAAGAACTTTTTGTAATAATTTTCAACATAGTTCTCACCTTTTTCTAAGATATTTTTAGCTATACATACAGCTGAAATTAACCCTGTTGAATACTTATATACATAGAAAGATCTATAAAAATGTGGAATTCTTGCCCATTCATATTTTATAAGTTTATCAGACACAACATCTTCGCCATAATATTCTTTATTTAAATCGTAATATATATCACAAAGAACATCTGATGTTATTGGTTCATCATTTTCAACAAGTTTATGAGCTTTTTCTTCAAATTCTGCAAATTGTGCTTGTCTAAATACTGTTGTTCTAAACATATTTAAAAGATAAGACAATAAATATTTCTTATAATCTCCTTTTGCCTCTTTTAATAAATCCATTACAAGTAATGTTTCATTAACAGTAGAAGCAACCTCTGCTACAAAGATTTCATAATTTGCTTTAGAAAATGGTTGATTTAAATTTGAATAATAAGTATGCATTGAATGACCAAGTTCATGAGCTATTGTAAATACTTCATTTAATGTTGGTTGATAATTTAATAAAACATAAGGATGAACACCATAACAACCTGTACTATATGCACCACTTCTCTTGCCTTTATTTTCATAAATATCTATCCATCTTTCACTAAAGGCTCTGTTTAATAATCCTTGATATTCATCACCTAGTGGTTTTAATGCCTTAAGCACCATATTTTTTGCTTCGTCATAATTTATTTCTTTATCTACATTGTCAACAGTTGGTACATGTAAATCCCACATATGAAGTTCTTTATATTTCATAGTTTTCTTTCTATATGACATATGTTTATGAAGTAGTGGTAAATTTTTATGAATATTTTCAATTAGCTTGTAGTAAACATCCATAGTTACATCTTCATCTGACGTCGCCTTATCTAAGCAAGATTTATATTTTCTAATTGAAGCATAAAAATAATCTTGCTCTAGATTGCCTTTATACAATGTAGATATAACATCTATATTTTGCTTATATGCATTAAACATACTATTAAATGCTTTTTCTCTATCTTCTCTTTTACCTGTTTGTAGAATTAGTCCATAAATCCCATGAGATAATTGTATTGTATCCCCATTACTATCTATAAAGTCTTCAAACTTAACATCGGCATCATCAAACATATGGAATGCATCACTAAATAATCCAGTTATTTTTTGAGACTTCACAAGTATTGTTTCTTCCTTTGTAGAAAGTGTATGAGTCTTGTCTTTTATTATTCTTTTTAAAGAATAATCATAATCTTTAAAGTCTTTATTATTAGATAATTTTTCTAAAAATTCAACAGAATTTTCTACAACCTCTGGAGATATAAAAGCAAGTGCTGTATTTATTTTTGTATATACATTAGAAAGTTTTTCAAGAAGTGCTTTGTTTTTGTTTTGAGTACAATCTTGATCTAATTTCATTGAAGCATAACAAAACAAGTGATCGAATAAATAATTTATCTCATCATCTAGTTTAAAAGCCTTTAATATATTATCTCTATTGTTTAATAAATTACCTTCAAGTTTTAAACTTTCATTTTTTAGAGTTTCAATTTTTTTTAAATCTGACTCTAAGTCCTCTTCACTTTTGTAAATATCCTCCAAATTCCATTTAAAATTTTCAGATATTTCATCTCTTTTTAAAACTTTCATTTTCTATTTCCTTCTTTTTTTTAATTTGTAGACGGAAGTAATAAATCCCCATCTTTTATTTTTCCAGTTTTTCTTAATAAATAACATACTGCCCAAGATATAATACCAGGCAAAATAAACATTAACAATATTACTCCAATCCAAGTTAACGCATTATTTGTCGAGTAAGTAAAAATGTCTATAACTCCTACAAGGCCACTTGTTCCCATTCCTCCACCTGAGGCTCCACATTTTAGTTTAAATAAACATGTAGAAAGTGGACCACATATAGCAGATGCCACAATTGGCGGCACAAATGTCCAACCATTTTTCATAATATTTGGAATTTGTAACATACTAGTTCCAAGCCCTTGAGAAACTAAACCTGACCAGCCGTTTTCTTTAAAACTCATAACCGCAAATCCTACCATTTGGCTTGCACAGCCAACAGTTGCAGCTCCGCCAGCTAAAAGGATTGCATTATAGTTTTCTAGGCTAACACTACCATCACTAAAACCTGTAATTACAGGAGTTGCAACAGCAACCCAAATAGCCGCTGAAGATGTTGGCATAGTAAGAATTATTCCCAAAAGCACAGAAATTACTATACCCATTACAAAAGGTGTTGCTTTTGTGGCTACAGCTATTAGCAAACCTAGTTTATTAATAAGCCAACTGAATGGATATGCTATATATATTCCAAGAAGTGATATTAACATCATTCCAAGAGGAATTAATATAATATCAAACTTTGTTTTTCCAGCATACAAGCTTGCTATTTCTATTGTAAGCAATGCAACTACATATGCTCCAATTGGGTTTCCTGGTGCACCTAAAGATAAAACAAAACTTAATGCTATAATCTTTTCCGAAAATGCACCAACAAATCCAGCAAAGGCAGCTGAAAATATAACTAGAGGTTTTGCATTTAATTTATAAGCAATACCTACACCTATTCCGGCCCCCATTAAAGTCTTAGCTATACAACCTATTGAGTTTAGTAAATAATAAATTTTACTATCCACATTAAAAAGTTTAGCAATAGTACATAAAATTGTTCCTGCAATTAACGTTGCAAACAATCCGAGTGCCATTCCAGTAAATGCATCAATAAACCATCTTTTACATAGCTTTTTGGTGATTGTCCAAACTTTATTTTCGTTTGGAGTGCGTGGGCTTTTTAAATCTACATCTTCCACTTTGGTTTCATTGTCGGCTCTCTTGTCCAACTGTTCGATATTTTCTTCCATACGAACCTCCCAAAGCATATATTGTTTTTGTGTTTTTATTATAAATATTTAGTATATATAAGTCAAAAAAAATTGAGTGTCCTAAAACACTCAATCTTTTTCATTTTTTAAAATTCAAGTTATTTTTTGAAAGCTTTGATAGCTTCTGCATCGCCTGCTAGAACCCACTTTCCAGAAACTACAGCATCCTCATTATCAGCTGCAGCTGCCTTAGCTTGCTTAGATGATTCATAAAGTACAGCAACAACAGTCTTAGCTGTTCCATTTAAAGAGCTTTGTATAGTAGCATTTGTAGCTGTTAATGTAGCAACAGCTCCAGAATCTGTAGCACTGTATGTACTACCAATTACTGTATAACCAGCATCTTCCATTTTTTCAACTGCCTTATCATAACTAGATGGAGCACAAGCTACAAAAACAATTGAACAAATTACTACGATTGCAACGATTGAAGCAATAACTAATAAATTCTTCTTCATTTTTAAATCCTCCGAATTTTTAAATTTTGTTTTTTATTTTTTGTTTGTCTTATTTTAGCAAATTGTAAATTTTATGTAAAGAAATTGTTTGCCTCTAATTGTCATTATTTGCCAAATTTTCTTCACTTGTTGCCTCAATGTCTTTTTTGTCTCCTACTTTTATTATTTGAGGCGGAATATATTCTATATCTTTTTCTTCAACTAAGTTGTTTTTTACTTTAAATCTATCTTTTGTAGCAAACATTACACATATTATAATAAGAGCCGCAGCAAGAATAGCAAGTATAATGTAAAATTTTACATCATTTAATAAACTTGAGTCATAAACACTTGCAGATAAAAATACTTTCAACATGATTTTATTATATATCACTTGTTAAATTTAGTAAATTTAATTTTATACTTTAAATGCAATATTGAAATCTTTCTTTAAAGTTTTTATAATTTATTTAAAGTTATCTAAGGTGGGCTAAAACTAATGACAATTACAGAAGAAAAAAAAATTGAATCAATAGATTACATTTTATCTGAAACAAACAATATAATAAATACATGTGAATCAAGAATTCCAGGCTCTAAAGGAGAAAATCAAGCACTTGATCATATTATAGAAGAATTAACACCTTTGTGTGGTCAAGGAAATGTTGTAAAACAAAGATTTAAAGTTGCACCTCGTGCATATTTTGGTTGGACTTATTTTACTATCATTTTTCTAATTTTAGGTATAGGACTATATTACATGACACCAGTTTTTTCTATTTTATGTTATGTAATAGCATTTATTCCTTTTCTTATAGAATCAGTTCTTCACATACCTTTTTTAGATTCCCTATTTGAGTATGGAACATCTGCAAATGTAATTGGTATGGCTAAACCTAATAGTGAAATTAAAAGAAGAATCGTCTTTTCTAGCAACATTGACTCCTCATATGAGTGGCATCTTAATAAAATTGGCGGCTATAAACTAATTCTTGCATTTAGTATAATTTCAATTATCGGACTTACCTATTCCCTAGTTATTGCTATTGTTACATGTATTACAAATGGCCCTATAGGCACTCCTAAAGGTATAATATTTTATGCAAGTTTTGTTTCAATTATATTTATTCCTTTTTATTTATCATTTTTTAAGTTTTGTAATTATAAAAAGGTCTCAGATGGTGCTAATGTAAACTTAGCCACATGTGAACTTAATATAGCCATACTAAAAACTTTAAAGGAAAACAATATATCCTTAAATACAGAAGTTGATATTTTAATTTTAGGCTCTAAAAACGCTGGAATTCGTGGCTCTAAAGCTTTTACAAGAATGAATCAAGGCTTTGGCAAAGAAAAAAATATTGAAACTATATTCATAAACTATGATTCTCTTTGTGATGCAAATAAATTATCTATATGTAAAAAAGATTTAAATGGGTTAGTTAAAAATAATATAGAGGTTTGTGATTTTGTCCAAAAAACAGCGGAAGATATGAATCTTAATTTATCTTATACAACTAAAATTGGAGCAACTGATTCCGCAACTTTTTCAAAAGCAGGGTTAAAATCAATTTCTATTAATGGTGTAAATCTTTCACTTCCAAGATACTACAATACTACAAAAGACACAACAAATACTGTATCTAGAGATTGTTTATCTAAAATGTTAGATTTATCTTTAAAATTAATTGAGAATTTTGATAAAAATGGGATTTTAAAATAAAATCCCATAAAATCAATCTTATATCAATTTACATCTATTTATTAAAAATATACATCCTTTAGGAAGCTTTCTCCTTTGGTGTCTTTTTTGTCTACATTAAAATAATCTAGAATTGTTGCAGAGATATCTGCAAAAGTTCCTCTCGTTTTTAAATCCACTCCGCTTTTTATATGTTTTCCATACACAAGCATTGGCACATATTCTCTTGAGTGATCAGTTGATGGTGTAGATGGATCACAACCATGATCTGCTGTTATAAATAAAATGTCATCCTCCCTCATATTATTTATAAAGTCTTTTAATTGTATATCAAAGTCGGTAGCAGCATTTGCATATCCATCAATATCATTTCTATGTCCATAAATCATATCCATATCTACAAGGTTCACAAAACATAAGCCTTCAAAATCTCTCTTTTGAATATTTAAAGTTACCTCCATTCCGTTATGATTAGATGTAGTTCTATTACTTTCACTTATGCTTTTACCTGCAAATATATCGTAAATTTTTCCAACCGAAATCGTAGCCAAATTATTTTCCATTAATACATCCATCATAGTAGTCTTTGGTGGCACTATTGAAAAATCATGTCTATTGGATGTTCTCTTATAAGGCCAATCCCCTGTAAATGGACGAGCTATAACCCTACCTACAGCATGATCTCCTCTTAGTATATTTCTTGCAATCTCACAATATTTATATAGATCTTTAACAGGAACATAATCTTCATGAGCTGCTATTTGAAAAACTGAATCTGCTGATGTGTATACAATTAATTCATTATTTTCTATAGCGTGTTTTCCATAATCCTTTATAACTTCAGTTCCTGAATAAGGTCTATTTACTATTGCTTTTTTACCAGTTTGTTTTTCAAACTCATCAATAATTTCTTTTGGAAAACCATTTGGATAAGTTGGAAAAGGTTTTTCTGAAATTATCCCAGCCATTTCCCAGTGTCCTATTGTTGTATCTTTTCCCATCGAAGATTCTTGAAGCCTAGCAAATGAGCCCGTTGGATTACTAACTCCACCACCTACGCCTTCTATATTAAAAAGGCCCATATTTATCATGTTAGGACAATTAAATTTTGAACTTTTTCTTATTGAGCCTAACGTATTGGAACCCTCATCATTCCAAAGATAAGCATCTGGTGCTTCTCCACAGCCTAAACTATCTAAAACAATTATAAATACCCTTTTTGACATATTTTATTTACGCAAGTTCTAGCGCAATCTCCATCATCGTTGTAAAAGTCCTTTCTCTCTCTTGAGGTGTTGTTTCTTTTTCATCTTTATTTACTATGCTATCGCTAACCGTACATATACAAAGTGCCTTTTTGCCCAATCTTGCTGCATTACAATATAAAGCAGCAGATTCCATCTCAACGCCAAGTACTCCCATTTTTGCCCACTCCATTCCGGGGTTTGAATCATCATAGAATGTATCAGAAGATAAAATATTTCCTACCTTATAATTGACACCTTTTTCTTCACAAAGTTTAACCGCATTTTTAACTAATTCAAAATCAGCAATAGGCGCAAATGTACCTGGAAGTTTATATTGCATTGCATAATTGCCATTTGTACATGCTCCCATCGCAATAATTAAATCTTTTATATGTAAATCTTTATCATATGAACCACAAGAACCAATTCTTATAATTTGTTCAACATCATAAAATTTAAATAGTTCATAAGAATATATACCAATTGAAGGCTGACCCATACCAGAGGCCATAACGGATACTTTTTTGCCTTTGTAGAATCCTGTATATCCATTTACTCCTCTTACATTGTTAACTAAAACAGCATTCTCTAAATAAGTTTCCGCTATAAACTTTGCACGAAGTGGATCTCCTGGCATTAGAACTGTTCTTGCAAAATCCCCCTTATTTGCTTCTATATGTGGTGTTGACATACTCTATTCTCCTTTCTCTCTATTTTTAACTATTTTTACAATTCTTGATGTTCCTAATCTTGAAGCGCCAAGCTCAATAAATTTTTCTGCATCTTCTATTGAGGATATGCCACCTGCGGCTTTTATATTTTGATCATTACTACAATATTTTTTCATAAGTGCTACATCATCAAAAGTTGCGCCGGCTTTAGAAAATCCAGTTGATGTCTTTATATAATCTGCTTTACTTGCGGACACCGTATGACACATTGCTATCTTTTCTTCTTCAGTTAATAAACAGGTTTCAATAATAACTTTTAGTATTGCATGATTTTTATGGCATATATCTGCAAGCAAGTCTATCTCATTTCCAACATCTTCATACTTGCCTTCCTTTACCCAGCCAATATTTATAACCATATCTATCTCACTAGCACCATTTTTTATGGCATCTTTAGTTTCAAATAATTTTACATTTGTTGTGTTATAACCATTTGGGAATCCTATAACCGTACATATAGTTATCTTATTTTTTACATAGTCTTTTGCTTGTTTTACAAAACTTGGTGGAATACAAACCGATGCTGTCTTATATTTTATACCATCATCACAAATCACCTTTATATCTTCCCAAGTTGCACTCTGAGATAATAAGGTATGATCACACTTAGATAAAACTTCTTTAATATCCATAAATTCTCCCTACTTTACAATACTAAGAATAAGCGGCCTTTGTATAGGCTTTTCACTACTTATAATTGTAGCATTAATTATTTTCTCTTCAGCAAGATTAAACTTATCCTCACTTGATGTATACATTGTAGCAATAATATCACCCTCGTTTACATAATCCCCCGTCTTTTTATTTAAGATTATTCCAGCAGATGGATCTATTTTATCTTCCTTTTTATTTCTACCAGCACCAAGAAGCAAACTTGCCATTCCATACTCTTCGGTATTTACATGATTTATATAACCACTCTTTTTAGATTTAATATCCTTTATAAATGGTGCTTTTTTAAAGTTGTTTACATCTAGAATAACACTTTCATCCCCACCTTGAGCTTTTACCATTTCAACAAATTTATTAAATGCGCTTCCATCTTTAATAGATTGCTTTACTTTTGCTTTACACTTCTCGTATGAGCCAATTTTGGCAAGTTCTAGCATGTTTGTTGCTAAAATAACACAAATATCTTCTAAATCTTTTGGCCCATTTCCTTTAAGCGTATTTACTGCCTCAATGACTTCAAGTGAGTTTCCTATAGCATTGCCAAGTGGTCTATCCATATCTGTTATAAGTGCAAGCATCTCTTTACCTGCTTTTTTACCAATATCTACCATTATTTGTGCAAGGGTTTTAGAATCCTCTAAAGTTTTACATAATGCACCCGAGCCTGTTTTTACATCTAAAACAATACAATCATCATCAGCAGCCAATTTCTTACCCATAATACTAGAAACAATAAGTGGCACGGAATCAACTGTTGCTGTAACATCCCGAAGTGCATAAAGTTTTTTATCCGCTGGAGTTAATTCTTTATTTTGTCCAACTATTGCTATACATGTTTTGTTTACGATATTTATAAAGTCTTTTTCGAGTATATCTGTTTTAAATCCCGGAATAGATTCAAGCTTATCTATTGTACCACCAGTATGACCAAGTCCACGCCCACTCATCTTGGCTACTTTAACACCTAAAGAGGCAACGATTGGGGAAATAACTAAAGAAGTTTTATCCCCAACGCCCCCTGTTGAGTGTTTATCTACTCTAATTCCATTAACTTCTTTTAAATCAAGTTTAACGCCCGAGTCTCGAACTGCAAAAGTTAAGTTTGTCATTTCTTTTAAAGTCATTCCTTTAAAATAAATAGCCATACATAAAGCAGAAGCTTGATAATCTGGAATAGTTTCATCAACATAGCCTTTTATAAAAAAGTCTATTTCTTCTTTTGTAAGTTCTTCTCCATCTCTTTTTTTACGAATAATATCGTACATTCTCATAATAATCCCTCTATTATGTATTATATAATTTTTTATTTTAAATTAAAAGAAAGACGTTTTTCATTTAACAACCACAATATGTTGTATTTTTTAAGATTTATTAAATAATTTTTACACAATATCTTGTTTTTTATGAATTATTTAATAATCATTTAATAAAACTCCTGTAATATAAAGGTGTCAAAAATAAAGAAAAACTTTTAGAACAATCCCCTGATGAAGGATGTGCAACCTAACATCAGGGATGTCTCCAAAGAGGAATTAGAAAACTTTTAGATGACTACAAGGGAGTTGTGCCCCAAGTAGAAGTCTCCAAATATAAATGAAATACAGGAACGAGTGATGCCGTTCCTTTTTTCATGGTAAAAAAAATAGAGACCTTCAAGTTTTTTCCTTAAAAGTCTCTAATAAATTTTTATTTAATAACTTATCTTATAATATCATTTTCATACAATGGATATTTTTCGCAAAGTTCTACTACTTTCTTTGTACATCTCTCAACGGCTGCTTCTCCATTATCAATTAAGTCTGCAATACAATCAGCAATGACAATCATATCATCTTCTTTCATCCCTCTTGCAGTAACTGCTGGGGTTCCAATTCTAATACCACTTGTAACAAAAGGTTTTTGAGTATCAAATGGTATGGCATTCTTATTAGCGGTAATATGAGCTGCATCAAGTAAAGCTTCAATTTCTTTACCTGTTTTACCTTTTTTAGTTAAATCAACAAGCATTAAATGATTATCTGTGCCACCAGATACTAAATCTATTCCTCTTTCAAGAAGTGCTTCAGATAAAACTTTAGCATTCTTTACAATTTGTTGTTGATAAGCTTTAAATTCAGGTGTTAATGCTTCCTTTAGAGCAACTGCTTTAGCGGCTATAATATGCATCAATGGACCACCTTGTGTTCCTGGGAAAATTGCTTTATTTATCTTTAGGAATAGTTCTTCATCATTAGTTAAAATTAATCCACCTCTTGGGCCACGTAATGTTTTATGAGTAGTTGTTGTAACAACATCAGCAACTCCGACTGGACTTGGATGGCAGCCCGCAGCAACAAGTCCTGCAATATGAGCCATATCTACCATTAAATAAGCACCAACTTTGTTTGCTATCTCTTTAAATCTCTTAAAGTCTATAATTCTTGGATAAGCAGAAGCTCCTGCTAAAATTAATTTTGGTTTACACTCAAGTGCAATTCTTTCAACTTCATCATAGTCTATCATACATGTTTCCTTGCTTACTTCGTATGGAACAATATTAAAATATTTTCCGGAAATATTTACTGGACTACCATGAGATAAATGTCCGCCGTGAGCAAGAGACATAGATAAAACAGTATCACCTGGTTGTAACAAAGCAAAAAATACTGCAAGATTTGCATTTGCACCAGAGTGAGGTTGAACATTAGCATATTTTGCTCCAAATAATTCACAAGCTCTATTTCTAGCTAGATCTTCAACAATATCAATATATTGACATCCACCATAATATCTTTTACCTGGATATCCTTCAGCATATTTGTTTGTTAAATGAGAACCCATTGCGGCCATAACTGCAGGTGAAACTATATTTTCACTAGCTATAAGCTCAATATTATGTTGTTGTCTTGCTAATTCTTTTTCAAAAGCATCAACAATCTCTGGATCTGTTGCTTTAATTGTCTTAAAGTCTATCATGAAATTACCTCCTAAATATTTTTATTTATAAATTCTTTTAATTCGGCTAAGTCTAAATATCCTACAGACTTATCTATTATTTTACCATTTTTGAAAACTCCTAAATATGGCACAGCTTGAATATTGTAAGACATTGCAATATCTAAAGCTTCATCAATATTTAATTTACCACATTCTATTAAACCTTCTTCACTTACCTTCTCTACATTTGGTGCCAACATTTTGCAAGGTCCACACCAAGATGCATAAAAGTCTACTAAAACTAAATCTTTATTTATAAAGTCATTAAAGTTTTCAGAATTTAATATCTCTACCATATTATTCCTCACACTTAATTTTTAAATCTTTTAATTGTTGTTGATCAACCTCTGATGGAGCATCACTCATTAAACATGAAGCGTTTTGAACTTTAGGGAATGCAATAACATCTTTAATGTTGTCAATTTGACCACAAAGCATTGTCATTCTGTCTAATCCAAATGCTAACCCGCCATGAGGAGGTGCGCCATACTTGAAGGCGTCAACAAAGAATCCAAACTTAACTTTTATTTGTTCTTCTGTTAATCCAATTAAACTAAATATCTTTTCTTGTAATTTTGGATTGTGAATTCTTACTGATCCACCGCCAGCTTCTTGTCCGTTAATTACCATATCGTAAGCATTTGACCTAACACTTAGTGGATCCGTGTCCAATAATGGATAATCTTCAACCATTGGAGCAGTAAAAGGATGGTGCATAGCAACTAATCTTTGTTCTTCTTCACTCCACTCAAACATTGGGAATTCTGTAATCCATAAGAAATCATATGTAGATTTATCATATAAATTGTATTTATTTGCAATCTCACAACGAAGTGCTCCTAAAGAGTTAAATGTTACATTTGCTTTATCTGAAGCTACAAAGAATAATACATCTCCAACCTCTGCATTTAACTTTTGCATAATTGCATTCTTTTCATCCTCACTTAAGAACTTAAAGAACGATGATGTAACTCCATCTTCCTTTACCATAGCCCATGCAAGGCCTTTAGCTCCATATGTTTTAACGAACTCGCCATAAGCATCCATATCTTTTCTTGTCATCTTTGAAGCTAAACCTTTAGCATTAATAGCACGAACTGCACCACCTGCGTTTACGGCATTTGCAAACACTCCAAATCCACAATTTTTAACAATATCAGACAAGTTATTAAGCTCTAAACCATATCTTGTATCAGGCTTATCACTACCCCATCTTTCCATTGCTTCTTTCCATGTAATTCTTCTAAATTGACCATCAAACTTACAACCACAACATTCACTGAATACTTTTTTAACCAAACCTTCAGCTACTCCCATAACATCTTCACAAGATTCTACGTAACTCATTTCCATATCTATTTGAGTAAATTCTGGTTGTCTATTAGCTCTTAAGTCTTCATCTCTAAAGCATCTTGCTATTTGATAATATCTATCCATACCTGCAATCATTAATAATTGCTTATAAATTTGTGGAGATTGAGGTAATGCGTAAAACTCACCTGGGTGTACACGAGATGGAACTAAATAATCTCTAGCGCCTTCTGGTGTTGATTTTCCTAAACATGGAGTTTCAATATCTAAAAACTCATTGTCTGCTAAATAGTTTCTTACAATGTGAGTAATCTTATTTCTTAAAACCAATGCATTTTGAAGTGATGGTCTTCTTAAATCAAGATATCTATATTTTAATCTTAGATTTTCATTAACATTTACATCATCTTTAATTTCAAAAGGTGTTGTCTCAGCTTCAGATAAAATCTTTAACTCTGTAGCTAAAATTTCAATTTCACCTGTTGGAAGTGTTTTATTAATATTTGTTCCTCTAGATCTTACAGTTCCTGTGATTGCAACTACATATTCTGTACGAAGTGTTGTAGCCTTTTCAAAAACGGCCTTATCTACTTTGTCATCAAATGCTACTTGTACTAATCCTGAGATATCTCTTACATCAATAAATACTAGACTTCCTAAATTTCTATATTTAGCAACAAAGCCCATTACAGTAACGATTTTACCTTCGTCACTTCCTCTTAATACACCACACTTGTGTGTTCTTTTTGTACTACCTAAATTGTCTATCATATTTTGCCTCTACTTAAAGTATTGTACTAATTTATCTAAATCAATTGATGATTGTTCACCACTTGACATATTTTTAATATTAACTTTGTTATTTTGTATTTCATCATCACCTAAAACAATTAAGTTTTTAGCAGAGATTTTATCTGCGTATTTCATTTGTGCTTTAAATGATCTATCCATTAAATCTATATCAGTGCTAACACCGGCGCTTCTTAGACTTTGCGCCATTTGCATTACTATATCCTTAGCCTTATCTCCCATTGGAATAATGTATAAATCTGGAACTTCCTCATCTCCAACAGATAAACCTAATGCTTCTAGGGTTAGTATTAGTCTTTCAAGTCCCATTCCAAAGCCTACTGCTGGAGTTGGTTTTCCACCAACTTCTTCAACAAGGTTGTTATATCTACCACCGCCACAAACAGTACCTTGAGCGCCAATGTTATTTGAAACAAATTCGAAGACCGTTCTTGTATAGTAGTCTAAGCCTCTAACAATATGTGGATTTACTACATAATCTATCTTTAATTTATCTAATTCTTTAATAACATTTTCATGATGTGCTTTACAATCATCACATAAATAATCTAGTACTATCGGAGCTTTCGCTGCAATATTTTTGCAATGTTCAACTTTGCAATCCAAAATTCTTAATGGATTCTTTTCAAATCTTTCGCGACATGTTTCGCAAAGTTCATCTAGTTTTGAACTAAAGTATTCCTTTAGCGCTTTATTATATCTTTTCCTGCACTCTGGGCATCCAATACTATTTATATTTAATGTTAAGTTTTTAATACCTAATTTATCAAAAATAGATTTAGCAACCATCATTACTTCAACATCTGCCATGTACGATGCGGAGCCATAATATTCTATACCAAATTGGTGATGTTCACGAAGTCTTCCTGCTTGTGGTTTTTCGTATCTAAAAACTGGTGTTATATAGAACATCTTCGTTGGTTGTGGATTATTATATAACGCATTTTCAATAAAAGAACGAGCAACACCTGCTGTTCCCTCTGGCTTTAATGTAATGCTTCTTTCTCCTTTATCTAAGAAAGTATACATTTCCTTATTTACTATATCTGTTGTATCACCAACACCTCTTAAGAAAAGCTCTGTATGTTCAAAAACTGGGGTTCTAATTTCTTTAATGTTAAAACTCTTTGCAACATCTTTAACAACTTTTTCTACATAGTGCCACTTATATGATTCTTGTGGTAATACATCTTTTGTACCCTTAGGTATATTTATCATCTTGTGCCTCTTATAAAATAAACTTATTTAAATTCAATGATTTAATTGATGACCCCATATGGTCTTCAACATACTTTTTATCTACAACTAAATTATGCTCTTCATTATAATCTGCAGCCTCAAAAGATACATCCTCTAAAAGCTTTTCCATAATTGTAGATAATCTTCTAGCACCAATATCTTCATTTGTCTCATTTTGAGCAGCAGCTATTTCAGCAATGTATTCAATAGCATCATTAGTAAACTTTAACTTAATGTTATCTACTTTTAAAAGTTCTGTATATTGCATTAAAATAGCATTATCTGGCTTTGTTAGAATTTCAACGAAATCTTCCTTTGTTAAACTATTTAAATCTACTCTAATTGGGAATCTTCCTTGAAGTTCTGGAATTAAATCAGAAACTGAAGATACATGGAATGCACCTGCTGCAATAAATAGTATATAATCCGTTTTAACGTTTCCATGTTTTGTATTTACAGTAGATCCTTCAACTATTGGCAAAATATCTCTTTGAACACCTTCTCTTGATACATCTTGACCTGATGTATTGCCTTTAGATGCAATCTTATCTATTTCATCAATAAAAATAATTCCGTCATTTTCAGCTCTTCTTATTGCCTCTGCGTCAATATCTTCTTTATCTACAAGTGACTCAACAGCTTCATCTATTAAAATCTTATAAGCATTAGCTACTGATATACTTCTTTTCTTTAATGGAGCCTTTCCTCCCATCATTTGCTTTGTTATATCAGCAATAGAGAATTGGATGCTTCCACCTTGTCCCATAATCATAGGATTCTTTTGAGTCTCAGGAAGTGCAATATCTATAACTAAATCATCAATTTTGCCTTCTCGTAGCTCTTGTAAAACATAAGCTCTAATTTGACTTTCAGATAAATCTAAATAAGAATCTTTTCTCTTTTCTATAATTGCTGGGATAATTTTAGCCTCAGCCATTTCTTTAGCTCTTTGTTCAACACTTTTAGATTGCTCTTCTTTAACTAATCTATATGAAGCTTCAACAAGTTCTCTTACCATAGATTCAACATCTCGCCCCACATAACCTACTTCTGTAAACTTTGTAGCCTCAACCTTTACAAATGGAGCCTTTACAAGTTTTGCAAGTCTTCTTGCAATTTCTGTCTTACCAACTCCAGTAGGTCCCTTCATAATGATATTTTTTGGTGTAATTTCATCTTGAAGTTCCTTTGGAAGTCTAGATCTTCTATATCTATTTCTTAAAGCAACAGCAACAGCTCTTTTTGCTTCATCTTGACCAATAATAAATCTATTTAATTCATTAACTATTTGTTTTGGGGTTAATTCATCTACCATTTTATACCTCCTCTACAATAATGTGATCATTTGTAAATACACATAATTCACTAGCTATCTTTAATGATTTGTAAGCAATATCTTTAGCTAAAAGCTCGGTTTCGCTTACTAAAGCTCTTGCAGCAGCTAACGCATAATTACCACCAGAGCCTATTGCGCAAACACCACCATCTGGTTCAATAACTTCACCGGAGCCAGAAACAATAAGCAATGTTTCCTTATCTGCAACAATCATCATAGCATCTAATTTTCTTGGCAATTTATCACCTCTCCAAAGTTCAGCAAGTTCTACTGCACTTCTCATTAAATTACCACTATATTTTTGCAACATTTTTTCTAGTTTTTCACTAAGAGCCATAGCATCTGCAACAGAACCAGCAAAGCCCATAACGACTCTATCATTAAAAATTCTTCTTACTTTTCTTGCTGTTCCTTTTAAAATAACGCTTTGTCCCATAGTAATTTGACCATCACCGGCAATTGCAGTTTGGCCATTTTTTCTAACAGCACAAATTGTTGTTCCTCTTAATTCTATTTCCATTTTTCACCTCATAATTTCACTGTAGCTAAATAATTATCTATAGCTTCAAGTGAGCGCAATGTATATTGCAATTTTCTTTCTTTTTTATCCCTTTTAGGACTTTCTAATATTGGTAAAATTCCAAAGTTTGCATTCATCGGCTCGTAATCTACATTTTCTTGAGACACATGTCTTTGAAGCGTTCCAATTATACTTTCTTTTGGCATTACCAAATGTTCTTTTTCTTTTAGTGTTAAATCCAAATTTATAGCAGCAATCAAACCACTCATAATAGATTCAACATATCCTTCAACTCCAGTTATTTGTCCTGCAAAGAATATATTCTTATTGGACTTTAACTGAAAAGCCTCATTTAATACTTTTGGTGCATTTATATAAGTATTTCTATGCATTACACCATATCTTTCAAATTCGACATTTTCAAGGCCTGGTATTAATCTAAATACTCTTTCTTGCTCTCCAAACTTTAAGTTTGTTTGGAAACCAACTATATTATATGCATCCCCTTCTATATTTTCCTTTCTAAGTTGAACTACTGCATAAAATCTTTCATCGCTTCCTGGTCTTCTTATACCCTTTGGACGAAGTGGTCCAAAACGCATTGTATCCTCACCTCTTGATGCCATAATTTCTATTGGCATACAATTTTCAAAAACGTTGACATCAAAATCATGAAGCCCAGCTCTTTGAGCATGAATTAGTTCATTATAGAAGTTTAAATATTCTTCTTTGTTCATTGGGCAGTTTATGTAATCATCTCCACCTTTATCATATCTTGCGGCAAAGAATGCTTTATTGAAATCAATTCCCTCTTTAGATACAATCGGAGCTACAGCATCATAAAACTGCAAATATTCATCAGTTCCTAAAACCCTAGATATATCTTTAGATAATGCATCTGAAGTTAGTGGACCTGAAGCAATAATTGTAGGAATAGATTCGTCAATATTAACAAACTCTTCACGAATTATATTTAAGTTTTCAAACTTAGTTAACTCGCTATAAACATATTTGCTAAATAATTCTCTATCAACCGCCAGCGCTCCACCTGCTGGAACTTGAGCTTTATAGGCACAAGTAAGTAGCAAGCTACCCAATTTTTCCATCTCTAGTTTTAAAAGTCCATGTCCTGTATCTTTATTAACACTCTTTAGAGAGTTTGAACATACAAGTTCTGCTAAATTATTTGTTTTATGACAAGGAGTATTTTTAACTCCTCTCATTTCATAAAGGTCAACACTGTAACCTCTTTTTAGCAATTGATATGCAGCTTCACACCCTGCAAGGCCACCACCTATTACTCTTATTCTATTCATTGTCGTCAGAAGAATCTGATTTGTCTTCTTTTGCGTTTACTACTGTCTTACAATTTCTATCCTGACAGATATATTTTTTAGTACCATCTTTTGCTGTAAATATCTTCATTGCAGAATTGCACTTAGGACAAAGTATAGGAGCCGGTATATCCCAACTTATAAATTTACAAGCAGGATATCCTGTACATGTATAGTAAGGTTTACCACTCTTTCCTATTCTCTTACACACATCCTTTCCGCACATTGGACATTTAGCAACTGGATCTTCAATTGGCTCTGTATGTTTACAAAGTGGGAATCTTGAACAACCTAAGAATGGGCCATTCTTACCATTTCTTATAAGCATCTTTGCTCCACATTTTGAACAAATGACATTACTTTCTTTTGGTTCATTTTTTATATGTGGTCCGATTATTTTCTTATGGAATTCAGGATAGAATTCATCAATAACTTTTTGCCACTTTTCGTTCCCTTCTGCTATTTTATCTAAGTTAGTTTCCATCTCCGCTGTAAACTTGACATTCATAATATCTGGGAAATTCTTATTTAAATATTCTACAACTTGGCAACCTAGCTCTGTTGGAACTAACTCCTTTTTCTTATTTTCTGTATTTTTTACAATCTCAACATACTTTCTATTTAATAAAACTGTTACTGTACTTGAGTATGTAGATGGACGACCAATACCATTATCTTCCATTGTTTTTATAATTGTACCATCTGTATATCTTGGCTCTGGCTTTGTAAATTTTTGCTCGCCTTTTAAATCTTGCATAAATACATTTTCTTGCTCATTAAAGTTTGGAAGAGACTTTGTTTCATCTTTTTCATCACTCATGCTATAGGCTGCTGTAAAACCTTTAAATACGCAAGTTTTGCCCTTTAATTTATATTCATAAACATTGCTACTATTTTTAGACAATACTTGAACATCTAACGTATTATAAACAGCTGAAGCCATTTGTGATGCTAAGAATCTCTTGTAAATTAAGTTATATAATCTCCATTCTTCTTTTTTCATTTTATCTTTTAAAGAATCAGGAGTTCTATTCATATCAATTGGACGAATTGCTTCGTGGGCATCTTGTGCATCACCTTTTGTTGCATAAAAGTTTGGAGTATTTGGAACATAATCCGGTCCGTAGTTTTCATTGTTTTTAATAAAATCCAAACATGCTCTTTGTGCCTCAGGTGAAACTCTTACAGAGTCTGTTCTTATGTATGTAACTAATGCTATTTGACCCTCGCCTTGAACGTCAGCACCTTCATATAACTTTTGTGCACATGAGGTTACCATCGCTGCTGTAAAACCTAATTTACTTATGGCTTCTTGTTGCATTGAAGATGTAGTAAATGGAGCCGGTGCATGTGCTTTAGATTGAGATCTCTTTACATTTCCAATACTCCAATCGCCTGCTTTTGAATTATCTATTATACTTTGAGCATCAGTAGAATTATTTACTTTAATTTTTTTACCATTTAGTTTTTCTAAATCACATTTATATGATTTAGAGTCTTTTGTCTTAGAGATATATGCTGATATATTCCAATATTCTTCTGGCTTAAAGTTTTTAATTTCATTTTCTCTATCTATAATAAGCTTTAATGTTACGGATTGAACACGACCAGCTGATAAACCTGATTGAATGGCTTTTGATACAACCGGAGATAATTCATAACCTACAAGTCTATCTAAAACTCTTCTTGCTTGATAAGCATCAACCAAATTCATATCTATAGCTCTTGGCATTGTTAATGCCTTTTCTACAGCTTTTTTAGAAATTTCGTTAAACTCTATACGAATATCATTTCCTGAGATATTACAAACCTCTGAGATATGCCAAGAAATTGCTTCTCCTTCTCTATCAGGGTCGCCTGCTAAATATACTTTATCTGCCTTTGCTGCTTCTTGTTTTATATATTTAATTGTAGCTTCTTTTGCAGGAGATATAACGTATTCAGGTTTATAGTTGTTCTTTACATCTACGCCAGTAGATTTTTCAGGTAAATCTCTAACATGACCTTTAGAGGCTATTACCTTATAACCACTGCCTAAATATTTTGATATTGTTGTTGCCTTGTGAGGCGATTCTACTATAATTAATTTCATTATTTGCCTTTTTATTTAGATTTTTTAGCGAAGTTCTTTGGTTTAACTTGGCTAAATAATTTCTTTGTTTCGCTTAAAATATTTCCATCTAATGGAGTAATCATACTCGATTGGTTAAACATTGCAATATCTAAACTTACATATAGTAAATAGAAAGTTGAAATCAATGTTAAAACACTAAATACGATTAAAAATACACTATTTGATGCAAATGCCGTATATGTAGCACCATCAACTCCTGATATATAACCACTTTGTGATGCAAGTTGTGCAATATTCAAGAAAGATAATGTTGAAAGCGTCATAAAGCATAAATATAGTCTATTTTCTGGAACGATGATTAGATATAGAAGTAGAAGCGCAAGTCCCATTGGTAAAACATAAACAGTAGATTGTGCTCCCCATGTTCCATAAAGAATAAATGTTATTGCTCCAAATAAAACTAAATCTGATCTGTTTTGGTTCTTGAAGAATAAATATCCTGGAACTGCACTAAGACCTACTACAAATAACCAATTCAATACTTCAAACATAGTATTTCTTGTCTTTCCATTTGCTTGACCAAACATTGCATACATCCCAAATGAATCAGTAGACAGATATGAACTATCCTTAAATAATTGATACATCCTCTTGAAGTATACAAATAAATCTCCACCTTTTACACTTGACCAAGTCATCAACATTCCAAATGCATAGAACACTGCAAGAGATAGGATCATCGTAATTGCCATGTATACTCTCTCTTCGCTACTCTTAATCAATCCGTAAACTTGGAATATTAGTAATACAGGAAGTGCAAGAAGTGCATAATTACTAAACAGCAATGCAAAAGTAAATAAAATTCCACTTATCGTATATTTTTTCTCCAAGATGCAAATAAACATAGCTACTAAAAATACTATAGCTATTACTTCTGTTGCTGCATAGAAACTTCCAAAGAAGAACATTACAGGAATAAAAGCATAAATTGAAGAATATATAGCTGCTGCCTTTTCATCTTTATGTTTTGCAGCAAATGAATAAATCATATAAGTTATAACGATATCCGCAATAACCATTGGAAGTCTCATTAAAATAGCATATCCAAGTGATGATGCCTTTATTTTCATCCAATTTGCAACTTCTGCTAAGAATGTATATAAAACAGTATTTCCAATAGTTGATGTTGAACTTTCATTTAAAGCATAGAACGATAAAAGTCCACTCTTCTTTCCAAGTTGTGCAAGTGACTCTAATGCATTAACAGAGCTTTGCATACCATATGAACATGCAATAATTATGAATCTAACTAAAAGTGCACCAAGCATCACATAAATAAATATTGCAAAATTAGATGTTAAAGCCTTCTTTACTTTTTCTACATCCATGTACTTTCCAAAAAATTTATCTACCTTTGATGGTTCTTTACTTGAATCGGCAACAACTTCCATTCCCTCTTTTGGAGTTGTAGCTTTAATTGCGATATATAAAACACCAGCAACTAATAAACTAGCAAGAGACATTAATACTACAAAAGTAATCGAACCGCCATTAGATAATCCACTACTTTCTTTTAATTTTAAAACTTCAACAGTATTTGATTCAGTGAACGAACTCGGAATTGATTCAACCTTCTTTATAGAAACATTATCTACGTATGCAACAACAGAAACACTTGTTACATTTTTTGTACCTGCACCAATTGTAAATTTAACCGAATCTGAAACACCTGATGTGAAATAGTATACAACTTCTGTCCATTCATCGTCTGTTGCCTTTAAAACATTTAGACCATTAAATTCAGTGTCTGTTTCAAAACCAAATCTTAAACCAATTTTATCTTGATAGGTAATAGATTCTACTTTTACAAATGCCTTGATTTCATAAGATGCATTCTTTTCTAATTCTACATTTTGATAGATATATGAATATGCACTTGAAACATCAAATTTTGCATAATAATTCCCAAGTTTTGGATTATAGTCATCCCCTCTTGTATTTTTAGGAAAAGAAATTGTAGAACCACTTGCAGTCCAAGATTGTACTGTTGTACTTGCGGTATCTAAAGTTTCAAAATTTGAGTTCGATAAAATATTAACATCATAATCTTGTTTTTTTGAGCATGCTACAAAACACGAGCATGTTAATGCCAAAATACAGATTATTGCCAATATGATTAAAATTTTCTTTTTCATTTAAAATCACCTTTTGCAACTACGTTATTTATATAATAAGAGAAATTGCTTTTTTTTACAACACATAAATATATTATTTTATTTATATTATAATAATTATAGAGATTTTTCAAATGCGTGTACTGATTTTATATTAAGCATAAAAAAGCTCCCGATTTCTCGAGAGCTTCTTTATTAATTTCTAATTTAAGATTATTCAACTTCTTCTACTAATCTAGCAGCTTTACCAATTCTATCTCTTAGATAGTATAATTTAGCTCTTCTTGTCTTACCATGCTTTAATACATCGATATGATCAATCATAGGAGAATGTAATGGGAATGTTCTTTCTACTCCAACACCATAAGAAATCTTTCTTACAACGAATGTCTCACGAACACTACCATGCTTGAAAGCGATAATAACACCTTCAAATGCTTGTAATCTTTCCTTGTTTCCTTCTTTAATCTTTACGAAAACTTTAACAGTATCTCCAACCTTCATTTCTGGAAGATCTGTACGTAAACTTTCCTTTTCAATAACGTCTATTATGTTACTCATTTGACTTACCTCCACTATATTTTGACGAAGCATTCTTATCTATTTTAGTTTTGATAGAAAGCGGACTACCCCGAAGTCATTGCTCGTATATAATACAAGAAAAATAAACTTGTCGCAACTATTTTGACTATCTTTCAATAAAATTCTTAATAAAAGTTCTTCTATGAATTTCACATGGCCCAATTTCTTTTAATGCTTGTATATGTTTTGCAGAGCCATACCCCTTATTTGAGGCAAAATCATATCCTGGATAAACCTTATCATACTCAACCATCATCCTATCTCTTGTTACCTTTGCGAGAATAGATGCACATGCTATAGAATAACTTTTTGCATCACCCTTTATTATAGGTTCTATCGGAACTGTTGTATCAATTTTTACCGCATCAATTAAAACAACATCAGGCTTGCTTACTTTTGATATATCTTCTATTGCTTTTTGCATACATTTTTTAGTTGCAGCAAGTATATTCATTTCATCAATTGCTTTTTCATCCAAAAGTTCAATTTGATAGGCTATAGCTTTTTCTTTTATTTTATCAAAAAGAATTTCCCTGTTTTTTTCAGAAACTTTCTTTGAATCGTTTACTCCTTGTATAATGTCTTCATCATCAAGCTTCATAATACAACAACAAACAACAACTGGTCCTGCAAGCGGTCCTCTACCAACCTCATCAATACCTGCAATATATTTTGCACCTTTATCTTTATATAAATGCTCATACTCAAGCATTGTCATTGTATCGTGTTTTGTTTTCATATTAATCCTTTGGAAAATCTAACATAACTTTCCCCAATTTTTGCTTTCTAAAATCATCTATAACTGCTCTATAAACTCTATCGTAATCATAATTATTTTTATTAAGTAAAAACCCTCTATTTTTAGCAATATTATCTATAACTTCAACATTATCATCAGAAAAATCTTGAAGTTTATATCTATCCATAAAAATATCTTTATGATTTTCTCTATAAAACTTTATAAGTTCTATTGTCAGTTCATCTAAATAAACCACATCATCCTTAATAGATCCGATAAATGCTAACTTTTTAGCTCTTTCCTGATCTTCAAATGCTGGTGGTAATGTTCCTGGAGTATCTAAAAGCTCTACCCCTTCTGCAAGTGATACCCACTGTTTACCACGAGTAACTCCTGGTCTATTTCCCGTTACTAATCTTTTTTGTTTACAAAGAGAATTTATAAGAGTAGATTTCCCAGTATTTGGCACGCCAACAACCATAGCTCTTATAGATTTTATAGCACCTTTTAATGCAAATCTATCTATGCTTTTTTTATTTAAATTCTTTAGTTTTTCTATTACTAAATCCTTTTGCTTTCCAGATACTGAATCGGCTATAACGTAGTCAAAACCTTTATTTGTTAGATATTTTTGCCAAACTTGAAGATCAACTTTCTCAACTAAGTCCTGCTTATTTATGACGTATAAAATAGGCTTATTTCCTATTAATTCATTAAACTTTGGATTAACACATGCTTCAATAGCTCTCGCATCTAAAACATATATTACGCAATCAACTTGCTTAATACTGTCTTGCATCATACGCATAGCTTTTGTCATATGACCTGGAAACCATTGAATATGCATAATTAGTTGTCTTCCTTCTCTTCAAATAATCTATCGTAAATTTCAAAAATTGTGCTTATAATATTTACATTTTTAGCTAATTTTATAGTTTGTTTTATCTCGTCAATTTCAAATACATCTCCGGCATTTTCAAAATCTTCATTTTTTATTGCCTCCATATCTGCTAAAATTGCGTACATTTTGTTATCAAAAGGAATTAATGCTTCCTGTTCATATTCATGCTTTACACCCTTCTCGTCAACTAAAACAATAGGATCTAAACAATTTTCATCCATTATACAATCTATTGGATTATTGTATTTCATTTTTCCCCTCTAATAAATCTGGTCTTCTTTTTTTTGTTATCTCTAATTGTTTTTCATATCTCCACTTAGCTATATTTTGATGATTACCACTAAGTAGAACTTCTGGCACTTCTAGCCCTTCAAACTCCTGTGGATGTGTGTATTGAGGATATTCTAAAAGTCCATTGGAAAAACTTTCCTCTGATGTTGATTCTTGATTTCCAAGAACGCCATCTATATATCTTGTAACAGTGTTAATTACTACCATGGCGGCAAGTTCACCGCTAGTTAAAACATAATCTCCAATAGATAATTCCATGTCTACATCAAGGTCTATAACTCTTTGATCTATCCCTTCATAACTTCCACAAATAAACATTAGATTTTCTTCTTTAGCGAGTTTTTCTACCATACCTTGAGATAATGTTTTACCCTTAGGTGAAAGATATATTCTTTTATATTTATGTTCTTTATCTAAAGCATTTATACAATCATGAAGAGGCTGAGGTGTCATAACCATACCTGCACCTCCACCAAATGGAGTATCATCAACTTTTTTATGTTTATCCAAAGAATAATCTCGTATGTTTGTTGTATTTATTGAAAAAAGGCCCTTTTCTTGAGCTTTTCCTAAAATACCCACACTCATACAAGAAAACATTTCTGGAAACAAAGTAAGTACTTCAATCTTCATATACTGCTACTTCCTCAAACACTTTTGGATTAAGAATTATTTTCTTATTTTCGGTATCTACATTTTCTAATAAAGCTTTTATTGCCGGAACCATAATTTGTTTATTTTCTTTTTCAATAACATAAACATCTGCAGCTCCATATTGTAAAACATCTACAACATTGCCAATTAATTTGTTATCCACAAAAACTTCACACCCTACAATATCTACAATAAAATAACTATCTTTAGGAAGTTTTACTGCATCTTCCTTATTTACTTGTATTTCCTTGTTTTTTAGAGCTTCTGCTTTATCTCTGTCTGGGATATTTTCAAATGTTAAATAAACTTCAGTTTTTGAAATTTGGGTATTTGTTATAGTGAATTCTTTATTATCTATAAAAATTTTTTTTAAATTTTTAAATCTAGACACATCATCAGTAAGAGGATTAACCTTAACGGCTCCTCTTACTCCATGTGGTCTTGCTATAATGCCTATAGTATATCTGTCCATTATTTTTCAATAATTTCTACAGATACCTTTATCTTTGATCTATTAGCGCCAGCTTTTACAATTGTACGAATAGCTTTTGCAATTCTACCTTGCTTACCTATTATTTTTCCAATTTGTTCTTTTTCAGCTATAACGTTAATAACCAAAATGCCATCTTGTTCACTAGACTTTACTTCTACTGCACTTGGATCATCAACAAGTTGATCTACAATAAACTTAACTAATTCTTCCATATTACTCAATAATACCTTGTTTCTTTAGTAAAGCTCTAACAGTATCTGTAGGTTGTGCACCATTTGCTAACCATTTCTTAGCTAATTCTGCATCAATTTTAACTTCTTCAGCTTGAGGATTGTATGTACCAATATTTGCTAAATATTCAGCACCTCTAGCTTTTCTTGAATCAATTGCTACAATTCTGTAGAAAGGTGAATGTGTTTTTCCCATTCTTGTTAATCTTAACTTAACCATTTTTTATTCTCCTTTTATATATTAATTTTTTTTGTTTTCTCTTTATATTTTAGAAAGGAAATTTTCCGCCTCTAAAACCAAATCTTCCCATATTCTTCATTTTCTTCATCATTTCTCTCATTTGAGCAAACTGTTTTAAAAGTGAATTTACATCTTGAATCTCCGTGCCTGATCCTGCCGCAATTCTCTTTTTTCTTGAAGATGAAATTATATCTGGATTTTCCCTTTCTTTTTTAGTCATAGACAAAATAATAGCTTTTATTTTATCCATTTGTTTTTCATCTACTTGAACGTCTTTTACTTTATTTGCAAGTCCAGGAACCATTTGAATAATTTGGTTCATATCTCCCATAGACTTCATTTTATCTAATTGAACTAAATAGTCTTCTAAAGTAAATGAGTTCTCTTTGAATTTCTTTTGCATTTCAAGAGCTTCTTTTTCTGAATAAGCATTTTGAGCCTTTTCAATAATTGTTAGAACATCTCCCATGCCAAGAATTCTTGATGCCATTCTATCTGGATGGAACACCTCTATATCTGTCATCTTTTCACCGATACCACAGAATTTAATAGGCTTTCCTGTTACAGCTTTAATAGATAATGCAGCACCGCCTCTTGTATCACCATCAAGTTTTGTTAATACAACACCTGTTATATCCATTACTTCATTAAACTTTTGTGCTACATTAACGGCATCTTGACCAGTCATAGAATCTACAACAAGTAGGATTTCGTTAGGATTAAATGACTTCTTTAATCCAGCAATTTCATCCATTAATTTTTCATCAATTTGTAGTCTTCCCGCAGTATCTATAATTACGATATCATTTTGATTTTTCTCTGCTTCAACAAGAGCATTTTTAACTATTTTTTGAGGATCTATTTGTCCCATTTCAAAAACTGGAACACCAGCATTTGAACCTACTACTTGTAATTGTTTTATAGCCGCTGGACGATATATATCACAAGCGACTAAAAGAGGCTTCTTCCCTTGCTTTTTTAGCATTAAACCAAGCTTTCCACACATTGTGGTTTTACCAGATCCTTGAAGTCCACACATTAAAATTATTGTAGGAGGCTTTGGAGCTATCTCAATTTTAGAAGAGGTTCCCCCCATTAAAGCAATCAATTCCTCATTAACAATTTTTATTACTTGTTGAGTTGGATTTAATCCAGTTAAGATATTTTCACCACTTGCTTTTTCAGAAACAGCATTAATAAATTTCTTTACAACATCAAAGTTTACATCAGCTTCAAGCAAAGCAATACGGATTTCTCTCATCGCTTGCTTAACTTCTAATTCTGATAATTTACCTTTATTCTTTAATTTTGAAAAAACGTGATTAATTTTTTCTGATAAAGTTCCAAATGATGCCATGTTTCTCCTATTTATCTAAAAGATTTATTACTTCTTCTATTTTCTTTTTATTTTCTTTATTTGCGCCTTCTTTTAGCTCTTCTAAAAGTTTTTTTGCACTTTCAACTTTATTTACAAGCATTAATTTGTTTTCTAAGTTTATTAAAGTTTTTTCTGCCCTATTTAAAGTATCTTTAACAGCCTGTGGAGAAATACTTAAATTTTCTGCGATTTCATTTAAAGACAAGTCTTCATCGTAATACATTTTTATTAGGTTGCTTTGATACTCTGTCAAAACGCCACCATAATAATCATTGTATATGCTTATGTATAGTTTATCTTTCTTTTCCATAAATTCAAGTATTTTTACTTTAATAAAGTATTTTTCCTTTATAGAATATCAACCTTTTTATTTTTTGTCAAACTTATTTATCTTTTTATATTATTAAAATTTGAAATAAAAAAAACTTTATGACGTGCATAAAGTCTTTAATTGTTAATATTTTATTAAACCATATTAAAATAATCCGTCTACAAAATCCTTTGCGTTAAATGGAATTAAATCATCAACGCCTTCACCAACGCCACAAAAAACAACTGGCATTTCTTTTTCAGCAGAGATAGCAAATACTACGCCACCTTTTGCTGTACCATCTAATTTATTTAAAATAATTCCATCCATATCAATAATTTCATCAAAAGCTTCTACTTGAGAAATTGCATTTTGTCCAGTTGTAGCATCAATTACAATATATGTTCTATAATCAGCATTAGGACATTCTTTTTCTACAACCTTATTGATTTTAGAAAGCTCATTCATTAAATTTTTCTTGTTTTGCAATCTACCTGCCGTATCAATTAAAACAACATCTGTATTTTTAGCTTTTGCTGAGGCAAGTGCATCATAAACAACGGCTGCTGCATCAGACCCTTCTTCATGTTTAATTAAACGTAAATCTGATCTGTCCGCCCAGACTTGTAATTGTTCAGAAGCTGCTGCACGGAAAGTATCTGCAGCTGCTAAAACTACACTTTTCCCTTTATTTTTAAAATACCTACCAAGTTTACCTATAGCAGTTGTTTTTCCGACGCCATTTACTCCAGCTACTAATATAATTAAAGGATAAGAATAAGGTTCAATTTCATAATCTATTTCCTCAACCATTGTTTCTCTTAAGAGTTCTCTTGCATCATCGGCTTTTTTAACTCTTTTTTCAAAGCATTTTTCTTTAAAGTTTTCGATTATTTGTTCAGAAGCTTCTGCTCCTAAATCGGCAGAAATTAATGCATATTCTAAGTCTTCGTAAAACTCATCATCTAATTCCCTACCTGTAAATAGCGTGTAGATCTTTTTTTGAAATGCTTCCTTTATTTTACTAAAAAATCCCATTATACTTTCTCCGCAACTGTTGTACTATGTTCAATAGCCTCTTTAATATTAACATTAACCATCTTAGATACACCCTTTTCTTGCATTGTTACACCAAACAAGATATCTGATTTTTCCATTGTTGGCTTTCTATGCGTAATAACTATAAATTGTGTTTCTTTACTGAATTTCTTTAAGTACTTAGCATATATTCCTACGTTACCTTCATCAAGTGCTGCATCAACTTCATCTAAAACGCAAAAAGGAAGAGATCTTAATTTTAATATAGCAAACAATATAGCCATAGCTGTTAATGCTTGCTCTCCACCTGAGAATAATGCCATATGTTGAACTCTCTTTCCTGGTGGTTGTATCTTTACTTCAATGCCTGCATCTAATGGATCTTGGCCTTCTTCTGGCTCTAGGATTTCTAATCTTCCAGTGCCGCCGCCGAATAATTCCTTAAATACCTCTTGGAAGTTTTCATTTATCTTATTAAATTCAGTAGTAAATTTCTCTAATATATCTTTAGATAAGTCATCTATAACTTTCTTACAATCAGCCTCAGCCTTGATTAAGTCATCATACTCAGTCTTTTTTGCATCAAAACGTTCTTTTTCTTCCTCAAATTGTTGAACTGCATCTAAGTTTACTGGTCCAATACTTGCCTTTGTTGCTTTTAGTGATTTAATCTTCGTTTGAGCTTCTACATAATCAAATTCATCAATTTTTAACTCTAAGCAAGAATCATAATCAAGTTCATAATCCTCTTTTATTCTATTTTCAAGGTTTAACATCTTTTCATCAATGCTTATTAAACTTGCCTCTGCTTTAGCCTTTTTATCTGTAAAATCAACTATACTACTTGAAATTTCATCTTTCTTTGTAGTTACGTTCTTTAATTCTTCAATAATTTCATTTTTTCTACTATTGTATTTATCTATAACAGCTTCAATTTCACTTAATCTCTTTAAGTCTTCCTTAGAAATAACAGTTCTTCTAATACTTATATCTGCTTGATTAATATTTGTTTCATTAGTCTTTAAAACGCCACGACAAATTTCAATTTCAGTGTTAGTAGAATTCTTTTCTTTTTCTAGTCTTTCTATAGTTGCTTGTTGAGTCCTAATATCATTTTCAAGTTCTTGAATTTTCATCTTCATTTCAAGAATCTTAGCATCTAATTTATTCTTTTCTTCCTTTTTAGAGTTAAAGTAGTCTCTACCAGTTTTAGCTTCACCATCTTTTCCTACCTTATCCACAGTTATGGAATCACTTTGAGCATTCGCTCTATTTAATGCTTCATTTATTATATTTATAGAATCTTCAACTTTCTTTTTATTTTCTAATGCCTTATCTTTTGAATTATTTAAATCAATAATAATATTTACGATAGCTTCATATCTACCATTATCTTGAAGATACTTCTTAACTGCTTCACTGAACTCTTTTTCATATTCATCAAGTTGATCATTTATATCTTCTTTTTCTTCTTTATATTCTTTATATTTAGCACTTAATTCATTATACTTTTTAGCAACTTCGTTGTATTCTTTCTTTAATTGTTTTAACTTATCTTCTTGTGCAATAAGTCCAGTTGTAGTTGCCTTTTGAGAACCACCAGAGATAGAACCTGTAGTATTTAAAATTTCACCATCTAATGTTACTATCTTAACTTGATAATGATATTTTCTTGCAATCTCAATAGCATTATCTATTGTATCTATAACAACAGTATTTCCTAAAAGTCCTGCAAAAATAACATTGAATTTTGGATCATAAGAGATTAATTTACTTGCAACACCTAAACATCCTTTTTCTCTAACAATGCTTAAACATGTTGGATCTAATTCTCTTGGTCTATAAGATGTTAAAGGCAAGAATGTAATTCTTCCAATTCTATTTTGTTTTTGATATTGTATTAAATCTCTTGCTGTATATTCATCATTAACAATAATATTTTGAAGTGCATTTCCAAGTGCTGCTTCAATTGCAAGTTGAAGTCTGTCTTCAACCTTTATAACTGAAGCTACAACACCTAAAATCTTTTGTTTAATTTTTGGGTCAGTATCTGCTGCCTTTAATAATTGTTGTACAGGAGCCGCAAATCCTTCATGGTTTTTAACCATTTCATCTAAGTAGTTAATTTTACCAAGTCTTAGTGAGGCATCTTCTCTTAATTTATTAATAGTCTCCTCTGCCTCGTCTATTAAATCTATAAGTTCAGCGTTTCTGTTTGAAAGTTTTTCAATTGTTGCTTCAAGATTATCTCTTGTTGTTTTAGACTTATTTACAGCTTTTTCTAATTCATCACTAATCTTTTCATTATTATCTATCTTTTCATCAAGAGATTTAATTTCTTCTTCAATCTCATGTAATCTTTCTTTTTGGGCTTCTGCTTGACCTTGAATTTTTCCTAAGTTAGCTTTAATATCTCCAACTGATTCTAAAAGCTTATTAATTTCAGAATTTTTATCTTCAAGAGCTTGCTCTCTATCTAAAATTTCTTTCATTAATTCGTTTTGAACTTTTATTGATTCATTATAATCTTTTTCAATGTCTAATTTTTCTTCATTATCCATTGAAATTTTATTTTTTGCATCTCTAATTTCTCTGTCTTTGTCTCTTATGTCCTGCTCTAGTTTTGCAAGTCTATCTGAATAATCTTGTTTAGTATTTAAAAGTCCTTCTTTCTTTGCCAGCAAAGTATTTCCTTGACCTGTTATGCTTTCTTTTTTAACAGCAAGTTTTGTTTGCTCAGCCATTATTTCACTTAATTTTGCATCTATGGCTTGTTGCTCATCTGTTAGTTTATCAAACTTTTCATTCCATTCCTTTGAATCTATATCAAGTTTTGCTAAGCTTTCTATATATGCTTTTATTTTTGCATTTATCTTTTCTTTTTGAGCAACATTATTTTCCTTTTGGAACAAATACGCATTAGCCTCTAAAACTTTTAAATCCGCAACAATTGATGTGTATTTCTTTGCATTCTCAGCTTGTTTTTCCAATGAGGTTAAGTTTCTTTGCATTTCTGCCATTAAACTTTCTATTGTCTTTTTATTAGTTTCATATTCTTCAAGGTTTCTCATTGCATCACGTCTTGCAATTTTACTACCAAGTACACCCGCTGCATCTTCGAATATTGCACGTCTATTTTCTGGCTTTGCACTAATAATTTCTGCAATTTTGCCTTGACCAATAATAGAATAACCTTCTCTTCCTAAACCTGTTCCTCTTACAATTGCTCTTATATCCGTATATCTAGCTCTAACTCCGTTTATAGAATATTCTGAACTATCATCTCTATACATTTTACGTGAAATTGTAACCTCATCCATTTCAAGTGTTGGGAAAATTCTATTAGAACCTGCGTTGTTAAATCTTAAAGAAACTTCAGCATATGACATTGATTTACGTTTTTCAGTACCGGCAAAGATGACATCTGACATCTTTTTACCACGCAATAACTTGACACTTTGTTCACCAAGTACCCATCTTATTGCATCTACGATATTACTCTTTCCGCATCCATTTGGTCCTACAATAGCTGTAATACCATCATTAAAAGATACAGAAACCTTATCCGCAAATGACTTAAACCCGTAAAATTCTATGCCTTCAAACTTCATTTAAATCCTTTGTTTTTAACACTAAAATAATGTGTAACGAAAATCACACATATATAATATTATCATATTATACCCATATTTTAAAATGAAAAAATCTAAATATTTAAAAACTTTTTAGCTGCCTCAATCTCGGCATCTTCCTTTGATCTTCCACTTCCTAAACTGCACTTTTTATCGTTAATATATAAAATTGCCTCAAATAAATGTTCATTCTTTTTTGTATCATAAGAAATTTCTCTAAGTCCATACCTTACAAGTCCTGGATATTTTTCATTCAGTTTTGACTTATAATCTATTTTGTTTAAAACTTCTATATTATTAAAACAATCTTTTAAAAGTTCAAGTACAAAAGTTCGTGTTATATCTAAAGAATTCGAATCTAGATATATTGCGGCAATAATTGACTCTACAACATCAGATAGCGTTTTTTTACCACCTACACTCCCTTTACCTAAAAAAATACAATCTTGAAGTAAAATACTATTTGCAACAGGTGTTAGGCCTTCTTCTGATACTAAATTAGCACGCTTTTTAGTCAGTTCTTTTTCTGTATCTAGTGGATAATCTTTATATAACTTTTCTGCGACTATCATATTTATTAATGAGTCGCCTAAAAACTCTAGTCTATTATAATCTTCAATTCCTCTTTGATTTGCATAAGAAGCATGTGTTAAAGCAGTTTCAATTAATGAAACATCCTTAAAAACATATCCACACTTTTCATATATTACTTTTTGTGCCTTTTCAACCTTTTGAGAATCAGTCATCTACCTTTAAACCTTTTTCTATTAATTCACATACATTCTTTTGAGCCATGGTAGCAGCTTGCATAATAGCTGCTTTAAATGGCACTTCTTTGCTTGAGCCATGTGCCTTTACGATCACTTTTTTACAACCAAGCAGTACTGCTCCACCAACCTCATCTGTTGACATTTTATTTTTAACACTCTTTAGAGCAGGTTTTAGCAATAAGTATCCAATTTTTGCTCTTAATCCACCATTTAAAATAGCTTCTTTTATCATAGCAAATAAATTCTTACATGCACCTTCTGTAGACTTAATTGCAATATTTCCCGCAAATCCATCGCAAACTATTACATCTACCTTTCCTGATACAAAATCTGTTGGCTCAACATTTCCTATAAAGTTTAATGCTTTTTCATTCTTTAATAGTTGGTGTACCTCTTTAGTAAGAGCACAACCTTTTTCTTCTTCAGCACCATTATTTAAAAGACCAATTTTCGGATTATCTATATTAAATAATGATTTAACATATACATTCCCCATTATTGCAAATTCTTTTAACATATTAGGTTTACAATCTACATTTGCGCCAGCATCACAAACAATTGTATATTTTCCATTAACAAGTGTTGGCACGATAGGAGCAAGCATAGCACGGGTTACACCATCAATCAGTTTTACAAGAAGTGTTCCTCCACACAAAAGCGCTCCCGTATTTCCAGATGATACCATACCATCGTATTCTCCCTCACATAAAGCCTTAAGGCCTACAACCATAGAAGAATCTTTTTTTCTTCTAATTGCCATAACAGGATGATCATCATTTGTAATAACATCTGTTGCATCTAATATTTCAACTTGGGATTTGTTATACGATAAAGCACTTAACACTTTTTCTATTTCATTTCTTTTTCCGGCTAAAGAAACTCTTAAATCTTTATTTTCATTTATCGCAAGAACGGCTCCTTTAACTGGTGCTTCTGGGCAATTATCTCCACCAAAACAATCTACTATAATTTTCATTAATCTACCTCTTTTTGTATATATTGTTAGTATATCAAAATTCTATTAAAAATAATATTAAATAATCTGAATCTCAAGCAAAAAAAATAAATAACATAAAATCATTCAAATTAGCCGTCAAGTCGTTTTTTTCGTCTTTACGATTGAATAACTATTTTTTGTCTTTTGATATAAACAAAAAAAGACTGTTAAGTTTTATCCTAACAGTCCTAATTTTATTAACAATTAAATGTTATTTTGCCTCTTTCTTTGAAACTACTTCAACACCATCATAATAACCACAATTTGGGCAAACTTGATGATTTTTCTTTAGTTCATGACAATGAGGACATTCTACTAAAGCTGGAGCTGAGATTTTCCAGTTAGCTGCTCTTGTATGCTTTCTTTCTTTAGATGTTTTTCTCTTTGGTACTGCCATTTTAAGTCACCTCCAACTATACTTCTTCGTTAAAATGCTTTATCATTTTATATTATTTAATTTTTTATGTCAAACAAAAATCTATAATTATATTTTCTCTACAATAGATTTTGTTTCTCTTGCAATTACTAACTCTTCATTTGTTGGAATAACTAGTACTCTAACATGTGATCCTTCAGCTGTTAAATCGCACCAATTTCCACGAGGATTCTTTGCATTTTTCTCTTTATCTATCTTGATACCTAAGAACTCAAGATTATCTGTTATTGATTCTCTTGATTCATAAGCATTTTCTCCTATACCACCTGTAAATACTAAACAGTCAAGACCATTCATTGCAGCAGCATATGCTCCAATATACTTTTGTGTTTGATATACAAATATTTCAAGAGCTAAAGCTGCTCTTTCATTTCCTTCAGCCTTTGCTGCATATAAATCTCTTGAATCTGAAGATACACCAGATACTCCTAAATATCCACACTTTTTATTTAAATATGTTACAGTTTCAGCAAATGTCATACCTTTTAGTTTAGCTAAAGTTTCTGCAGCACCTACATCAATATCTCCACAACGTGTTCCCATTGGGATGCCTGCAAGTGGTGTCATACCCATTGATGTATCAATAGATTTTCCATTCTTAACAGCAGTAATTGACGAACCATTACCTAAATGACATGTAACAATATTTTCATATGGAAGATTTTTAGATTTTAAGTACTTAATAGCTTCTTCTGATACATACTTATGAGATGAACCATGAGCACCATATCTACGAACTTTGTACTTTTTATAATCTTCATAATCTATAGCATAAAGTTCTGCCTTGTTTGGCATTGTTGCATGGAAACCAGTATCTAAAACTATTACATTTGGAATATTTGGCAACAATTCTCTACATGCCTTAATACAAGATAAGTGAGCTGGATCATGTAAAGGAGCAAAATATGTGTTTGCTTCAAGTTCTTTAATTACTTTTTCATTAACAAGTGTTGAATGTAAGTATGTTTCACCAGCATTTACGTATCTATGACCAAAAGCTGCAATTTCATTTAAAGACTTAATAACACCCATCTTTTCATCTAACAATAATTTGAAAGATAATTCTAGTGCTTCTATATGGTCTTTTAGATCTTGCATTATTACATGCTTTTCGCCTTTTGATTTATATGTTATTTTAGTTCCTCCAATACCAATTCTTTCAATACCACCATTGCATAAAGATTCTTCTGTAGACATATCTATTAATTGGAATTTTAAAGAAGAACTACCTGCATTAACTACTAATATTTTCATATGTTTTTTCCTCACCCTTCTAGATTATTCTGCTTGACAAGCAGTAACTGCAACAGTGTTTATAATTTCTTCAACGTCGCATCCTCTTGATAAATCATTTAATGGTTTAGCAAAACCTTGACATACAGGTCCAATTGCCTTATAACCGCCAAATCTTTGTGCAATCTTATAACCAATATTACCAGCGTTAATATTTGGGAATACAAATACATTTGCATGTCCTGCAACACTTGAACCTGGAGCCTTTAATGCAGCTACCTTTGGAGATACTGCAGCATCAAATTGGAACTCGCCATCAATAGCAAGACTTGGTGCAGCCTCTTTAGCAATCGCTACGGCTTCTTGAACCTTTGGAACAGATTTAAAGAATTTATCATCATTACCAGAACCCTTTGTCGAGAAAGATAACATAGCAACCTTTGGTTCGATTCCTGTGATTGTCTTTGCTGTATTTGCTGAAGATATAGCAATATCTGCAAGTTGTTGAGCATCTGGCTCAATATTAATTGCACAATCAGCAAAAACTGCAACACCATCTTCATTATATGGATGTGGAAGATTTTCATCTGCAATCATAATAAAACAAGATGAAACTGTCTTAACACCTGGTGCTGTTTTAATTACTTGTAAACCTGGTCTTAATGTATTTGCTGTTGAATGACATGCACCTGATACGTAACCGTCAACGTCGCCGGCCTTTAACATTAAAGCACCAAACATTGTTCTATCCTCAGCTTGAATTGCAGCTTGTTCTTCTGTCATCCCTTTAGCTTTTCTGCTTTCATATAAGATATTTGCATATTCTTTAGTTTTTTCACTTGTTTTTGGATCAATAAGTGTAATTCCACTTAAATCTACATCTGGAGCCACCTTTTTACATTCAGCTTCATTTCCTACTAATACAATTTTAGCTATTCCTAATTTTGTAACTTCCGCAGCAGCTCTTACAACTCTTTCATCCTCGCCTTCGCAAAGAACTATTGTCTTATTTAAAGCTTTTGCTTTATTTCTAATACTTTCAATTAAACTCATATTCTAGCCTCCAAAAACTTTATTTATATAACTATTTTTAATATAATATAGATATTATACGCATCTTGAGTGATTAAAGTAAAGGAAATTAAACGATGAGAATAGGTTTTATAGTAGCAGAATACAATCCACTTCATAATGGTCATGTTAAACATATTCAAAAGACAAAAGAAGATCTTCATTGCGATAGTATAGTTGTTGTAATGAGTGGCGATATAGTGCAACGTGGCGAACTTGCAATTGTAGATAAATACACAAGAGCTACGTGGGCGATAGAAGCTGGAGCTGATATGGTTATTGAACTTCCGGTTGAATATACTCTAGGCTCAGCACAAGTATTTGCAACCGGGGCTAGTAAAATTATATCTTATTTTGACGCAGAAAAATATATTTCCTTCGGTTCAGAATGTGGTAGCACTTATGTTTTAGAAAAAGTTGTAGAAATGTTAGACTCCGAAGAAAATCAAGGATATATAAGAGAGTTTTTAAACGCTGGAAATACATATGCAAAAGCAAATACTCTTGCCTTTTCAAAATATCTAAATACACATGGTATCGACCAATCAATTGCATCAGTTTTAGATTCGCCAAACAACATTCTTGGCCTAGAATATATCCGTGCAATCAAATACATGGACGTAAAACCATACACAATAGCAAGAGAAGGATCATATAATAATTCTTTAGATAAAGACAATCCTTCTGCGCTTTCTATACGAGAAGCTCTTTATAAAAAGGCCCCTATATTTGATATGATTCCATCCTTTGTTGCAAAAGATTTAGGAAACGTTAAAGATAATCGTGAAAAATTGTTTAGTGTTATTAAATATGAACTTTCAAAGAAACAAAACTTAGATAAAATTTTTGGAATGCATGAGGGACTTCACAATAGATTCTTATCCTTTCTATCTAAAAGTTCTACATATGCAGAGTTTATGCAAAACGTAAAAACAAAGAGATTTACAATGACATCGCTATCAAGATCTTTAATGTGTGCTCTTATAGATAACACCTACACTTTAGATCAAGTTTTAGACTTAGATGTAAATTATATAAATGTTTTAGCAGTAAAAGATAAAAAACAAAATCTATTATCTTCAATTGATACAAATGTAGTTACGAAACCTAGTGAACTTGCAAAACTAAAAGATAGAGTTGACACAACTCTTCAAAATAAATCTGAATCTTTATTTAAGGCAATAAACTATGAATATGAGCCTTATATGCGTATTGTAAAATAAATAAAAAAAAGCCAAATCATTAAGGCATCGAAGATTTTGGCTTTTTTATATAATTCATTGGATATTTTAGTAGAACTAATCCAATAGAATATCTTTTTAATAATTAAATATAACATCATTTTAGATGATATCAACGCATTTTTGCTTTTTTATGTAAAAAAAATGCCTTAAGGCTTTCTCTTGAAGCATTTGACATATAAACTCTTTCGTTTTATTGATTGCTCATTGGAGGTTGCATACCTTCATCCATGTTTTGTTGTTGATCATATTGCGGGAACAATTGAGCTTTTTTTTGCATAATTGCATCTAAAACTTGTCTTACACAAATTTCTGCATTATCCATAAACGCACCAACATCAGCATATGCTTGATTTGCTAGATTATTTGCATAATTTACTGCATTTTGTGTTGTTTCATAAGCCTCTTTATTAGCTTGTTCAATAATTGCGCTTTCAGACACTAATCTTTGAGCATCATTTTCTGCCTTTTTAATAATTTCATTTGCTCTTGCTTCTGCCTCCGCAATTACAGCTTGCGCATTTTTAGTAATATTTCTAGCTTGAGATAATTCACTTGGTAAAATATCTCTTATTCTTTGTATACATTCTAAACAAGCGGCCTCATCAACCATCTTCAAATCAGACATAAAACCTTTTTTAGCTAAAGTAATTGTTGTCTCTAACTTCGATAATAATTCTTCAACATTCATTTCTACCATTTTTATTGGTTCTCCTTATATAATTTAACAATAATATTATAAACACATTTTGGAACTAAATCCCTAATATTTTCATTATTTATTAAAGCTTGTCTTACTTTTGTAGAGCTTATATCCACTTCCTCATCCTTAGCTTTATATAAAATTGTTTCTATATTTCCATGCTCTTTATTATACTTTGCCATATCTATTTCATAAGCATAATCGACTTCATTTCTATATCCACGTATTATTATATCAATTTTATGCTCATTTAAATACTTAAAAATATATCCATCACAAATGTCTACTAAAACATTTGGATACTCTAAAACTGTTTTTTGAACAATTTCTTTTCGTTGCTCTAAACTAAATAAACTTTTTTTAGTTTCATTTTGAGCTATAACAACTACAACTTTATCATAATCTTTTATAGCTTTTTCAATTATATCTAAATGTCCTTTTGTAATTGGATCAAAACTTCCTGTTACTGCACATATCTTTTGTGTTAACTTTATAAAATCAACTTGAATCTTTCCAAATGTCTTACTTTTTTCAATATAAAAATCTTGAGATAAAGTGTAATTTCTATCTATATCGTGTTCATAAATTATATAGCCTCTTTCATCTATTAGTTTTCTTTTACCTACAAGTAAGCATATTTCATTTATACAATCAAGAGCAAATGGTGCATCTACAAATATATAATCCACATTTCCTTGAATAGAGTTTAAAGTTTCTCTATAATCTCTATTTAAAACCTTATAATTCCCCTCTATCCCTTTTAGGTTATATTTAACAAAATCAAGAGATGTTTTCGATATATCTGAAAAAATAGTTTCACTTGCCCCACGAGATATAGCCTCAATTCCCATAGACCCCGTGCCTGCAAATAAGTCTACAAATCTACAATCTTTAACAGCAAATTGAATAACATTAAATATAGATTCCTTGACTCTATCTATAGTAGGTCTTACATCCTTTCCTTCTGGTGCTATTAAATTTTTCCCTCTGTATTTTCCACTTATTACTCGCAACTTATTACCCCAAATTCATTTACTATATAATCAAGTTTAACATCAAACTCTTTTGCCTGTATTTTATCCATTTCTTGGCATGAATACGCTAGTCCTACTTTTAAGCATTTTTTTTGCTTTGAAAAAAATCTATCGTAATATCCTTTGCCCTTTCCAAGTCTATTTAGATTTTTATCATAACCAAGAAGTGGCGTTATACATACATCAAATAAAATATCACTATCTTTATATTCTTTTCCTATAGGCTCTTTTATATTAAATGGGCCAAGATTAAATACAGTGTCTTTGTCTATCTTTACATACACCATATCATCGCCTATAACTTTTGGCATATATAAACTTGCTTTTCTCATATAGTACTCTACTATCTTTTTTGTAGATACTTCACTATCTAGCGAATTGTATATAAGGACATTTCCCTTTACAAAATCAGCATTTACTAGATTTCCAAAAATCTTATCATCAAGACCATCTTTGCTTTCCAAAGATTTTAATTTTTCTTTGATAAGATTTCGTTGGAACTCTTTTTCCATTTACATTTGACTCTTATAGTAATTAATTAAACAACCTTGTTTAATGATTTCTCTCTCATCATCAGTAAGAGGATCTATTCTTAATGTCACATCAATAACCTCTCCTTTTCTTACAATTTTTGATGGGAATACTAAATCATTTTCAACCAACTTTTCTTTAATATTTGGAATAACCATAATATCATCAATATTAAACTCTGCATCATCACAAATAAATGGGAACATACCCCAGTTAATTAAGTTGCTTCTATATCTTTTTGTTGCATATTCTCTTGCAATATTGCAAATGCCGCCTAAAACTCTTTGACATGAAGCTGCTTGTTCTCTAGCAGAACCATCACCAGGCTTTATTGCAAAAACCCCAGATCCCAAAGATACACTTCCTTTAAGTTCTAATTTAGTAGCTTTAATTGCAGCCTTGTACTCCTCATTTAGATCTTTTTCTCTTCTTTCAAGCTCTGATGCATAAACTTCCTTTGCACGAGATACATATAATGGATCTTTTCTAGATAAAGCAAACTCAGCAAGTTTTAATGGATTTGATCTATATGACGAGGTTTCTCCTGAAGGAATCAATTCATCAGTTGTTGTTACTGGATCGTTTATAACAGAAGAAAGTTTAACAACAATATTATCTGTCAAATTAATAACCTCTGGCCAATCTCTAATATTTGGGCCGTATTGAAGTGGTAAATTTTCTTGAGCATTGCCGTAACCTTGATAACATCTATTTTTATAAATCGTGCTATCAAAATTAAATGTTGGGATTGCATTATCATAATCCATTTCTAATGCGCTTGTTAATGCACCGCCGTTTGCAGCGGTTGCAGCAATTGATCTAGCATCCATCAATGCAACAGAAGCAATTTGTCCATTAGCTGGCTTTGATCCTTCTCTATTTTCAAAGTTTCTTGTTGAATGTCTAATAGATAATGCATTATTAGCAGGAACATCTCCTGCGCCAAAACATGGACCACAGAAACATGTCTTTATAATTGCACCTGAATCAATCAAATCACCAAGTGCACCTTTTTGTAATAAGTCTTTATAAATAGGAGTAGATGCAGGATAAACACTCATTGTAAACTTTCCTGTTCCTACATATTTTCCCTTTAGAATTGAAGCTGCTTCGATAATGTTATCATATGTACCACCTGCACATCCTGCAATAACACCTTGCTCTACCATAACTTTTCCATCTTTAATTTTATCTACAAGAGAAATCTTTACATTCTTTAATAGTTTATTTCCATCTTCTTCAACTTTAGATAAAATATCATATGGATTTTCAATTACATCTTTTAAGTTATATACATTACTTGGATGGAATGGAAGTGCAATTTGAGGTTCAATTGTAGATAAATCTACATTTACAACTCCATCATAATAAGCTACCTTTTCAGGAGTTATAGCCTTATAATCATTTAATCTTCCACGGACTGTGTAATAATTTTTAACTTCATCATCATTTGTCTCCCATATAGAAGATAAACAAGTTGTTTCAGTTGTCATTACATCAATACCATTTCTATATTCAATTGGCAAATTCTTTATACCTTCGCCAACAAATTCCATAACTTTATTCTTAACAAAACCACATTTAAATACGGCACCTATTATAGATAATGCAACGTCTTGAGGACCAACACCCTTTCTTGGTTTTCCTGTTAAATTTATGGCAATTACATCAGGATATTTTATATCGTATGTTCTATTTAATAATTGTTTAACAAGTTCAGGTCCACCCTCACCCATTGCCATTGTGCCTAATGCACCATAACGAGTATGAGAGTCACTCCCTAAAATCATCTTGCCACATCCTGACATCATTTCTCTCATATATGTATGAATAACTGCTTGATGAGGAGGAACAAATATACCACCATATTTTTTTGCAGCAGATAATCCAAATACATGATCATCTTCATTTATAGTTCCACCTACTGCACATAAAGAATTATGGCAATTAGTTAAAACATAAGGAATTGGAAATTTTTTCAACCCGCTAGCTTTTGCTGTTTGAATGATACCTACATATGTAATATCATGAGATGCCATTGCATCAAATTTAATCTTTAAAGGAGCACCTTTTTCTGTAACATTTAAAGTATTATGTGCTTTTAAAATTGAATATGCCATTGTACCTTTGTAGGCATTTTCTAAATCTCTTTTTTGATATCCCTGTTGAATAGCATCAATTTCACTTAAAAATTTACCATCAATAAAGTACTTTCTATCTGATACTAACTTAATCATCTTATATCTCCTAAAATCTTTTTATTTCTTAGCAATTATAATTATGTAAACATTATCAAAATCACCAATATTCACATAACTTACTGAATACTTGCTTGCATCCAAAGAAGTTTTCACTATAACAGAATCTAAATTTTCACAATATACCATTACAGCTATACTATCGCCTGATACAAAGTCTCCATTTGTAGCCTCTTGAACCAAACTACTCAACAAAGCATTATACTCATTTGCTGACGTTGTATCAATTGAGTAATTGTAAGTTATATTATTATAAACGAATTTTATGTTTTTATAAACATCAATTTGACTATCACAAGCTTGACCCATTTCAAAATATGTAACCTTAGTAATTGTGTGGTTACTGCTTAAACTTTCGTCCTCCGTCATTAAGAAATAGTTATAGTTTGTTGCCTCATATATTTTTTGTTTTGTAGATGAGCCAATATTAACTCTATAGTTTGCCCATGTAGCGTCAGATAAATACCAATTTCCACCTATCTTTAATTTAACCCATGCATGAGCCCCACCACTGGCAATTCCCGTAAGTTTATGGCATTCAATTCCCATCATATTACATAAAGCCGAATATGCGGCTGAAATTCCATTACATACTGCTAGACCATAATTAAATACTCCTTCCATATAAAAACATGACCAGCCATAAACATCATTGTAAGCATCAGTTCCATATAAAGCTGTTGCATCATCTGCCCCTGCGTAATCATAAACAATCCCATAAGATAAATAATCATATATTGCAAGTGCTATTTCGTAATCATTCATATTTTCATCCAAAATAGTTCTTAAAACGGTTTTCATTTTCTTATACATTGTCTTTAAATCATTATTTACTATTACCGGGTTATAACCATTCTCAAGTGCTAAATATAACTCTATTGAAGAATTTACATTCGCATCCCCTTTATTATTTTTCTCTATTGGAAATACATAATCTGAAGATAAACCATCTCCCGTATGTTGAGGAAGATATGCAAAGTTTTCATATTTAGCTTTTTCTTCTGCGGTTCTTATTGTTGTAGGTTTATTTGCTCCTAAATATCTTATGTATAAAACATGACATTGATTAGATATTAAGTTACAAGTTGATTGAGAGTAATTCATTCCATAAGACACGGCTTCTGGAATGTTATAATAAACTTCTTGTAGTAATCTTATTATAAAGTTAGCATTTGTTAGGTCATTATTCATGGTAGTTGGATTATAACTGCCATCATTAGCATAATAGCTTGAAGATAAATCTATTTGATCACAATTTGCCGTATCAAAATCTATACAATAACTAAGTTTTATATATGTTTTTTCCGACAAAGTTTCTGTTGGAAGCGAGTCTTTATATAGATATGTATACATTAAAAGATCAAAAAGTTCTTCCCAACTTGTTATATAATAATTACATGTTTTACCATAAATTGTATATGTATCAAACATGTCTTCGACACCTTCTGCGTATGTTGTTGCAGTCAATGAAGAATATAAATTAAATCTATTTGTTACACTGCTAGCTGAATGCAATAAACCATCAAAGCGAGCAGATACGACTACCTTCTGACCCGCTATTTTCAACTTCCCTGTTGCGTTAAATGAATTACCGTTAAACAAATCGGTATCAATTGTAGATATATAAGTATTTGAATCTATAGAGACTTCAAAATAATCTGGAGTAAAATCATAATCCCATGTTACATATACATTTGGAAACGATGAATCTACATCAATTTTAACATTGTAAGGATTATATTTTGAATTATCTGTTATATTAAAATACCCATTAGAAATTCCCTTATCCGTTTGAACTTCAATATAATGTTTTCCTAAAGATAGTTTATCTAATATTTCACCACTTATTGTAATTTGGCCACTAGATAGTGTTGTCTTTACATTTACATTATCTATACTAACACCCTTAATACTTGCATTTGATGTTGCAGAGGTTTGAATAGTATATGATGTTGCACCTTTTGTGTATTGAGCTAGTGTCAGCGTATAAGATGTTGTTTCGACTACTGTTACATAATAATTTAACACATCACCACTGCTTAATATAAATTTCAATTTTATTTTTTCGCCTATTTCAAAATCACTAAAATAGTCTGCTTTTACAACCAAAATTGACTTTCCCGAATCTATATAATTTACAAAATCATCTGAATTTAAATTTGAAGATGAAACAACACTATCATCATCTAGTGTTACACATAAATTCTTTGTATCTCCTTTGGTAAAATATAAAGATGGAGCATTTACAACTTCTGTATATTTTGTAAAATCTATCAAATCCAATTCGGTAAACTTTGGATATAAATCAAGTGATGTGGTGTATTTTTTGGTATAAACCAACCTTTCACTTAAGGCATCATCTAAATACCACGCAACAAAAACATAACCTCCCTTTGTTGCCTTTGGGATATATGTAAATAAATCTTTTTCAACATTAAAGGTGTCTATTCCTGTTTCTGTTAAACTTTCACCGGTGCTTAAATGGTAAGTAATGTTGTAGTTTACAATACTCCACGATGGATATAAATCTAAATCTCTTAAGTAATTTGTAGAACTATCATATTCTTCAGTTAAATCTTGATCTAAATACCATCCATTAAACGCATACCCTTCTTTACTTGGATTTTCTAAAGTAAGACCTAAGAAGTACGAATAGAACTCCGGATTATTTGAATTATTAACATTACTATCTATATGGTAATTTACATTAAATTTTGTCTCCTCAAACTTTGCATATAATGTCACACTTTCTAAGTTGTTTGAATCTGCAAATTTACATAGACTACTTAAATCTGTGTAATTATTTTTATATGTAGAATCTAAATACCAACCAACAAAAGTATACCCTGTTTTTGTTGGCATACTTATAGTTATTGAATCTGTTACTTGAACGCTAGTTATTCCTCCATTGTCAAAACTTACACCATCAGGAACATTAAAGGAAACACTATATGTTTTAATATCAAATTTCGCATAAAGTGTTAAGTCTTTAGTTAAATTTTCGTCTCCTACATACTCCTCACTAAACGTGTTATCTAAATACCAGCCATCAAATATATAACCTACTTTGCTTGGTGCATAAAGTTTTAGTACTTCATCTTCCTTTACTGCATATTTATTTAATGAATTATTAATTCCACCATCAAGTTCATAGTTTATAGAAAAGCCGTTTACATTCCACTTTGCATAAAGCACAATATTTTTTCTAATTCTATCGTATTCTATATCCCATTTAATGGCTAAATCTTTATCTAAATACCATCCTAAAAATTCATAGTCACTTCTTGTTGTTTCTATTTTAGTTTTATCCAAAGTTGCGCCATAGTTATAGGCTTGCATGTCAACTTCACTTCCACCATTTGTTTCAAAGACAACAGCATAAACATCATTTACTGAACTCTTAGAAACAAACTTTGCATAAACATTAATATCTTCAGTTATTTCTTTTGTTAAATAGGAATTAGGTTTAACTTCCGAACTTGTAGAAAATAATTTGTCTAAGTACCACCCATCAAAAACATATTCATCACGTGTTGGATCTTTTGGAAATCTAATAATTTCGTTACCCTTAGATCTAAATGCCGCACCATAAAGTTCATAACCTTTTCCGCTATCAACATAAAATCTAATTGTATGTTTTGATGAAGAACTTGAATCTACATCAGTACTACAAGACAAAAATGTAACTAGAGATATGGTTAAGCAAAAAACTAGTATTAAGCATAGGATAAACTTTCTCTTCATATTATTTAATATATATTATTAAATATAATAAGTCAATGTTGAAAATTATCAAAATTGCTTTAAAATTCCCTATTTTACTATTTAATCCTTAAAAATATCTTCTTTAAAATTCTTTATAAAATATTTCTCACAAAAAGCTACAGGTTTATATGATAGCTTACTTTTTCTTAATCCTTCGTTCCCCATATCTTCCTGTCTATTAACATATCTACATCCGCTAAAAGCTTCTTTTGCCACAAGATTTAATAACATCGGATAGACCCCAACATAATTTATATCAGCTTTTTCTATATGCTCTATAACTATATTTGAAGCAGTTTTCTCAATTAGCGAAAACCCTATCAATTTATCACCTACGTATAAAACATAAGCAAAAATATTACTCTCAGTTTCCAATAAATCAAGAGAGATATTTATAGCTTTTTCTTCTGAACTTTTATCATCAAGAGAATAATATTCTTTTCCATTTTCCCAATTTTTTATTAACAAAATTAGGTTTTTGTAATCTAATTCTTTATTGTATTGTCTAAATACATATGAATATTTTTTATTAAAATCTGCAATATGGTTTCTTTTTGAATGATATTTCTTTCCGCTAAAGTTTATAAGGTCATTAGGGTTATACAAATACTCTTTATAATCATCGTTTTCTATAATTTCAAACTTTGATTTATCTACAACTTCAATTTGTTCCAATGAAAGACCATCCATAAGCATTAACTCACTATCTTCTTTTGTTTGCTTCTCTACCATCAAGATAGCTTCTTTCATTTTATCTAGTGTTGTTAGAGGTGGAATATAGATGTGCTTTAATTTTTCAGGTCCATTTACATATTCTGGATTTGGGGTAAAACGCATAAAAATTACGTCATTTTCATAAGCTATTTCAAAACTATCAAAATCGAAGTAATCCCACGCCATTAAATAAAGTTTAGAATACTCACACCCTTTGTATTGAGTCTTGGCTAAAAGTTCATTTATTCTATCAAAGTCTTCTTTTTTTATATTTTTAAAATGCACGCGTATTTCCTTGCTACCTATTTTTTTCTTGTGTTATAATAGCGTCTATGAAAAAGCACTTCTTTTTTAAACAAAGATTGTGGATGTACATAGTCTCAATTTTGGTGATAATTATATTATTAGCTACATCAATTGTCAATATTCTTGCAGTATGTAATGTTGCTAATTTAGTGTCACACCAGCCTCCAGTAGATATTATAGCAACTGTTATAATGCTTTTTGTTGCATTGATTCTTTCCATATTCATATTCTTCTCTGGCTACACTTTAAGAAGTACTGATTTGGTTATAAACATCGGATTTGCTCCACTTAAAATTAAGTACGACGACATATTGCTTGTTAGAACAAATTCAGATAAATCGCTTTTATTTATTTATGTTGAAACAACTGACACAAAAGCAGATGTTATTGACGAGCAAAATAACTTAAAGGCTAATATAACTCAAATATTTATAGCAGAGAAAAATGTTGATGATTTTATCTCTACCATAAAACAACACAACAAGTTAGTTCCTGTTGAAATTATAACATTGGAGAACAATAAAAAATGATATTAGTAGTTGCTTCAAATAATGCCCATAAAGTTGAAGAGATAAAATCCTATCTTAAAGATTATTTTGAGGATATTAAGTCTTTAAAAGAAATGGGAATCTCTATAGATATTGAAGAAACTGGAACAACATTTTTAGAAAATTCTTTAATAAAAGCAAGAGCTATAACAGCACTTACTGGATATGCATCAATTGCTGATGATTCAGGTCTTTGTGTAGACAAACTAAACGGAGAGCCTGGCGTATATTCTGCAAGATATGCTGGCGAGCCATGCAATGATGACAATAACAACAATAAACTTTTAAAAGTTCTAAAGGAAAAAGGACTTGAAAAAGATGAAGATAGAAAAGCCCACTTTACATCTGTAATTGTACTTAACTACCCTAACGGAGAGTATAAGGTAGGCGAAGGAAAGGTAGAGGGAATTATTCTTCAAGAAAGAAAAGGAAATGGTGGCTTTGGTTATGATCCACTATTTTTAAGCACTGAGCTTAATAAAACTTTTGCTGAGATAAATCTTAACGAAAAAAATACTGTTAGCCATAGAGCCAGAGCTCTTGAGAATTTATTAAAACAACTATGAAATCTATTATAGTTTTATCAGATTCTCACGGAATGCTACCAAAGGATGATAATTTTTGGACAGTACTTGATGAAGCAGACTATATATTCCATTTAGGTGATGGAATAAATGAGATAAATACATTAAAAAGTATATACAAAGATAAGTTCTACTATGTTTATGGAAACTGCGACATGTTTAATGCAGAACCATTTATTATTGTAGAGATTGAAGGTATTAAATTCTTGTTAACTCATGGGAATAATTTTGGTGTTAAACATGATTTATACAACCTAGCTTTTGAATGTGAATATCAAAATGTAAATTATGGTCTTTATGGCCATACACATATAGCAAAAGTCGATGAAATTGATGGTGTTACATTAATTAATCCAGGATCAATTGGTTACGAAAGATCCTATTGCTACATAGCTATACAGAATAAAAATTTAGTGTACAAAATAGTACAACAATGAGGATAAACATATGCAAAGAGAAGAAGTTAGAAATATTGCTATAATAGCACACGTAGACCATGGTAAAACTACACTAGTAAATCAATTACTAGCTCAAAATGGTACTTTTAGAACAAATGAAACTATTGTTGATAGAGTTATGGATAATGGCGCTATTGAAAGAGAAAGAGGAATTACAATCCTAGCAAAGAATACTTCTGTTCACTATAAGGGTATAAAAATAAATATTATTGATACCCCAGGACACGCAGATTTTGGTGGTGAGGTAGAACGTATTCTATCTATGGTTGATGGTGTTGTTTTACTTGTAGATGCCGTTGAAGGCTGTATGCCTCAAACCAGATACGTTTTAAAGAAAGCTTTAGGTCTTTCAAAAACAGTTGTTTGTTGTATAAACAAAATTGATAGAGGTGGCGACCCTAACAAGGTTATAGACGAATTACTTGATTTGTTTATTGAACTTGGTGCAAATGATGAACAATTAGATTTTGAAACAGTTTTTGCATCAGGAAAACAAGGCTGGGCTACATTAGATCCTACAAAACCTGGAACTAATATGGATCCACTTTTAGACACAATTATAAAGAAAATTCCTGCACCAGAAGGTGAATTAAATAATGGACTACAAACAGTTATTTGTAACATTGATTACGATGAATATGTAGGTAGAATTGGTGTAGGTAAAATAAATAGAGGTTCCATCAAGGAAGGACAACAAGCAGTTGTTTGTCATAGAGATGGAACTACAACTCAAGTTAAAATAGTTAAGTTATATCAATTTGAAGGTTTAAAGAGAGTTGAATGTACAGACGCGTCACTTGGAGATATTGTTGCTATCTCTGGTGTAGATAATCTAAATATTGGTGAAACAATTTGCGATGTAGATAAAGTAGAACCACTACCATTCGTTGCAATTGATGAACCTACTCTATCTATGAACTTTATGGTTAATAACTCACCATTTGCAGGAAAAGAAGGCAAGTTTGTTACATCAAGACATTTACGTGCTAGATTGTTTAAGGAAGTAGAAACAAATGTTTCAATGAGAGTTGAAGAAACTGATTCTCCAGATTGCTTTAAAGTATATGGAAGAGGCGAACTTCACTTGTCTATTTTAATTGAAACTATGAGACGTGAAGGATTTGAATTCCAAGTTTCTCGTCCTAAAGTCATTTATAAGACAATTAATGGCGTAAAATGCGAACCAATTGAAGAATTAGTAATTGATGTTCCAGATGAATATGTTGGAGCTATTATGAACAAAGTTGGTGCAAGAAAAGGTGAGCTTACAAAGATGGACCCAGATGGCAGAGGTGGCACAAGACTTGAGTTTAAGATTCCATCAAGATGTATTATCGGATATAGAAGCGAAATGTTAACCGACACTCGTGGTTATGGTGTAATGAGCCATGTACTTGTAGGTTATGAAGAATATAAAGGAGATATTCCAGAAAGAAATAGAGGCTCAATTGTAGCCTTTGAAGATGGAGTTTCTACAACATATGGATTATTTAATGCACAAGAACGATCTACCCTATTCATTGGTCCTGGTGTTAAGGTTTATGAAGGCATGATTGTTGGTGAAAACTCAAGAGAAGAAGATATGCCAGTAAATGTATGTAAAGAAAAACACTTAACAAACTGTAGATCTTCAGGAGCAGACGAAGCATTAAAATTAATTACACCAACAACTCTATCGCTTGAGCAATGCTTAGAGTTTATTAAAGAAGATGAACTTGTTGAAGTTACACCTAAGACTATCAGACTTAGAAAGGTAATTTTAAGCAAAGCAGAAAGAATGAGACAACAAGCAAGACAAATGCGTGCTAATAACTAAAAATTTAAAAATAATATTTGCTAAAATTGTTGACACATACTTTTAACTTTGTTATACTTTTTTAGCATTGATATTATGCGAGTGTAGTTCAATGGTAGAATATCAGCCTTCCAAGCTGACCGCGTGGGTCCGATTCCCATCACTCGCTCCACTATAATTATAGTGGGTCTGTAGCTCAGCTGGATAGAGCATCGCCCTTCTAAGGCGGTTGTCGGGGGTTCGAATCCCTCCAGGCTCACCACTGTGGTGGGTATAGCGCAGTTGGTTAGCGCGCAAGTTTGTGGCACTTGAGGCCAAGGGTTCGAATCCCTTTACCCACCCCAGTTATATTAAGCCACAAAACGACAATATAGGGGTATCGCCAAGTGGTAAGGCAACAGACTTTGACTCTGTTATTCGTTGGTTCAAGTCCAGCTACCCCTGCCAAAATAATTGAAACTTAAAAAAACTATATGTTCCATTAGCTCAGTTGGTAGAGCACTTGACTTTTAATCAAGTTGTCCCGAGTTCGACTCTCGGATGGGGCACCACAAAATTTGTGCGGATGTGGCGGAATTGGCAGACGCGCTAGACTTAGGATCTAGTGTCACCGACGTGGGAGTTCAAGTCTCTTCATCCGCACCAATTTTTGTAGATTTTATTATATGCGCCTCTAGCTCAGCTGGTAGAGCACCTGACTCTTAATCAGGGTGTCCGGAGTTCGATCCTCCGGAGGCGCACCAAGAAAAAGGCTGCTAAGGATTTTCTTAGCAGCTTTTTTATTGATATTTTTTATCTATCATAAAAACATTATAAAATATATTGGATAATATGTTATTTTATCTATCTTTTTTATTATCCTTTCATTACTTAAAACAAAATCTTTACCTGATTTTATTTCTAAATGAAGAACATTTAATGATTCGTAATCATCAATTAAGTAATCCACTTCACCAACCTTTTTCCTGTTATAATAATACAAATCATGGTTGTGAGCTTTTAATTCTTGCGCAACAATCGTTTCATAAACAGCACCTAAGTTTATTTCAGTTTTATTATCCAAATTTTACGCTTTTCCAAGAAAACACAATTATCTAAGATATAAAATAATGTCGAACTTATTTTTTTATTTTTAAGAAATAAAAACTGCTAAGAGTTTTATTTCTTAACAGTTAATACAAATATTAATATTTACCCCGATTTTACACTAACCGAGAATTCTAATCCACTACATTTTATAGATACTTATCTAACTCTATTTCTACATTCTTCATTTTCTTAGGTTTTGGATTTATTATAATACTACCCTCTTTTATAACATAAGATAATTGTCTTAAATAAGATAAGTTCTCTAGTGGATTTTTTTGACAAATAATAATATCTGCCATCTTACCACTTTCAATTGAACCTGTAAAACTATCTATTTTTGCAAGTTTAGCATTTAAAAGTGTTGCACTGTAAATTGCAAACATCGGTGTTACACCACAATATTTAACAAAGTAATATAATTCTCTCCACATATCATAATGAGTAACATAAGGGCATCCAGTATCTGTTCCTAAGCCTACAGGAATGCCTTCTTTTAGACATTCTTTTGCAAGGTCAATAATTCCATCCATAACAACTTTACCATTCTCTTGTTGCTCGTATGTTGCATGAGATATATTTCTATCAAATAAAGCATATGGAAGTGCTGGAGATATAGTTGAAACTTGGAAAGCGTTTTTACTCTTAAACAATTTCATCATCTCATCATCATGTTTGGCTCCATGTTCAATCGAATCTACTCCATTTTCAAGAGCGACCTTTACCCCTTGTGGACTTTCAACATGTGCAGCAACTTTCATTCCAAGCAAGTGTGCTTTATCACATGCAGCTTTTACAATTTCAGGAGACATCCTTAAAACTCCTGGCTCTCCAACTACTTCTGCATCCATTACGCCACCCGTAATCATTAATTTAATTAAATCAGGTTTATCTTGTGCAATTTTTTCAACAAACTCTTCTGCTTCTTTTGGAGAAGTTGCTTCATATGCAAGAGAGCCTGCCATATGCCCACCAGGAACTGATACCGCCATATTTGAAGCAATAATTCTTGGTCCTACAACTTTATCTTCATTTATTAAGTCTCTTATTATAGTGTCGTAATTTGAAATACCACCAACTGTTCTTATTGTTGTAACCCCACCAAGCAATTCTTGTTTTGCATATCCTTCACAAATTTTTAACCCTAACTTATTTGTAAGTTTATTTGAAGTAATTAATTTTACTAGTTTTTTATTATCTGCTTGTTTTTTCTTAGGTTTTCCATTTGCTGGAAGATGAACGTGCATATTAATAAGACCAGGTAGGATATAACCGCCTTTTATATCTATTATTTGATAACCTTCTATAGATTCAGTTTTATCTACAATTTTCTCTATTTTTTTATCTTTTATTAATAAGACTTTACCACTCATTACTTGAGCATCTTTTGTTCCATCTATAATATTTCCATTTATTAATGCATATTTTGACATAATATTACCTCTTTATATTTTAATATATATATTTTACAACAAATTAGGCATTCATTTGAATGCCTAATTTTTAAATTACATAATTATCTGCAACATTTATTTTAGCAAGAGAATCTAAACTTATACTTTGCAGATAGTCCCCTATTACTTTATATAATCCTTTCCACATAGGAAGTGTTCTACACTCTTCTGCTCTTAAACATTGTTTTGCGTCTTTTGTTAAGCATTCTATAGGAGCTAAATCGCCTTCCTCAACAACTAAGATTTCTGCTATCGTATAATCTTGTGGATCTCTTGCTAATTTATAGCCACCACCTTTCCCATGCAGTGCATCTAAAAGTCCAGCTTTAGATAATTCCGCAACAATTCCTTCTAAATATTTTTGAGAAATCTCTTGACGCTTTGCAATATCTTTTAGTGGAATATATTTTCCATTATTATTTTCGGCTAAATCTATCATTACACGCAGTGCGTATCTTCCTTTTGTTGAAATTTTCATACTTCTCCTTTAGTCTTGAAATAAAGGTGTAGATAAATATCTATCTCCAGAGTCTGGCAACAATACTACTATTGTTTTCCCTTCGTTTTCAGGGCGTTTAGCAATTTCAATTGCTGCATATGTTGCTGCTCCTGAAGAAATACCTACTAAGAAACCTTCTTTTTTACCTATTAATTTTCCAACAGCAAATGAATCTTCATTTGATACTGGAAAAATTTCATCATATATCTTTGTGTTTAAAATCTTTGGAACAAATCCCGCTCCTATTCCTTGAATCTTATGAGCTCCGGCTTTTCCTGTAGATAATACGGCAGATGTTGCTGGCTCTACAGCTACGACTTTAATATTTGGATTTTTAGATTTTAAATATTCTCCAACTCCAGTAACTGTACCACCTGTTCCAACGCCTGCTACAAATATATCTACGTTTCCATCGGTGTCTTCGTATATTTCTGGTCCTGTTGTTTCAATATGAGCTTTTGGGTTTGCTGGGTTTACAAATTGTCCAGCAATGATACTATTTGGATTTTGGGCATGTAACTCTTCTGCTTTTTCTATAGCGCCAGACATTCCTTTTGACCCATCAGACAATACGATTTCAGCTCCGTATGCTTTAATTAATTGTCTTCTTTCAACAGACATTGTCTCTGGCATAACAATAACTGACTTATAACCACGAGCAGCCGAGATAGCAGCAATACCGATACCCGTATTTCCTGATGTTGGTTCAATAATTACTGTATCCTTATTTAGTTTTCCTTGTTTTTCAGCTTCATTTAAAATTGACACAGCTACTCTATCCTTTACTGAGCCTGCTGGGTTAAATAATTCAACCTTTGCAAGAAGTCTTGCTTTTAAATTATAAAGTTTCTCTATATGTGTTAACTCTAAAAGAGGTGTTTTTCCTACTAATTGATCAACTGATGTATATATTTTTGACATTGTTTTATCTCCTTTTATTTTTCTACTTTTTTATTATAGCATTAAATCCATTGTCTAAATCTGCAATAATATCATCTATATGTTCTGTACCTATTGATAATCTTATTGTATTTGGATAAATATTTTGATCTGCAGCTTCTTTCTCCGTCAATTGCGAGTGCGTAGTTGAGGCTGGGTGAATAACCAACGATTTAACATCAGCAACATTTGCAAGAAGAGAAAATATCTTTAAGTTATCTATAAACTTCCAAGCTTCCTCCTTGCCACCTTTTATGTTAAATGTAAATATAGAGCCACCACCATTTGGAAAATATTTTTCATATAAGTCATGTTGTGGATGATTCTTTAATGATGGATGATTAACACTTTCAACAAGTGGATGTTTTGAAAGATATTCAACAACCAATTTTGTATTATATGCATGTCTATCTAATCTTAAAGATAATGTTTCTAACCCTTGCAACAATAGCCATGCGTTGAATGGCGAAATTGTAGCTCCCTCATCTCTAAGAAGAATTGCTCTAACATAAGTTACAAATGCTGTAGGTCCTACTGCCTTTGCAAAAGAAATTCCATGATAACTTGGATTTGGTTTAGCAATTTGTGGATATTTATCTTCATTTTTTAACCAATCAAAATTGCCTGAATCTACAATAACACCACCAAGAGTTGTACCATGGCCTCCTATAAATTTTGTTGCCGAATGAATAACAATATCTGCACCATGTTCAATTGGTCTAATTAAATATGGTGTTCCGAATGTATTGTCTATAACAAGTGGAATATTATTTTCATGTGCGATTATTGAAAGAGCATCAATATCTGGAATATCTGAATTTGGATTACCAAGCGTTTCAATATATAATGCTTTTGTATTTGGCTTAATAGCCTTTTTTACTTCATCTAAGTTATGAATATCTACAAATGTAGTGTTAATACCAAATCTAGTCAAAGTATGAGCTAGTAAATTATATGAGCCTCCATAAATAGTTTTTTGAGCAACAATATTATCCCCTGCTCCTGCTAATGCTTGAATTGTATATGTAACTGCTGCAGCTCCAGATGCTAACGCAAGTGCAGCTACACCACCTTCCAATGCTGCTATTCTCTCTTCAAGTACACTTTGTGTTGAATTTGTTAATCTACCATATATGTTTCCTGAATCTGCAAGCCCAAATCTATCAGCTGCATGTTTTGAATTATGAAATACATATGATGTTGTTTGATAAATAGGAACTGCTCTTGAATCCGTTACTGGATCAGCTTGTTCTTGTCCTACATGTAATTGTAATGTTTCGAATTTATATTTTGCCATTTTTCTAATCTCCTTTTTTTATGTGTTTTTGGTTTTTTTTGAATTGACTTATTTACACATTCGACCAAAACGGAAATTAGCTCTTACTAATTCTTCAAATAAATTATTAGCTTTTTTATTAATAAACTTAATCATTCTATCTATTATCCTTTTACCTACTTACTTAGTAGGTTGATATGATTATAAACCCACCATTTCGGTATGTCAATAGGTTTTTTATATTTTTTTCATAAATAAAAAAAACTCGAGCTTATACTCTCGAGCTTTTTTATTTATAAATTTAATCATTTTAGAATTATAGTAGTTATGCTATTTGGCTCAAATTTAATTTGACCATTAAACTTACCACTTGTTTCTTGTAAATATTGTCCGTCAGTTGATGTATACTTTGCATATGTTTCATATTGATCTTTTATATTCCACTCATATTCATAGTTAGTTATGTTTATGTATATAAAAACAATAGAACCATCCGGATTTTTAAAAACATTATACAAATCATCTGCATAATTTGCATCTTCATCGCCGTTTTTATACCATTTTTTTATTTTATCTAAATCTGTTAAATAAGACTTTTCATTTTGCAAATCTACTTGAATATATTGAGCCCCCTCTTGGACAAATTTTGAGTAATGTTTCATCATGTAATATCTTGGAGCTACATTTACATCTGAATTCTTTTCATCCCAATTGTTATATAGCAATCCATCTTCATAATTATAATTAGAAACCGCAATCCACCATTGCCATGTGTTTGAATGTAAGATTCCTATATCATAGCACATAACATAACCTAAGAATTGTGCTGTTTCAAATGCATTAGAAACTCCACTGGACATTTGGCAATATTCTGTTTGGCTAAAATTCATGTTATATTCTTTAATTTTAGACATTGCATCTTCTCTTAAACTTCTTGAAGTTGAACTTTTGTATGCATGATAAGAAATATGATCTAATTCTTTAAAATAATCATACTTTTTCATTTCATCTAAATATTTTGTATTGAGACTCATAGGATAGCCACCTGATTCATATGCATCTAACTTAATATTTGTGCCGTATTTTTTATTAAACGCACTCAGTTGTGTATATACTTCATTTAAGCATTTTGCTGCGCTTGCTGGCTCATAATGACATCCTTCTTGAGTTGCACCGTTTCCGCCCCATTTCCATTGTGGTTCATTAATTGGACTTATACATGTAACAGGATAATTATTATCTACTACAAAATATTTTAATATTTGCATTAAATAACTTGCAAAAACATCATAATTTTCTTCAGATAAATTATCTGTACTTGCTGTAGTGCTATGGCATAAATTATTTTTAGTCATTAAATAATGAGGAGAATTTACAAATAAAATTAATGAATCTATACATCCATATGATAAAGATTTTTTAAGAACGTTCATTGCATTTTTATCTTTTGTAAAATCATAATTATTTTTATTTGAAACATATGCTAAAAGTTCGTCGTGTGAATTTCCTGTATAATTTTCACCTTTTAAGAAAGATTCACACATTCTTTCATCATCAGCATATGCATATTCTTCTTTTTTATCTACTGAGCCACCACCAATGTTATATCTATAAATATTTAAACCTAACCCATCACTACTATATAGATATTTAACAATTTCATCTATGTTATCATTTCCACCAACAACTTGTGACCACCAAGCAGAAGAAGCACCAAAACCTTCCATTGTTTGATACACAATTCCACTTGATATATTCACTAAATTATTTGCACTATCTGGTGTTTCATAAAATGTTTTATCTTTACACGAAGTAAATGAAAAAACTATTATACAAACTATTAATAAAATCAAAACCCCACTTATATACTTTTTCATATTAAACCTTTCTTTCACGTATGGAATCCTTTATTTTTTGTTTAATCATTTTTTTAACATCTTCATTTTTTATATTAGAAATCAACCTTTCAGCCCTCTTGTTGTCTATAAAATACAATTTTTGTATAAGCCATGCTATAGCCATTTTAACATAATATTTATCATTTTCAACTTTTTGTATATTTAGCACTACATCATCTATATGATTTTCATCTAAAAAATTAAATAGAAGATTTACTATTCCCCATCTACATATAAATTCTTGATCACTTTTTAAAAACTCTAAACACTTGTTGTAAAATTTTTCATCTTTACTCTTCCAATGAGTTGTATCACATATAGACCAATCATCTATTATTTTAACAAAATCATCTATAAGTTCAATATTTTTTGTGTATGCTATAACCATTCCCTTTAACATATTTATTTCAAATATATTGGATTTCATTTTTAAAAATTCTAAATAGTTTTTCTCTTTATAAATTTTCAAAGCATACTTTCTTAATTTAGGAATTCTTACGCCATAGATTTCATATTTTGTTGAAGTTAATCTTTTACTAAATTCTTTATATTTTTCTTCTTTATTATCATTTAAAAATTGATTTACAACATCAAACATCTACGCATCCCCCGTAATTCTTAAATAAACTACATTTTGGAATCTTGTAATAGTATTATTATTTGCATCTGATCTTACAAAATAAACTATATTTTCAAAGCTTGCATTAAATGTTGTGTGATTACTATAGTACTCTTCAAGCCATTCTTTAACCTTTAAAGCACCATCCCCGAGCCCTACGACATTTAATTTAATACTAAATTGTAAAGTCTCTCCCGCTTTTACAACCCTATTTTCACCAATTTGGCAATAATAATCTATAAGAGTAAAGAATTTTTCTTTACTTGTTATGTATAAATCATAAACTTCGTTATTATATGTAAATAAACTTGAAGCCCAATAATCATACTGACCATCACCAGCGTAATAATTTCCAGCTTCATATTGTGTATATTCAGTTCTACCATTGTATGACTCTGATTCGTATTCACTCATCATAAAGAAATCATAATTTATAAGCTCATATTTTTGCGTTCCTGAACAATCAAGGCCATTTGACCAAGTGATATCTATTGTGTACCAGTTTTCATCAAGTTGAACTTTTATCCATGTGTGATTTCCGCTATCAACCTTTCCCATAGTCTTATAGGTTTTAATTCCTTCTATATTACACATAATAGACATTGCAGCCGCAAGTCCATTACATACTGCTACCCTATAGAAAAATACACCTTCCGCATAGAATGATGTGTTTTTATAAATCGAAGCATATTCACTACTTATTGCAGATAGTTTAGAAGATTTAGTTGTCAATCCTCTATCGTATATAGTGTTATAATTGATATAATCATAGATAGCTAATACTTTTTCATAATCTGTCATATTATCATCTACTATTTTTCTTAAAACTTCTTTTGCTCTTGTATAAACTTTATCCGCATTAGAATTTACAACAGGAACTGGTTTTAATCCCGCCTCTAGCGCTAAATATAATTCAACTGAAGTGCTAACTTGTGCAGTTTTTTCTATACTATCTACCTTAAAGTCATTAAATGTTAAACTTCTTGTACTTTCACCATTTGTATAATAATGTAATTGAGAATTTGGATATTCTTTATAAATAGAGGTGCCATCATATGCATTATATGATGTATAAGGTCTGGCAGATCCTGATCTTAATATTATAGAAAAACCAAATTCATTTTCATCATAATCACTATTTGTTCTTGCAGTCTCAACACTAAGCGTACTTGAAGAATATTGAAGTGGTTCAATAAAAGCACTATAAGCATCCTTTATTGCGTGGCTCAACGCATCATCTGTTGTATATGTACTCAACATATATGGAGAATAGAATCTGTAAGATTCTTGAACTGTACACTCTGTTTGTCTAAAGATATCTGAATCTCCATAATGGATAATAGAATAAGCTATATAATCATTAAACTCACTTTTGTTACTTATAAAACTATTACAATTCTTACCTAAATATTCAAAATAGTTACTTAAATGTTTTTTAACTGTTTCGTCGGTTAAATTTACATCAAGCATTATATATTCTGATGTATAGTAATCCTCACCATATACAAGCGTTACTCTTACATAAGTCCCCTTATTAGACAATATATTTACAGCATTAAATAAATTGCCATTAAACAACTTGCTATAATTACCATCCTTGCTTGAATAATTTACACCACCAATTGTTACTATTGCTTCATTATATGCATAATCACTATTCCACTTAACATAAACATTTGGATATAATGAATCATAATCAATTACAACGTCATATGGAGTTTTATTTCCAGCATCAATATTTACCTCTACACTGCTATAGCCCATATCTACACCACTATAGTTATAATAGAACCTAATTTCGTGACTTCCACAAGAAAGTCCATTTAATTGTGATTTGTATAATGTAACATTATTACTTGTTGCCTTATACCATGTGCCAGATGAAACAATTTTATCATCAACTGTCACCTTATATAATGCTTTAGAGTATGATACATTAGTTATTTTATCTGTCCAATTTAAAACCACATCGTTAGCGGCAAGTCCTCTTGAATAAGATAAGTAATTTTTATCTAAATTTAATGGCAATGATTTTACTAAAGATATATAAGCAGAGCTTTCATTTCCATTTTCATAAGTTATAGTTAAAGGAATTCTAGCACCTGCTGAATACTTAGCAATATATTCTTTTTTCAAAACAATAATATTACACTCATCATCATAAGACCAATCACTGCCTTTTATTGCGGGCATATTAATACTTGTAACTTTATTTTCAGAATCTAAAGATATAGCATAATCTATCCCTTGATTTACTAGCATATCCATTTTATTTGAATAAGCACAATAGTAATAATTGCCATCACCATGAATACTATTTTCACCTGTTATAACCTCTTCAGGTTCCTTTACAGGATAATCTAAAGCGTCATCGCTATAAACTATTTTTGTTGAAATAATATTTGAAGAATAAGACGAATCTTTTGTAAATGCAATAATATATGCAGTTAGACTTCTCCATTGAGATAAACTATCTGGAAGTGCTATAGTTTGCATTATCTCATCATTCGCATTAACTTTTTGAGAAAACACACATAAATCTTCATAATCATCTGAATAAATAGATATTTCATAAAATGCAGCCCCGTTTGTTGTAAACCACATTAGAGAGTTTTGCCATTTAACAAATTTAAAACCGATTTTTTCGTTTAGTACTAAATTTACACTCTCATCTTTCGTTTTTTTATCACAAGCAATTAAGCCCAAACACGAAAATAGAAGAGCTAATATTATTAGTACTGATACGAACAACCTTTTTCTCATAATTTAATTTTAGTAAAATTAAATTAAAATAACCATAAACAATTTAAAATAATTATGGACAAAAAAAACTAGTTTACTGACTTATGAACTTCGCCTTGACTCTCTTCAATAACATCATGATCCGTTGAGTGTTTTTCGAAATCACAAAGCGTTTTATCTGGATATTTTTTAAACAATATTTTTAATAAAAGTGGAGTTAATATTGAAGATACAATGATTAATAAAACAAATGCTGGATAGTATTCCTGAGTCATGATACCACTTCTAACACCTTCATTGGCTATAATTAAACATACCTCTCCTCTTACCATCATACCTATCCCAACTTTTGCGGATTCATCCCATGTATAACCACACACCTTTGCACCAAATCCTGCTCCTAAGAACTTTCCTAAAAGAGCTATTACCACAAATGCAACACTAAATAAAACTAAATTCCAACTAAATGATTGAACTATTGTTTCATAAGGAAGCGATACACCTATATTTACAAAGAATATTGGCGAGAATATCATATATGCACTTTGATCTATTCTTGTTTCAACATATTCCGTTTCTTTCATATTAGAAAGCATCATACCTGCCATAAAAGCACCTGTGATAGCTGCTATTCCAAACAATTCCTCTGCTGCCCATGAATAAACAAAACATGCACCTAAACTTACAACAGACAATCTTCTTGAGTGAGGCCACCTTTTAGAAGCTACTTTGAATAAATAGTGTATTCCAAATCCAATCAGTATTGCTGTCATAAAGAATAGTACAACATTTATCAAAACTACTAAAAAGGATAAATTATCTGAGAATTTTAATAATTTTGCAATTCTACCAGCAATTGTTGTTTCCCCAGTATTTGCTGTGAAGAATGCTAAAATAACAACACCAATAACGTCATCAATTACTGCTGCTGTTACAATAGACGAACCAACTTTTCCATGCAACACATCTAACTCTTTTAAACTAGCCACAGTTATTCCAACAGATGTTGCTGTAAGAATAGCGCCGAAAAATAATCTCATTTTTGTAGATATTCCTGGAATTATAAAAGATACACCAAAACCAAATAAGAATGGAACTAAAACGCCAAGAGCGGTAATTACAATAGATGGACCAGCATTTTCCTTTAATTCTTTAAAATTAGTACACATGCCAGCCGTAAACATTATTAAAATAACACCAATTTCCGCAAATAAATCTAGATAATCTGTTGAACGTACAATATTAGTTAAACCAAAGATTACGCCAACAATTAGTGATCCCAAAACTTGCGATAAGCCAATATTTTTAAAGGCTACTCCTACAACCTTTGTAACAATCAATATTAAAGCGATTTCTAATAAAAATCTATAGTCCATGGTTTTCCCTTGATAAGCGATAATTTATCGTAATGAATTATAGTTTTACATATATTAAATGTCAAATAATAAAATATGCTTTCCTAAAAAAAAGGAAAGCATATAAAATAGCAATACTATATTCTTATATTCTTATAAATCAATTGAATTTAAAATGTTTCTTAATTCTTTAACTTCATCTTGACTTAAAACAATGCCCTTGCCGACAATTTTATCATCTGCTGACCAGTCTCTAATATCGTACTTAGGTTCATTTCCATTCCAACTAATTAGTCTAACTTCTTTTGTCCATCCTGCTTTAGTTTCAGAAATAACACCTAACTTTTGAACAACTTCTACCTTATAATCTGCCATAGTAACCTCCGAGTTAACTTTTAAGTTGCTTTAATACTACCATAGAAATAAACACATTTCAATATATAATATTAAAACTTTTTATTTATTTTTATTCTTTTATATTTTTATAAATAATCTTGTCCCTTTCTCTTTTTGCTATATCTTCTTTATCTAGTGGAATATAAATTTGCTTGTTTTTAATAACTGGAACCATTCTAAATTTATACTCTATTGGATCTAAACTCTTATGTCTAAACTCAACCCTTGTATCTGGTCCACAACTATTTGTTCCAAGACCTCTAACAAAGGAATCTATCTTTACAACAGTTCTAATTTCATCATAGACATCCTTTGTATGAGTAGCTTTATTAATTACATCATCCCTATAAGGTTGAGTTGTAAAATTGAATGTAGTTTCATCTGTTATAAATCTAATACCATTACCCTCGTCATTTGTAAGTTGTGCCCATCTTACATCAGTTCTATTACCACAATCTTGAGGTCTTATATAAACAGGTTGGAAAGTTTCTACTCTATCTGAATAAATGCCTATTAAACTTTGCTTTTTAAAATCAGAATAGTTTTCAACTTCCCCCCTTCCATAATATAAAACGTTTCTACAATCAGATGGAAGTTCAATATTTAATCCAAATTTTGGAAGATCATATGGCTTTGCTAAATCTAAAACTGAACTTACATCCATTACACCATTACCGTATATATCATATGTGGTTGTAACATTCATTCTATTTCTGCCAAGTACAAATATTCTTTGTAAAACTGTAGCTCTAACTCTATCTGAAAGTTTATTACATGTAAATGAATCGAAATGAATTGTAGCCCTATCTAAACCATTTTTCCTCCATTTCTTTTCAACGTACATATAGTTATCTATATTGCCTCTAAAGATATTTGGATACATAATTTGAGCATTTTCTTCTTGGCTTAAAAGTTCACAATCTTTAATATTATAACTTAATAAATTACCTGTTTCTTTATCAAAGATAATGCTTCCATTATTTGTTGCTATTCTATATCTTCCATTTTCTTCAATACACGCTATATTATCTGCTTCTATATTGGATAATCTATCTACAGATAAACATAACAACAATTGATCTCTTGCCATTTCTATACCAGTTTTTTTGTCTAGATAATAAATATTTAAGAAGCAATCCTTTGATGGTATGATTAACGGATGATTAAATTTAAAGTCATAGCTAGATAGAGGTAAAATTGTAGCTTCAAATTCTTCCCCTGCTAAAACTTCACCATTTTGAGAATATTCCCATCTAAATAAAATGTTAGAAGAATCTGCAAAGAAATTAGTATTTGTAATCTTATAAACATTATTAGAAAGGTATGTTATCTTGTATGGGTTATAAACACAACGCATCTCAAGAGCGCTTGTTGATGGCTTTCTATCCGGAGTCATTAGACCATCTACACAGAAATTTGAATCGTGTGCGTACTCACCATGGTCACCACCATACGTATAAGTACCATCCTTTTCTAAAACGGCATGGTCTGCCCATTCCCAAATACAACCACCCATCATAAATGGAGTTGCGTTTATAATCTCCCAATATTTATCTAGCGACCCTGGACCTACTCCCATTGCGTGAGCATATTCACACAAGAAATATGGAGAAGAATAATATCTCGCAGGCAGTTTATGTGCTGCCATTTTTTCCATTCTTTCTGTTGGAGTATACATTTGGGACAAAACATCATATTTCCATCTTATTGTTCTACAAACAGCTTCATAGTGAATTGGAACAGATGGATCTAGTTTCTTTAATTTTTCATAACAGTAATCTTGGTTTTTCCAACCACCACTTTCATTACCTAAAGACCACATTGTAATACAAGGATTATTTCTATCTCTCATATACATTCTATAAACTCTATCCCAGAATCTATCTCTCCATCTTTGGTCATTAGAAATCAAGTTTGGTTGTTTAAAATATTTAATACCAGTACCATGAGTCTCTATATCCGCCTCATCTATGATGTATAATCCAAGATAATTTGCCATTTTTATAAACAATGGATCTGGTGGATAATGAGATGTTCTAACGGCATTGACATTCATAAGTTTCATTAATTCAACATCCTTAAGCATTTCACTTACTGACATTGTAAAGCCGTTTTTTGGACTTGTATCGTGGTGATTTACACCCTTTATTTTAATTGGCATATTGTTATAGTAGAATACAGAATTTTCTATTTCAATCTTTCTAAAACCTACTTCTTGCCTTACACAGAATAATGTTTGGTCACCTTTCTTTAGCGATATAACAAGCTTATATAGACAAGGAACTTCAGCGCTCCACAAATATGGTTTTTCAAGCGTATAATTCCATAATGTTTCGCCTTCTTCTTGTGCTATAAGCTTTTTACCATAGTAAAGTTCATAGCAAACTCTTACATTCTTTTCCATAACAGCATCTACATCAACAATTAACATTTTTGCTGTTTCATCTATGCTTTCAACTTTAACATCATAATCCCAAATTCTATTGTGAGTATAATTTGTAATATATACATCTCTAAAGATACCGCTATTTCTAAACATGTCTTGGCACTCTAAATATGTACCTGTACACCACTTATATACTAAGCATAAAATTTCGTTAGGGCCATCTATAACAAATGGTGTTATATCAAATTCAGCAGTATTATGACTTCCTTCTGAATATCCTACAAATCTACCATTACAATAAACTTGTACACATGAAGACACACCTAAGAAGGTAAGTATATGCTTTGCTTTGTGTTCAAGTTGGAACTTCTTTCTATATATACCCACTGTATTATATACAGGAACAGTATTTTCTTTTCCTCTTTTGTTATCTATTGGAAATGATTTTCCATAAACGCCAATATCCTCTGGAACAAAAGGAGGATTACAATCAAATTGATATCTTGTGTTTATATAAAAAGGTTTTTCATAACCTTGGAATTGCCAACAACCAGGAACTGTGATTGATTCAAAATCATACGTATAAGAATCAAGTTCTCTTGGCATATCTGAAAGTCTATAGTAAAAACAAAAATCCCACTTACCAGAAAGCATTGTAACCATGTCTGATTTATATCTTTCATTTAAGTAGTTAATATCATCTAATTTATCTCTGCTTTCAAATGGAATGAAATAAGATCTTGGAGCAAGCTTATTTTGCTCATAATACTCTGGATTATTAAAATAATTATGATTAAACTTATATAACATAGTTTTCCCTACGATTTTTATATATTATAACATTATAATACAAACACGCGCAATATAGTATA
>CAVAVP010000017.1:0-19030 GCA_963592135.1 bacterium
TTAGAAGATTATGAAAAAATATTTAGCGAAAAAATAATAATCTAATATATTTTTGCTTTGTATGTGTATGCGCATTTATATTTGATTTTATGCTTGTTTCTTTGTAAAATAAAACATATCACGTTAGGAGCAAACATATGAAAATATCCGAATTATTTAAACAAAAAAAAGCAGTATATTCGTTTGAAATATTTCCACCAAAAATAGATAATGATATTTCAGTTATTTATGACACATTAGATGGTTTATCTGGATTAAAGCCAGACTATATTTCAGTTACATATTCGGCAGGCGGAAAAAGCAATAATGCTAGATCTTTAGAACTTGCTTCAATAGTAAAGAATAAATACAAAGTTGAGCCACTTGCTCACTTAACTTGCATAAATTCAACTAAAGAAAAAGTAGCACAGGCAATAGAAACACTAAAAGAATATGGCATTGAAAATGTACTTGCTTTAAGAGGAGATAGAATTCAAGGCTTAGAGTGTAATGATTTTAAGTATGCATCGGATTTAATTCCTTTTATAAAAGAAAGAGCAGATTTTGATTTAGCAGGTGCTTGTTATCCAGAAGGACATCCAGAGTCAGAATCATTAGATGTGGATATAGATAATTTAAAGAGAAAAGTGGACGCTGGTTTAACTCACTTAAATACACAACTATTCTATGATAATGATGATTTTTATAGATTCATGGATAAGATAAGAGCAGCCGGTATTAACATTCCTGTTCAGGCAGGCATTATGCCACTTATTAAAAAGGCAAATGTAGATAGAACTATTCAAATGGCTGCAACAAAGATTCCTGCAAAACTATCTAGAATGATTTCAAAATTTTCAGATAACCCAGAAGCATTAATGGAAGCAGGTATTTTATACGCAACTGATCAAATTGCGGATATATTAGCCTCAGGTGCTTCAAATGGCATTCATGTTTATGTAATGAACAATGCATATGTTGCAAGAAAAATTACAGATAATGTTGTAGATTTAATTAATGGAGTAAATAAAGACTAGTGGAAATAGAAAGGCGTGAACTTTTAAGATATTTAGGTTATAAAGGACAAGAGATTAACAGTGAACTTGAAAATAAAATATCTCTTGCAATTTCTATATGTAAAAAAGAAGCACAGCCAATTCATATTTTAAGAAAATACACACTAGATATTGAAAATAGAGAGTTAAAAGGAACAGGATTAAAACTAAAAGGCGAAAGTATATGGAAACACTTAAGTGGGTGCAGTGAGGTTTATATGGTAGCTGCAACACTTGGATTTAATCTTGAAAAAAGAATAAATAGAGCTTTTGTTGATGATGCAACTCTTGCAGTGCTTTTGGATAGTGCAGCAACTTGCGCAATAGAAAGTTATTTAGATGAAATAGAAAAAAACATTCCAGGAGAATTAACTTCAAGATATTCTTGTGGCTATGGAGATTGGGATATACAGCAGCAAAAAGAAATATGCGCGCTACTAGATACCCAAAAACAGATTGGTTTATTTGTGAATGAAGCATGTATGTTGACTCCACAAAAATCAGTAACCGCAATTATGGGGATTAAAAAATGACAATAAGAGAAAAATTAAAAAATGAGTTTGTTGTTTTAGATGGCGCTTTTGGTACTCAACTTCAGTTGAGAGGAATGAAAGTTGGTACTATTCCTGAAACTTTGAATGTTACAAATCCAGATATGATAAAAGCTATTTATCTTGATTATGTTAATGCTGGAAGTGATGTTATCTCTGCAAATACTTTTGGTGCAAACTTTAAAAAGTTGGGCTCACATGAAGATGTTGAAAAATGTGTCATAGCAGGACTTAAACTTGCAAGAGAAGTTGCTAAAGATAAATATGTGGCTTTGGATATAGGTCCTATAGGAGAACTTATTGAGCCTATGGGACAAATGAAGTTTGATGAAGCATATGAAATATTTAAAGAAGTTGTAGATATTGGAAAGAATTATGCGGATTTAATCTTAATTGAAACTATGTCTGATTTATATGAGGCTAAGGCTGCCGTTCTTGCGGCTAAGGAAAATTCAGATCTTCCTATTATTTGTTCAATGAGTTTTATGGAAACTATGAGAACTTTTACCGGAACATCAGTTGAAGCTTTTGCTTTAACACTAACTCCTTTTGTTGATGCTCTTGGTATTAATTGCTCACTTGGTCCAAAGCAAATATTGCCTATAATGAAAGAACTTTCTAAATGGACAGATAAACCTTTATTTATTCAAGCAAATGCAGGAATTCCTGATGCAAGAATGATTTATCCAGTAAAGGCTGATGAATTTGCTAAATACTATGAAAAATATATAGAACTTGGCGTTAATATTTTGGGGGGTTGTTGTGGAACAACGCCGGCATATATAAAGAAAATAAAGCAACTCGTAAATAATAGTAAAATTATTAAAAGAGAAACTTATGTAAAGCCGGCAATATGTTCAGCTACTGATGTTGTGGTTTTAGATAACGATTCGATTGAAATTATCGGAGAGAGAATCAATCCAACTGGCAAAAAATTAATGAAGCAAGCTTTACTTAATAATGATTTTGACTATATATCTAATCAGGCATTATCTCAAGTAGAGGTGGGTGCTGCTATTTTGGATGTAAATGCGGGACTTCCAGAGATAGATGAAAAAGCAACATTAACCAAAATGGTTAAACATATTCAATCAATAGTATCTGTGCCTCTTCAAATAGATTGTGGAAAAGTGGATGCTATTGAATCAGCGCTTCGTTATTATAACGGGAAAGCTATAGTTAACTCTGTTAATGGTGAGGATAAGGTTTTAGATAGTATTTTACCTGTTGTAAAAAAATATGGTGCACTTGTTGTTGGATTAACAATAGATGAAAAGGGACTTCCTCAATCTACAAGTGAGAGAATTAAAATAGCTGAAAAGATAATAAATAGAGCAAAAGAATATGGTATAAGAGAAGAAGATATTTTAATAGACTGTCTAACTCTTACTGTTTCAGTTGAGAAAGATCAAGCTAGAAAAACACTAGACGCGATAAGCGAAATTAAGAATAAGTATTCAGTTAAATTTGTTTTAGGTGTATCAAATGTATCGTTTGGACTTCCAAATAGACAAATAACAAACTCATCATTCTTGAAAGCAGCACTTGCTTTTGGATTAAACTTACCAATTATTAATCCAAATATACCAGAAAATATAAAGGCAATAGAAGATTTTAAAGCAACTAAAGGAGAATATGATAAAGAGTTTTTCTATGCAGAGTTTATGGATACTGTAGAAAATAACATTAATTTTGTCGTAGAAGATAAAAACCCACCACAAAATGCAGATCAAGATATATTCTACTGTATAAAAAGAGGATTAAAAACATCAAAAATAGCATGTGCAAAATTATTAGAGAGTAATTCTCCTATAGACGTTATAAACAACTATTTAATTCCAGCACTAAATGAAGTAGGCGACGAATATGAAAAAGGAAAACTATTTTTACCACAACTAATTGCCGCAGCTGAGAGTGCAAAAGAATGTTTTGTAGAAATAAAGAAAGTTTTACCAGCAGGGGAAAGCAATAGGGGAACAATAGTTATTGCAACGGTTAAAGGTGATATTCACGATATAGGCAAAAATATTGTAAAGACAGTGCTTGAAAATTATGGATATAAAATTATAGATTTAGGAAAGAATGTTGAACCACAATTAATTGTTGATACAGTTAAGGAAAACAATGTAAAACTTGTTGGATTAAGTGCTTTGATGACTACAACGGTTGGCGCAATGGAAGAGACGATTAAACTTTTAAAAGAGCAATGCCCATGGTGTAAAACGTTTGTCGGCGGAGCCGTTTTAAATCCTGATTATGCAGCCAAAATAGGCGCAACCTATTATACCAAAGATGCAAATAAGAGTGTAAAGGCTGCAAATGAGGTGTTTGGTTATTAATTATTGCATTGTATGCGTGTGGTATGTTAATTTATATATAATATATTAGTAAAATATGGAGGTATTTCTATGGAAAAATTAGAAAAGAAAATTGTAGATTTATTACAAGCTGATGCAAGATATACTCCTGCAAAGTTGGCTGTTTTATTAGGCGAGGATGAAAAGACTGTCGCGAATACAATAGCGAAACTTGAAAAGGATGGCATTATTGTAAAGTACGCTGCCATAGTTAATACTGAAAAAACAGGAGAGGATTCAGTAGACGCTTTAATAGAAATTAAAGTTAATCCTCAACCAAGATCAGGCTATGACGCAATAGCTGAACAAATCATCAAATTTGATGAGGTTAAAAATGTTTATCTAATGAGTGGAGCTTTTGATTTGGTAGTAACAATTGAAGCTAAAACAATTAGAGAAGTTTCAATGTTCGTTAGTGATAAGTTAAGTGTTATTGAAGGTATAAAGGGTGCTTCTACCCACTTTATTTTAAAGAAATACAAAGAAAGTGGTGTTAATTTACAATCTTCAGAAAACAACAATAGAATAGAGTTGCACGCATAATGGATTATAGTAAGTATTTAAACAAGAATGCTGCAAGCATTCAACCATCGGGAATAAGAAAATTTTTTGACATAGTAGCAGAAAGACCAGATGCTATTTCCCTTGGTGTTGGTGAACCCGATTTTGATACTCCTTGGATTAGTAGAGAAGCAGCTATTAAAAGTATTCAAAAAGGTTTAACTCAATATACAAGTAATTTTGGTATGCCAAAACTAAGAGAATTAATTTGTAGATACTACAAAGAAAGATATGGGTTAAGTTACGATCCTAGTAAAGAGGTTTTATGCACAGTAGGAGCTTCAGAGGGAATTGATTTAACACTAAGAACTTTAGTAAGTGCAGGGGATGATGTACTTATTCCGGAGCCATCGTATGTTTCATATAAACCATGCGTAACACTAGTATCAGCAAATCCCGTGCCAATTAAGTGTAGTGCAAAAAATGAATTTAAAGTAACACTTGAGGCTTTAAAGGAAGCATATACCGAAAAAACAAAAATATTAATTCTTCCTTATCCAAATAACCCAACTGGGGCAATAATGGAAAAAGAAGATTTAGAAAAGATAGTTGATTTTATTATAGAAAAAGATATTTTAGTATTAAGTGATGAAGTATATTCTGAATTAACTTATACAAAACAAGGGCATGTTTCTATTGCCTCTCTACCAAGGATGCAAGAAAGATGTGTTGTCATTAATGGTTTTTCAAAATCTTTTGCTATGACTGGGTGGAGACTTGGCTATGTTCTTGCTCCAAAAGAAATAATAAATGTTATGTATAAGATTCATCAATATGCAATTATGTGCTGTCCAACAGCTAGTCAATATGCAGGAATTGCCTCACTTGAGCATGGATTTGAGGATAACTTCTCAACAATTACGGATATGAGAGATAAATATGATATGAGAAGAAGATTCCTAGTTTCTGAGTTTAATGCTATGGGATTAAAATGTTTTGAGCCAAAGGGAGCATTTTATGTATTCCCATGCGTAGAATCTCTAGGCATGACGGGAGATGAGTTTGCAAATAGATTATTTAGAGAAAAGAATCTTGCCGTAGTTCCTGGAAAAGCATTTGGCGATAGCGGTGAATATTTTGTTAGAGTAAGTTATGCATATAGCATGAAAAAACTAGAACAAGCAATAGAGATAATAAAAGATTTTGTTAAAGAAAATAAAAGATAGAGGTTAATATGGCTACAAAAATACAAATAAATTTATCTGACGGAAGAAGTATGAAGGCTGAACTTTATGAAGATGTTGCACCAATTACTGTTGCTAACTTTTTAAAGCTTGTAGATGAGAATTTTTATAATGGATTAATATTTCATAGAGTAATTCCGGGATTTATGATTCAAGGTGGTGGAATGAATGAAACAATGGAACCAAAGGAAGCAAAGTCTATTAAAGGTGAGTTTATACAAAATGGAGTAAAAAATACTTTAAAGCATACCTTAGGTGTTTTATCTATGGCAAGGACCAGCATGCCAAATTCAGCATCTTCGCAATTCTTTATTTGTGTCAATGATACTCCTCATTTAGATGGAGCTTATGCTGCTTTTGGTAAACTTTTAGATAAAGATAGTGAAAAGGTTGCAATAGATATATCTAATGTTAAAACAACATGTTTTGGTTGGTTTCAAGATGTTCCAAGTAAACCAATTGTTATAAAAAATATTGTAAGAATATAAAAAAGTTAATGAAAAAAAAGACGGAGTGGAGAAAGCTGCCGTCCTTTTTTTTTTTATTAATTCTATATATGTGACAATTTGGTATTGTTTGTTCGTTTTATCATATTTGTTTGCTTTCTTATGCTTAGTTTTGTTACGCGTTTTCTCGAGACTCTAGGATGTTATATTGAGGATTTACTTGAAAGCCCTGAATGTTTTTGATGTAATTATTTTCCTTTTGTGAACCCCGCGAAAATTTTGTTACACTTGAAGAACACAAAATAAATAACATAAAAAGAGGGAGAAAAATCTCCCTCTATTTTTTTTATTATTGTTAATTATAAAGATCTTAAAACTTTATTAACTAAACCCATATCGCATTTTCCAGCGAAATTTGTTTTAAAATGTTTCATAACATTAGGAATAGTTTTGTCCTCAAGTTTTAGTATTTCAGCTTTAATTTCATCTTCTGACATTAATGTTGGAAGATATTTTTTAACAATTGCGATTTGAACATCAAGTTCAGCAACAGTTTCTGTTCTATTTGCCTTTACGAAAGATTCTCTTTCTTCTAAAAGTTCTTTTTCGCATTTTTGTAAAATAGAAACAATATCTGCCTCAGATAATTCTTCACCTTTGCTCCTTTTTTCAATTTGAGCAAGCATGGTTTTGTTTACAACTAAATCTAAAGCTGTAATGGCTGCTTTATTGTGTTCTTTCATGTATTGAATTTTGTCTTTCTTAAAAGTATTTATATCCATATATGCCTCCTAATTTATATATTAATATTTAAAAAGAGAACCTTTGACAAGTTCTCTTGGTGTTAATATTCTTTTGTATAACCTAACAGTTCGTCTGTTGTTACTCCCAAGAGTTTTGCTATTTCTACAAGACATTCTAAAGATGGCTCAGCGCCGCCTTGTTCATAGTGAGATATTGTTCTTTGTGATAAACCTAATAAACCAGCAAGTTCTGTTTGAGATAACTTTTTAGATTTGCGAAGTTTTTTTAGATTATTACGAAAATCCATAATTGTCTTGTTCCTTTTTTTTGTAATCTACTAAAGTATAGCAAAGAAAAAATATTTTGTCTATGAAAAAATTAGAAAGATTATGCTTAAATAAATGTGAAATCGATTACTCAATTTAAATCTATACTTTGGAAAAATTTTACCAAAATATTTATTTAAATGTTAGAATATAAGAAGAGAGTGTAACAAGTAATTTTGAGATAAATTGTAAGGAGTAAAAAGAAGGAAACAAGTATGACTGAATTTAATGATATTGGTATTTCTCGTCAAGTAGACTGGCCACGTATTTCCCATTTATTCCGTATAGGATTATTTGGTGCTTTTTAACATTTATTGGAGATATGCTTTTAGGATGGGGTGTAGAGGATGAAACATTATCCGGATTTTTTCGAATGTTTTCTGCATATACTAGTATTTCTGATGGTGGCATCTTAGCTGCTGCTATATTAGGACTTTTCGGTATTGTCTTTGAGGGATTTAGTTATTTTGGCATCTATCGTTTGATGGCCGAACGTGCTCCTAAGTATGCGCATCGCTATCGTGCGGGGATTTTTGGTTACCTAATTTTTGGTGGTTGTGGTTTTCATGTGCCTGTGTGCGCAATAGTATTTTTAATGAAACACGGATTTGAAGACGCTCTTGTGCTAAAGTATGCGCTATATTTTGTACTTCCAGCTTTTGTATTGTTTTGGATTTTTTTTGCAATCTTGGAGATTACCCAAATACAGGTTTTTGCAAAGGGATTAACCCCATATCCAAAATGGTGCTGGGTATTTTCTTTGCCTATAGGTATAGTAATAGCTTTGCTGTTTAATATATTTGGAAACCACGCATGGGTGAATGCGATTTCTTGTGCATGGATAAGCGTGGGGAATCTTTGGATGTTTTTAGGATTAATTTTAACTATGCGTAGAATTAAAAAATAATTAGAAGAAATCATATAGGGATAAAGAATTGTGCTATTAGAAAACTTTGAGTTTTTAATTCAGTTATTTTATATTTATTAAATCGAATTTTAAAAAATAATTTAAACATATCAAGAATCGAAGCAACAGGAGCCACGCGCACGTAATAATTAATAATATTACTTGTGTAAAATAAAATAGTTTGTTAATATTATACTTGTATAATTTCGAACAAAATATGAGGCAATTTGAAATGAAAAAAATAAGTATATTTTTAATAATTACGACGATAGCGTTAATTATGTTAATGGTTTTTGTTGGTTGTAAGAAAGATGAGACCATAACATTAAAAGCTCCGGAAAATATTGTTATAAATGGTAGTGTAATAAGTTGGGATGCAGTAGAAAATGCTACTGGATATGAAGTTATAGTAGATAACAATACTGATAATGTCATAAGTACAGTGGATGCTATGTATACCGAAAATTTAACCGAACTTGGCAGTCATTCAATAAAGATTAGAGCTGTTTATAGTTCAAATGATGAAAAAATATATAGTGATTATTCAACATTTACTTTTGACAAAAAAGAAAAATTAGTAATGAGTAGTGTTGCTATAAATGATAAAGTTGCTTCATGGGATGCAGTAGAAAATGCTGTAGGTTATTATGTTAAAGTTATAAATGTTTCGAGTGATGTATTGTATGAGGGAACAATTACGGATACTTCTTATTCTTTTGATGAGTCATCCGTAGCAGTAGATGAACAAAAATATTCAAAACCAGCTTTATATACAATTTATGTAACAGCAAAAGTTGCAGAAAATGAAACAAGATATTCAGATTCAAATTCTACATTTGCCTACTATTGTGTAACAACTCAAGTTGAAAAGACATCAATTACAGCAGTTACATCTACAAGCATAAGATGGAAAGCAATGTCAAATGCAACTGGATATACTCTATATCTATACTTTGTTGGGCCAAGTGGTGATGAATTAGTAAAGACTTATGATTCTTCAACTAATTCATATTCTTTATCCTACTTAGATTTTGAAACAAAAGGTATTGGAACATATTATGTTTTAATTAAAGCCTTAGGTGATAAAGGTGATAATAAGGTTTATTTAGATAGCGAGATAAGTGAAAGAGAAAAAGATTCCGAGACAGGTAAATATTTATATGACTTAAAAGTTATAGATAATGCCCCATCAGATTTGACAATGTCTATTGATTCAGAAAATAAAACATGGGTAGCATTTACATTGGATTCCATTGATGATATTGAATATTGCACAGTTTATTTAAAAGCTTATAATGCGGATGAATCTTCATCATTAACTACTATTGATAAAACAATATCTTTAGGAAGTGGAGCCTTTGATTGTAGTGTAACAACAGATACGACAATAGATACATCGAAAAAATATTATGAAATTTCTAATGATGATACTCAATATAGAGAAGCTAGAAATTATACAAAGATGGACCCAACTATTAATTCATATAATGCGGCTCTTGATTACTATAGAATGGTTGAAGGTGCTAGTACTCATAGTTATGAGTTATTAGTTGAAGATCATTATTATAAGATAGACAATACGGCGATAACATTAGAGCCTAATGATAAGTACTATACAAAAGATGCAAATGATGTATATACATTGTTTGAAGTAATGTCATATAAGACAAGTTACGCTGAATTAGATGATACAACAACTTATTATACATTAAATGATTTAAACGAATATGTATCAATAGGAACAAAGAGTGAAATTGTTGATGGAGCATATGATAAATATTACTATCAAGCAGAAACATCATTATCTATAAGCGATTATTACTATAAATATGATAGTACAGGTTTTAATAAGGCTGCAAACTATTATTTAAGAGGTAATGAATTAACAAGTTTTGAATCAGATGTTCAATATTATGAATTTAATAATGTTACATATAATTTGTGTATAGATGATTTGTTCTTTATAGTTGATGAAGATGGAAATTATAAATATGTAAGATCAGACATGTCATATTATGGAAAGTTGTTTACAATTTCAATGGATATGACGGGTACTTCATATCAAATAATTGTTCCAGATGCCATAACATGTAAAGATCAATACTTAAGTTATAAAAAGCCAAGTTTAATTGATAGTTCTGTATCTTATGCAATATCTTCTATCAAAGGCTATTTTGACAGCGAGGAAGAGTATAACACATTTGTTAGTAAATATAATGGTTACTTTGGTGTAGAGACTATTGGCGAACTTCAATATATAAATTATGAGCCTGATAAGAATTATGTTCTTTTAACAGATTTAGATAACTTATCTTATAACTGGGTTTCAATTCCTGAGTTTTCAGGAATATTAGATGGTAATAACCATGCAATTAAAAATTTAGTTATAATTGAGAAGAAAGGCGAAAAAGAAGTTGGATTTATAAAAACTAATACAGGAACCATAAAAGATTTATACTTTATAAATTCAATATTTAAAGACGATTCAGATTCTAAAAATGTAGGTCTTGTAGTATATATAAATGAAAGTGCTGGTATGATTACAAATGTTTATGTGTCAGGAAGTATTAAGGGCGCTTACATTGGTGCAGGTGTAGCATATGCTAATGATGGAACAATATCACATGCTCAATCAGATGTAGATATTTCTTCTAGAGTATGCTCAGGTTTTGTTTATTTAAACAATGCCACTATTAAATCCTCAATCTCTCTTGGAGATATCACAGCCTCAGATAACTATATAAGTTTAGGCGATTATAATAAAACCTTAGATAGTTTATCTGAACATACAAGTGATGCTGTTTATGTATATATTGATTCAGAGTATAAGTATTTAGGTTTAGGTTCAGAAATTATAGCTAATAATGATTTATTATTAGATTCAGATAAAAAGTATGATGAATATTTCTGCGTTAAAAAACTTGATGTTTTAGGTGCAGGTTTTGCATATAAAAACAGTGGAAATATATCTTATAGTTATTCTCAAGGAAGTGTATCAGTAGTAGCAATTTTAGGAAAAGCACAAGCTGCAGGATTTGTAGTTGAAAATAGTGGAACTGGAACTATTGAGAGTTCGTTATCAGGTCCAAAATTCTCAAGCAATTCTAAAAACTTATTAAAAGTAAATGCAGAGAGTAACGCTTTAGAATCTGAAGCTGCGGGTTTTGTGGTTAAAAATGATGGTATAATAAAATACAGTTACTCAACACTACAAGCAACGGCTCAAGATGTATTTGGTGGTTTTGTAGCAAACAACTCTTCTACGGGTGAAATTGAAGCTTGTTACTCAACAGGTGGCATAGGAATACAAACATCAGGTATTCAAGGTGTATTCTTGGCTTTAAATGAAGGCTCTGTTACCAACTGTTACTTCTACAATGCTTACGCAACACAAACACAAAACAACAATGATTCATATGCAACACGTGCAACAAGCGTAAATGATTTAGTAGAAAAAATAAATGCACTAAGCAGCAATAAGTTTGCAACTATCTCTAACGTTGTTACCCCAGCTGTTGTTGGAATAATTTATGTAGAAGAATATGAAACTTCAATTGGAACAGGTTCATATATTAAGACTGTAGGGGAGTATTCTACTGTTATAGAAGGTAGTGTGGTGACATATTCTGATATTGTTTCAGATAGTAATAATTTCGATTATATTGTTATAGGAAGTGTATCAGTAAAAGGAACTGCACTTGTTGTATATCAAAATAAAACAACAAATGATAGGGTCGTAATTAAAGTTACAATAAAATAAAAATAATCAAGGGTCATTGTGGCCCTTTTTTTTGTATGAAAAGACTTACATTATTTTTAGATGCTGACGATACTTTATTTGATTTTGATGCTGCAGAAACAGCAGCGGTTTCTATGCTTTTTAAGGATTATGGGTTTTTAAAGTATGATGGAATTGTTCCGCTTTACAAAGAGAATAACTTAAAATGCTGGAAAGCTTTAGAAAGAGGAGAAATCACAAGGGCACAAGTAGCCAAATTAAGATTTAAATGGACTTTTGACAACTATAATATTGAGTTTGGTGATTATGATAATTTAAATAAGGAATATTGGGTTTATCTAGGTCAGCAAACAATAACCTTAAAAGGTGCTGAAGATTTTTTAAAAAAGATATATAAAGAAAACGATTTATATATAGTTACAAATGGCACTACACATGTTCAAAACAATAGATTTAAATTATCAGGATTAGATAAATATTTTATAAGAAGATTTATATCTGAGCAAATTGGTTCCCAAAAACCATCGAAGGAATTTTTTGATTATATTGAAAAAGAACTAAAGGGAATAGATAGGGAAAACGCGTATATAATTGGAGATTCATTAACTAGTGATATGAAAGCTGGTGTTAATGCAAATATAAAGACTATATGGTTTAATTTAAAGAGAGAGTCAATAGGTGAAAGTAAAGTAAATTTTGAAGTTCATAACTTTGATGAATTATATAATTTAATAGAAGATTTAAGAAAATAGTATGGAAAATTTTAGTTATTATGCGCCAACAAAAGTGATATTTGGAAAGGGTTCTTTAGAAAAACTTTCAGGTGAGTGTTTAAATATAAATGCAAAGAGAGTTTTTATTGTTTATGGATCAAAAAGAATTGAAGAAAATGGTCTTTTAGAAGATGTTAAAAATAAATTAGATAAAGCACGAATAGAATATTTTTTGTTTGGGGGAGTTAAAGCAAATCCATCATTAGAGTATGCTCTGGTTGGTATAGATAAAGCAAGAGAATTTAGCCCTAATTTAATATTGGCAATTGGAGGTGGCTCGGTTATAGATACAGCAAAAGCAATCTCCGTTGGCGCGATAAATGATATAGACATATGGGAGGCTTGGTGTGGCAAGGTAAAGTTTAATAAAACACTTCCTGTTTCATGTATATTAACTATTCCTGCAGCAGGCTCTGAAATGAGCAATAGTGCGGTGCTTACTAATGAAAAAATTAAATCAAAACGGGGGTTAAGCTGTGACCTTTATAGATGCAAATTTGCCATCATGGATCCATTTTTTGCTGAGACTCTACCTAAAAAACAAATAGCGTGTGGTGTTGTAGATACTATGCTTCATACAATAGAAAGATATTTTTATCCAAAAGAAAAACAACATAATCATATGAGCGACGAAATAGCAGAAGGGTTGCTTAGAAATGTTATTAAATACGGAAGCATATTATATGGTGATCAAACTAATTATGAGGCTATGAGTGAGGTTATGTGGGCAAGTTCTTTATCTCATAACGATTTAACAGGTTTAGGTGGAGGAAAGGATTTTTCAGTTCATCAACTAGGTCATGAAATATCTGCTATGTTTGATATAACGCATGGGGAATCGCTAAGTGCTATATGGGCTTCATGGTGTAGGTATGTATTTGAAAATGATATAGATAGATTTGCACAATTTGCAAAAAATGTATGGGGAAGTAAATATGAAGGAATTGAAGCTGCAAGGGATGGAATAAACAAAACCGAAGCATATTTTAAATTCTTAGATATGCCTATTTCTATAGACGAGCTTCCTTGTGGAAAATTTGATGAAAAAATAATAGATGAACTTGCTTTAAAATGCACAAGGAATGAAACAAGGAAAATAGGCGTTTTTAAACCACTTGATTTAAAAATGGTAAAAGAAGTATATAATTTGGCAAATTTTTAGCCATTTTTTTCCTTGTGTTTATTTACGCGCGAGTGATATAATTTTAACTACAAAAAATATTAACTATTCTATCTTAATTAGAAACAGGAGGAAATATGGCAGAAAAGAAGAAAAGTACATTCTTGCAATTTGTTTTATTTATTGTAATGAGTTTAGCAGCATTTGTTGTACAAATTGTTTTAGTACAATTTTTACCAAAATTATTGGTTTTATGTGGTGTTAGTGATAGTGCTACCTTTACAGCTTGGATCTTTGGACAATACACGGTTCCTGCATTTATAGGTTTTGCTGTAGGTAACGTAGCTGCAAAGATAATATCTTACATTTTAAATAGAAAGAAAACTTTTGGTGCAGTAAATAATTTAGCATTCTCAATGACGGTATATGTTATTATGTGCGTTGTATTAATTATTGCTGAAACATTAGTGGGTGAACCTTTAGCAAAAGCTTATGCTAATTTATTTAAAAATGTTCCAGCTCTTGTTGAATGGTCTTCGACATTATCTATGATTACATATTCTATTGCAGATTTCTTAATCGTATTCGTTATGGAAAAATTTGTTATTATGAACGATAACTTATTTAAGTCAAAGAACAAAGAAACAGCAAAAGAAATCGGAGTAGCAACAGAAATAGAAGATACTGAAGAGGAAGAAGTAGAGGTGACTGAATCTCAAGAAGAAACTAAAGATGAAACTCCTGTTCAAGAAGTTGAAACTGATGAAGATGAAAAAACTGAGGAAGTAGAGGAAGAAACGGATGAAGGGTCCCAAGAGGAAGAATTTGTAGAAACAGAAAAAGATACTGAGGCTCAAGAAGAAGTTCCAGTAATTGAAGAATCAGTGACTGAAGAAACTCCAGCAGTTGAAGAAACTAAGGAAGAAATTGAAGAACCTACTGAGGAAAAAGTAGAAGAAACTCAAGAAGAAGCTGAGGTTGAGGAAGTTAAGGAAGAAGAAAAAATAGAAGAGCCTGCAGAAGAAATTGCTGCCGAGGAAGAAACTCAAGAAGAATCTGAAGTTAAGGAAATTAAAGAAGAAGAAAAAGTAGAAGAAACTCCAGCAGTTGAAGAAATTGCTCCTGAAACTAAAGCAGAAGAAGCACCTGTAAAAGAGGCAAAGTCTTCTAAACAAAAGGCTATGGGAACTATTGAGTTTGACTTAAGAGTTGATGGATATCACTTCTCAATTTATGCTAACAATAAGCAATTAATGTTTGAATCTCAAGGATTTGCTTCTGAAGATTCGGTAAAGAGTGGTTTTGAAACTTTCAAAAATACAATCTTAGATCCAAAAGTGTTTGCATCAGTTTATCAAGATAAGAAAGGCTTATGGAGATTTATTATTGCAAAGAGATATGTAGGTGAATGTTATAAAACAAGACCTCAAGCAGAAAAGGCTATTGAGTCAGTTAAGAAGTTTACTAAACTTGGAGCTGTTGTTGATTATGAATTTGATCAAGAAAAAGAAGATGAGTATAAGGCAGCTAAGAAGAAATTCAATAGAGGTACTGGTGTTGATTGGGATACAGTATTAAAAGTTGGTAAGACTTCTGGTAAGTTTACAATCACAGGACGTGAAGATAGAGGATTCTTCTTTGCACTATATGCTAATAATGGACAATTACTATATGGTAGTCGTTATTATGCTTCAGAGGATACATGTTCAGATGCTATCGTAACATTTAAAAAGGCTGCATATTTAAATAATTTCTTTATTGATAAAGATAAGTTCGGTAACTATAGATTCGTTTTAAGAGGCGCTAATGCTGGTATTACATATCTAGGTGAAAGTTATGGAACAAAAGATGCTGCACAAAGTGCTGCAGAATCTGTAAGAAAGTTTGCTTTATCAGCAAAGATTATTCCATACGCTCCAGAAGTAGAGGAAAAAGAAGATAAAGAATAGTCTTTAATAAATACAAATGTCGGACTTTTAGAGTCCGACATTTTTGTTTTGTAAGAACAAGTTATATAGTGTGCGCGTGCGTATTTACTTGTTATATTTGTGCGTAAGTGTTATTATTAACAAAGATTAAAAGAGAGGTATAACTATGTTATTAAGCAAATTATGTTGCGAAAGAACAAAAGAAGCTCCAAGCGATGCTTCTATTAAGAGTCATATTTTATTGGCAAGAGCTGGATATATTAAGCAAGTTGCAAATGGTATATATTCAATGACAATGCCATGCCAAAAAATGAGTCAAAGAATTCAAAAGATTATTAGAGAAGAAATGGATGCTGTTGATGGACAGGAAGTTTTATTCCCAGTAGTTATGCCGCGTGAATTATGGGAATCATCAGGAAGATACACAAGTATCGGAGCCGAAATGGTTAGATTTAAAGATAGAAAGAATGCAGACATGTTGTTAGGTATGACACATGAGGAAGCTGCGGTTCATATGGCTAATCATACAATATCTAGCTACACACAATTGCCATTTATGATTTATCAAATTCAAACTAAATTTAGAGACGAAGCAAGAGCTAGAGGTGGATTAATTAGAGTTAGAGAATTCACTATGAAAGATGCTTATTCATTCCATGCAACAAAAGAAGATTTGGAAGATTACTACATGAAAGTGCATAAGGCTTATCGAAACATCTTTAGAAGAGTAGGAATGAAAAGATTTATTGATGTTAAGTCTGACTCAGGAATGATGGGTGGCTCTGTTGCACATGAATTTATGTTATTAACAGAGGTTGGTGAAGATTCTATTGTTTTATGTAATGATTGCGATTATAGAGCAAATATGGAAGTTGCAACAAGTGTTATAGATAAACCAGAATTCGTAGATAAGCCATTAGAGATGATAGATACAGGTGAAGATCACACAATTGAAGATGTATGCAAAAGATTAGGAATAAGTCCAAAGCAAACAGGAAAGGCTGTTGTATATGCTGTAAGAGGAGATCAAGAACAAGTTGTTATAGCTTTTGTTAGAGGTGATTTAGAAGTCAATGAAGCGAAATTAAAGAAATCTATACTAAAGGATATTGTTCCATATGATGGTGGAGTATCTGACACTATTGCTTGTGGAAATATAGGACCAAAGGGATTAGATTCAAAGATAATGGTTGTTTTAGATAATTCTTTAAAGGGTTTAAAAAACATTGTTGTTGGAGCAAATAAACCAGGTTACCATTATGTTGGATTTAATGCAGAAAGAGATTTAGAAAATCCACAATTTGCAGATATTTCAAAGGTAAAAGAAAGCGATACATGTCCTTGTTGTGGTGGAAAATTAAGAATAGAAAATGGTATAGAGATAGGCAATATTTTCCAATTAGGAACTAAATATACAAAATCTATGGGAATGACGGTAACAGGTGCTGATGGACAACCATTTAATCCTATTATGGGCTGTTATGGCATTGGTGTAGGAAGAGCTATAGCATCCATTGCTCAAGAATCAAATGATGAAAATGGTTTAATTATTCCTATGTCAGTTGCTCCATGGCAAGCTCATTTATGTGTTTTAAGACAAGATGATCCAATTGTTTCTGAAAAAGCTAATAAATTATATAAAAGTTTAGAAGAAAGTAAGATTGATGTATTGATGGATGATAGAAATTGTGGAGCAGGAGTTAAATTTAAAGATGCTGATTTGATGGGAATGCCTATAAGATTAGTAATATCTCCAAAAACATTAGAAAACAATGAAATTGAAGTAACAATTCGTGCTACAAAAGAAAGTTTCAGAATACCATTTGATGGTGCAGTTGAAAAGATTCAATCAATGATTGATGAAATGATGGAACCTTACAAAAAATAAAATAAAGCAAAATAAATAATTTAGGGTCTCAATTGAGACCCCATTTTTTTATAGGAATAATATTAATAATTTATTGCACACTTTTATTGTTTTAATACTTTTAAATAATCTTCAATATTTTTTTTTGCTTGTTTTAAATCGTGATCAAGATAATTTCCACATTGTTTTTTTTCTGATCCGGGAACATAATCTAATTCTAAGCACTTTTCAAAACACTTTATTGTCATTTCTTTTGCTTCATTTTCTTGTATTCCAAATAAAAGTAAATAACATCCTGTTCTACAGCCCATAGGCCCAAAATAAACTACATTATCCTTTATTTCACTATTTCTTATAACAGTTGCAAATAAATGCTCTATAGAATGAATAGATGCATAAGAAAGGTAATCTCCTCCATTAGGTTTTTTGAATCTTAAATCGTATGTGTATACGTTATGTGCTTCACCTAAACAATAAAAACCAGGTGTTAATTTGTCATGATCTAAAGTAAAAGATTTTATATTATCCATAAGACTCTCCTATATTTTCTAGATAATATTATCATTTAGTTAGAAATTATTCAAGTAATGGTGGCAAAAAGTAAGTCATATTTGGCAATGCACATTGACACTAAAATTATATTAAATTATAATTATTATATCAAAGAGGGGAATTATATGATAAATATTGCGGTATGCGATGATGAAATACTAGAACTAAAAAAGACTACTTCCTTATTAAAAGAATATTCTCAAGAACATAAAAATATTCAATTCAATGTTGAAACATTCCAAAAACCTTTGGAATTAATTGATTATATTAATAAAAAAGGTGTCTTTGATGTTTATATCTTAGATATTTTAATGGATGGCGTAAAAGGTATAGATATTGCAGAAGAAATAAGATCAAAAGGAAATAATAGTGAAATAATATTTGTTACAAATTCAAAAGAATATGCTGTTGATGCCTTTGCTTTAAATGCAGCACATTATTTAACTAAACCTTGTTCAAAAGAAAAGCTTGATGAGGCTTTAAATAGAGTGGTTGAAAAAATAGAAGAAAGAGGAAAAGAATTTATTGTTAGAAACACCTCGGATGGATTAATGAAAATTAATTTAAATGATTTTGTTTATTCAGAGTCATCAGGTCATTACCAATATGTTCATTTAAATAGTGGTGTTTGTTTAAAAATCAGAAGTAAAACGAGTGAACTTTGGGAGGATTTAAAAAGTTATAAAAGATTCTTACAACCTCACAGTGGATATATTGTAAATATGGATTACGTAAAGAATATAACATCATTTGGCGTTAGCATGGAAAGGATAGATATTCCAATTTCGAAAAATACATATAACTCTATAAAGAAAATTTATTTAGATTACACGTTTAATAAGGGTTAAAATGGATAGTGCAAGTGTTGGTAATATAATTCTAAATGTAGTTAGTTGTATAGGAACTTTAGTTCTTGGGTGGTGTCCTATAGAGTCTAAGCG
>CAVAVP010000018.1:0-4419 GCA_963592135.1 bacterium
TTATATTAATATTATATATTTTTTAATATATATAAGCAATAGACAAAAAAAAAGACCCAAAACAAAAATAAATAATGTTTCAGGTCTCTTGGTGGGTAGAGATGGATTCGAACCATCGAAGACAGAGTCGGCAGATTTACAGTCTGCTCCCATTGGCCGCTCGGGAACCTACCCTTAGTGGAGCTAGTGATCGGAATCGAACCAACAACCTGCTGATTACAAATCAGCTGCTCTGCCAATTGAGCTACACTAGCATTGTATATATCCAAATAATATGGTGCCTCGGGGCGGAATCGAACCACCGACACGGGGATTTTCAGTCCCCTGCTCTACCGACTGAGCTACCGAGGCATAAGGACTAAACCTTACCCATAGGTTTGGCGACTCGCAGCGGACTTGAACCGCTGACCTCCTGCGTGACAGGCAGGCGTTCTAACCAGCTGAACTAGCGAGCCATATAATTGTTTTTTTAAAGTTTCATTATGGTGGGCCAAAAAGGACTCGAACCTTTGACCGGCCGGTTATGAGCCGGCTGCTCTAACCAACTGAGCTATTGGCCCATACGGTTTTTATTGTTCTGGTCGGGGTGAAGAGACTCGAACTCCCGGCATCATGGTCCCAAACCATGCGCGCTACCAACTGCGCTACACCCCGTCACTCAAGGCAACGATAATAATTTACTATAATTAACCTATCAGTGTCAAGAGTTTTTTTATATTTATTTTGTTAATTGGGGACCTTTTTTCATGTCCCCAATATTTTCTATTTTACTAATGTTTTAGATTATTCTTTATCTAATCCTAAGCCCTTTAAAATTGAACCAATTGAAGCACTATCATCAACTTCTGTTGACCATGATTGTGGCTCTTCAACGTCTGACTTCTTTGACTTACTGTCTGACTTCTTTAAACCTTTTGTAGATTTAGATTCTTCACCTTCTTCTTCTGGAAGTAAAGCCTTAATAGATAAAGTAAACTTGCACTTTTCTACATCAATGTCAATAACTTGAGCTGTAACTTCTTGTCCTTCCTTGAATAATTCAGCAACATCTTTTATATAAGATCTAGATAATTCGCTAGCTGGAACTAAACCATCAACACCATCAGCAATTTCAACATAAACACCATACTTTACAACAGTCTTAATTGTACCAGTAATTGTTGAACCAATTGGGAATTTTGCAGCTGCATTTTCATAAGGCATTCCTTGTAGTTGCTTATATCCTAAAGAGAATTGGAACTTGTCTTCATTAACTTCAAGAATCATAAAATCATACTTTTCTCCAATCTTTACAATATCTTCAACTTTTGCATGTCTATTATAAGAAAGATTTGAAATATGAGCTAAACCATCGAAGCCATCTACTCTAACAACTGCACCAAATGGAACATCTGAATCTTGCTTTGTCTTATATGCTATAACTTTACCATTTACTACGCTTCCTACTTCAATAACTTTTTCAAACTTTGCTTTCTTTTCAGCTTTCTTTGCTTCTTCCTTTTCTAAAGCTATAACTCTCATAGAAGCGGTAATTGATGGAATCTTTCCTTTTCTAGATAATTCAACAACACCTTCTTCATTTTTGAAAGCTCTAACTTCAACTTCTCTACCAATCAAAGTTTCAAGTTCTTTAATATTAGGATATCCCATTTTTCTAATTTCCTTAGCAGGAACGAATACTTCATATGGACCAACTTTTCCCTTAATACCAACAGGCTTTGTAACATCTGTAGTCTTTGTAGAACCATCTTCTAATGTTTCTTCTTTTGTATACTTTTTGTTAGCAATTTCTGTAACTTTCATCTTGAATGAATCTTGATTGAATAATTCTAAAGTTTTAGCATCATCAATAGCTCTTTGATCTAAAGCTTTTTTAGAGAAAATATATATATCTTTTTCGTTTTTAACATACTTAACTTTTAACTCTTGACCCTCAACATAGTTTTCAGGAATATAATCTACACCATCTGCTTCAGCTTCAGCAGCAGGAATAAATCCGTCTTTCTTTGCTCCTATATTTACTACAATACCATTTGTATCAGCAGATACAACTTTAACAAATAAATTTCCACCTTCTCTAAAACTAATTTGCTTAGATTTTTTATAAGCTTCTTCAAATGACATTGTTACTTTTCCGCTCTCGACTGCAGCGTTGTTTTGATTGTTTTGAGTTTCGTTACTCATATGTTTTTTTACCTCCATAATCAACTCTTTCGGAGTTGACGCGCCGGCAACTACGCCGACAACTAAATTATTATTTTTTATCTCAACTGACTTTAAATCAGCTAACGTTTCAATTAAGTACGTCTTTGTGTTCTTGCTACAAATATTAAACAACTTTGTAGTATTACTAGAAGCTTTTGACCCAATTACTAAAACGATATCACACTTCTTACTTAATACAAGGGCCTCTTCTTGACGTCTAGTGGTAGTATAGCAAATAGTGTTATTATTTACAACTAAATTAAACTTGTTTTTAAGCGTATTTATTATATTTTTATATATATTAGAGTCAAATGTCGTCTGACATACAACGCAATATAAATAATCGGAACTTAATTTATCAATATCACTTTCTGATGAAATTATTATTCCTTCATAATTACACCATCCATTTGTACCAATTGTCTCTGGATGATTTTTATCACCAATAATTATAATCTTTAATCCCTCGTTATAGTTTTTATATACTATTTCATGAATTTTTTTAACAAAAGGACATGTTGCATCAATGTATTTTATACCTTTTTTTTCTATTTCATCATAAACATCTTTTCCGACGCCATGAGTTCTAATTAATAAAACGCCATCCTTATATTCGTTAAACGAAGATATAGGAACAACATTTTTCTCTTTTAAATTTGCTAAAACATTTTCGTTATGGATTAAATTTCCTAATGTTACGCAGCCACCCTCAACACTTAAAGCTATATCAATTGCTTTTTCTACACCTTTGCAAAATCCAGCATTTTTAGCTACAATTATCTCCATTATTTTCTTAATCCATGAGCTTTTTCATATTTAGCAACATTGCCATGGTAAACTTCTACAATTTCATCAACTTCTGTTCTAAGTTCTGCATATTTTTGTTTAATAACCTCAGTTGCTCTTGCGTTTACATCATGAGATTTATCATTATAGAATTCTTCAAGAGTAAATGGATGACCAACAATAAAGTAATTTCTTCTATACCATTTTGCACATCTATAATGCATCATAGGAACAATTGGAGATTGTGTCTTTATAGCAAACATCGCGGTTCCTTCTTTAATAGGACCCATTTCCTTTGTGTCTTTTTTGTTTCTTGTACCTTCCGGATAAATAATTAATTGTTCATCATTCTTTAAAGCTCTTAAAGCTCTCTTTACCGCATGAATATCCGCCTTACCTCTATCAATTGGAATGCCACCAATTTGATCCAAAAATCTAGCAACAAAGCCGTTACCTTCCATTAATTCTTTTTTTAAAATAACTTTAAATGGTTTTTTCTTATAGTAAGTTTTTATAATTGCATTTGTATCAATTGAACAATAATGATTGCAAGTAATAATTGCTCTACCTTCAATGTTAAATCTTTCCTTATAAAGAATTTTTGTAGGCCAAAGAATTTCCATAATTCCTTTTGCTACTTTTATCATAAAACTAATAAACTTACTATCTCTAAATCTTCTATCTTTATCAACAGGTGATTTTTTCTCGATAGTAGCCACAGATTTTATTTCCGCATTACCGTCTATTAATATTTTCCCTTCATTATTTTCTACAGTATTTTCTTCCATAATTGCCTTTATTTTATATAAGAGATAATAGTATCTACAACTTCATCTAAAGTCATATTTGAGCTATCTATTTCCACAGAATCTTTTGTTTTTATAAGTGGTGATTCCTTCCTTGTTGAATCGTTGTAATCCCTATCTTGTATATCTTTTAAAATTTGATCATATTCAACATCTTGACCTTTTTCTTTAAGCTCTAAAAAACGTCTTTTTGCCCTAACATCAGGACTTGCTGTTAAATAGAATTTATATTTTGCATTAGGTAAAACTACACTTGTTATATCCCGTCCATCCAATATAACATCGCACTCATTTGCTATTTTTCTTTGCATATCAACAAGATATACTCTAACTGATTTTATTTTTGAGACATCTGATGCAGCTTTTGAGACATAATGTTCACGAATTGCTTGTGACACATCCTCTCCATTTAAACATATTGATTTATTAAGCGAATCACCTTTATAAGAAATATTTATATTTTTTAAAGCTTTTTCAACTGAAATTTCATCTTGAATAGAAATGCCATTTCTTATGCAATAAAGAGCAACTGTTCTATACATTGCACCAGTATCTAAATAAGTTATATTTAACTTTTTAGCAAGTATTTTTGATATAGTAGATTTTCCAGCCCCTGATGGAC
>CAVAVP010000019.1:0-29484 GCA_963592135.1 bacterium
CATCTATCCAATAATTTCTTTCTCCTTCTATTAATTGAGAATATATCTCGCTATCTACAACCAAAAATGGCACCCCACCTTCCATAAAGGCTTCTTTTGCTTCATCTATATCTGCATACATTTTATCTTTTGATGTATAGCTTAAGTTAATAAATTCCTTTTCTAAGTTTAGAATGTTATCAAAAGTTGATTTATATCCTTCCTTTTCGCTATTTACTTCACTTACACTAAATGAGTATTTATTGTTATACAATTCATATAAGTATTGTGTGCCTAATAAATTAGAATATAATTCACCTTTTACCCCTTGTATTGGTGTAATGTTGTTTTCTACTAGTATATTGCAAACATTTTTTAGTTCATTTATATTTGTTGGAATAGAACAATTATATTTTTTTAATAAATCCGTATTTACGACTATTCCTTTAGTATTAAATGCCATAGGAACGCCATAAACTTCCTTTTGACCGTTTCTCTTTTCTGTTATATTTTTATTAAGTCCAACTAAAGATATTATCTCATCTAGATTTTCAGTATTTTCTGCTACAACACTTTTGTTGTCATATATATTTTCATTTATAAAAAATAAATCAATTTCTCTATTATTTGAAAGCAATTGTTCAAGAGCTAAATCTTCATAATTATATGTTTTTCTATATACTATATTTACATTCTTATAAATTTTATTAAACTCTTTTACCACATACGATATAGCATCGAATTGATCATCTCCACCTCTTATATATAAATTAGCTTGAATTTCTTTGGATAATTTTGCCTCAAATATAGTCTCTTTTTTATCACAGGAAATAAAAACTATCATACTAGATAATAGAATAATTATTGTTATGATAATACTTATTTTTTTAACTATATTTGTAGACATTTTTTAATCACCTTTACTAGTTTATTTATATTAATAGGCTTTACTATATGGGCTGTAATTCCTGCTTCATATGCTTGCATTATGTTTTGTGAGAATGCATTTCTTGCCATTGCAATTATTGGAAGAGAGTTAACATAATCTGTATCAATACCCCTGATAGCGTATGTAGTATCTACGCCATTCATAATAGGCATATAAACATCAAGTAGTACTAAATCATAATTGTGGTTATCCCTAACTTTCTTTAATGCTACAAGACCATTTTCAGCCCTCTCAACGGACATATTCATATCTACTAGCATGCTTGCGATAATGTCATACTCTTCATCCACATAATCAGCAACTAAAACTCTAAGCCCATTTAAGATGGTCTTCGAGTCAATATCTGCATTTTGATTACTTTCTATTTTTCTTATTTTTGATAAAAGTGTAGATGTAAATAATGGTTTCATTATAAAGCCATCTATTCCAGCCTTTTTACCCTCTTCTTCAACACTTGTTACATCGTATGCCGACATAAGCAAAATCTTAACATCGTTTTTAACAATTTTTCTTATTTCTTTCGCAAGCTCGATTCCGCTAATATCTGGCATTTTGTAATCTAGTATTATATATAGATATCTATCACCATCTGCCTTTGCTAGTTTTATCATATCAAGTGCTTGGTTTGCATTATTAGCAAAGTCTGCTCTAAACCCACAAGCTTCCATCATAGGTCTATATGAAGCTAAAACATCATTATCATCATCAACGATAAGAGCTCTTACATTATTAAGTGGGACTATCTCTGTATTTGTTGTCGCATTTTCAAGATCCATCTCCACTACAAAAGTAGTTCCTACACCTATTTTTGATTTATAACTTATTTTACCGCCCATCATCTTTAGCAGTCTTTTTACTATAGCAAGACTTAATGAAACTCCCCTATCTATACCTTTAACTTCACTAGGAAGTTCACTAAACGGTTCATAAATCTTGTCTTCAAGACCTTCTTCAATTCCATATCCATTATCTTTTATTTCAATTCTTAAATGAGAGTGTTTCTCATCTTTTCCTTTACCTTGAAGCATTGTTAGAGAAATATTTCCTTCCTCATAGGAATATCTTGTTGCATTGGATAGAATAGTTGTAATAATTTGTGCAATTCTAGCTCTATCTGCATAGAAATACTCTTGTTCAAAATTATTTACACAAATTTCAAAATTAATAGCTTTTTCTTTAAGCAATGGCTGAACATAATCTACTACACTTTCAGTAAGCGCTGAAATTGAGAAATTAACTGGTGTTAATGTCAATGTATTAGATTCTATTCTAGATATATCTAATATTTTATTCATTGTATTTAAAATACTAGATGAAGCTTTCTTTATTTTTCCTAAAGATTGTTTTAACTGTTCTTTATTATCTATATTTAATTTGGCCATATCACTTACTCCCATAATTGTAGAAACTGGTGTTCTTACTTCATGGGTTAAATAATTAACAAGTTCACTCTTTGCTTTATTAGACCTATCTGATGCCGTTTTTAATCTCTTTTGCAAAATATCAGTCATAATAAAATAAACTATATCCAAAACAACCATAAGAGCAAATACTCCAATAGCCACGAATAAAATGGTTAAATCAGTAGAAATTCCACTTTTTAAATCTTTAAGCGTTATATAAGAAACAGCAATTAAATTTGAATCAGTATTTAATACTTTATAAACATAATAGGTGCTCTCTCCTTTATTATTTAATTTTATAAAAGAACCTTTACCTATATTTTTCATCTGTTGTTTTAACTTCAACTCATTATTATATGAAAAATCTTCATTATTAATTAAAATATATTCAAAAAAATCACTACCACCTATAGAAAATTCATCTAATGTATAAACGTAGTGACCGTCTTGATGTATTACTAAGGATTTTGCACCTGTTACCTGCAGTTTAAGAATTCCTGAATTATCTAAAATACTTTTTGCAAGACAAAAAACTATATAAACTGAATGCTTGGTCCCACCGTCATTAACTACAGCCTCTGTATATAAAGCTATAGAATTTACACCGCTTATTGGTGCATTAAACATAGATGTTACATGATATCTTTCATTTTCTACACTATCTTCAAAAAGTCCTCTATAATCTTTATTTGCAAAATAATCAAACTTATATGTATTTTCCGGGTTCAGCCTACTTGAATATCCCGTATACCACTTATCTTTTATATCTTGATTCATTATCTCATTTGGAGCATAAATAATAGCAATAGAAGAATCTATATAATTTAAGTTGGAAATTTTTCTTATTTGTTCCCCTGCTTTTTCAATATTATAGTTTCCATTTGTTATATCATCAGCAACAACTTGTATAAGCTCTTGTTTTCCCTGAAGATATGTATCTATTCTAGTAGATAAGGAATCCGTTACTAATTCTATTTTTTCATATTGAGCTTCTAATTGATTTTTTTTTAAATAATTATTGTAAATAGCACCAACAATAGTTATAGCAATAATAATTACTACGTTAAAAGTAATAACTATTGTGCTAATCAGCTTACTGATTTCCATTGTTTTTTTAGTGTTAATTTCCCTAGCCAAAAATAATGCCCCTTATATAAATATTATAGTATTACGCGCATATTTAAGACAAGACTCAATTTTTTAAATTTTATCGATAAAATATGACTGAAATTTACTTTTTCAATTAAAGCTTTTCTTGTTTTTTTTCAAAAAGTTAGTTGTGTAAGTAAGTCCATTATGGTAATATATAGGAGATAAAACTTTAAGATAGTCCAGAGAGGCTACAAGAAACCAATATAATTGTGTTAATATAGTTTTCTAGTCTTTTTGGAGCGGAAAACTATTTTTTATTAGAGGTAATATTATGCGAGGTTTATTAACATTAAAAGATCTTTCAACAGACAAAATCATTGAACTTATTAAGTATGCCGAAAAATTAAAAAAAGGATTTAGAATTTCTTATCCAGACAAGAAAATTGCTACCCTATTTTTTGAAAATTCTACAAGAACACAATATTCTTTCCAAGTTGCAATGATGAATCTTGGTATTAAAGTTGTAGATTTTGATACTCAATTATCCAGCATAGCAAAAGGCGAATCTCTATATGACACAGTTAGAACCTTTGAAGCTCTTGGTGTTGATGGCGTAGTTATAAGACACCCTAAAGATCAATATTATAAAGAACTTGAAAATATAAAAATACCTATTTTCAACGGTGGGGACGGAAAGTCAGATCACCCTACTCAATCTCTACTTGATTTAATGACTATTCATGAAGAGTTTGGGAAATTTGAAGGACTTAAAGTCTGTATGGTAGGAGATATATCTCACTCAAGAGTGGCTCACACAAATATTGAAATCATGAATAGACTTGGCATGGATGTATATATATCAGGCCCTGAAGAGTTTAACGATAACTCAGCAAAATATATTTCTCTTGATGAAGCAGTTACGTCTATGGATGTTATTATGCTTCTTCGGGTTCAATTTGAAAGACATCAAGAAAGAATGAAAATTAGCGTCGAAGAATACCATAAAAAATATGGCATGACAAAAGAAAGAATGCTAAGCATGAAAGATACTGCAATTATCATGCACCCTGCTCCAATCAATAGAGGTGTTGAAATTGCTGATGAAGTGGCAGAATGCAGCAAGAGTAGAATATATAAACAAATGACAAATGGTGTATATATTCGTATGGCAGCAATCTCAGATGCATTGGATGGTAATTTATAATGCTTTTAATTAAAAACGGAAAAATAATAGAAAATAATAAATTGGTAAAAAAAAATATACTTATATCCAACAATTTAATTTCAAAGATAAGTGAAAATATTAATGAAAATTGTGATACAGTTGATGCAAGTGGATGTCTTGTAATGCCAGGAGCCGTAGATGTTCACGTTCATTTAAGAGAACCAGGATTTGAGAAAAAAGAAACAATAAAAACAGGTACTTATTCTGCAGCTAAAGGCGGCATTACAACAATAATGCCAATGCCAAATCTCAATCCATGTCCAGATAATTTAGAAAATTTACAGTATGAATTAAATCTTTTAAAGAAAGACAGCACTGTTAACGCTTATCCTTATGGAAGTGTATCTATTGGTGAAAACGATGAAGTTCTTTCAGATATTGAATCAATGAAAGATTATTTAACTGCAATCTCTGATGATGGAAAAGGCGTAAATAATATTTCTCTTTTAAGAAAAGCTATGATTCTTGCAAAAAAATATAATTTGGTTATTGCCTCACATGCAGAAGATTCTGTTGATGGTTATAAACCACAAGGTGAGTACGTAGCAGTAAGAAGAGAGATTGAACTTGCGAAGGAAATAGGTTGCAAATATCATTTTTGTCATATGTCAACAAAGGAATCCTTTGAAGCTATAAGAAAAGCACATAACGAGGGCTTTACAAATATAACTTGTGAGGTATCTCCTCATCATCTTATATTAAATGAGACAATGATAAAAGATGCCAATTGGAAAATGAATCCACCTCTTCGAAGTGAAGAAAATCGACAAGAAACAATTAAAGCTCTTATAGATGGAACTGCTTGCATGATAGCATCTGACCATGCCCCACATACCGCAGAGGAAAAATCTAGAGAATATAATAAGTGCCCTAATGGAATAATAGGACTTGAAACTATGATTCCTATTATCTATACATATTTTGTAAAAACTAATATAATTAGTTTAGACAACTTCTTAAACTTATTAGTATATAATCCTTGCAAGGTATTTAACTTACCACTAAGAGATTTAAAAGAAGGCTCTATTGCAGATATTGCCATTCTCGATATAACTAATGATAGAAAATATACAAAAGAAGAAATTGTATCAAAAGGAACAAACTCTCCATACATCGGAATGGAGTTTACTGGCTTCCCTATATGTACAATTTGTAATGGAAAAATAATATATAAAAAGTAGGTGTAAAATGGAGAGAAAACTTGTACTTGAAAACGGTATGGAGTTTATTGGAACGGCATTTGGTTCTAAAAATGAAACAATTGCAGAGCTTGTGTACAACACTGCTGTTGTAGGCTACCAAGAAACTTTATCTGACCCATCAAATTGTCATCAAATTATTTGTATGGCATACCCCGTTATTGGAAATTATGGTCTAACAGACGAAGACTACGAATCACGTGGCATTACTGTATCTGGAATTATAGTAAGAGAATATAACGATGTCCCATCAAACTTTAGATACACCCATAGGCTTGGAGAGGTAATGGAAGAAGATGGAGTGCCTGGAATTGCAGATATTGACACAAGAGAAATTGTAAGATTAATTAGAGATAATGGTACAATGCGTGCAATGATTTGTGATGTAGACAAGCCACTTGATGAGGCTTTAAAACAAATCAAGACATATGAAACTCCAAAGAACATGGTAGATATTATTTCTACTAAAAAAGTTTGGTTATCTAGAACAACAAACCCATCATATAATGTAGTTTTACTTGATTGTGGAATAAAAAGAAGTCTAGTAAAAATGCTTAATAATGTTGGCGCTAACGTTATAGTTGTTCCATACAACTCTTCCCTTGAAGATATATTAAAACATAAGCCAACAGGACTATTTATATCAGATGGGCCTGGAACACCTTCTGAGATTACTTGTGTAATTGAACTTATAAAACAAATGAAAGGAAAATTACCAATACTAGGTGTTGGACTTGGTCAAGAAATTATTGCTCTTGCGTATGGCGCTAAATTATATAAACAGAAAGCTGGCCATAATGGCTGCAACCTACCTGTAAGAAACTTAAAGACAGGAAAAATTGAAATAACATCACAAAATGATTTATATGCAGTTGATGTAGATTCACTAAAAGGAACAGACTTAACACTTACTCATATAAATGTTATAGATAATGTGCCAGAAGGAATAGAAGATTTAGACAACTTTGTTATTGCAATACAGTATAACCCATCAGAGGACATAGATAATCCAGAATATGTCTTTAATAGATTTGCAGATTTAATGAAAAACTTTGGAGGTAAAAAATAATGCCAAAGCGTACAGATATAAAGAAAATTTTAGTTATTGGTTCAGGTCCTATAGTTATAGGTCAAGCAGCAGAATTTGACTATGCTGGCACCCAAGCATGTATAGCACTTAAAGAAGAAGGTTATGAAGTTATTTTAGTAAATTCAAATCCTGCTACCATCATGACAGATCCAAACATGGCAGATAAAGTTTATATGGAGCCATTAGACCTTGAGCATATTGCAAAAATAATTAGATATGAAAGACCAGATGGTTTAATTGCCTCAATGGGTGGTCAAACTGGCCTTAACCTAGGAATGAAATTAAAGAAAGCTGGCATCCTTGAAGAATGTGGCGTTGAACTTTTAGGTATTAACGCTGACACAATAGATAAGGCTGAAGATAGAGAAATGTTTAAAGAGCTTTGTGAATCTTTAAACGAGCCAGTTATCCAATCCGAGATTGCTAACTCACTTGACGAAATATTTAAAGCAGCTCATGACATAGGCTTCCCTGTTATTTTAAGACCTGCATTTACTTTAGGAGGAACAGGTGGTGGTTTTGCTGATAATGATGAAGAATTACTTCCTCTTGCTAAAAATGCAATTAAGGCATCCCCTGTCAACCAAGTATTAGTAGAAAAATCTATTAAAGGTTTTAAAGAAATTGAATTTGAAGTAATGAGAGATAAAAATGATACCGCAATTACAATTTGTTCAATGGAAAATGTTGACCCAGTTGGTATTCATACAGGAGACTCAATAGTTGTTGCTCCTGCTCAAACTTTAACATTAAAAGAATATTCTATGTTAAAAACATCGGCTTTAAAAATTATAAGAGCACTTGGGATTGAAGGCGGATGTAATATTCAATATGCATTAGACCCTGCATCGTTTAAATATTACTTAATTGAAGTTAATCCAAGGGTTTCAAGATCATCTGCCCTTGCTTCTAAAGCATCTGGATTCCCAATCGCTAGAGTATCTGCAAAAATCGCAATTGGACTTACTCTTGATGAAATACAAATTGCTGCAACACAAGCTTCATTTGAACCTACAATTGACTATGTTGTAACAAAGTTCCCAAGATTCCCATTTGATAAATTCCAAAATGCAGATAGAGCTTTATCTACTCAAATGAAAGCTACCGGTGAGGTAATGAGTATTGGTAGAACCATTGAAGAATCTATATTAAAATCAGTTCGATCTCTTGAAAACAAGGTTGATCATATTGAATTACAAAAGTTTAAAGATACATCGCTTCAGGACTTATTCAACTTCATAGATAAGCATACTGATGAAAGAATCTTTGCAATAGCTGAAGCCATAAGAAAAGACGCTGACCTTGATGATTTATACAACTTAACAAAGATTGATATGTTATTTTTAACAAAGATTAAAAATATTGTAGATTATGAAAAAGTTATTAAAGAAAATGTTAATGACTTAAAGGTTTTATTTAAAGCTAAACGCATGGGATTTAGTGATTCTTGTATTGCAAGATACTGGAATAAAAAACCTGAGGATATTTACCAAATAAGAAAGAATAATAATATGTATCCTGTTTATAAAACAATCGATACATGTTGTGCAGAATTTAAATCTTATGTTCCATATTTCTACTCTACTTATGAGCATGAAAATGAATCTATTAGGTCGGATAGAAAGAAAATAATAGTTTTAGGCTCAGGCCCAATTCGTATAGGACAAGGCGTAGAATTTGACTATACAACAGTTCATGCCATTTGGGCTATAAAAGAAATGGGATATGAAGCAATTATTATAAATTGTAATCCAGAGACAGTTTCAACAGATTATACTGTATCAGATAAACTTTATTTTGAACCACTAACATATGAAGATGTAATGAACATTTTAGACCTTGAAAAACCAGAAGGTGTTATAGTAGCCCTTGGTGGTCAAACAGCAATCAATCTTGCTTCAAAACTAGATAAGGCTGGCATTAAGATTATAGGCTCTTCTGCAGAATCTATTGATATGGCTGAAGATAGAGATTTATTTAATGAAGCAATGAATGAAATAAATATTCCAATGCCAAAAGGCTACGGAGTTTTCTCAGTTGAAGAAGCTGTAAAGGCAGCAAATGATATAGGATATCCAGTGCTTGTTCGCCCATCATTTGTTCTTGGTGGAAGAATGATGCATATTGTATACGATGAAGAAGTGTTAAAAGCAAAAGTAAAGGAAGCCGTAGCTTTTGATAATGAACATCCAATTCTTGTAGATAAATATGTACTTGGACAAGAATGTGAAGTTGATGCAATATGCGATGGAGAGGATGTATTTATTCCAGGAATTATGGAACACATAGAAAGAACTGGTGTACACTCTGGAGATAGTATGTCAGTTTACCCTCCATATTCATTATCTCAAAAAGCACAAGAGACCATTATTGATTATACAAATAAAATTGGAAAGAAACTTAAGATGATAGGTTTATATAATATCCAATTCATTGTAGATAAAGATGACAAAGTTTCTATAATTGAGGTTAATCCAAGATCTTCAAGAACTGTTCCGTTTTTAGCTAAATCTACAAATGTTCCAATTGCAAATATTGCAACAAAAGTTATGATGGGATTTAAACTTAAAGATTTAGGATATGTAGGTGTTCAACCAAAGAGACAGAGATGGTATGTTAAAACTCCAGCATTCTCATTTAATAAGTTATCTGGCCTTGATGTAGTACTTTCTCCTGAAATGAAATCAACTGGAGAGGCAATTGGTTATGATTATTCATTAAATAGAGCCTTATATAAGGCTTTAAAGGCAGCTAACATGAAAGTTTCTAACTTTGGAACAATACTTGCAACTTTTGCAAACAAAGACAAGGAAGATGCGCTTCCACTTATTAGAAGGTTCTATAACTTAGGTTTCAATATTGAAGCTACATCTGGTACTGCAAAGTTCTTAAAAGAACATGGAATAAAAACAAGAGTTAAGAAGAAATTATCTGAGGGTTCCGAGGAGATCTTAGACTCTATAAAGAAAGGTTACGTAACCTACATACTAAACACATCAAGCGATGACGACTCAACAAGAGTTGATGGAAAGATTATCCGCCGTGCTGCAATAGATAATAATGTTACTGTATTTACATGCTTAGATACAGTAAAAGTGCTTTTAGATGTACTTGAAGAAATAACTATGGGAATATCCGTAATTGACCAGGAGAATTAATGAAAGAAGTAATTTTAACAATAAAAAGCAATACTAAAGTATCTAACGACACATATAGGATGATTCTTGTTGGTGATTTATCTTCAATTAAAAATCCAGGTGAGTTTATAAACATAGAACTTAAAGGCTACTTCTTAAGAAGACCAATATCAGTTAGTGAATTCACTGATGATAGTGTTACTATTTTATATAAAATTTTGGGTCATGGAACATTAGATATGTCCAAACTTAATAAAGACACTAAATTAAATTGTTTAGTTAATCTAGGTAATGGTTTTAACGTAACAAAGGCAAAAAAACCACTTATAGTTGCAGGTGGTATTGGAATAGCTCCACTTATTGGACTTATGAAAGAATTCAACAAACTTAATATAAAGCCTATTCTTGTATATGGAGCAAGGTCAAAAAGCGATATCGTTCTAAGTAAAGAATTAGAAAAATTAGCTGAAGTTCACTACTCTACTGACGATGGCTCATTAGGCTTTAAGGGAAATGTAGTTTCTTGTATAAAAGACCTAAACCCCACATTTGATTATTACTATGCTTGCGGCCCACAAATTATGCTTAAGTTTTTAACTCAAGATTTTAAAAATGGTTGTGTATCTCTAGAAGCCAGAATGGGCTGTGGATTTGGGGCTTGTATGGGCTGCTCAATAAATACAACAAATGGACCAAAGCGTGTTTGTAAAGAAGGACCAGTTTTTGAAGCAAGTGAGGTAATACTATAATGAATACTACAATTAACTTTCTAGGAAAAGATTTTAAAAATCCAATAATACCTGCTTCTGGAACATTTGGCTTTGGTTATGAGTTTGCAGAATTTTATGACATAAATGTTTTAGGTTCAATTTCAACTAAAGGCACAACACTTGAACCAAGATATGGGAATCCTCTTCCAAGAATTGCTGAATGCCCTGCTGGTCTTATAAATTCAATAGGACTTCAAAATCCAGGAGCTGACAAAGTAATTAGCGAAGAACTTGTAAAATTAGATAAAGTATATAAAGACCAAATTATTCAAAACATAGGTGGCCATAGCGAATACGAATATTGCGAAACAGTCAAAAAATTTAATGATATAGATAAAGTATTTGCCATTGAATTAAATATATCATGCCCTAATGTAAAAGGTGGCGGTATGGCTTTTGGAACATCACCTAATGTTGCCTATAGTCTTGTAAAGGCAGTTAAAGCAGTTTGTAAAAAACCTCTTATTGTTAAATTATCTCCAAATGTTACCGATATAGTTGAGATGGCAAAAGCTGTAGAAAAAGCTGGCGCTGATGCAATAAGTTTAATTAATACAATGGTAGGAATGAGAATAAATCTCAAAACAGGTAAGCCAATTATCTCGGTCAGTAAAGGGGGATACTCCGGCCCTGGAATATTCCCTGTGGCCTTACGTATGGTATACGAGGTATCTAAAAATGTTGATATCCCAATTATTGGAATGGGTGGAATAACAAATGCGTATGATGTTCTTGAAATGATGTATGCCGGTGCCTCCCTTGTGATGGTAGGTGCCCAAAACCTTGTAGATCCTTTTGCTTGTAAAAAGATAATTGAAGATTTACCTAAGGTTATGCATGAATATAAAATTGAAAACTTAAAAGATATAATAGGAGAAACTAAATAATGAGAGACGTTATTATTGCTTGTGATTTTAAAAATCAAGAAGAATTATTTAATTTTCTAGAACCTTTTAAAGGGATGAATCCTTATCTTAAAATCGGTATGGAAATATTTTATAAAGAAGGCCCACAATTGGTAAAAAAACTTCACGACATGGAATTTAAAGTATTCTTAGATTTAAAACTTCACGATATACCAAATACAGTAGAAAAAGCCATGAAAAATATAGCAGATTTAAATGTTGAAATTACAAATGTTCATGCTGCTGGCGGAATCGAAATGATGAAAGCAGCAAGAAGAGGCCTTGACTCAACAGAAAGTGGCAAAAAAACCCAACTAATTGCTGTTACTCAACTAACCTCTACATCTCAAGAAATCTTAGAGAGAGATTTATTAATAAATAAGCCACTTCAAGATGTTGTTAAACACTATGCACTAAATGCAAAAGTTGCTGGTCTACAAGGTGTTGTATGTTCTGCTCTTGAAGCTCCTATTATTAAATCTTTAGGATTAATATCAGTTACCCCTGGTATTAGATTTGCAGATGATTCAAAAGACGATCAAAAAAGAGTTGCAACTCCTGCCCTTGCAAAAGAGTTAGGTTCTACTTATATTGTAGTTGGAAGAAGTATTACGGCATCTTCAGATCCAGTTGAAGCTTATAAAAAATGTGTAAAGGAGTTTTGTTAAAATGAATAAAGAAAATTTAGCTATTGAAGTTGCAAAAAATTTATTAAAAATTAAAGCTGTATTTTTAAAGCCAAACGATCCATTCACTTGGGCATCTGGCATCAAATCACCAATCTACTGCGATAATAGATTAACTCTATCTTATCCAGATGTTAGAAAAGTTATAGAACAAGGTCTTGCTGAAACTATTAAAGCATACTACCCTACATGTAAGGTTGTTATGGGCACATCAACAGCCGGCATTGCTCATGCAGCTTATGTTTCGGAAATCTTAGATATGCCTATGGGATATGTAAGAGGTGGTGCTAAAGACCATGGTAGAGGCAATCAAATTGAAGGTGTTGTTCCTGTTGGTCAAGATGTAGTTGTAGTTGAAGATTTAATCTCAACAGCAGGCTCATCAATCGAAGTTGTAGATGTACTTAGAGAAGCTGGTTGTAACGTTTTAGGCATAGTTTCTATCTTTACTTACGGCTTACAAAAAGGTTTAGATAGATTAAGGGCTGCAAATGTCGAGAATCACTCCTTATCTAATTTCGAAACATTAGTAAAAGTTGCTGCAGACGAAAAATATATATCAAACGAAGATATTAATAAAATTCTAAAATTCCAACAAAATCCAAATGATCCTTCTTGGATGAATTAAAATTAAAAATTAAATAGCATAAAAAAAATATTAAGACTAAAATTCTTAACATTTTTTTATAGCTCTATATAGTATGGGCAAATATCTGTATAAGAATTATTTTCTAGTCTATAACCATTCTTTATAACGCCAAGTTGAATAAAACCTAATTTTTCATATAAATGTCTTGCACTTAAATTTGAAGCAACTACAGCATTAAATTGTAATATTTTAAAACCATGACACTTTCCTTGTATCATACAATCTTTAACAAGAGCCTCACCTATATGATGACCTCTAAATTTTGATTGTACTGCGTAACTTGCGTTACAAATATGACCACATCTTCCAATATTATTTGGATGTAGGATATAAAGTCCTATAATTTGTTTTGATTGATCTTCAGCAACTGCACAATAAGTTTGTGATTTAAAAAAGAATTTTGCATCCGAAAGCGTTAGTGTATTTTCTTGAGGAAAAGCGTTCTTTTCTTCAACAACTTCGTTCCATATTTCTACCATCTTTGGCAGATCTTTTTCTTCATATTTACGTACTATCATATTAAACCTTTGGAAGCGATGCGGCAGCTATAGATTGTCCTACACGTCTTACATACTCACTAGGCATATCTATATCAAAATTTTTATATTCAGGAAACTTTTCATTTAAAACTTCTCTAGTCTTATTCAAAACAATATCGCCACCTATTCCTGATGTTACTCTTCCAAGCAAAAGCACGTGCTTTATATTATAATATTCAGCATATTCAGCAAGGGCATAAGCAAGATACTCACCTATATCTTCATATATCAATTTTGCTGTTTCATTGCCGCTATTTGCTAAAGCTTGAATAAACTTTAATTTTTCTGCTAGTGTCAATTCACTTGGCACATCTATATTTGCCATCTTTGCAAGTTTAATTACAGCATCTTGTGAAAAATATTTACAGCCTACTCCAAAATCCCCAGACCATTCATCAACTAATGCATTTTTATTAAAATCTACAGGAACAAACGCAAGTTCTGAAATCCAGCCATTTAAGTTGCTATCATTATTTACATAACCTACAGCTTCACTTGTTCCCATAGCGATACCGAGTACACAATTATCTTTTAAATCAATTGCCCCCGCAAGCGCTGTAACATCTCCATCATTTGCAACAATATATGGAATTTTATGACCTAATTCTTGTTCTAATTTAGCAACAACTCTTTTATAAATGTTTTTAGTTTCTTCAAAGTAAATGGACTTATCTACTTTAACAAACAAAGAAGAAACCATTGCCTTATTATCTATGTATACTCCGGCTGACGATATACCTATTCCATCAACATCTCCACCTAATTTATCTATAGCAATTTTCATTGCCTTATATATATTTTCAAAATGGTATTTAGGATCAGAATTTAATTTAGGTAGCCATACGATTTCCTCAGAATGAATTATCTTACCATCAAGTACAGCAGACACTTTCATATCAGAACCTCCTGCATCGAATCCTATTCTTCTCCCATTTATATGTCCTCCACAAGGATTTGACGAAATTTTCTCATTAGGAATAGTATCATAAGTGCACTCAATTACTTCAACTGGCGATTCATAAACCGTAGACATGAAATCATAATCAAAAGCACGTAAGCCATCTTTTTTATAATATGAATTGATTTTTTCATAAATTGAATGGGATCCTGCTATATAAATTTTGTAGCCGCCAACTACCCAAAGAATAGATTTTATAATTCTTTCTGTTATGAAATTATTTCTTTCATCATCTACTCCTTCTTCAAAAACATCAAATTCTTTTTTATAGATATAACCAAGTTCTCTTTCAACAGCTATAACTAAGTGCTGCTTCCTGCTTTGCTTAGCAACATCTTCATTAAACTTTCTAATTTCTATTATGGCTGGTTTAAAATCTTTATCTAATCTCATTAATAAACCCTTCTTCCTAATTTGTATACACTATCTACTTTCAAATCATCACTTAATAAAACAATATCGGCAAGATTTCCTTCAGTTAATTCTCCTCTATCTAAAAGACCAATTGATTTTGCGGCATTTCTTGATGAAATTTTAGCTAAATCAATAAGAGATGCATTAGTAAACTTTTTAACGTTTCTAAGTCCTTGATCCATCTTAAGAAGTGAACCTGCTAATGGTCCTGTTGTTAAATAAGCAGCACCGTCTTTCTTTATGCAGTCTAAACCGAACAATTTAAACTCTTTTTTATCTGAATGCTTTGCTTGAAGTGCATCTGTGATGATAATAAATCTTTCTGGTCCTACTATTTTATAGAATGTTTTTAAAGTATTTTCACAAACATGAATACCATCACATATAAGTTCTGTATATAAACTATCAAAAAACATTGCAGCAGTCACTACTCCTGGATTTCTGTGATGGTGCCCGCTCATTGCATTGTGTGTATGAGTTGTATTTGTTAAACCAGCATTTATAGCATTTTTCATATCATTAAAAGTTGCATCTGTGTGCCCTGCTGAAACAACAACTCCTTTCTTTCTCGCATTCTTTATAAATTCTAAGGCGCCTTCTTTTTCTGGAGCCATAGATATATATCTAACATTATTATTAGATAATTCTACAAGTTTATTAAACTCTTCAATATTTGGATTTCTAATATATTCTGCATTTTGAGCACCTTTATATTTTTCATTGATATAAGGTCCCTCAAAATGAATACCTGCAAGTGATGGAATTTCATCTTTTACGCTTGCAACAGTTTTACAGACTTTAGATAAAGAATCAAAATCTGCAGTTAATGTTGTTGCTAAAAATGAGGTAATACCTTCGCTATAGAATGCTTTTTCAATAGTTTTATAATCATCTTTATTTGCATCCATAAAATCAATACCACATGAACCATGGGTATGAATATCTATAAAGCCTGGCATTGCAATTTTACCCAAAGCATCAATAAAATCCTCATTTCCTAAATAATCGCCACTGCCAATATAATCAATTAGGCTATCCTTTATTTTTATATAACCCTTTTCTATTACTTTATTTGGTGTTACAATTTTAGTATTTTTTATAATCATTATTTTGAAACTTTTGAGTATGCATCCTTATCTACATAAATAGTAACATTTGGATGTTTTTGAAGAATTGTGCAAGGCCAATCTTCGCTCATCTTACCCTCTACTAACTCTTTTACTGCATTTGCTTTATTTAATCCAGTTGCGATTAATACAATTTCCTTTGCCTTCATAATAGATTTTAACCCCATTGTAATTGCAGTTGTTGGAACATCTTCGATTTTTTCAAAGAATCTAGAATTATCTTTTATTGTCATTTCTGTCAATCTTGCAATATGAGTTCCCTCGTCAAATGGAGTTCCTGGCTCGTTAAATGCAATATGACCATCAGATCCTATTCCTAAAATCTGAAAATCTATACCACCTGCATTATCTATAGCTATATCATAAGCTTTTGCATTTTTCTCAACATCTCCAAGTCCACATGGCACTCGAGTATTTTTCTTATCTATATCAATATGGTCAAATAAATTGTTATTCATAAAATATCTGTAAGATTGATTATTTGTTTCTTGCAGACCTATATATTCGTCAAGATTGAAACTTCTAATAGTTTTAAAAGAAACTTTTTTATCTTCATATGCTTTTACAAGTGTTTTATAAACACCAACTGGAGTTGAACCGGTAGCTAAACCTAAAATTGCGTTTTTATTACTATTTACTAAATTTATAATTTTACCTGCTACTTCATTATTTATTTCGTTTATATTTAATACTTTAACTTTCATTTTTATTTCTCTCCTTTTTAAGTATATTCTACACTTAATTTTTTATTATTAAAACAATAAATATCCATTTATTGCTTTAGCTACACCATTATCATTGTTATCACTAACTATCTTTTTACATAAAACTTTAATATTTTCTTTTGCATTTCCCATCGCAACAGAAAGCCCAGCCACTTTTAACATTGAAACATCATTATCTGAATCACCAATCGCAATAATATCTTTCATTTCTATATTCAAAAATTTTGCAAGCATCTTTAACCCCGTTCCTTTTGAAATACCTTTTGCTGTACACTCAAGAGAAGTCCTTTCTGAGTTTGTAAGTTCTAAGTCTAAATCTTTTAAAAGATTCCTAGTATCTTCTCTATCCTCTACTGACCTATGATATATATTAAATTTTGTAAGAAGTGGAAGATTTTTATAAAAATACTCTTTTATATCAGGAGTCTCTATTGCAATTTTTTCAAACATTTTTTGATAAACTCCCATCTGATATTTTTCCATGTTATGTAATTTATTACTTTGAATAACAGACTCTTTATTTAGAAGGTGAATAAGAACATCTTTATGCTCTATTCTTCTAAAAATTTCCTTTACTATTTCTATATCAATTGGGATAGCATATATATCTTTTTTAGCATATGTATCGAAAATCCAAGTGCCACTAGTACCTATTACATATCTAATTTTAGGCAATTTATTTAGAATATCTATAAGTTCTGGATAGCACCTTCCGGTACAAATAACAACTTCTTTATTATTTTGTATAGCACTATTTATAGACTCTTTAGTTTCTATATCTATTTCCTTTTTATCATTAAGAAGTGTTCCATCTACATCTATTGCTATTAATTTATAATTACTCATAAATAAAATTATAGGTTTGTTCTGCTATTATTTTTATTTGTTCGTCTCTTTCTATTCCAGGAAATCCATCGCCATCTTGTGGACAATAAACTCCAAAATAACTATGACAACCGCCCTTTATTGTGTACTCTATAGTACCTAATGGCATATTTGATTTATTCTTGTTATAACTATCTATATCCAAAATAGTATCTCTATCCCCAAGAATAGAAAGACATTTCAAATTAGTCTTAGATAAATCCTTAGTTGTATAAGAAGCAAAGAATATAATGCCTTTATATTCTTCTAAGTATTCACTTACATAATTTGCAGCAACAACACCGCCAAGTGAGTGACCACCTATATACCAATTATTTACATTTGGATATTTCTTTTGAATACCATTTGCAGCATTAGTATTAAAAAGAGCTATATTTCCAGGCATATGGCAAAGAACACATAAAATTCCCTTATTTGCCAACTCTTGCATTACAGGAGCGTAAGCTATCCATTCAACCTTTGCACCTGGATAAAATATAAATCCGGCTTTGATTTCGCCCTTTGGAACAAAAGCATACTTAATCCCAGACATTCTCTCAACCTTTACCATTTCTGTTGATTTTAAGGCTTCATCGGCTTTTACTTCTGCGGTATTATATGCACTCATATATGTTCCCATAAAAGCTACAAGAACCGTTATTACTGCTAATATTATTTTTACTGATAATAATATTTTTTGTTTCATTTAGTTTTCCTCACTATATCCATTAAATGAGAACTTGCTCCTAGCAAATCACACCTTTCACATATAGACATATGATATTTTAAATATTCTCTAAATTCTTCATCACTTAATTTGTTAAGAGGTGTTCTTATGTAATCGCTAGCACCATCTGATGCTATAATTTTCTTTCTAAATAATCCTACTCTTTCATTGAATCTATTTATATCTTCTATTCTAACCATAGAATAAAGATCGCCTTCTTTTGCAACTACATGATAGTTTTCATCAACAGCTCCATCTTTTATACTTTCCAAAATATGTTGCTTTAAAAACCCATATGTCAAAATGGCATAATCATTCATATAATAACTAACTAGAATATAACCATCATCTTTACAAACTCTTTTTGCTTCACTTAAAGCTTGTATTTTTTCCCCTTCTTTTAAAAGGTGATACATTGGACCGAATAATAATACTAAATCAAATTTATTTGATTCGTATCTACTTAAATCTAATGCATTTCCTTGCTGAATATTAACATTACTTTTTTTGCTTTTTAAAATTTCTATATTATGGGGTACAAGTTCAATTGCATCAACTCTATACCCCTCATTATCTAAAAAGACAGAATAAGCACCTGTTCCTGCACCTATATCAAGTATGCGCTTATTTCTGTCTTCATTTAAAATATCATGAATGTATTTCATGTTAGTTTGAAATTCAACCTGACCATGCCTTCTTTGAAGCCTAATATCTTCATTAAAATGATTGTAAAAATCCTCTATTAGTGGAACTCTATGGTCTGCACGTTGAAAATTCATAACTACAATTATTTTCCTATTGCTGAGAATACACCTGTTGCATTTAAAAATAGAAGCACTAATAATATTGGAATGATATACTTAATCATAACAGTATACATATGCTTCTTTCTATAAACTAAACCTCCATATTCAAGCTCTTCAATAGCCCATTTTGGTTCAACAACCCAACCTATTAAGATACAAGTTAAGAACGCAACAATTGGCATTAATACATTATTAGATATATAGTCAAAGATATCTAGTAATTGTCCAGTTGACCCATTTGGAAGAGTAACCTCAAAATAGAAGAAACTGTACCCAAAGCAAACTATTGTACCCATAATTCCTGCAATGGCTGTAATTATAACAACAACTTTCTTTCTTGACATATGAAACCATTCCATACAGCTTCCGACAATTGGCTCCATAATAGAAACACTTGATGTAAGTGCGGCAAATTCAACCATTATGAAGAATAATGCTCCAAACACTTGCCCAGCAACGCCCATAGTGCTAAAGATTTTAGGCAAAGCTACGAATATTAACCCTGGACCTGCTGTCATACCTTCTGCACCTGAGATAGCGTAAATAGCTGGAATAATCATTAACCCTGCAAGGAATGCAACCAGTGTATCAAAAATTTCAATTCGTGCTATAGATTTATTAAGATTTATTTCTTTCTTAACATATGATCCATATGAAATCATAATACCCATAGCAACAGATAGTGAGAAGAAAATCTGACTTAAAGCATCCATTACGGTACTTAGAAATTTAGAGAATGTTACTCCCTCAAAATTTGGTATTAAATAAACTTTTAATCCATCGATACCTGTACCATGTTCCCCCTTTATTGTTAAAGAATAGATACCTAATCCTAAAATCAATACAAATAACGCTGGCATTATGTATTTAGAGAATTTTTCAATACCCTTTTCTACACCAAAATAAATAACAACCGCTGTTATTAGCAAATATACTATCATAAATACAACAGGAAGCGCAGGGTCCGTTATAAAACTAGTAAAATATCCATCTGCAGCTGCGGCAGCTCCTTGTCCAATGACATATGTTCCCATATATTTTGTAACCCAACCACCAATTAAGATATAGTAAGGCAAAATAATTGATGGAACTATAAATGACAATATTCCTAAGAATTTCCATTTAGGATGAACTGCTCCATAAGCTTGTAAAGCATGTTTCCCTGTTTTTCTCCCAATTACGATATCAGTAGTTAATAACACTGAACCAAATGTAAATACTAGTAAAAAATAAATTATAACAAATAATCCACCACCATCTTGTGCGGCAAGATACGGAAATCTCCAAATATTTCCAAGGCCTACAGCACTTCCTGCTGCGGCTAAGATGAATCCAAGGGATCCTGTCCACGAGGTTTTCTTTTGCCCTAACTCCTCCATAATAAACTCCTTATACAATAAAGGCCAGTTGCCCCATACAAAGGCAGCTGGCTAATACTTTTATTTTAATTTTTAAATTTTTCTGTTTCTCTTTCTCTTATCGTATATCTTAGTAAATAGTGGCTTTAATAAAGTCATCATTTTCATGTCTAAATTAAACATGTAAACTAAGAAAGTTAAGATAAATAGTAATAAAGCTAAACCCACTATTGAGCCTAATACTATAAGTAAAATTGCCCACCATTCCATAAATATTAAACTCCTTTTGCTAATCCCTTTTGACGTGCAAACTCTGCTGCACCTAAAGCTCCCATTAATTGAGGATCGATAGGAAGGTTGATAACCTTTATATGTAAAACTTTTTCAATAGCTTCTTTTAAGCCATCATTTTTTGCACAACCACCAGTTAATGTAATACTATCTGTAGCTCCTGCCTTCTTTGCCATAACGAAACAACGCTTAGCAACAGATAATTCAATACCAGCAGCAATTTCGTCTGTAGGTTTTCCTTCTCCTACTAATGATATAACTTCAGATTCTGCGAAAACTGTACATTGAGCTGTAATAGGTATAACATTCTTTGCTTTTAGTGAAAGCTTTGAGAAATCTGAAATATCCATTTCAAATGCTCTAGCCATAGCTTCAAAGAATCTACCTGTACCAGCTGCACATTTATCGTTCATGGCAAAGTTTAAAACTGTACCATCTTTATCTACAGCAATACCTTTAACATCTTGACCGCCAATATCTATAATAGCCTTAACTGAAGGATCTGCTACATGTACTCCCATTGCGTGACAAGAAATTTCAGAAATATTTTCATCAGCAAAAGGAACTTTATTTCTTCCATAGCCTGTTCCTACTAAATATGCAAGATTTTCTGCTTTTTCTAATCCTGGGACTTTCTTAATAGCTTCATCTAAAGCTTCTTGACAAGATACGACAGAATTAATTTTACTTCTAACAGTTACATCTGAAACCATTTTACCAGTTTCATCTAAAATTACACATTTTGTGTATGTTGAACCTGAATCACAACCACCAAAATACTTCATATATTTAATCTCCTTTTATATTACCATGATTTAACGTCATCTATGACTTCTAGAGATGAATCAAGAGGCTCTTCTCTTAATACTGATCTCATATAACGATTTACATCGTCTCTTATATTTTGTCTTGGAACAACACGCGGATCCATTAAGTCATGGTTAACCCATACTAATTTTATTCCATGTTCTCTTGCTTGTTCCTCAAATAATCCATGCATTCCATCTAGGGCTTTACAAGAAATATGTTCCCACAAAATTACCATATCCGCTCTGTAATAATCACAGAACTTCCATAAGTCTTTAAGTAAAACTTCATATCCACCATGAGTTCTATTTCTCATTATCATTTCTTGATATAGTTTAGCAAGATCATAAATTGCTTGTTCCTTGTTGTCTTCAGAAAGCTTATCCTCATATACCAAACTTAACATATCAACAAGTGGTAGAATTCCCCAGCAGTTTTGTAGCCATGGAAGGAAGTCTGTATAATATTGAGATTGAACTCCCCATATAATAGCTCTATGTCTATATTCCGGAACTATCATATCTTTTCTCTTATATGATTCATCAGCAAGTCTTGTTATTTCTCTATCAGCCTTTAAGAATGATGGATCACGACCTGCAACTGCCATATATGATGTTTCCGAATATAATGCTAAGTTTGCACCAATAACTTGTGGATAATCAGTTCTTGAAATATCCATCCAATGAACTCTATGAGCTGTTTCTTCATTGAATCTCTTGATATTTCTAAAATATGCATCCCAATCCCACTTTTCACCAGTGTTATCTTCGATAAACTTAATTGCATTTCTAATTTCTTGTGCAGCATATTCTTGAACACCTTCTTCCATATGACGAAGTGGTGCTGCAATTTGGAAACATGGAATACCATTTTCTTCATATCTTCTTGTCATAATACCACCACTTAAAAGTGAACCATCACAAGTGGTATTACATTGAATTGCACAAGCGCCATATATAGGCATATCTTCATCAATAACACATCCGGCTTCTGCAGCTGGCATAGGACAAACATCTCCTGGAAGTCCCATTTCTTGTACCACATCAAGATAATGTGTAACAGAAGCACCATCTAGTAAAACTGCAACATAAACAGCTGCTGTTTCCCAAGAGACACTCTTCAAGTTAGGGAAACCACACATAATAGCAAACATTTCATTTTCATCTAAAACAACAATTTTCTTTGAAAACTCAACATCGTTACCACAATTTTTATCTGCTCTAAAGATATTTTCAAGAAGTTGAGCCACATCCATAAATACAGTGTCATACTCTTGACGAGCGATTCTTAAATGATTTCCTCTTAATCCTACGATGTGCTTATCTATCATCATTGGAGCAGCTAAATAATGCGACATCCAACGATATCTAAACATACCTTTAATGTTAGCAGGCTTTACTATAAACTTAACAAGTCTCCACATGATTTTTAGCCAACGACCATAATCATAGAAAGTATCTTTAAAGCCTCTCCATTCACGACGTTTACGAACGTGACCTTTCGAATAAAGGTCGCCTAATCTTTCACTTCCGATTTTAGCTCCCATTATTTTTCTTCTCCTTGTAATTTTTTAATTTCCATACTTTCAACGAATGCTTGAACTCTAGTACGAATTTGACCTGAATTTCCTACGACATAAGGTCTATCTATTGTTAGTACTGGGTAATGATATTCTTCTCTCATTATATATGAACCTGTCATTCTTTCATAAGCCCAAGGGTCACAGAACTTCATTTGTTCATAAATAATACCATCTGCTTTATATTCTTTAGCTATTTCATCAACATATTCTTTTCTTCTCTTCATTTTTGCAGAATTCATATGTCTTGGACACATAGTATTATGCATAAATTGACGGCAGATTTGAGTTAAAACATCCTCATTGTCATTTAATTCAATTTCCTTTCTACCAGGAAGAGAACCGTAACAAAATCTATCTGCACAAACATATGCACCACTTTCCTCTATTAATTTAATCATATCTATGTCATCAACTTCAGAACCTACAACAGCAACTCTTGCACGATACTTAAACTTATCATCTGGCTCCCTTGTTTTTAATTCTTCTAATGTTTCTTCAAGATATGGTAATAATAAATCTTTTGGACAAACATATGTTGTCATACAAATAATATGGAATTCATAACCTGTTATTCTTGGATTTGCTTCTTTTCTAAAATCACCAATTTGATTAATAATTCTACACATCTTATTGTATTTTTCAACAGACTCTCTTAAAGTTTTATCAGATACATCAATACCAAAATGCGTATGAAGGGCATCTAAAATCTTTGTTCTACATTGTGATACATAAAGATCTAATGCATTATCATCATCCTTCATTGGAACCTCTAAGTATTCAAAAAAGAATCCTTCTTTATCCATTGTTTTTAATAGTTCCATGTTCTCAACACAACGATTAATCATTGTACAACCATCTGGAGCTATCATACAGTCAAGGAATCTATAACCACCTTCTAATGCTCTTTCTAATAAGGCTCTTGAATATTCACATAGGAAACTTGTTAAGTAATATGTGCCCATTTCCATAGAACCTGTTTTAGGAGCACGAAGACGAACTGTAAACAACCCTGGCAAATCCATTAATGGCTCTGGTGTTTGGAAACATATATTTCCTACGCACTTTCTGCCATCTTCTTGTGCCTTACGAACAAGATCATTATTTGCATCCATAAGAAGTTGTTCGAAAAAGTAAAGATGTTTTAAATCTTTCATAGTCTCTCCGTAATATATTATATTATTTCCAATTTTTCAAGAGCTTGCACTGCCCCTTGAAGGATACTGGAATTCCTATCTAATTCAAAAATACTATTCCCTAGCATATCCGAGTATGACATCTCGCTATCATCTGGTATACATGTAAGTAAGCTTAAGCTTCCTATATCTAATTTATCTATCATACTCATATCAGGCACTCTATTAATTATTACACCTGATTTTTCAAACATAGTTAACTCTTTTGCCACATCATAGATTGTTTTCACTACTTGCAACCCTTTTTTAGAAGCATCGGAAACCAAAATCAAATGTGTAACCTTTTCCATAACACGACGATTTACTTGTTCTATTCCCGCTTCTCCATCTATTACAACATAGTCAAAGTTGCTAGCAACTAGACTAATAACCTCTTTTAAGTAAGCATTTACTTTACAATAACATCCTGCTGCTTCAGGCCTTCCTATTGCCAAGAAAGAAACATTATTAATTTCAACCAACGCATCAAATAATTGATATCTTGCTTCGCTTAAAAGTTCAATTGCAGCTTTTGTCTCACCGCCCTCTACGGCATTTATAAACAATTTTCTTATATCATCAACTGTAGAAGTTACATTAGTTCCAAGAGCTGTAGATAAGCCAACCGCAGGATCTGCGTCAATTGCTAAAATCTTTTTATCTGGAAATTTTTCCGCAAGGATTCTTACCATTAATGCTGATAACGAAGTTTTACCAACTCCACCTTTTCCTGTTAATGCTATGATTGTAGTTTTCTTATCTTCCATTATTCTGAAATCCTTATAACTACAAACCCATCAACTAGGCCAACCTTTTCTAATTGTCCTTTAAGTTCCAGTTTTCTATCCATTAAGTCTATAAGCGTAATTAAATCGCCGTTGCACTCAATGCTTGCAACGTTTTTCATTAATATAGATTCTTCATCTTTTTTATTCCTATAAACTGTAGATAAACACATATTAACCCTCTAGATCTTTTTCTACTTGTGCTAATTTATCATTACTTGCAGACAATTCTTTCACAATTGTCTTAATTTTTTCAGCTTCTTTAACTTTTCCAGCCTTTTCAAGTTTTGTTGCTATACTAGCCAATTCTTCATTATGAGATTTATTATGTGAAACCATAAACTTAATTAAAACGTTTAACTCTTCTATTGAGGCGTCTTCTTTAATATGATCATGTTCTTGCATAAAAACCCTCCCAAATGTAAACCCATTTAATTAATTTTATTATTAATAAAATAGTATGTCAATAACCGATTTTTATATAAATTTTTCAAACCGGCAAAATTTAGGGGGTAATTACTTAAAAAAGTAAACTCCAATTTATAAGAAAATAATCTAGTTTAATTGGTTAATTTTTTAGCAATATGAACCTTTTTTGCCTCTAATTATTTCAGCTAAATCAATAACTAATTGCTCAGTCTTTTCCCAACCTAAACATGGATCAGTAATAGACTTACCATAAACACATTCTTCAACTTTTTGAGAACCATCAACAAGATAAGACTCTATCATCAATCCTTTAACAATGTTCATTATCTTAGGATTATGTCTCATTGAGTGAACCACCTCTTTTGCTATTCTTATTTGTTCTTCAAATTTTTTTCCTGAATTTGAATGGTTACAATCAACTATTACTGCTGGATTTTCAAAATGAGCTGAATCATATTCTTCTGCTAAACTCAACAAATCTTCATAATGATAATTAGGGAAAGATTGACCTTTAGAGTTTACATGTCCACGTAATATTGCATGTGCAAGAGGATTTCCATGAGTACTAACTTCACAGCCCCTATAAATAAAAGTGTGACTCTTTTGTGCTGCATGGATAGAGTTTAACATAACAGTCAAATCACCTGCTGTAGGATTTTTCATTCCAGCTGGTACATCCATGCCAGAGGCTACTAATCTATGTTCTTGGTTTTCAACGGACCTTGCTCCTATTGCAACATAAGATAATAAATCATCTAAATATTGGTAATTTCCTGGATACAACATCTCATCTGCTGTAGAAAACCCTGTTTGTTGTAAAACTTTTAGATGAAGATCTCGAATAGTTAAAATTCCTTTTAACATATCTGATTTACCTTGTGGATTTGGTTGATGAAGCATTCCTTTATATCCTTCACCATTTGTTCTAGGTTTATTTGTATAAACTCTTGGTATCATGTAAATAACATCAGAAACCTTTTCTTGAAGTTTTCTAAGTCTAGAAACATATTCTAAAACAGCATCCTCTCTGTCTGCCGAACAAGGACCTATAATTAATAAAAATCTATTGTCTTTACCTGTAAATATTTTCTTAATATCTTCGTCATTTTTAGCTTTAATTAAGGCTAATTCCTTAGGAACAGGATATTGTTCTTTTATCTCTTCTGGAAGTGGCAACTTTCTAATATAATCCATATTCATATACAAATACCTCTAATACTTTTATCGCGAGTATTATAGCAAACTATATAGAATTTATCATCAATTTTAAATGCAAAATTTATGTAAGTGGATTTGTATGCAAAATAATACCTGTTAAACCATTTTTATTTACAATAATTTCTGTACTTGTATTATTCATAAGTCCACCTACAATTGCGGTAGTTAAAACACCTGTCACTATTCTTTTTGAGTTTTCAATAATTGTTCTTAAAATTTCTTCTTTAGTCATTGTAGCAACGATGTATTTTTTTTCTCTTTTTATTGTCAAATATACTTTATTTTTTCTAATTGATTTTGTAATTTTTTCAAGATTTTTATCACTTAACGCTGCTTTTAACGACCAGCTTTGAAGTTCTATATTACCAGATGTTGCATTAGATAACCTTAATTCTACTTTCTCATTATCATATTGTAGATAACCGCTTGCTTTTAAGCAACTTCTATAAAAAGTTATCCAATAAGGGGCTTCAGCGAATATTTTATCTTCATCATTTATGGTTAAATAGATTGACTTTATTTTTAAAAAACTCAAGTCAATATCTCTAACTAAAGTTGCAAGAAGTTCATTAATTTCTTTTTCATTGAATAGGTATTTGTATTGTCCGGTTAAATCCATTTCTTTAGCAGCATCTTCTGCTTTTTCCATTAACATATCGCTCGCTGTTAAAGATTCATCCATACTAAGCACATAACCTGGAGTATTATTTGTAAAATCGCATAATAAAAAGGCAAAGCCTATAATGATAGCTAAAACAAAAATTACTAAAATTATTAAAACATTCTTTGTCTTGCTCATAATACAATTATATCATATCTTATTGTTTTTCCATTTATTTGATATGATGCTTTCTTACCCCCTAAAAAATCTGCCTTAAGTGGTCTCTTTATAACAACCTTTTTAGGATTAACACTAAGTGCGGCCTCTAGTAATTCCTCTCCATTATTACATGGCCTTTCTAATTGTTGTAAAAGCTGAAATTTCTTTTTTATTAAACTAGACTTTTGTCTTTCTGGGAACATAGGATCTAAATAAACTACATCTATATCTGAAGGTATTTTAGATATTCCCTCTATACTATTTTCGTTTATGGCAGTTATCTTACATGCTACATTCTTCAACAACTCGTTATCTTTTGCCCTATCTAATCCGTCTTTTAATAGGCTAAATATTGTTTTATTACTCTCAAACATATAAACATTAAAGCCGCTTGCTGCAAGTAAAAAAGAATCCTCTCCAAGTCCTGCAGTCATATCTACACATACAGAATTTAACCCCTCTTTCAATTTAGCAGCCTTTACAATGTGCTCTGCATTCAAATTATTTATTTTTAATCTTGGAATTAAACTTGTAAAATCACAAAAAGCTGATATTTTGCCATCAGTAAGAGTTAAGGTTCCATTATGTTTTTCTAATAATAATTCATTCATTTTCACTTACATGTCATTATTTTTATCTAAATAATACAATAAAAATTCTTTAGCCAAACTGTTTTCTTTTATATTAGTTTTAGCATCATCAAAACTAAACCAACTATACAAATCTATTTCTCTATTTGGTTTAAATTCTTTATCATTTTTAACAAAAGCGGTAAAGTTACACATTAATGTATTTGAAGGCTCAAAATACTTGGCTTTGTTATATATACTATAATCTACACTCATCCCCGTTTCTTCTTTTATTTCTCTTTTTAATGCTTCTTCTAGTGATTCACCTATATTTACGTAACCTGCAACCAAAATATATATTGGCTTATTATATTGTTGAATTAATAATATTTTGTTATTTTCCTCATTTATAACTATCATGGAAACAGCAACGCTATATTTTGGAAATTTAAATTCGTTACACCTTTTACAATATGGAATTATACCTTCATTATCTAGCGTCTTTAACTCTAATTTACATCCACATTCGCTACAATATTTTTCTATCATTTCTTTGTTTCATCCTCTATTTCTTGTAGTTCAAATCTATATTTTTGCTTAACATTTGGATATTTTACATGGTCAACTTCGGACAAAAACATTTCTTTATCTCTAACCCAAAGTCCACCATCTGCATAAAGCCTTCTATATATTACCATTTCTCTTTTAGTTTCGCTATCTAGAGCAACATTTTCAACTATGTAATGATTACCCTTAAAATGTTTGTATATACGCCCTATTTTTAACTCATTCATAATTTTCTCCTATTTATAAAATAATTATTCCCGTATAAATTCTATATTTGAAAATAACGGGAATATTAATTATAAAGATTAAAAATCTTTGTAGTTCTATTTTTATAATATATCTAAAAATTAATTTTTACAATTTCTTTTACCTTTTTATAAGATTCCATAAGAGCATCTCCAACTTCTTTTATGTCCTTATTTTGCTCTACTGCGATTTCTTGAACTGCTTTATCCTCCATATATATCATAGATAAATATTTAAAATTTTCTTCTCCTAAATATTCTTTTTCTTTTTCACTTAAATTGTTTAGAAAATTTATTGTTCGTTTATTATTTGTTAAAATTCTCTCCGAAAGATAATAATCAATTAAAAAATCTCTTTTTAGATAAAATTCATCTCTAAGAGTATTAACAACAATAC